>NZ_VCJS01000080.1 GCF_005893125.1 Nonomuraea basaltis | reverse complement strand
GGGGCGGGTCGAGGAGGACGCGGTCAAGCCCGTCCTGGACCGTATCGGGTAGGAGTGCGCGCCCGCGTCAGGCGACCCGTTCGCTGGTCTGTCTCGCGAACTGCCAGACGCCCTCGGCCAGGAGCAGGGCCGACGCCGGCACCAGCGCGCCCAGGCCTCCTGCGACCACATCAGCGTTCCTCCCATACCATCACCCCAGCTCCTCCCGCAGCGCGTGCCCGGTGTGCCGGAGGGAACACCTCGTCCAGCGAGGGCGCCCCGAGCGCCATCTTCGGCTCCGCGGGCGTCCCGCCGACCACCTCGCGGCCGTGGTCGATGATCGTCAGGTGGTCGCAGAGGCGGTCCGCCTCGTCCATGTAGTTGGTCGCCGGCAACACGGTCATCCCCTCGTCGCAGAGCGAGGGATGTGATCCCACATGTGGGTGACGCGACTGGACGACCAGGCCGAGCGTCGGCTCGTCGGGTGTCAGCGGCCCGGGCCGGTGGAGCAGCCCGCAGGCCAGGTGCAGGCGCTTCTGCATGCCGCCATTTGTTCACCCATCGCCTGATAGTTAACGATGGCATTAAATAAATAGGCAGTTAGGGGCGGTCAACAGCCTCCCTAGATCAGTCTCCGCAGGCGCAGCAGGTCGCCGAAGCTCGCGTCGATCTTCACCCGGCCCCCGAGCAGCGCACGCGCCAGGTCCAGCTCCCCGTCGACCAGCGCGATCAGATCGTCGCTCGCGATCGTGAGTTTGACGTCGGCGGGCTTGCCGTCCGGCGGCGGCTGCTCCGTGAACGGGTCCAGTCCCCCGTGGTGCAGCCGGCCGTAGAAGATCACGTCGAGGTCGGACACCCGGCAGCTGACCGTGCGTTCCACCACATGCTTGGCACGGTCCTCCTCGTCGATCTCGTCGAACTGGGCGACGAGCTTGGCCAGTGCCGCCCGGCACTCCTCGACGCTTGCCATGATGCGTATCCTTTCTTCCCCTTGCGGACCGTAGCGTTCCACATCAGTAGCACCCCCGTATGACCTTCAACGCGTAACACGCCTGCCAAGGTCCCGGGCGCTCGCGGGAGGCGTTACGGTCGAATCATGAGTGAGCTGCCGGAGGGGACCGGCGACGAGCGGGTCGACGCCGTCGTGGCCAGGCTCGGCCGCTTGGGCGAGCTGCCGGTCGGCGCCCACGTGGCGATCTTCGACGAATCGTTTTCCGAGCTCGAGGCCACGCTGGCCGCCGTGGACGAGCCGGCTCCGGGTGACCGGTGAGCCGGAGGATCCGCCTGGACAGCGAGCTGGTGCGCCGGGGCCTGGCGAGGTCGCGCGAGCAGGCGGCCCAGCTCATCGACGCGGGCCGGGTCACCGTCGGCGGGCAGACCGCCCGCAAGCCCGCCACCCAGGTCGACACCGCCTCCGCCATCGTCGTGGCCGTCCCCGAGGACGGCCCCGACTACGTTTCGCGTGGAGCGCACAAATTGCTCGGCGCGCTCGACACGTTCGGAAACCTGACCGTCGAGGGCCGCCGCTGCCTCGACGCGGGGGCCTCCACGGGCGGGTTCACCGACGTGCTGCTGCGCCGCGGCGCCGCCCACGTGCTCGCCGTCGACGTCGGCTACGGCCAGCTGGCCTGGTCACTGCGCACCGACGAGCGGGTGACGGTGATGGAGCGGGTCAACGTCCGCGACCTGACCCCCGACATGGTCGGCGAGCCGCCCACACTGATCGTGGGCGACCTGTCGTTCATCTCGCTGAGGCTCGTGCTGCCCGCCCTGGCCGCCGTCGCCGCGCCGCGAGCCGATTTCGTGATGCTGGTCAAGCCGCAGTTCGAGGTGGGCAAGGACCTCGTCGGCGCGGGCGGCGTCGTACGCGATCCCGGGCTGCGGGCACGCTCGGTCCACGAGGCCGCAGCCAAGGCGCAGGGCCTGGGGCTGACCGTACGCGGGGTGACCGCCAGCCCGTTGCCTGGACCGTCCGGAAATGTGGAATATCTGCTCTGGCTGGGCAAGGGAGAAGGCGAGCCCCCGGTCGCCGACCTCGAAGCCGAGATCCAGCGTGCCGTCGCGGAAGGGCCGCAATGAAACGGACCGTCCTGGTCGCCGTACACACCGGGCGGGAGGCCGCTGTCGAGAGCGCCCGCCTGGTCATCAGCCGGCTGGTCGACGCCGGCATCACCGTCAGGGTGCTCGACACCGAGGCCGGAGAGATCGCCTGCGCCGGGGCGGAGGTGGTGACCGGCGACCCGGGCGCGGCCAAGGACGCCGAGGTCATGATGGTGCTCGGCGGCGACGGTTCGCTGCTGCGCGGGGCCGAGCTGGCCAGGCCCGCCGGCACGCCGCTGCTGGGCGTCAACCTCGGGCATGTCGGGTTCCTGGCCGAGGCCGAGGTGGCCGACCTGGCCGCGGCGGTCGACAACGTCGTCGCGGGCCGCTACGACGTCGAGGAGCGCATGACGATCGATGTTCTCGTCCGGCTGAACGGCCGGGTGCTGGCCGACACCTGGGCGCTCAACGAGGCCACCGTCGAGAAGCAGGAGCGCATGCTGGAACTGGTCGCCGAGATCGACGGCCGGCCGCTGTCGCGCTGGGGCTGCGACGGCGTGATCTGCGCCACTCCGACGGGCTCGACGGCCTATGCCTTCTCGGCGGGCGGGCCGGTGGTGTGGCCGGAGGTGGAGGCGCTGCTCATGGTTCCCATCAGCGCGCACGCGCTGTTCGCCAAGCCGCTGGTGGTCTCACCGCGCTCCACGCTGGCCGTCGAGATCCTGCCCGACACCCCGGGCGGCGTCCTGTGGTGCGACGGGCGGCGTCGTTTCGAGCTTCCGTCGGGCTCGCGGGTGGAGGTGCGCAGGGGTGCCGAGCCCGTACGCCTGGCGCGGTTGCACGGCGTGGAGAGCACCGGCGCGCCGTTCACCGACAGGCTGGTCGCCAAGTTCGAGCTTCCTGTTCAGGGATGGCGCGGAAGGGTGCGACCCTGAATGAATGGGAGGGAGAGCGCGTAGGATCACGTGGGCATGGTGGGCCGCGGCCGGCGGTCCGCCGCAGGCGGCGGCGTCTGCGCGTGCAGGTGTTCGGAGACGATCCGCGTGACCATCAGACACGGCAGTGAACGGGAGTGGGCAGTGCGACCAAGGGTCGAGGAGGTCCGCATCCAGGGGCTCGGCGTCATCGACGAGGCCGTCCTTGAGCTTTCCCCGGGTTTCAACGTGGTCACCGGCGAGACCGGCGCGGGTAAGACGATGGTCGTCACCGGGCTCGGGCTGCTGTTCGGCGGCAGGGCCGACCCCTCGCGCATCCGCCCGGGCGCCGACCGGGCGACCGTGGAGGGCACGCTGGTCATCGAGCCGGGCGGGCGCGTCTCCCAGCAGGTCGAGGACATCGGCGGCGTGGTCGAGGACGGCGAGCTGATCATCTCCCGCACGGTGTCGGCCGAGGGCAGGTCCAGGGCCTGGCTCGGCGGGCGCACGGTGCCCGTCGGCACCCTGACCTACCTGGCCGACGACCTGGTGGCGGTGCACGGGCAGATGGACCAGCAGCGGCTGCTCCAGCCCGCCAGGCAGCGGGCGGCGCTCGACCGCTACGCCGGCCACGAGCTCGTCAAGCCGCTGCGGGCCTACACACAGGCGTACAAACGGCACAAGCAGGTCGGCGCGCAGCTGGAGGAGCTGACCACCAGGGCCAGGGAGCGGACGCAGGAGGCCGACAGGCTGCGCTTCGGTCTGGAGGAGATCGAGAAGGTCGACCCGAAGCCGGGCGAGGACGCCGAGCTGCGTGGCGAGGAGGAGCGGCTCTCGCACGCCGACGCCCTGCGCAGCGCCGCGACCACCGCCCACACAGCGCTGCTCGGCGACCCGATGGAGGCGGCCGGCAGCCCTCACGACGTGATCTCCCTGCTCGGCGAGGCGCGCGCGGCCGTGGAGACGGTGCGCGACTTCGACGCCCAGCTCGCCGGCGTGGGCGACCGGCTGGCCGAGGCGGGTTACCTGATCTCCGACGTGGCCACCGACCTGGCGGCGTACGCGGAGTCCATCGAGGCCGATCCCGCGCGGCTGGCGGCCGTGCAGGAGCGACGGTCGGTGCTGACCGGGCTGATCCGCAAATACGGTGAGGACAGCGCCGGGGTCCTGGCGTGGGCGCAGCAGGCGGCGGCCCGCCTGGCCGAGCTCGAAGGCGACGACGAGCGCATCGACGAGCTGACCCGCGAGCACGACGAGCTGACCGAGAAGCTCACCGACCTGGCTGCCGAGCTGACGAGGGTGCGCCAGGCCGCCGCCGAGCGGTTCGGGCAGGCCGTGACCGAGGAGCTGACGGCGCTGGCCATGCCGCACGCCAAGGTCATCGTCCAGCTCGGCCAGAGCGCGGAGTTCGGACCCGAGGGGGTCGACGAGGTGGAGCTGCGGATGGCCGCGCACCCCGCCGCGCCGCCGCTGCCGCTCAACAAGGGCGCCTCCGGCGGCGAGCTGAGCCGGGTGATGCTCGCGATCGAGGTGGTGTTCGCCGGGGCGGATCCGGTGCCGACATTCGTGTTCGACGAGGTCGACGCGGGGGTCGGCGGCAAGGCGGCGGTGGAGATCGGGCGCCGGCTGGCCAGGCTCGCCCGCACCGCCCAGGTGATCGTCGTCACACATCTGCCACAGGTGGCCGCGTTCGCGGACCAGCATCTGGTGGTCGAGAAGGCGAGCGACGGCAGCGTCGTGCGCAGCGGCGTCACCGCGCTCGACCAGAAGGGCCGGGTACGCGAGCTGTCCCGCATGCTGGCAGGTCTGGAGGACTCCGAGCTGGGCCGGGCGCATGCCGAAGAACTGCTCGGGCTCGCGGCAGCAGACAGGTGATCCTGAGTGACAAAGCGGACGCGCCGCGCAATGCGTGGCCTCCGCGCTGTTTCGCTCTGGCAGGATGGTCATGATGAAGGTTCCGGGGAGCAGAATGCCGGGCCTCCGCAGCAGGAAGGTCGGTGACCTTCCCGGCACAACGGCAGTGGCGAGAATCGACCGGCGTACCAAGAGGCTCACGAAACGCCTCCAGTCCGGGGAAATTGCGATTATCGACCACGTAGACGTTGACCGGGTCAGCGCGGAGGCGCTCGTCGCATGTGGTGCCGCGGCCGTGATCAACGTCGCGTCCGGCATCAGTGGCCGCTATCCCAATCTGGGGCCACAGATCCTGATCGAGGCCGGCGTGCCGTTCATCGACAACGCCAACCAGGAGCTGTTCGAGCGGGTCAAGGACGGCGACGTCATCCGGGTCTGCGACGGCGTCGTCTACCTCGACGAGGACGTGGTCGGCAAGGGCGAGCCGCAGACCCCCGAGGCCGTCGAGGCCGCCATGGCCGAGGCGCGCGCCGGGATGGCCGTGCAGATCGAGGCCTTCGCCGTCAACACGATGGAGTATGTCCGCGGCGAGGGCAGGCTGCTCATCGAGGGGGTCGGCGTACCCGAGATCCGCACCCCCATGGAGGGCAGGCACGTCCTCATCGTGGTGCGTGGATACCACTACAAGGAAGACATCGCCACCCTCCGCCCCTATATCCGCGAATACCGGCCCGTGCTCGTCGGCGTCGACGGCGGGGCCGACGCGCTGCTGGAGGCGGGCTACCTGCCCGACGTGATCGTGGGCGACTTCGACTCGGTCTCCACCAAGGTGCTGACCTGCGGCGCCGAGCTCGTCGTCCACGCCTACCGCGACGGCCGCGCCCCCGGCCTGGAGCGCATCCACCAGCTCGGCCGCGAAGCGGTGATCTTCCCCGCCACCGGCACCAGTGAGGACATCGCGATGATCCTGGCCGACGACAAGGGCGCCGAGCTGATCGTCGCCGTCGGCACCCACGGCACGCTGGAGGAGTTCCTCGACAAGGGACGCTCCGGCATGGCCAGCACCTTCCTCACCCGGCTGATCATCGGCAGCAAGCTCATCGACGCCAAGGGCGTGAGCAGGCTCTACCGCAGCCGGATCGCCACCTCACAGCTGCTGCTCCTCGTGATCACCGCGCTGATCACGATGGGGGTCGCGCTGTCCTTCGCGCCGATCGGCCGCACCTGGCTGAACGGCCTGCAAGACGCCTGGAACGCTTTCATCTTCTGGTTGGTCGGACTCTTCTCGTGATCGATTTCCGCTATCACCTCGTCTCCATCGTCGCGATCTTCCTGGCGCTGGCGGTGGGCATCGTGCTGGGCACCACGCTGCTCCAGGACCCCGCGATCGACCTGGCCAAGAGGACCAGCGACGAGCTGACCAGCGCCAACAACGGGCTGCGGGCCGACCTCGACACCCTGCGCGGCAGACAGGCCGGCAACGACGCGTTCATCACCGCCTCGACGCTGGAGATGGTGGCCGGCGACCTGGCAGGGCAGCGGGTGCTGCTGATCGAGTCGCCCGGCTCCAGCACCGCCGTCCGCGAGGCCACGCAGCAGGTGCTCGAGCAGGCCGGCGCGGACATCACCGGGCGGCTCACGCTGACGGAGAAGTTCCTCGACCCCACGGGCACGGGCGTGCTCGACGGCCTGGTCAACCAGTTCAAGCCGGCCAACATGGTCTTCCCGACCACGGCCACCGCCTGGGACAGGGCCGCCATGCTGCTCGCCGCGGCCCTCGTCACCAACGACCCCGCCCAGGCGAACACCCCCAACTCCGCCACCACCGAGGTGATCGGCGCCTTCGAGACCGGCGGGCTGCTCAGCATCGACGGCGACATCGCCAAGCGGGCCACGCTCGCCGTCATGTTCGCTCCCGAGAAGCCCTACGAGGGCGACAGCGCCGAGGCCCTGGCCGGCGCGCTGGTCTCGGTGGCCAACGGCCTCGACGGCGCAGGCCAGGGCACGGTGCTCGCGGGCGAGGCCGCCCCCACCGCCGTGTCCGGCGACGTGATCAGCGCCCTGCGCGACGAGAGCGACATCGCCAGGCGCGTCTCCACCGTCGATACCGCCGATATGCCCGTTGGCCGCGTCGTGATCGTCTACTCTCTCCGGGAGCAGCTGAGCGGGCGTGCCGGCCAGTACGGCATCGGCAAGGGAGCCTCGGCGCCCCAGCCTCCGGTGACGTCCGCCTCTCCGTCCCCCACCCAGTCAGGGAGCTGACATGGCCCGTGGCCTGCTCTATGCCCTCGCCGGCGCCGCGATCGGCGCCGCGGCCGCCCGCGCCGCCTACGCCGCGTTCACCCGCAACCGGCCGGCCGACCTGAGCGGCCGCTGGACGCGCAAGAACCACCGGGGCGAGGCCATCACCCTGCTCGAAGGTCCCGCGTTCGTGGCCGGCTCCGGCGCGGCGGCCGCGCTCACGCCCGGCCTGCCCGGCCGCCTGCGCCTGGCCGCCCTCGTCGCGGGCGTCGGCAGCGGCACGCTCGGCGCCTACGACGACCTGTACGGCACCACGTCCTCCAAAGGCTTCAAGGGTCACCTGACCGCGCTCGCCCGCGGCGAGGTCACCAGCGGCGCAGTCAAGATCCTCGGCATCGGCGCCACCGGGCTCGGCGCGGCCGCCCTCGTCTCAGAAGGGCCCGTCGACACGCTGGTCAACGGCGCCGCCATCGCCGGCGCCGCGAACCTCGCCAACCTCTTCGACCTGCGCCCCGGCCGCGCCATCAAGGTCGGGCTGCTGACCGGCGGGCCGCTGCTCGCCGCCGCGCTCTTCCACGACTCGCCCGCCGCCGCGGCGCTGGCGGCCGTCCCGCTCGGGGCCGCCGCGGCGCTGCTGCCCGCGGACCTGGGCGAGCGGGCCATGCTCGGCGACGCGGGCGCCAACTCTCTGGGCGCCCTGCTCGGGCTGGTCGCGGTCACCAAGCTCGGCAGGCCCGGCCGGTACGCCCTGCTGGGCACCGTCGCGGCGCTGACGGCCGCCTCGGAGAAGGTCAGCTTCACCAAGGTCATCGCAGGCAACCCCGTACTCAACCGCCTCGACATGCTCGGCCGCCGTCCCGCCGACCCCGTGTGACCCGGCGGACGCGATTGCCGGTGCGGCCTGCCAGGATGATGTCCACGTGATCGGGCGCCTGGCGTGACCGCGCGGGGCCTCGTGATCCGGTGGCCCGTTGCCGGTGGCCTGGTCGCGCGGGGTGTGATCGTCCGGGGTGTGATCGGGGAGGCCGGGTGGGTGTCGTGACGGCGCGGGGCGTCGCCGGTGGAGCCATGCTCATCGGGGCGATCACCGTGCTGGCCCGCATCGCCGGCTTCGCCAAGCAGTACGCCTTCGCGCAGACGGTCGGGACCAACTGCCTGGCCACGGCTTACATGACGGCCAACCAGATCCCCAACATCGTGTTCGAGGTGGTCGTCGGCGGGGCGCTGGCGGGGATGGTCGTCCCGGTGCTGGCCAGGTGGGCCTCGGCCGCGGAGGACGAGCATTCCGGCGCGCACGTGAGCTGGATCGGCTCGGCGATGCTGACGTGGGTGGTCGTCGTGCTGGTCCCGCTCGGCGTGCTCACCGCGTTGTTCGCCGGGCCGGTCATCGGGCTGTTCTTCGGCTCCGCCCTCGGCGATTGCGACGTCGGCGCGGTGACCGCGGTCGCCACCCGCATGCTGGTCGTCTTCGCCCCCCAGATCCCCCTGTACGGCGTCGCCGTGGTGCTCTACGGCGTGCTGCAGGCGCACAAGCGGTTCGCCGGGCCCGCGGTCGCGCCGCTGGTCTCCAGCATCGTGGTCATCGTGGCCTATCTGCTGTTCGTGCCGCTCAGCGGCGGGACCAGCGATCCCGCCCCGGAGCTCGGGCCCGCCGAGCTGGCGTTGTCCGTGGGCACCAGCCTGGGGGTGCTGTCCCTGGTGCTGGCCGTGATCGGGCCCACGGCGCGGCTGGGGCTGCGGTGGCGGCCGACCCTGCGCTTTCCCGGCGGGGTGGCCGTGCAGGTGCGCAGGCTCGCGCTGGCCGGCGTCGCCGCGCTTCTCGCCCAGCAGGCCGCCATGATCGTGGTGCTGGTGCTGTCCAACAACGCGATCGGCAACGCGGCCATCGCGGTCTACAACTACGCGTGGGCGATCTACCTGGTGCCGTACGCCGTGCTGGCCGTACCCATCGCCACCAGTGCCTTTCCCCGGCTGTCCGCGCAGGCGGACGACGCGGCGGCCTTCTCGGCGCTCGCGGCGCGCACCACGCGGGCCGTGGTGCTCGTGTCCGGGCTGGCCGCCGGAGTGCTGGCCGCCGCCTCGGAGCCGGGTGCCGTGGTGTTCCTCGGGAGCAAGACCGACATCTCCCCGCCCCAGCTCGCGCGGGCGATCGCGTTGTTCGCGCCCGGGCTGATCGGCTACGGGCTCATCGCGCACCTGAGCAGGGTGCTGTACGCGGCCGGTCGCGGCCGCGCGGTCGCGGCAGGGACCGTGGCCGGGTGGGTGGTCGTGATGGTCGCGCAGACCGTTCTCGCGCTGGTGCTGCCCCAGGAGTGGAAGATCGGCGGGATGGCGCTGGGGATGAGCGTGGGCATGAGCGCGGGCGGGGCGCTGCTGCTCGTCTCCGTGGTCCGGGCCCGGGGGAGCGGGGCCGTGGCCGGGCTGGTCAGGGCCGGGGGTGCTTCGGTCGCCGGAGGGCTGCTGGGGTATGCGGCGGGGGCTGCTGTGGTGGGATGGATCGGGGCTCAGGGGCTGTGGCCGAACGTCTGGGCCACCGTGCTGGCCGCCGTCGTGGCATTGGCGGTGGGGGCGGTCGTCGTGGCGGTGGTGGATCGGGCGGACGCCGAGGCGGTGGCCGGGATGCTCAGACGGCGCGGGACGGGCTGAGACCGGTCGCCGGCCGGTGGGGTCACGTCGGCCGGTTGAGGGACCGGTCCGGTGGAGATCGTATCGGCCGGTTGAGGGACGAGACGGTTGAGTGACGGGCCGGTCGGGGGATGGGCCGGTTGAGGAAGGAGCGGGTTGTGCGGGTGGCATTCGTGCTGGGCACCACGTCCGGCGGCACGGGGCGGCACGTCCGGATGCTGGCCGAAGGACTGGTGCGGCGGGGGCACCGGGTGGTCGTCCTGGGGCCGCGCAGCGTCGAGGAGCAGTTCTCGTTCGCCGGGGTGGGCGCGCGGTTCGTGGAGGTGGCCGTCTCGGATCGGCCGCATCCCGGCAATGACCTGCGTGCGGTGCTGGCGATCAGGCGGCTCACGCGGGACGCCGACGTCGTGCATGCCCATGGGCTGAGGGCCGGGGCCTTGGCCGCGCTCGGGGCACGGGGCCCGTGGAGGGTGCTCGCCGCACTGGGGGAGCGGGCCGGCAAAAGGGCGCCCGCCGCATTGCGGGGGCGGGCCGGCAAGAAGGCGCCCGCCGCATCGCGGGGGCGGGGCGGCAGGTGGGCGCTCCCACGGAGCGGGCCTGCTGGGGGCGAGCGCGTGCTGGTCGTCACGCTGCACAATGCGCTGACGGCGGGCGGGTTCGTAGGGCTCGTCTATCGGGTGCTCGAGCGGATCGTGGCCTGGCGGGCCGATCATGTGCTGGTGGTGTCGCCCGACCTCGGTGAGCGGATGGCCGGGCTCGGGGCTCGGGACGTGCGCCTCGCCGTGGTGCCCGCGCCTCCGCTACAGCCCGCCAAGCGCACGCCTCAGGAGGTGAGGGACGAGCTGGGGGCCGGGGAGCGGCCCATCCTGCTCACGATCGCGCGGCTCGCCCAGCAGAAGGGACTCGAAACGCTCCTCGACGTCGCCGCCGGGCCATGGCGGCAGGGCGATGCCGCGCTCGGGGGCAGCGAGGCCGCCGGCGTTGGTGGGGACAAGGGGACCTGGCCATTGTTCGTGGTCGCTGGTGAAGGGCCCTTGCGTGCGGAGCTGGAGCGGAGGATCGAGCGCGAGGCGCTACCTGTGAGGTTGCTGGGAAATCGGGAGGACGTTCCCGACCTGCTCGGTGCCGCCACCGCCGTGCTCACCGTCGCCAGGTGGGAGGGGCAGCCGCTCAGCATCAGGGAGGCGCTCATGGCCGGGAAACCGGTGATTGCCACGGCGGTGGGGGGAATTCCGGAAATCGTGGGGGAAGCGGGGATCCTTGTTCCCTACGGGGACGTCCAGGGGCTGCGGGCGGCCGTGCGGACGTTGCTGGAGGGGCCGCGAGCTGCGGAAAGGCTCGCGGAGGCGGCCGCGCGGCGGGGGCGGGAGATGCCCGATGGCGACGCCGCCGTGGAGAGCGTGCTGGAGGTTTACGGGCGATCAAGATCCAATGGATGATTAGGCGGGGTTAAGGCGTTCTCGTATACTGCCTGGGTTAGGGAGGGGAGTATCCCTTCGCGACAGCCTCGTCATCACGGTGCAGCCCCGCTCCACGGGGCCCCCGGGGCTGCCGGTCCGCAGATATGGCGGGCGGGAGAGACCTCCGGCACTGAGTCCTGCAATGCCGGAGGTTTTGAGAAGTGATGGTACCCACGTGGGCCTGGATCGCCGTGATCGGCGGTCTTCTTGTTGTACTGGCCATCGATTTGTGGATCGTCGACCGTGGGGAAGCTCGTGAGTTCTCCATGCGGCAGGCCGGCTACTGGGTGACGTTCTACGTCGCCCTGGCCGCGGCGTTCGGGGTGGTCCTGTGGACCACGTTCGGGGGTGACAAGGCCGGGGAGTTCTTCGCCGGCTACATCACCGAATACAGCCTGAGTGTCGACAATCTCTTCGTCTTCTTCATCATCATGAGCAGGTTCGCCGTGCCACGGGCGTACCAGCACAAGGTGCTGCTCGTCGGCATCGTGCTCGCCCTGGTCATGCGCGGCATCTTCATCGCGCTCGGCGCCGCGGCGCTCGAGCGGTTCAGCTGGCTTTTCTATGTGTTCGGCGCCTTCCTCGTCTACACCGCGGTCAACATCGTCCGCCAGCATCTCAAGGGCGATGAAGAGGAGTTCAACGAGAACGTCCTGCTGAGGTGGGTGCGCAGGGCCTTCCCCACCACCGAGGGGTACGTCGGGTCCAAGGTCACCGTCAAGATCGACGGCAGGCGCATGGTCACGCCGATGCTCATCGTCATGGTCGCCATCGGCTCCACCGACCTGCTGTTCGCGCTCGACTCGATTCCCGCGATCTTCGGGCTCACCAAGGATCCCTTCATCGTCTTCACCGCCAACGCGTTCGCCCTGATGGGACTGCGTCAGCTGTACTTCCTGCTGGGCGGCCTGCTGCAGCGGCTCGTCTACATCAGCTACGGTTTGGCGTTCATTCTCGGGTTCATCGGGGTTAAGCTGGTAATGGAGGCGTTGCACGCCAGCGGTGTCTCCTGGGCGCCCGAAATTCCCATTTGGGTCTCGCTCTCGGTCATCGGCGTCACCATGGTCATCACCACCGTGGCCAGCCTGGTCAAAGCCCGCATCGACGCGCGCAAGGGCGAGGAAACGCATCCTGAGCAGGTCTAGCGAAATGGGCTTCGAGGCGCTTTGCTTGTGTAGTTGCGCCGTGTAATAGTTGCTAGTTCTGTAACACCACGGCAAAGCGCCCAGTCCAGTCACCACCAAAGGTTGTACGTGTCAGACGATTCTGCTAAGTCGAGCCGCGTCAGGCTCGCACGCGGGGTCTCCCCGTGGCTCTTCCCGACGGCGGCCGCAGCGGCCGCCACTGCGCTGCTGACGCGCAAGGACCGCCGATGGGCGCTCGCGGCGGCGCCGCTGAGCGCGCTCACCGGGGGCATGCTCTGGTTCTTCCGCGACCCCGACCGCACCCCAGGAGCGGGACGCATTCTGTCGCCCGCCGACGGTGTGGTGCAGAGCATCGACCCATGGCCAGACGGCCGCACCAGGGTCGCGATCTTCATGAGCCCGCTGAACGTCCACGTCAATCGGGCCCCCCTTGCGGGAAATGTCACCTCCGTGCAGCATGTGGCAGGTGGGTTCCTGCCGGCGTTCAACAAGGACAGCGACCAGAACGAGCGCGTGGTGTGGCATTTCGCCACCGCGCTCGGCGACATCGAGATGGTGCAGATCGCGGGCGCGGTGGCGCGCAGGATCGTGCCGTACTTGAGCGCGGGCGCCAAGGTCACGCAGACCGAGCGGATCGGGCTCATCAGGTTCGGTTCGCGGGTCGACATCTACCTTCCCGAAGGGATCTCTCCCACGGTGTCCGTGGGAGAGAAGACGGTTGCGGGGGTGACCAGAATTGACCGCGGCTGACGCCGGCAGTTGGCAGGCGGATGAGGAAGAGCCTCGAGGTCCCGTCGGCAAGGCATTCCGCCTCTCGGCCGCCGACTCCCTCTCGCTGGGCAACGCGATCTGCGGGTTCCTCGCGGTGTGCGTCCTGGCGTACTCCGCGATCCAGCAGCTTCAGAGCGCGGGCGGCCGCTTCACGCCCGATCCGAGCTACTTCGCCACCGCTGTCGTGCTCCTGCTCATCGGGGCGACCTGCGACCTGTTCGACGGCCTCGTCGCGCGGCGCTTCCGCGCCTCTGCGATGGGCGCCGAGCTCGACAACCTGGCCGATGTGATCAGCTTCGGGTTCGCTCCCGCGTTCATGGTCGTGATCTGGGGCGGGTTCACCGACCAGGTGCCGTTCGCCGCCGTGCTGGTCGCCGCGGCGTCCGTACTCGTCGCCGGGGTTGTGCGATTGGCGAGGTTCGCCTGCGTCAAGACCAAGAGCGGCGACTTCATGGGGCTGCCCATCCCGATGGGCGCCATGACCGTGATCTCCATCGTGCTGCTGTTCCAGCCGAGCATCTGGACCCTGTTCGCCGTGCTCGGCGTGGCGTGGCTGATGGTCAGCCGGATCGAGTACCCCAAGCCGAAGGGGCAGCTCGCGGCGGTCGTCCTCGGATGGATCATGGTGAACGTGGCGTTCCTCACCGTCTGGGTCGCCTGGCCTGAGGGCGGCGACCTGCCGATCAAGATCGGCGCCACCATGCAGATCGCGCTCGTGGCGGCGATTCCGCTGCGGATGCTGTTCTACAAGCGAGAGCAGCGCAAGGAAGCCTCGCGCATCGGCAACTGACGGGATTTTTCGTCTTACTTCGGCTTTGATGGAGCCATGTCGGCTACGCCGCGGGAGCACACGCGCACGTACTATCTCGGCAAACTAGCCACGGAGCTGGAGCAGCGCGGGATGACGGCGACGCTTCGCGCGTACCCGCCCACGTTGCGGATCAGCGACCCCGACGCCGTCATGCTGGTCGAGATCGTGGACTGCGTGCCGCTCTCCGAGGGGTGGTTCTATCGGTGGTCGTGGGGCGAGCTCGTCGGGCTCGCCGACGATCCCGCCCTCGCCGCCGAGCGCATCGTCCGGGTCCTCGCCGCCCGCCAGTGACCGGGTTGTCTCGCCGGCCGTCGGGGATGTGATGCTCGGCGACTCTGGCTGCCTGCTGTGTGGTTTCCGCCGCCCAGAGCCCGGCGCCCCCGCGTCGCCCGTCGCGGGGCTGCCGGGCGTGCGGTGGCCTGAGGGGCCGGACTCGTCGCGGAGGTGCAGGCGGACGTCGGCACGCCTTCCTGGCGAGGGCGGCGGCACGGGCGGACGCTCGCGGCACCGCGGGCGCGTCGACGCAGGGCCAGGGACGGCATCTGCGGACGGGTGCGGCGGGACGGTGATGCGGGGCGCTACCAGCCGCGGGCCTTCCACTCCGGGAGCGCGGGGCGTTCGGCGCCGAGCGTGGTGTCCTTGCCGTGGCCCGGGTAGACCCAGGTCTCGTCCGGGAGGCGGTTGAAGACGCGCTCCACCACGTCGTTGTAGAGCTGGGTGAAGCGCTCCGGGTCCTTCCAGGTGTTGCCGACGCCGCCGGGGAACAGGGAGTCGCCGGTGAACAGGTGCGTGCCCGCCTCGCCCCCGTCGTACAGGAGCGCGATGGAGCCCGGCGTGTGGCCGCGCAGGTGGATGACCTCCAGGGTGACCGCGCCGACGGTGATCGTGTCGCCGTGCTCGACCGTGCGGTTCACCGGCAGCGGGAGGGCGGGCGCGTCCAGCGGGTGGGCGATCACCTGGGCGCCCGTGACCTTGGTCACCTGCTCCAGCGCCTGCCAGTGGTCGCCGTGCTGGTGGGTGGTGACGATCGAGCTGATCGGCTGGTCGCCCATCAGGGCGAGCAGGCGGTCGGCGTCCGCCGCCGCGTCGATGAGCAGGCTGTCGCCGGTCTCCGTGCAGCGCAGCAGATAGGCGTTGTTGTCGTACGGGCCGACGGCGAGCTTGCAGATCGTCAGCGCGGGCAGCTCACGCACGTCGGCGGGGCCGCCGACCTGGACGTCACCTGTATAGGTCATCTGATGTCGGGCGTGGAGACCCCACCTTCAGGCGGGGGAGCATACGCCCTCCTCCTTTCGGGTGTAGGCGTAGCCGTCCGCTCTTCGCAGGAGGCGGATGTGGCGGTGGTGGAAGATCCCCCTTCGTGGCGGCTGGGTCTGGTCAAGCCGGCCCACCCCTCGGCCACGGCGCAAAAGTGCGGCTCCACGGCAAGCCCGGCCCTTCAGAGCCGGGAGCGCTTGACGGATAGTCCTCTGGGGGCGTCGCGGGCAGATCAGCGGGGGCGGGCATCATCAGCCACGGCGGCGGCTCTGGAAGGCCTGTGCCGCCCGGTCCTGGCATGAACGACTGCCCCACGGGCACCAGACTAACGCCCTCTCCGCCCGACCTGCCGGTGAGCCATGCCAGCATGTCAGCCGGTGTGCCCTCGACGGCGGGGCCGGACCCGAGGCCGGGCAGGCTGCCGATGATCTCGCCACCGGCCTCCGGGCGGTCGCGGAGCACCACCTGTGCCGTCCAGGCCTCCTCAGGGAGGTCGCGGACGGCGGCGGCCAGGCGGGCGGCCCCCTCCTCCAGGTCGGCCAGGTGCCGCGCGGCCGGCTGGGCGGCCGTGGCCTCGATCCCGGCGGTCCTGGTCTCGAAGGAGGCGTACTGCGGGGTTCGGACGCCGGTCCTCGCCCAGGTCAGAAGGTTGACGTGGGAACCGGCGTTCTTGGCGAGGTGGGCCGGCACATGGCCTCTGGTCCAGCCGGGCAGGAGGGACGGGGCGGCGATGTCGGCGTCGGAGAAGGACGCGGCCGTGGCCAGCAGCTGGTCGGTGGCCGAGGACAGCTCGGCCTGCAGCGCGGGTAGAACCGTCATGTCCAGATTTTTCATCACTTAGGGTGTCTGAGGTGGTGTCGGGCATAAAGCCCCAGGTCAAATCGTTGAATGCGGAAGGCTTCCTGCCGAGGTGGTGGATGGCCGTAACCTGTGAGGGACGAATTTTCGGAGGCCGCAGAGCGGGCCGCCGAAATTGTCGGAGCCCCCGTCTACCATCCCCCGTGGACCTATCCGCCTTTCGACTTCCGGGATCGCCGTGGCAGACCGCCTGATCGTGCGTGGTGCACGAGAACACAACCTCAAGGACGTCTCGCTCGACCTGCCGCGAGACGCGCTGATCGTCTTCACCGGCCTGTCCGGCTCGGGTAAGTCGAGCCTGGCCTTCGACACGATCTTCGCTGAGGGGCAGCGGCGCTATGTCGAATCCCTGTCGGCGTACGCTCGCCAGTTCCTGGGCCAGATGGACAAGCCCGACGTCGACTTCATCGAGGGCCTGTCGCCGGCGGTGTCGATCGACCAGAAGGCCACCAGCAAGAACCCCCGCTCGACCGTCGGCACGATCACCGAGGTCTACGACTACCTGAGACTGCTCTGGGCGCGCATCGGCAAGCCGCACTGCCCGGTGTGCTCGCGCCCGATCGCCAGGCAGATGCCGGAGCAGATCGTCGACCGGGTGATGGACCTGGAGGAGGGCACCAGGTTCCAGGTGCTCGCCCCGGTCGTACGCGGCCGCAAGGGCGAATACGGCGAGCTGTTCCGCGAGCTGCAGACCAAGGGCTTCGCCAGGGCGCGGGTGGACGGCACCGTCGTGCGCCTGGAGGAGCCGCCGACGCTGAAGAAATACGAGAAGCACGACATCGAGGTCATCGTCGACCGCCTGTCGGTCAAGGAGACGGCACGGCGCCGGCTCACCGACTCGGTCGAGACGGCCTTGCAGCTGTCCGGTGGCACGATCACCCTCGAGTTCGTCGACCTGCCCGAGGACGACCCCAACCGCGAGCGGTTCTACTCCGAGCACCTTTACTGCCCCTACGACGACCTGTCGTTCGAGGAGCTGGAGCCGCGCTCGTTCTCGTTCAACTCGCCGTTCGGCGCCTGCCCCGAGTGCACCGGACTCGGCACCAAGATGGAGGTCGACCCCGACCTCGTTGTGCCCGACCCGGAGCGGACGCTCGGCGACGGCGCACTGCACCCCTGGTCGGGCGGCCACACCAGCGAATACTTCGTCAGGCTGATCGAGGCGCTGGGCCACACGGTCGGGTTCACGCTCGACACGGCGTGGGAGAAGCTGCCGAAGAAGGCGCAGAAGGCGCTGCTGTACGGCCACGACGAGCAGGTGCACGTCCGCTACAGCAACCGCTACGGCAGGCAGCGCTCCTACTACACCACCTACGACGGCGTCATCCCGTGGGTGCAGCGCAGGCACGCCGAGGCGGAGAGCGACTCGAGCCGCGAGCGGTTCGAGGGCTACATGCGCGAGATCCCGTGCCCGGCCTGCAAGGGGGCCAGGCTCAAGCCGGTGACCCTGGCGGTGACGGTCGCCGACAGGTCGATCGCCGACGTGTCGTCCATGTCGATCGGCGAGTGCGCGAAGTTCCTGGCCGCGCTCAAGCTGTCCGACCGCGACATGCACATCGCCGAGCGGGTCGTCAAAGAGATCAACGCCCGCCTGGGCTTCCTGCTGGACGTCGGCCTCGACTACCTGACCATGGACCGCGCCGCCGCCACCCTCGCGGGCGGCGAGGCGCAGCGCATCAGGCTGGCCACGCAGATCGGCTCCGGCCTGGTCGGCGTCCTGTACGTGCTGGACGAGCCGTCCATCGGGCTCCACCAGCGCGACAACATGCGCCTGCTCGACACACTGATCAGGCTGCGCGACATGGGCAACACGCTGATCGTGGTCGAGCACGACGAGGACACGATCGCGGCCGCCGACTGGGTGGTCGACATCGGTCCAGGCGCCGGCGAGCACGGCGGCCAGGTCGTCGTGTCCGGCACGGTGCAGGAGCTGCTCGCCAGCGAGGAGTCGCTGACCGGGCAATACCTGTCCGGGCGCAGGAGCATCCCCATCCCCGCCAAGCGCCGCAAGCGCGACAAGAAGCGGCAGATCACGGTCAAGGGGGCGCGTGAGCACAACCTCCAGGGCGTGGACATCGAGTTCCCGCTCGGCGTGTTCACGGCCGTGACCGGCGTGTCGGGGTCCGGGAAGTCGACGCTGGTCAACGACATCCTCTACAGCGCACTGGCCAAGGAGCTCAACGGGGCGCGCACGGTGCCGGGGCGGCACTCCCGGATCAACGGCATGGACCAGGTGGACAAGGTCGTCCACGTCGACCAGTCGCCGATCGGGCGGACGCCGCGCTCCAACCCGGCCACGTACACCGGGGTGTTCGACCACATGCGCAAGCTGTTCGCGGCCACGACGGAGGCGAAGGTGCGCGGCTACCAGCCCGGGCGCTTCAGCTTCAACGTCAAGGGCGGGCGCTGCGAGGCGTGTGCGGGCGACGGCACCATCAAGATCGAGATGAACTTCCTGCCGGACGTCTACGTCCCCTGCGAGGTCTGCCACGGAGCCCGCTACAACCGGGAGACGCTGGAGGTCCACTACAAGGGCAAGACGATCGCCGAGGTTCTCGACATGCCGATCGAGGAGGCCCTGGGCTTCTTCGAGGCGATCCCGGCGATCAAGCGGCACCTGCAGACGCTCAACGACGTGGGGCTGGGCTACGTCCGGCTCGGGCAGCCGGCCACCACGCTGTCCGGCGGTGAGGCGCAGCGCGTCAAGCTCGCCTCCGAGCTGCAGCGGCGGCAGACCGGGCGGACGATCTACGTGCTGGACGAGCCGACCACCGGTCTGCACTTCGAGGACATCCGCAGACTGCTGGGGGTGCTCGGGCGGCTGGTCGACAGCGGCAACACCGTGATCGTCATCGAGCACAACCTCGACGTGATCAAGACGGCCGACTGGATCATCGACATGGGGCCCGAGGGCGGGTCGCGCGGCGGGACCCTGGTCGCCAGTGGCACGCCCGAGGAGGTCGCGCTCGAGGAGGAGAGCCACACGGGGCGGTTCCTGCGCAAGATACTCACCTTCTGAGGAGGCCCGCCCGTCATCCCGGCGGTGCGGGTCCTTCCGTCTGTCCGCGCTCTGGTGGGTGGGGTGCGGGTCGTCTGCCCGCAGCGTGGCGGTGCGGGTCCGGTTGTCCGGCCCGGCCGCCTGCCACCCGCTGACCGGACCGAGGCACCGCGCCAATAAAGTTGAGCTCGGGTATCGAACTGACCTGCAGGGGTCGGCGACGCGGAGGGTCAGCGGGGGAGACATGACGGTTACCGAGCGGGGCGCAGCCATGCCTGAAAACGGCCTCGGGCGGCGCGAGATGCTGGGCGCGGCGGGGGTCGCGGCGTGCGGGCTGGCGCTCGCCGGGTGCGGCACGGGAGACGCCCAAACCCAGCCCAGCCTCAAGGGCAAGGTCATCGCCAAGACGGCCGACGTGCCCGTGGGCGGCGGCAAGGTGATCGAGGACCTGAAGATCGTCGTGACGCAGCCTGCGCAGGGCGTCTACAAGGCGTTCAGCGCGATCTGCACCCACAAGGGCTGCGCGGTGAGCACCCCCAAGGACAACGTCATCAGGTGCGCCTGCCACGGCAGTGAGTTCGCCGCCGACAGCGGGAACGCCACCAAGGGCCCCGCCACCGCCCCGCTGGCCGCATTTCAGGTCAAGGCAGAAGGCGACGGCATCGTGATCGTCTGAACAGGTATTTGTGCGTAGTCACCGGGATTGGGCTCGGGCAGTCTGAACCGGCGCGAGGGCGCTGGACGTACCTGAAGAGAGAACCAACCTGGGAGGACGCACCATGACGGATACGACGCGCCGAACGATGGTGCTCGGCGCCGGAGGCGCCGGGCTCGCGGCGGTTCTGACGGCGTGTGCGAGCTACGGCTCGCCGACGACCGAAGCGAGCGCGGAGCCACCGGCGGAGGAGCCGGCCGAGGAGCCGGCCGAGGAGGCGTCGTCCGCGGCACCGAAGAAGAAGTCGGCGGCGAAGGCCAAGGCGCTGGCCGACACCACCGATATCCCGGAGGGCGGCGGAAAGGTCTTCGAGGCTCAGAAGATCGTGGTCACGCAGCCGACGGCGGGTGATTTCAAGGCGTTCACGGCGGTCTGCACCCACGCGGGTTGCACGGTGGCCACTGTGCAGAACAAGACGATCAACTGTCCGTGCCACGGCAGCAAGTTCAGCATCGAGGACGGCTCCGTCACCGACGGTCCCGCGGGCGAGCCGCTCGAGGAGAAGAAGATCCAGGTGGACGGGGACAAGATTCGGCTGGCGTAGCCGGGGTGTCTCATGAATTTCTCACCTGGGTGCGCTTGGGTGAGCCGCATGGGAGAAGACTTTCGTAGCCGCCGGGCGGTGATCGCGGGCGTGGGCGCAGGTGGCCTGACGCTGGCGATCGCCGCCTGCAGCGGCGGGACCGATACCGCGACGACCGCCGGCACCACCGAATCCAGTGCACCGCAATCCAGCGCGGCTCAGTCCAGCGCGCCGCCTGCCGGTGGCGCGCTGGCCAAGACCGCCGACATCCCCGTGGGCGGTGGCGCGATCTTCAAGGAGCAGAAGATCGTGGTCACGCAGCCCGCGGCGGGCGAGTTCAAGGCGTTCAGCGCAGTCTGCACGCACAGTGGGTGCACGGTCGGCAGCGTCGCGGACGGGGCGATCGTCTGCCCGTGCCACAACAGCAAGTTCAACATCGCCGACGGGGCCGTGACGGCCGGGCCGGCCAAGAAGCCGCTGCCCGAACAGCAGATCACGGTCGACGGCGATCAGATCGCGCTCGCGTAGCACAGCCGTGGCGAGCCCGTCGTGCCGGGATGACGGTACGGCGGGCGCCCGCCGGCGGGGCAACCTTGTCGGTGAGGGCTACTAGGCTTTTGAACGTGGCGAGATCAGCGGGCAGCCCTTTGAGTTTCCGGCCCAAGCCAGGTTCGATCCCCGATTCCCCGGGGGTCTACCGGTTCAGGGACGCGCACGGCCGGGTGATCTACGTGGGCAAGGCCAAGAGCCTGCGCCAGCGGCTCAACTCGTACTTCGCGGACTTCTCCGCGTTGCACCCGCGCACGCAGTCGATGCTGACCACGGCGGCCGACGTCGACTGGACCGTCGTCGGCACCGAGGTCGAGGCGCTGCAGCTCGAATACTCCTGGATCAAGGAGTACGACCCGCGCTTCAACGTGAAATACCGCGACGACAAGTCCTACCCCTACCTCGCGGTCACCATGGGCGACGAGTTCCCGCGGGTGCAGGTCATGCGCGGGGCCAAGCGCAAGGGCACGCGCTATTTCGGGCCCTACTCGCACGCGTGGGCCATCCGCGAGACGGTCGACCTGCTGCTGCGGGTCTTCCCGGTGCGCACGTGCAGCGCGGGGGTGTTCAAGCGAGCAGGGCAGATCGGCCGGCCGTGCCTGCTCGGCTACATCGACAAGTGCTCGGCGCCGTGCGTCGGCCGGGTCACCCCGGAGGAGCACCGCGACCTGGCCGAGGATTTCTGCGACTTCATGGCGGGCAACACCGGCCGCTTCATCAAGCGGCTGGAGAAGGAGATGCGCGACGCCGCCTCCGAGCAGGAATACGAGCGCGCCGCCCGGCTCAGGGACGACGTCCAGGCCCTTCAGCGGGCGCTGGAGAAGCAGGCGGTCGTGCTCGGCGAGGGCACCGACGCCGACGTGATCGCGCTGGCCGAGGACCCCCTCGAGGCCGCCGTACAGGTCTTCTACGTGCGCGGCGGCCGCATCCGCGGCCAGCGCGGGTGGGTGGTCGACAAGGTCGAGGAGACCACGCCGGGCGAGCTGGTCGAGCAGTTCCTGCTGCAGATGTACGCCGAGGCGAGCCCCGACTCGATGCCCCGCGAGGTGCTCGTGCCCGTCCTGCCACCCGACAGCGACGCCGTCGCCGAGCTGCTGGGCGAGCAGCGCCGGGCCCGCGTCGACGTGCGCGTGCCGCAGCGTGGCGACAAGAAGTCGCTGATGGAGACCGTCGAGCGCAACGCCAAGGAATCGCTGGTGCAGCACAAGATCCGCCGCGCCAGCGACCTGACCACCCGCAGCAAGGCCCTGCAGGAGATCGTCGATGCGCTCGAGCTCGACCAGGCGCCGCTGCGCATCGAGTGCTACGACGTCTCCCACCTCCAGGGCGAGAACGTCGTGGCGTCGATGGTGGTGTTCGAGGACGGCCTGGCGCGCAAGAGCGAATACCGCCGCTTCGCCGTCAAGACCAAGGAGGGCGACGTCGCCTCGATCCACGAGGTGATCACCCGGCGGTTCCGCCGCTACCTGGAGGAACGCTCCGCCACCGGCGAGCTGGCCCCCGACAGCGAGGACGGTCACGGCCCCATCGACCCCGAGACGGGCAAGCCGCGCAAGTTCGCCTACCCGCCCAACCTCGTCGTGGTCGACGGCGCGGGGCCTCAGGCGGCGGCCGCGCAGCGGGCGCTCGACGAGCTGGGCATCGACGACGTGGCCGTGTGCGGGCTCGCCAAGCGGCTGGAGGAGGTGTGGCTGCCCGGCGACGACCAGCCGGTGATCATGCCCCGTTCGAGCGAGGGTCTCTACCTGCTGCAACGCGTGCGGGACGAAGCACACAGGTTCGCCATCACCTACCATCGTTCCAAGAGGTCGAAGACGGTGAAGGAGAGCGCGCTCGACGCCGTGCCCGGCCTCGGCCCGGCCCGCCGGCAGGCGTTGCTCAAGCACTTCGGCTCCGTGAAGAGGCTGCGCGAGGCCACCCCCGCCGAGATCTGCGAGGTTCCCGGCATCGGCCCGTCCATCGCCGAGGTCATCGTGTCGACGCTGAAGGGAGAGTCACCTTGATCTCGTCACGATGCCCCGGTGCGGGATGGCCGAGCCGGGTTCACGCGTTCCGATATGGTGGATGGCGTGCCGCGATGACAGAGCCGGGCGGGAGAGACGGCCGCCATGCGGTGAGCGCCCGGGCTGCTGGGCCGGCGGACGGTGCCGGCCGGGGAGGGCGTTGACATGGGCACCCGTGGGGCAGTGCCGGTGACCTGGCTGACGGACGGAGTGAGGCGATGAGCACCGACCGGGCGTTCGTCCTCGTGACCGGCATGTCCGGGGCGGGACGCAGCACCGCGGCCAAAGCGCTCGAGGATCTGGGCTGGTTCGTCATCGACAACCTGCCGCCGGGACTGCTGTTCGCGATGGCCGAGGAGGCGGGCAAGGTCAAGCTGGCCGCCGACAAGGTGGCGGCCGTCGTCGACGTGCGCAGCCTGGCCTTCACCACTGACCTCAACGCGGCCATCGAGGAGCTCGAAGGGCGCGGGGTGCGGGTGCGCGTCGTGTTCCTGGAAGCCAGCGACGAGGAGCTGGTGCGCAGGTTCGAGAACGTCCGCAGGCCCCACCCGCTGCAGGGTGAGGGGCGGCTGGTCGACGGGATCACCCGCGAGCGGGGCATCCTGCGCGAGGTGCGGGCCAACGCCGACCTCGTGATCGACACCTCCTCGCACAACGTCCACGACCTGCGCAACAAGATCGTCGCGTACTTCGGTGGCGAGGACCGGCCGGGGCTGCGGCTCAACGTGGTGTCCTTCGGCTTCAAATACGGCCTGCCGGTCGACGCCGACCTCGTCGTGGACTGCCGGTTCCTGCCCAACCCGCACTGGGTGCCCGACCTGCGGCCGATGAACGGGCTGGAGGCCCCGGTCCGCGACTACGTGCTGGGCCAGCCGGGGGCCAAGGAGTTCCTCGACGCGTACGAAGAGGTCCTGCGGGTGGTCGCCGCCGGATACGGGCGCGAGGGCAAGAGCTATGCCACGCTGGCGGTGGGTTGCACGGGTGGCAAGCACCGCAGCGTGGCCATGGCCGAGCAGGTCGCCGCCCGCCTGCGCGACCGCGGGATGGAGGTCCAGGTGAGTCACCGGGATGTGGGGCGGGAGTGACCGATGACGGCTTCGAGGCAGCGGCGGACGACGGACCGGCCCCGGTAGGGCGCGCGGACGGGGACGGGTCTTCGGCAGGGCGCGTGGACAGGGATGCGCGTGGTGGCGGGTTCCATTCTGGTGAGGTGGGATGGGACGGGGTGCCGTATCCGCATGCGGGTCTGGGACCGCGCGTGGTGGCGCTGGGTGGCGGGCACGGGCTGTTCGCGTCCCTGTCCGCCTTACGGATGGTCACCGACAGGCTGACCGCGGTCGTGACCGTCGCCGACGACGGCGGCTCCAGCGGCCGGCTGCGCCGCGAACTCGGCGTGCTGCCGCCCGGCGACCTGCGGATGGCGCTGGCCGCGCTGTGCGGCGACGACGAGTGGGGCAGCACCTGGAGCGAGGTCGTGCAGCACCGCTTCCGCAGCGAGGGCGAGCTGCACGGGCACGCCGTCGGCAACCTGCTGATCGTGGCGCTGTGGGAGCTGCTCGGCGACCCCGTGGCCGGGCTCGACTGGGTCGGGCGGCTGCTCGGCGCGCACGGCCGGGTGCTGCCGATGGCGTCGGTGCCGCTGGACATCGTGGCCGAGGTGGAGCTCGACGGCGTCATCTCGACCGTACGCGGGCAGGTGGCGTGCGCCGTGACGCCCGGCCGCGTCCAGGCGATCTCGCTCGTGCCGGAGGACCCGCCCGCGCGGCCCGAGGCGGTCACGGCGGTGCTGGAGGCCGACTGGGTGGTGTTCGGGCCCGGGTCGTGGTTCACCAGCGTGCTGCCGCACCTCAAGGTGCCCGAGCTGGCTAGGTCTCTGCACGAGACCACGGCCAAACGGCTCGTCACGCTCAACCTGGCTCCCCAGGTGGGCGAGACCGACGACTTCTCCCCCCAGCAGCACCTGGAGGTCCTCTCGCAGCACGCGCCCGACCTGTCCATCGACGTCGTGCTCGCCGACACCGGAGTGGTCGACGACCCCGGCGCGCTGGAGAAGGCCGCCGCCGCGCTCGGTGCGCGGCTCGTCATGGCGGACGTGGCCGCCGCCGACGGCTCGCCGAGGCACGACCCACGACGTCTTGCCTCCGTCCTGGACGAGATTTTCCTCCAGAAGCGTTGATCCTGGTCGGCGTGGCGCGAAGGTGCGAGAGACTGACGAGAGCCGGTCTGAATGGGGGAGAGGACTAACGCTTATGGCGATGACAGGTGTGGTGAAAGACGAACTGAGCCGCCTGCCGGTGCTGAAGCCGTGCTGCCGCAAGGCGGAGGTTTCCACGCTGCTGCGGTTTGCCAGCGGCCTGCACCTGGTGGGCGGTCGGATCGTGATAGAGGCAGAGCTCGACACCAACGCCACCGCACGGCGCCTGATCAAGGATATCGGCGAGGTGTTCGGCCACAAGGCGGAGGTGCTCGTGCTCGCGCCCGCCGGCCTGCGCAAGGGCTCCCGCTACGTGGTGCGCGTCTACCGCGACGGTGAGGCGCTGGCCCGCCAGACGGGACTGATCGACAACCACGGCCGCCCGGTGCGCGGCCTGCCCCGCCAGGTGGTGGCGGGGGCCGCGTGCGACGCCGAGGCCGCCTGGCGCGGCGCGTTCCTGGCACACGGCTCGCTCACCGAGCCGGGGCGGTCGATGTCGCTCGAGGTCACCTGCCCGGGCCCGGAGGCGGCGCTGGCGCTGGTGGGGTCGGCGCGGCGGCTGAAGATCCACGCAAAGGCGCGGGAGGTGCGCGGCGTGGACCGCGTGGTGGTGCGCGACGGCGACGCGATCAGCGCGCTGCTCACCCGGCTGGGCGCGCACGACAGCGTGCTGGCCTGGGAGGAGCGGCGGATGCGCCGCGAGGTGCGGGCCACCGCCAACCGCCTTGCCAACTTCGACGACGCCAACCTGCGGCGCTCGGCGCGGGCCGCGGTGGCGGCCGGGGCGCGGGTGCAGCGGGCGCTGGAGATCCTCGGGGAGGAGGCGCCTGACCACCTGGTGGTGGCCGGGCGGCTGCGGGTGGAGCACAAACAGGCGTCCCTGGAGGAGCTCGGGCAGATCGCCGACCCGCCGCTGACCAAGGACGCGATCGCGGGGCGGATCCGGCGGTTGCTGGCCATGGCCGACAAACGTGCCTCCGACCTGGGCATCCCCAACACCGAAGCCAACCTCACCGTAGACATGCTCGCCCCGTAGGGGTCTGTGGCTGCTCTTGAATGAACCCATTTTTCCTTTACGGCAAGCGGGGTGCACCGCACGCGCCGACGTGGGTTTCCGTCTGTCATGGCCGGTCGTGAAGGCTCACGGGGTGCTCGCCGTGACGAGCGCATTCTTGACCGGTCTCCGCGGCTGACTCGGCCTGGTACGGCTCGTTCGTTCGCGGGCCCCGGGGGCGGGCGATGGGTGGATGGTGTCGTCGCCGGCGCCGTCCCTGATGGCGTTAGTCGCGGGCGGGTTTGCGGGGTGTGAAGAGGTCGCCTGCCGGTTGCTGGTCCGGGGACTGGGCGGGCTCGAATGGGGCCCGGTACTCCGGCTCCTGCGTTTCTTCCTCCTGGGCCGCCTCGGTGCGATGGGTGCGGCGGATGCGGAGGACGCGGCGGGTGACCAGTGCCAGTGCGGCCAGGGCGGCCACCGCGATGTAGAGCCAGGCCGGCCAGGTCTCGGACAGCGGGTCCTGGTAGAGCGACGGCGCGTGGGGGAGGCCCGCGGAGAAGTTGTCCATGGTGATGTCGGACAGGTCGGCCGGGCCGCGCTCGGCGGGCGGGGTGCGCAGGGTGGCGCCGATCATCATCGACGAGCCCGCGATCTGGCCGGCGACCACGGCTCCGCCCGCGTACAGCGCCGCAACGGGGATCAGGGTGATGCTGCGCGGGCGTACCGCGCCGATCACCAAGGCGATCAGCAGGGCGATCGCGAGGGACAGGACCAGGGAGAGGGGATGGCCGTTGCCGAACGTCGTGACGGCGGCGGGCAGGCGGGTCTGGAACAGCACGGCCGCCCCCAGAGCGGCCGCGCAGGTCAGCGCGGCGACGAGACCTATGAGGAGTCCGGGAAGCAGGCCGGACCGCTTGTGTGACATCTCAGCCCCCAGAGAATCACGAAACTTACTCCGATGAGTCGGGCACTTTACTCGAACGTCGCAAAACGTGTCTCTCGAACCGCTATTCACGTGGGCGGGGGCTGCAGTGGTCTAAACCAATTTGGGTCCGATAAGGTTCGTGATTGAGGTTTCAGCCCGCCATCACTTCGAGGAGTTCGGTTCCTGTGAGCATCCGCGTAGGCGTCAACGGCTTCGGCCGCATCGGTCGCAACTTCTGGCGCGCTGTCGCAGCCAGCGGCAAGGACATCGAGATCGTCGCGGTCAACGACCTGACCGACAACGCGACGCTCGCTCACCTGCTGAAGTACGACAGCATCCTGGGCCGCCTGCCCTACGAGGTGAAGGCCTCCAGCGACGAGATCACGGTCGACGGCAAGGCGATCAAGGTCTTCGAGGAGCGCGACCCGGGCAAGCTGCCCTGGGGAGACCTCGGCGTGGACGTGGTCCTGGAGTCGACGGGCCTGTTCACCGACGCCACCAAGGCCAAGGTGCACGCCGACAACGGCGCGAAGAAGGTCATCATCTCCGCCCCGGCGAAGAACGAGGACTTCACCGTCGTCATGGGCGTCAACGACGGCGCCTACGACCCGGCCAAGCACACGATCATCTCCAACGCCTCCTGCACCACCAACTGCCTGGCGCCGATGGCCAAGGTCCTGCACGACTCCTTCACCATCGAGAAGGGGCTGATGACCACCATCCACGCCTACACCCAGGACCAGAACCTGCAGGACGGCCCGCACAAGGACCTGCGCCGCGCCCGCGCCGCCGCCCTCAACGTGGTGCCCACCTCCACCGGCGCCGCCAAGGCCATCGGCCTGGTCCTGCCCGAGCTCAAGGGCAAGCTCGACGGCTTCGCGATGCGCGTGCCGATCCCCACCGGCTCGGCCACCGACCTCACGGTCGACCTCAGCCGCGACGTCACGGTCGAGGAGGTCAACGCCGCGGTCAAGGCCGCCGCCGAGGGCCCCCTGAAGGGGATCATCAGCTACACCGAGGACCCGATCGTCTCCTCCGACATCGTCACCGACCCGGCCTCCTGCATCTTCGACGCCGGGCTCACCAAGGTCATCGGCAACCAGGTCAAGGTCGTCGGCTGGTACGACAACGAGTGGGGCTACTCCAACCGCCTCGCCGACCTCATCGAGCTGGTGGGCCGCGGCCTCTGATGCCAAGACCGATCTGGAGGGGCGCGTGCCCCGCGGGAACAGGAGCATGAGCATGCGCACGCTCGACGATCTCGACGTCAAGGGGCGGCGCGTGCTCGTGCGCACCGACCTCAACGTCCCTCTCGACGGAGAGAGGATCACCGACGACGGCCGCATCCGCGCGTCGGTGCCGACGATCAAGGCGCTGACCGGCAAGGGCGCCAAGGTCGTGGTCTGCGCCCATCTGGGCAGGCCCAAGGGCCAGGTCAACCCGGAATATTCGCTCAAGCCGGTGGCCGTGCGGCTCGGCGAGCTGCTCGACCAGGACGTGGCCTTCGCCGCCGACGTGGTGGGCGAAAGCGCGCGCAGCGCCGTTGAATCGCTCCAGGACGGCCAGGTCGCGCTGCTGGAAAACCTGCGCTTCGAGCCGGGCGAGGACTCCAAGGACGACGCCGCGCGCGGCGCGTTCGCCGAGAAGCTGGCCGGGCTGGCCGAGCTCTACGTGGGCGACGGCTTCGGCGCCGTGCACCGCAAGCACGCCAGCGTCTACGACGTGCCCAAGCTGCTGCCGCACGCGGCCGGCGGGCTGGTCGTGGCCGAGGTCGAGGTGCTGAAGACGCTGACCGAGGACCCCGAGCGCCCCTACGTGGTGGTGCTGGGCGGGGCCAAGGTCTCCGACAAGCTGGGCGTCATCGCCAACCTGCTGACCAAGGTCGACAGGCTGCTGATCGGCGGCGGCATGGCCTACACCTTCCTCAAGGCCCAGGGCCACGAGGTCGGCAATTCGCTGCTCCAGGAGGACCAGCTCGACCAGGTGCGCGGCTTCATCGAGCAGGCAGCCGCGCGGGGCGTCGAGCTCGTCCTGCCCGTCGACGTGCTGGCCGCGGTCACCTTCGCCGCCGACGCGGAGCACGAGGTGGTCGAGGCCACCGCGATCCCCGCCGACCGGGAGGGGCTCGACATCGGGCCCAGGACCCGCGAGCTGTTCGCCGCCAACCTGGCCGACGCCAGGACCGTCTTCTGGAACGGGCCCATGGGCGTGTTCGAGTTCGACGCGTTCTCCGGCGGCACCAGGGCGGTGGCCGAGGCGCTGATCGCCTCCGGCGCCTTCACCGTGGTCGGTGGCGGCGACTCGGCGGCCGCCGTACGGAAGCTGGAGCTTCCTGAGGACGGTTTCTCCCACATTTCCACCGGTGGCGGAGCCAGCCTCGAATATCTTGAGGGGAAGACCCTTCCCGGACTCGCCGCGTTGGAGGAGTGAATTGAGCACGCGTAAGCCCCTCATCGCCGGCAACTGGAAGATGAACCTCAACCACCTTGAGGCCATCGCGCTGGTCCAGAAGCTGGCCTTCGGCCTCAACGACAAGGACTTCGACAAGGTCGAGGTCGCCGTCCTGCCGCCGTTCACCGACCTGCGCAGCGTGCAGACGCTGGTCGACGGCGACAAGCTCAGGATCGTGTACGGCGCCCAGGACCTGTCCCAGTACGACGGCGGCGCCTACACCGGTGAGGTGTCGGGCGTCATGCTGGCCAAGCTCGGCTGCACGTACGTCACGATCGGCCACTCCGAGCGGCGGCAATACCACGGCGAGGACGACGACCTGGTCAACGCCAAGGTCCAGGCCGCCTACCGGCACTCGCTGACCCCGATCCTGTGCGTGGGGGAGGGGCTGCCGGTGCGCCAAGAAGGCGGTCACATCGCGCACAGTCTCGGCCAACTTGACGGAGCGCTGCGCAAGATCTCGGCGGAGCAGGCAAAATCGATAGTGGTGGCCTACGAGCCGGTGTGGGCGATCGGCACCGGCGAGGTGGCCACCCCCGCGGACGCCCAGGAGGTCTGCGGAGCATTGCGAGTCAGACTCGCTGAGCTCTATGACTCCGAAGTGGCCTCGGGAATCCGTATCCTTTACGGAGGCTCGGTCAAGTCAGGCAATATCGCAGGGATCATGGCACAACCGGATGTCGACGGCGCGCTCGTGGGCGGTGCCAGCATCGACGCCGGGGAGTTCACGAAGATCTGCCGATTCTCCGAGATGCCTGGCTAACTGAGTCGTTCTGGGGGTGCGACTTGACAGCAGGTCGTACCCTCAAGAGGCAAGTTTGAATCGTCACGCGTAACAGAGCATTGAAGGAACAGGCATACCGTGGAACTCGGAATCTCCATCGCCCTCATCCTGGCGAGCCTTCTCATGATCCTGCTCGTCCTGCTCCACAAGGGCAAGGGCGGGGGCCTGTCCGACATGTTCGGCGGCGGGTTCTCGTCGAACTTCGGCGGTTCCTCGGTGGTGGAGCGCAACCTTGACCGGCTGACCGTGATCACGGGCACGGTCTGGTTCGTCTGCATCATCGCTCTCGGCCTGCTCATGAGGCCCTGAGAAAAATAGAAGTCAACGCGTGACAGTGATTCTCCCCCCGTGTTCCTGCGCGGGGCGATCGAGCGAGGAGTTCATCCGTGGGTAGTGGCAACGCGATCCGTGGCAGCCGAGTCGGCGCCGGCCCGATGGGGGAGGCCGAGCGCGGCGAGGCAGCTCCGAGAGTGCGGGTCTCGTTCTGGTGCGCCAACATGCACGAGACGCGCCCCAGTTTCGCCAGTGACGCGGCGGTCCCCGAGACGTGGGACTGCCCACGTTGTGGCCTCCCAGCTGGACAGGACGAGGAGGCCCCGCCTGCCCCGCCGAAGAACGAGCCGTACAAGACGCACCTCGCTTACGTGAAAGAGCGCAGGAGCGACAAGGACGGCAAGGCGATCCTCGAGGAGGCACTGGAGCGCCTGCGCGCCAACAAGTCCCCCTGGTAGTCGAGTCACGCGAAAGGGGCCCCGGGCGTGTTCCGGGGCCCCTTTCGCCGTTGTCAGGGTCGGTCGTGGACCGGCTCGCCGTCCACGAACGTCATGCGCACCCGCGTCGTCCAGATGTCCCCGGGCGGGAGCTCGAACGGGTCGCGGTCAAGGACCACCAGGTCGGCCGGGCGGCCCGGCTCGATCACACCCGCGGGGGAGCGGTTGACCCAGGCGGAGCCGGCCGTGTACGCGGTCATGGCCGTGGCCAGGTCGATGCGCTGGCCGGGCAGGAACGGCGTCTGCGCGGTCGGGTAGCCGGCGTGGACCGAGCCGCCCGGCTCGGTGCGGTTCACCGCCACGTGCATGCCCTGCAGCGGGTCGGCGTCCGACACCGGCCAGTCGCTGCCCGCGCAGAACCGCGTGCCGTGGTCGAGCAGGTCCTTGAACGGATACTGCCACGACGAGCGGGGCTCGCCCAGGTACGGCAGCGTCAGCTCGTCCATCTGCGCGTGGTGCGTGGCCCACAGCGGCTGCAGGTTGGCCGTGACGCCCAGGGCGGCGAAGCGCGGCACGTCCGAGGGCTCGATGATCTGCAGGTGGGCGATGTGGTGCCGGTTGGCCGGGTTCGTGCCCTCGAAGCTGTCCAGGGCCTCGCGCACGGCCCGCTCGCCGATGGCGTGGAAGTGCACCTGGAAGCCGAGCCGGTCCAGCTCGGCGACGTACTCCTTGAGCTTGTACGGGTCCACGTACGACAGGCCCGTGCCGCCGCACAGGCAGTACGGCTGCAGCGTCGCGGCCGTGAAGTTCTCCGTGATGCCGTCCTGCATGATCTTGACCGACGTGGCACTGAACCGGTCGAGGCCCTCGGCCGAGGCCCGGCGCTCGACCAGGTCGCCGAGCTGGTCCAGGCCGCGTGTCCTGTCCCACCACAGGGCGCCTGCTACGCGCGCCCTCAGTCGTCCCTCGCGGGCCGCGGACAGGTAGGTGGGGAGCTGGTCCGCGGAGCCCGCGTACGGGCCCACGATGGCGTCCTGCCAGCCGGTGATGCCCAGTGAGAACAGGTGCCGCTCGGCGTCCGCCAGCGCGTCGTCCAGGTCCTTGGCGGACGGGCGCGGGGTGAGCAGGCCGACGAGGTCCATCGCGCCCTCGTGCAGGACGCCTGTGGGAGTGCCGTCCCTGTCGCGCTCGATGCGGCCGTCGGCCGGGTCAGGGGTGTCCCGCGTGATTCCGGCCAGTTCCAGGGCCCGGGTGTTGACCCAGGCGGCGTGGTGGTCGCGCTGGATCAGGTAGACCGGGCGGTCGAGGAAGTCGAGCCGGTCGCGGTGCGGGAGACCACCGGGGAACGCCGACATGTCCCAGCCGCCGCCATCGATCCACTCTTTATCAGGATTTTGCGTGGCATAGTCGGCGATCTTCGCCAAGTAGGCGTCAAGGCCGAACACTTCCGACAAATCGCACTTCGCCCGCTCTAGTCCCGCCTGGACCGGGTGGATGTGGGCGTCGATGAAACCGGGGGCCAGCAGGCCGCCGTCCAGATCCACCGTGTCGTGGGACGGCGACTGACGGGCCAGCTCACCCTCCGGGCCCATGGCGGCGATCATGCCATCGCTCACCAGCACGGACGCCGCCAGGACGCCTTCGGGGGTGAAGACGCGGCCTCCTCGGAAGAGGACGTTCATCAAGGTCTCCCTCTCTCAGTGGGTGCTCACGCCGGGGCGCCGACGTCAATCCTCCCGCCGATGGGTGGCTCGGCGCGCGGGCGGGAGGCCGTTGAGGTGCGGTGATCTGGACGGCGGGCCGGGTCAGTGGCCGGTGATGAGGTCGGCGAAGCGGGCCAGGGCCGAGGTGCGGGGCCTGGAGCGCTCGCGGTGGTCGGCCACCCGGTACAACCGGTACATCGCGTGCACGCCGAGCCAGCGCAGCGGCTCCGGTTCCCAGGGGCGGACCTCGCGCCCCACCCAGGGCAGGGATGTCAGCTCCGTCTGCTCACCGAGGACCAGGTCGCGCAGCGTGCGGCCCGCCAGGTTCGTCGTGGTGACGCCGTGGCCCGTGTAGCCGCCCGCCCAGCCCAGGCCGGTGGCGGGGTCCACATGGACCGTCGAGCACCAGTCGCGCGGCACCCCGAGCACGCCCGACCAGGCGTGGGCGATCGAGGAGGAGCGGGCGGCGGGGAAGAAGCCGGTCAGCAGGCGCCACAGGGCCTCGACCGTCCACTCATGGGTGTGGCCGCGGGCGTCGACGCGGGAGCCGTACAGGTAGGGCCGGCCGCGGCCGCCGAAGGCGATGCGGTCGTCGGCGGTGCGCTGGGCGTACATGTAGTAGTGCGCCATGTCGCCGAGCAACTCGGCGCCGCGCCAGCCGACCTCGTCCCAGAACGACGGCGGGAGGGGCTCGGTGACGATCATGGAGCTGTTCATGGGGAGCCACTGGCGGCGCAGGCCGGGCAGGCGGGCGGTGAAGCCCTCCGTCGCGCGGATCACGTGGCCGGCCGTCACGGTGCCGTAGGGGGTGACCGCGCGGTGCGGGGCGATCTCCGTGACCGGGGTGCGCTCGTAGATGGGCACGCCGAGGTCGCGTACGGCCCTGGCCAGGCCCTGCGCCAGCTTGGCGGGCTGGATGCGGGCGCAGTGCGGGCTCCAGGAGGCGGCCAGCGTCCCGGCCACCCGTACGTGCTCCGCCGGGTCCGTCAGGCGCAGGTCGGCCTCGCCGATGCCCCACGCGCGGGCCGACGACACCGCCTCGCGCAGCCGGTCGGCCTGGGCCGGGGTGCGGGCCACGTTCACGACGCCGCCCTTGACGAGGTCGCAGTCGATGGCCTCCTTCTCGCAGACCGCGATGACCTCGTCGATGGAGGCGTACATCTCCCGCTGCAGCCGCCGCGCGCCCTCGCCGTACCGCTCGTGCGAGCCGGCCAGGTCGCCGGTCAGCCAGCCGCCGTTGCGGCCGGAGGCGCCGAATCCGGCGAACTCCTGCTCCAGCAGGACGACGCGCAGGGACGGGCGGGCGCGCTTGAGGTAGTACGCGGTCCACAGGCCCGTGTAGCCCGCGCCGACCACCGCCACATCCGCATCCACGTCGCCGTCGAGCCTGGGGCCGGGGGCGGGCACACCGGTGGACCGGTACCAGAAGGACACGTCGCCGTTCACGAACTCGGACGACAAGGGAACACGCACGCTCATGCCCCCGTATCCTGCTATATCCGGACACCATGTCGCATCTCACGACGAAATTCGTGATCGATCCTCAACGGCCGCAAGCGTTGCGGGAGGAACCCGAACATCAACCTCCGACGTGGCACTATCCGGATATATAGGTTCATTCCGCAATGCAAGCTCCGAAACACGTCGTTAGCGGCGGCGTAACAGCCGTCGGGCATGCTCGGATGCATGGGATTCTTGCGCATCCGCACCACGGTGGACGAGCGGCCCGGGCGGCTGGCCTCCCTCGCCTCGGCCCTGGCAGACAGGGGCGGCAACATCCTCGGGCTGAGCGTTCAGTCCGACACCGACGGAACCGTCGACGAGTTCGTCGCCGACATCCCCGCCAGCCCCGAGACCGTGCGCGAGGCTCTGGAGGCGGCCGGCGGCCGCCGGGTCCAGGTCGTGCCCGCCACCGCCCACGAGCTGACCGACGAGCCCACCAGAGCGCTGCTGCTGGCCTCCAGGCTGCGCTCGATGCCGTGGCGGTTGCCCGAGCTGCTCGCCGAGCTGCTGCGCGCGGACGACGCGCGGTGGATCTATGGTGAAGCGGTGAGTGATCTACCCGACCCGACCCTGCTCGTCGTGCCCGTGGCCGCCCGGCGCGCGGTCCGCCTGCGCCGCGCCGACCTGCCCTTCACGCTGACCGAGGCGGCCAGGGCGGCCTCCTTCGCCCGGCTCGCCCAGCCGGCGGGCGAGCAGAGCGCCGCCGAGCGCGCGGTCAAGCTCGCCGACGGGGCGGACGTCACGGTCCGCCCGCTCACCTCGATCTACCGCGAGGCCGTACGCGACCTGCACGACAGGTGCTCGCCCGAGTCGCGCAGGTTCCGCTACTTCACCTCGATGCCCGCGCTGCCGGCGCGCATGTTCGACCGGCTGATCGACAAGAGCAGGGGATACTCGCTGGTCGCGGGGCATGACGGGCAGGTCGTGGCGATGGCCAACCTGATGTTCACCCCCGACCCCGGCATCGCCGAGATGTCCTTCCTGGTCGAGGACCGCTGGCAGGGGCGCGGCCTCGGCACGGCGATGGCCAGGATGCTCGTGCGGTCGGCGCGCGATCTCGGGTACGCCGAGGTCAGAGCCACCATGTTGTCCGACAACGCCAGGATGCGCCGGCTGCTGGTCTCCCTGGGCGCCACGCTCGGCTACACCGAGGACCCCGGCGTGGTGGAGGCCCGGCTGCCCGTCGGCGCCATGGCCTCGGCCTAGCTGGGCACTCAGCCTTCCTCGTCGCGCCGCTCGCCGGACTCCGGCTTCTCCTCCTCGGGCGGCTGGATGCCCAGGTGGCGTTCGATGCGCTCCAGGCTCTCCTGGATCTGCGCCAGCCGCTCGCTCAGCGAGTGCGTGCCGGGGAAGAACATCTCCGCCGGGCGCTCCTTGGAGCCGCGGCCCACGCGGTCGAGCAGGCGCTGGCGTACGTCGGACAGGTCCGCGCCCGCGTCCGCGAGCGCCTGTGCGGCGAGCCCCTCGCCCTCCCTGATCAGCCCCAGCAGGATGTGCTCGGTGCCGATGTAGTTGTGGCGCATCTGGAGCGCCTCGCGCAGTGACAGCTCCAGGACCTTCTTGGCCCGCTGGGTGAACGGGATGTGCCCGCTCGGGGGTTTGGTGTCGTTGTGCGCCTCGCGCTCGACGAAGGCGCGTACGTGGCCGAGCTCCACACCGCAGCTGTCCAGCACCAGGGCGGCCAGCCCCTCGCCCTCGTGGATGAGCCCGAGCAGGATGTGCTCCGTGCCGATGTGGCTGTGGTTCATCATCCGCGCCTCCTCCTGGGCGAGGACGACGACCCTGCGCGCGCGGTCGGTGAAGCGTTCGAACACCGGGGGCCTCCGTTCGGCTGGGGCTGCCTCCACTATGCGCTAGAAACCCGGCCATGTGGGGTATTTGTCCTGTGTGGATCTTGACGAGGTGGCAGACCGTCTCTACGCGCTCCCGCCGCCGGAGTTCACCCCCGCCCGCGAGGCCGAGGCGCGGGCGGCCAAGGACGCGGGCGACGTCCGGCTCTCGCGCGACATCGCGAAGCTCCGCAAGCCCACGGTGTCGGCCTGGGCCGTGAACAAGGTCGCCCGTGAGCACCCGGAGGAGCTGGCCGAGCTGCTCGACGTGGGGGAGCGGCTGCGGGCGGCCTGGCAGGAGCAGGACGCCGACGCGCTGGCCGAGCTGACCCAGCGCCGAGGTGAGGTCACCGGCAGGGTGGGCAGGCTCATCAGGCAGGCGGGCGACCTGTCGCCGGCGGCGGGCACCGAGGTCGACCAGACCCTGGACGCGGCCGTCGTCGACGCGGAGGCGGCTGCGCAGGTGCGCCGCGGTCACCTGGTCAAGCCCCTCAGCTACAGCGGCTTCGCACCCGCCCCCACCCTGCGCGACCGGCCCGCCGCCAGGCGGAAGAAACCCACGCCCGAGGACGAGGCCGCCAAGGTCAGGGAACGCGAGGAGGCCGAGGCCCGGCGGGCCAAGGAGCGCCAGGAGGCCGAGGCCGCGCACCGGGAGTGGCGCGAGGCGCTGGACGCGGCCGAGACGGCGTACGACGAGCGCGCGGAGAGGGTCGCGGCGCTGGAGAAGAAGCTGGCCAAGGCGCGCGGGAAGCTCGACGACGCCCGGAACCGGCTGGAGGTCGCGCGGCGGGAGGAGCGGCGCGCACGGCAGCGGCTGGACCGGTGAGTGCGGAATCCGCTTACCTGTGGCTAGAGTGTACGAAACGGTTCCGTACACCTGGAGTGGCGATGACTTCGTGGACCCCTGCCTCCATGCCCGACCTGTCCGGCAAGACCGCCATCGTGACCGGCGCCAACAGCGGCATCGGCCTGCCCACCGCGCTCGAGCTGGCCAGGCACGGCGCCCGCGTCGTCGTGGCCGCCCGGTCGGCCGAGAAGGGCGGTGCCGCGGTCCAGCGGATTCTGGGTGAGGTGCCCGGCGCGCAGGTCGAGTACGGTCATCTCGACCTGGCCGACCTGGCCTCCGTCAGGGAGTTCGCCTCGGGGGTGGACAAGGTCGACCTGCTGGTCAACAACGCGGGCATCGGCCTGATCCCCAGGCAGGAGACCAAGGACGGCTTCGAGATGCAGTTCGGCACCAACCATCTGGGGCACTTCGCGCTCACGGGCCTGCTGCTGCCGCGCCTGCTCGCCGCCCCCGGCGCGCGCGTGGTGACCGTCTCCAGCGACGCGCACGCCATGGGCAAGATCGATTTCGAGAACCTGGACCTGGAACGCGGATACGGCCGGTTCAGCGCGTACGGACGGTCCAAGCTGGCCAACCTGCTGTTCACGCTGGAGCTCCAGCGGCGCGCCCAGAAGGCCGGCGCGAGCCTGATCTCGGTCGCCTCCCACCCGGGGACCACCGCCACGAACATCGTCAAGCTGGGGCCGTTCCAGTTCCTCATGGGCGTGTTCATGAAGTCCGCCGCGACCGGCGCGATGCCCTCGCTGTACGCCGCCACCTCGCCCGGCATCCACGGCGGCGAGTTCGTCGGCCCCAAGCTCAAGATCCTCACGCCGTCGGAAACGGCCAGGTCGGAAGAGGTGGCCAGGCGGCTGTGGGACGTGTCCACCGAGCTGACGGGCGTACGATTCCAAGAGATCGCCTACAGCTAGAAGGACGTGTACGTGGCTCCACTCGACCCCGAGCGTGAAAGGGCCATCCTCGACGCCACGATGGAGCTGCTGTCGGAGCTCGGCTACGACCGCATGTCGGTCGACCGGATCGCCAAGCGGGCCAGGGCCAGCAAGGCCACCATCTACCGGCGCTGGGCGGGCAAGCCCGAGCTGGTGGTGGACGTCATCTGCCGGCGGTTCGACATGGAGGCGCCGGCGGGGAAGGACACCGGCTCGCTGCGAGGCGATCTGGCCGCCATCTTCCGCAGCCTGTGCGAGGCGGTGGAGCGCAAGCACACGCTGGTCATCGGGCTGTCCTCGACGCTGGTGTCCAACCAGGAGCTGGCGCGCACGCTGCGGGCGCACATGCCGGCGCGGAACCTGGGCGAGGTGAAGGCGCTGCTCGACCGGGCGGTGCGGCGGGGCGAGCTGGGCGCGGCCGTCGATCCTGCGCGGCTGTTCGCGGTGGCGGAGGCGCTGGTGTGGCACCGCATGATCTTCACCGGGCCGCCGTTCGACGAGGCGTTCATCACGGAGTCCGTCGACGGGGTCCTGACGCCGCTGGTGAACGCCTGGTCGGCGGCCTGAGAGGGCTCAGCGGGTGGCGTGGGCCAGGTAGGCGCACACGGGAAAGCCCTCCCGCGCGTACGGCTCCGCCAGCCGCTTGTAGTTGGCCCTGATCCGCTCGACGGTCACCGGCGCCTGAGTGGCGATCACCGCGAACCGCGGACCGCCCGCCTGCACGATGTCCGTCCACCACGCGTCCAGATCCACCTGGTGCCGCCACCGTACGGTGTCCACGGCGGCTCTGGTGAAGCCCGCCTTCCGCAGCAACGCGGTGAACCTGGGCGGCGTGTCGTTGGCGGTGAACGGGCGGGGCGGCGGCTCGTACGAGATCCCGGCCGCCTGGATGGCGTCGGCGAAGACGTTCGTGGCGGTCATCTCGTCGGCCTTCCACCACGTCAGGGCGATCATCCCGCCCGGGCGCAGCACGCGGTGCAGCTCCTTGAGCGACTCGCCGGTGTCGGGCACGTGGTTGATGACGAAGTTCCCCGCCACGGCGTCGAACTCCTCGTCCTCGAACGGGAGGTCGGGGAGCGCGGCCTGCCTGATCGTCGCGTACGGGTGGCGGCGCGCGGCCAGCTCCAGCATGCCGGGATCGGCGTCCACGGCGGTGACCTCGGCGCCCAGGGCGAGCGCCGCCGCCGTCACCACACCGGTGCCGCAGCCGACGTCGAGCAGGCGGGCGGCGTGTGCCCGCTCGAGCAGGGGGCCGACGGTGTGGGAGCTCAGCTGGGCGAAGCCACGGTCGTACGCTTCGGCGTTGGTCACGCGATCTAGGGTAACCCAATCGCATAACCTCACATTCTTATGTGAGGTTTAGGCCGAAAGGCTGTTAAATGCGTAAATGTCGCGCTTAGGGTCGTCGCCATGACCATCGACACCTTCATCGACGCGCTGCCCAAGGTCGAGCTCCACGTCCACCTGATCGGCTCGGCCTCGGTCCCCACCGTGCTGGAACTGGCGCGCCGCCACCCCGGCAGCGACGTCCCCTCGACCGAGGAGGAGCTGCGCCGGTTCTACACCTTCCGCGACTTCCCGCACTTCGCCCAGGTCTACCGGGCCGTCAACCAGCTGGTACGCGAGCCGGAGGACGTGGCGACCCTCGTCCTCGGCCTGGCCCGCGACCTCGCCCCCCAGGGCGCCCGCTACGTGGAGCTGCAGGTCACACCGTACGCGCACCACATCGTCGGCCTGCCCATGCGCGCGGTCACCGAGGCCCTCGACCTGGCCGCCCGCCGCTCGCTGACCGACCACGGGGTGGAGATGGCCTACATCTTCGACATCCCCGGCGAGTTCGGCGAGGAGGCCGCCAGGGTGACCGTCGAGCACGCCCTCCAGGAACCTCCCGCCGCGCTGGTAGGTTTCGGCATCGGCGGGATCGAGCAGGAACGCGTGAAATTCCGCGACGCCTACCGCTCGGCGTTCTCCGCCGCCCGCGCCGCCGGCCTGCACAGCGTCCCGCACGGCGGCGAGATGAGCGGCCCGGAGACGATCTGGGAGGTCATCGAGGGCTACGGGGCCGAGCGCATCGGCCACGGCATCAACTGCCTCGCCGACCCCCGCCTGGTCGCCCACCTCCGCGAGACGCAGCTCCCCCTGGACGTCTGCCCCACCTCCAACGTGTGCACGGGTCAGATCTCCCGCATCGAGGACCACCCGCTGCCCCGGATGCTGGAGGAGGGCCTGTACGTGACGCTCAACAGCGACGACCCGCCCATGTTCGCCACCACGCTGGCGGACGAGTACCGGGTGGCCGCGACCGTGTTCGGGTTCGGGAGGAAAGAGCTGGCCCAGCTCGCCAGGAACGGCGTCCAGGCGTCCTACATGGCCAGGGACCGCAAGCGGACCCTGGCCGAGGAGATCGACGCCCTCGTCATGGGCGGCTGACAGGAATCCCGTCTTCGTCCGACGGCATGACGCCGAAATGGCGGCGTGGCACCGTGAACCGGAACGCGCATGCGAGCCCGGCGGCCCGCCGCCCGGCACGACGTCACGGTGACGACAGCCGCCCCAGCTCCGGCGGGATTTTGCCGGCCGCGGCCCGGTCCAGCAGGAACAGCGTCCGCCCGCGGCCCCGGGCGCCCGCTGCGGGGACCTGCACGGGACCCGAGCCCGACAGGGAGAGGCGGACGGCGCCTGACTTCTCCTCGCCGGCCGCCACCACCCACACCTCGCGCGCCGCCTGGATGGCCGGCAGCGTGAGCGAGATCCGGGTCGGCGGCGGCTTCGGGGAGCCGTGCACCGCCACCACCGGACGTGTGTCGTACAGCGCCGGCATGCCCGGGAACAGCGACGCCACGTGGGCGTCCGGGCCCATGCCGAGCAGCATGACGTCGAAGCTCGGCACCGGGCCGTGGTCCTCGGGCCGGGCGGCGGCGCGCAGCTCGGCGGCGTAGGACTCGGCCGACTCCTCGGCCGTCATGCCCGAGTCGGGGCCGCGCATGACGTGCACCCGCTCCGGGGCCACGTCCACGTGGTCGAGCAGGGCGTCGCGGGCCCCGGTCTCGTTGCGTTCCTTGTCGCCGGCGGGCAGGAAGCGCTCGTCGCCCCACCAGACGTCCAGGCGCCGCCAGTCGACGGCGTCGCGGGCGGGCGTCGCGGCGATGGCCGCCAGCGTGGCGACGCCGACCGAGCCGCCGGTCAGCACGATCGACGCCGACCCCTTGGCCGACTGAAGGTCGACCAGCCGCGTGATGATCCGCGCCGCCACCGCCTTGGCCAGGACGTCGGCGTTGCGGTGGACGACGATGCTGGGGACGCTCACAGCTACTACTTTCTCAGCCACGGCTATCTCGGGTCATCCCTTGTGCGTGCGGGCGAACCGCTTGACAGCGGCCTCGTAGATCTCGTCGCTGTCGAGCCTGCGCAGCTCCTCGGACATCAGCTCCGAGGTGTGCCGCCGGGCCAGGGCCACGTTCCTGTCCGGCTGGCCGGGCCGCGACAGCGTGGCCAGCCGGGCGTCGGTCCTGGTCACGGAGAGCTCGCCCGCGCTCAGCAGCAGGCGCACGGCGGTGATTCCCGGACCGGCCGAGTCGACGATCTTGATGTGCGCCCCGAGCCGCTCCGACATCCAGGCGGCCAGCAGCGGCGCGCTGGGATTGCCGTGCGTGGCCTCCACGGTCCCCTCGAGCACCTCGCCCACCGGCTGGTCGAACGCGGCGGCCAGCAGGCTGCGCCACGGCGTCAGCCTGGCCCATGACAGGTCGGTGTCGCCGGTGGCGTACCCCCTGGCCCTGGTCAGCAGCGACGTGACGCCGCCGTCGTCGAAGCCCCTGGCGTCGGTGATGCGCCGCTGCGCCAGCGCCCCGATCGCGTCCTTGGACGGCACATCGGGGGCCGACCCCGGCCACCACGCCACGACCGGCGTGTCGGGCAGCAGCAGCGGGCTGACCACCGAGTCGGCGTGCTCGGTCAGCTCGCCGTACAGGCGCAGCACCACCACCTCGCCCGGCGTGGACTCGCCGATGCGCAGCTCGGCGTCGAGCCTGATGGGCTCCTCGACCTCACGGTTGATCACCACGATGATGCGCGACGGGTGCTCGCGGGCCGCCTCGGTGGCCGCGCGGAGCGCGTCGTACTGGTGACGCTCCTCGCAGACGACCACGAGCGTCAGCACCATGCCGATGGCGGGCGCGCCCATCTGGTGGCGCAGGTGCGTGAACTGCGCCGAGATCTTGCCCGCCGTCGTGTCCGACAGCATGAAGGTAGTCACGAGCCCTCCTTCGCCGGTCTCGCGACCACAGTGGTCGCGCGCTGGATTGTTCCCTCGCTGCGCTCGGTCACTAGAGTCTCCTCCACACGCGCCCGTCGCGGGCCATCATCGCGTCCGCCGACTCCGGCCCCCACGAGCCGGACTCATACGCCTCGGGCTGGCCCTGCGTGGCCCAGAACTCCTCGATCGGGTCGAGGATCTTCCACGACAGCTCCACCTCCCGCTGGTGCGGGAAGAGCGGCGGGTCGCCGATCATCACGTCGAGCAGCAGCCGCTCGTACGCCTCGGGCGACGACTCCAGGAACGACTCGCCGTACGCGAAGTCCATGGAGACGTCGCGCACCTCCATCGCCGTCCCCGGCACCTTCGAGCCGAACCGCACCGTGATGCCCTCGTCCGGCTGCACCCTGATGACCAGCGCGTTCTGGCCGAGGATCTCGGTGTCGTCCTTGCTGAACGGCAGGTGCGGCGCCCGCTGGAAGACCACCGCGACCTCCGTCACCCGCCGGCCCAGGCGCTTGCCGGTGCGCAGGTAGAACGGCACGCCCGCCCACCGCCGGTTGGCGATCTCCAGCTTGATGGCGGCGTACGTCTCGGTGGTGGACGCCTGCGAGATGCCCTCCTCCTGCAGGTAGCCGACGACCTTCTCGCCGCCCTGCCAGCCCGCCGAGTATTGCCCGCGGGCCGTGTTGAGCCCCAGGTTGGCCGGCAGCTGCACGGCCTTGAGCACCTTCTCCTTCTCCCGCCGCAGCGCCTGGGCCTCGAAGGAGGTCGGGTCCTCCATCGCGACCAGCGCGAGGAGCTGGAGCAGGTGGTTCTGGATCACGTCGCGAGCCGCGCCGATGCCGTCGTAGTAGCCCGCGCGCCCGCCGATGCCGATGTCCTCGGCCATCGTGATCTGCACGTGGTCGACGAAGCTGCGGTTCCAGATCGGCTCGTAGAGGTTGTTGGCGAACCTCAGCGCCATGATGTTCTGGACGGTCTCCTTGCCCAGGTAGTGGTCGATCCGGAAGATCGAGCTCTCCGGGAAGGCCGAGGTGGTGATCTCGTTGAGCTCGTGCGCCGACTGCAGGTTGTGCCCGAACGGCTTCTCGATGACCACCCGCCGCCACGACCCCCCCGGCGCGTCGGCCAGCCCGGTCCGCTTGAGCTGCTCCACCACCAGGGGGAAGAACTTCGGCGGCACCGACAGGTAGAACGCGTAGTTTCCGCCCGTGCCGCGGGTCTGGTCGATCTCGGCCAGGGCCATGGCGAGCGCGTCGAACGCCCCGTCATCGGAGAACTCGCCGGGCACGAAATGGATGCCCTCGAGGAGCTGCTTCCAGACCTCCTCGCGGAACGGCGTCCTGGCGTGCGCCTTGACGGCGTCGTGCGTCAATTGGGCGAAATCCTGGTCCTTCCAATCCCGCCGGGCGAAGCCGACCAGCGAGAAGCCCGGCGGCAGCAGCCCCCGGTTCCCCAAGTCGTAGATCGCCGGCAGCAGCTTGCGCTTGGCCAGGTCTCCGGTCACGCCGAACAACACCATCACGCAGGGACCTGCCACCCGGGGCAGCCGCTTGTCGCGCGGATCGCGCAGCGGGTTGGCGGCGGCCACTTCCATCGTGGTTGCGGTGCCCGCGACGGCCGCCGCCACAGTGGCGGCCTCCGCGGGTGCTGCCGAGTCTGTCATCTCAAACCTCCTGTGCGGCTGCGAGCAGGTGCGCGACCCCTGCCGCGCGGTCGGTCAAATGCAGGCGTACGGCGGGCCGTCCGCGGGTTTCCAGCGACTCAAGGTCGCCGAGGGCCTGAGCGAGCTGGAGCCTGCCCAGCGAGTAGGGCCGGCCGGGAACCGCGAGGTCCTCGGTCACCGCGCCGGTGATCTGCAGGAACACCCCGTTCTGCGGCCCGCCCTTGTGGTATTGGCCGGTCGAGTGCAGCAACCGCGGTCCCCACCCGAACGTCACCGGCCGGTCGGTACGCAGCGCCAGCAGCGCCCGCAGCGTGGCCGGGTCGGCCATCATCCAGGCGTCGGTCATCTGCTCGAAGTCCGCCCCGTCGGGCACCGGCGCGTCGAACGCCGCCAGCCGGTCCAGGTAGGCCATCACCGACAGGTATCCGTCGCCCGGTATCGCGTGCAGCAGCTCGGCGAACACCCCGGGCAGGTCCTTGGCCCGCGCCGAGCCGTACACCTCGACCGGGCCGTCCACCAGCGCGGGCGCACCGGCCGGCAGGTCGGGAAGGGCCAGCAGGGCGACCGCGTTGTCCTTCGACTCGGCCACGTCGGGCCGGTCGAACGGGTCGATCTCCAGGAGCAGCCCGGCGACGGCGGCGGCGTACTCCCAGACCAGGAACTGCGCGCCCAGCGGCCCGTCCACGCGCACGTCCCCGTCGTCGGACTCGATCGCGACGATCAGCTCGTCCGCGGAGTGGTGGGGATCGGCGCCCACGACAGGCAGGATCCCCCTGCCCTGCTTGCCGGTGGACTCCGCGAGGAGCTGCTCGATCCAGTCGGGCAGCCCCGCGATGGCCGAGAGCTGGTCCTCGAGCAGCAGCTTGTCGCGCCCGCTCAGCGCCGCGCCGCCGAGCGCCGCTCCGAGCTCGAGCCCGGGGTTGCCCTGGTCTCCGGACAGCAGAGGCAGCACCTCTTCGGCCTCGTCGAGCAGGCGCTCCACGTCGGCGCCCGCCAGCGCGCTGGGCACCAGCCCGAACGCCGACAGCGCCGAGTGGCCGCCCGGGCCGGGCGCCGCCGGCACCAGGCGGTAGCCGCCGTCGACGGCCCGCCGCTCCAGCGGCGAGCCGCCGTCGGTCACGACCACGATGCGGTCCGCGGGCGCGATGCCCGCCTGCGCGAACAGCTCCTCGTAGATCCGCAGGTGGCAGTCGGACTCGTCGGCCGCGCCACCCCTGCCGGCCACGACCACGATCGTGGCTTCGAGCGGGTCAGCCAGCGCGCGGCGCACCTGCCCGGGGTCCGTCGTGTCGAGCACGGTGAGCGGCACGTCGGCGGTGTCGCAGATCGCCTCCGCGGCCAGCGCCGAGCCGCCGATGCCGGCCAGCACCACGTTCGTCAAGCCCGCCCTGCGGGCATGCTCGGCGAGCTCGCCCAGCTCGGGCAGCAGCTCGCGAGAGACGCGGAACGGCCGCCCGGCCGCCTGCGCCTCGGCGACGCCTCCTGTTAGCTCGGGAGCTCCGCTCCCTTCGCCACCCCACAGCGTGGGGTCGCCGGCGGCGAGCCGCGCGGGCACGCCGTCGGCGACGAGGCGCCCCGCGACGGAGGAGGCGGCCGACGCCACCCCCCCGTCGCGGTAGGACACCTCCATCACGGAACCAGGTTCTTGGTGACGCTCTCGAGCAGCTCGTTCCAGGACGCCTCGAACTTCTGCACGCCCTCGTCCTCCAGCAGCTTCACCACGTCGTCGTAGTCGACGCCGGCTTCCTTGAGCGCCGCCATGACGTTCCAGGCGTCCTCGTAGAACGGCCGTACGGTGTCGCCGGTGATGTTGGCGTGGTCGGCGGTCGCGTCGAGCGTCTTCTCCGGCATCGTGTTGACCGTGCCGGGGGCGACGAGCTGGTCGACGTAGAGGGTGTCGGCGTATTCAGGGTTCTTCACGCCGGTCGAGGCCCACAGCGGGCGCTGCGGGCGGGCACCGGCGGCCCGCAGGCTCTGCCACCGCTCGGAGCTCATGACCTCCTCGAACGCCGCGTACGCCAGGCGCGCGTTGGCCACGCCCGCCTTGCCCTTCAGCTCCGGCTTGCCCAGCTTGTCCAGCTGCTTGTCGATCTCGCTGTCGACCCGGCTGACGAAGAACGAGGCCACCGACTCGATCGTGGCCAGGTTGAGCCCCTTGGCCTGCGCGGCCTCCAGGCCGGCCAGCCAGGCGTCCATGACCGCGCGATAGCGCTCCAGCGAGAAGATCAGCGTGACGTTGACGCTGATCCCCTCGGAGATGGCCTGCGTGATCGCCGGCAGGCCGGCCAGGGTCGCCGGGATCTTGATGAACAGGTTGGGCCGGTCCACCATCCACCACAGGGCGCGGGCCTCGGCCACGGTCTTGTCGCTCTCGTGGGCCAGGCGCGGGTCCACCTCCAGCGACACGCGGCCGTCCACGCCGCCGGTGGCGTCGTAGACCGGGCGCAGCACGTCGGCGGCCCAGCGGATGTCGTAGGTGGTGATGGCGCGTACCGCCTCGTCGACGGTGACGCCGCGTACGGCCAGGTCGTGCAGCTGCACGTCGTAGGCGTCGCCCTTGCTGAGCGCGCCGGCGAAGATCGTCGGGTTGGAAGTCACCCCGACGACGTTCTTCTCGCGGATCAGCTGCTCCAGGTTGCCGCTGCGCAGGCGCTCACGGCTGATGTCGTCGAGCCAGATGGCCACGCCCTGGCCCGACAGTTTGTTGAGGATCTCGCTCATCTTGTCTTCAGTTTCCCGTCGTCTCGCCCTTGTCCTGACCCAGCTTGGCCAGGCTCGCCTTGGCTGCCGCCGCCACCCGCTCCGCCGTCAGCCCGAACTGCTCGTACAAAGTTCTGTACGGAGCCGACGCACCGAAGTGTTCGAGGCTCACCACTTCGCCGCATTCGCCGACGAACTGGTGCCAGCCGAGCGCGATGCCCGCCTCGACCGCGACCCGAGCCCTGATCGCCGAGGGCAGAACGGTCTGCCTATATGCGATTTCCTGCCCGTTGAACCACTCGACACACGGCATCGACACCACTCGCGTGGGGATGCCCTGCGCCTCCAGCAACTCCCGGCCTTCCACCGCGACCTGCACCTCGCTGCCGGTGGCGATGAGGATGACCCTGGGCTGGCCGTTCGACGCCTCGCGCAGCACGTAACCGCCGCGCTCCACGCCGTCGGCGCTGGTGCCCTCGTAGACCGGCAGGTTCTGCCTGGTCAGGCAGAGCGCGGCGGGCCGGTCCTTGTGCTCCATGACGGTCTTCCACGCGTAGGCCGTCTCGTTGGCGTCGGCCGGGCGGACCACGTCGAGGCCGGGGATCGCGCGCAGCGCCCACAGGTGCTCGATCGGCTGGTGGGTCGGGCCGTCCTCGCCGAGGCCGATGGAGTCGTGCGTCCACACGTACGTGACCGGCAGCTTCATCAGCGCGGCCAGGCGCACCGACGGGCGCATGTAGTCGGAGAAGACCAGGAACGTGCCGCCGTAGGGGCGGGTGCCGCCGTGCAGCGCGATGCCGTTGAGAATGGCGCCCATGGCGTGCTCGCGGATGCCGAAGTGCAGCGTGCGGCCGTACCGGTTACCGGGGAACTCCTTGGTCTGGTATTCCTCCGGGATGAAGGACGGCTCGCCCTTCATCGTGGTGTTGTTGGACTCGGCCAGGTCGGCCGAGCCGCCCCACAGCTCCGGCAGCACCGGCGCCAGCGCGTTGAGCACCTCGCCCGAGGCCTTACGGGTGGCGATCGACGCGCCCAGCTCGAACGACGGCAGCGCCTTGTACCAGCCGTTGGGCAGCACCCGGTGGGAGATGCGGTCCAGTTCGCCGGCGCGCTCGGGGTTGGCCAGGCGCCATTCGGCGTAGCCCTTCTCCCACTCGGCGTGCGTGGCCCGGCCGCGCTGGGCCACATCACGGGCGTGGGCGAGCACCTCGTCGGTCACGTGGAAGCTCGTGGCCGGGTCCATGCCCAGCAGCTCCTTGGTGGCGGCGATCTCCGCCTCGCCCAGGGCCGCGCCATGGATCTTGCCGGTGTTCCGCTTGTTGGGTGCCGGCCAGCCGATGATCGTGCGCAGCCGGATGAACGTCGGCCGGTCGGTCTCGGCCTTGGCCGCCTGCAGCGCGTCGTAGAGGGCCTGGACGTCCTCGGTGTAGTTGTCGCCGGCGGTCCAGTCGACGCTCTCGGTGTGCCAGCCGTAGGCCTCGTAGCGCTTGACCACGTCCTCGGACTTGGCGATCAGCGTGTCGTCCTCGATGGAGATGTGGTTGTCGTCCCACAGGACGATGAGGTTGCCCAGCTTCTGGTGGCCGGCGAGGGCGCTGGCCTCGTGGCTGATGCCCTCCTCGATGTCGCCGTCGCTGACGAAGCACCAGACGTTGTGGTCGAACGGCGAGGAGCCGGGCTCGGCGTCGGGGTCGAACAGGCCGCGCTCGCGGCGGGCGGCCATCGCCATGCCGACCGCGTTGCCCAGGCCCTGGCCGAGCGGGCCGGTCGTGGTCTCGACGCCCGCCGTGTGGCCGTGCTCGGGGTGGCCGGGGGTGAGGCTGTCCCACTGGCGCAGCCGCCTGAGGTCGTCGAGCGTCAGGCCGTAGCCGGACAGGTAGAGCTGGATGTAGAGCGTCAGGCTGGTGTGGCCGCACGACAGCACGAAGCGGTCCCGCCCGAGCCAGTTCGGGTCGGTGGGATCATGACGCATCACGCGCTGGAACAGCAGGTATGCGGCGGGGGCCAGGCTCATGGCGGTGCCGGGGTGACCCGAGCCCGCCTTCTCCACTGCGTCCATCGCCAGTGCTCGAACGACATCGACCGCCTGCTTGTCCAGGTCGGTCCATTCGAGGGCTGGCACGAGTTCGGTGCTCAAGTGCTCGATCTCCGGAATCTAGTTGTCATTGGTCATACCGGTTGGCTATCCCGCCCACACGGGACCCTAACCGAGTGGAGCTGGCGATCGATTCCCATTCCACCCTCGCGTGTCCATGTATGGCGCAAGCCCCCCATTGGCCGGACCGTCCGACCCTGCGACTACAGTTTGTTTGTTCGCAGGGGCGTGCACGGCGCCCACCCATGGATCCGCTCTTAACAGAGGTTACGCGTTGACTCCGCACAGGCTGGAAGCGCCTTGACGGTGCTGACCAACAGGCACGCGACGGCCCCATCACCGCAGGTGGAGGCGCCGCGCTCGATCGGCATGATCGTGAAGGCCTACATCGCGCTCACCAAGCCACGGATCATCGAGCTGCTGCTGATCACGACGCTGCCGGTGATGTTCCTCGCGGCGGGTGGCCTGCCGCCGCTGTGGACGTCCATCTCGGTCATGGTGTTCGGCACCCTATCGGCGGGCAGCGCCAACGCGCTCAACTGCTACGTGGATCGCGACATCGACCAGATGATGCGCCGCACCCGCCGCCGGCCGCTGGCCAGGCACCAGGTGTCGCCGCGGGGCGCGCTCGTCTTCGGCATCGTGCTCGGCGTCCTGTCCACGATCGGCCTGTGGGCCACCACCAGCTGGCTGGCGGCGGTGCTGTCCACCGCGGCGATCCTGTTCTACGTGCTGGTCTACTCGATGATCCTCAAGCGGCGCACCGCCCAGAACATCGTGTGGGGCGGCATCGCGGGCTGCATGCCGGTGATGATCGGCTGGGCGGGCATCACCGAGCGGCTCGACTGGGCGCCGCTGGTGCTGTTCGGGGTGGTGTTCTTCTGGACGCCGCCGCACACCTGGACGCTGGCCATGCGCTACAAGGAGGACTACGCGGCGGCCAAGGTGCCGATGCTGCCGGTCGTGGCCACCGAGCGGCGGGTCATCCTGGAGTCCATCGCCTACACGTGGGCGACCGTGCTGTGCTCGCTGGCGCTGTGGCCGGTGGCCGGCACCACGCTGTTCTACCCGGTCGTGGCCGCGGTGCTCGGCGTGATGTGCCTGTGGGAGGTGCACCGCCTGCTGGCCCGGCTCAACGCCGGCAAGACCGGCGTCGACCTGCGGCCCATGCGCTTCTTCCACTGGTCCAACGCCTATCTGGCGCTGCTCTTCCTGGCCGTCGCCATCGACCCGCTGCTGGCCTGATCTCCGTCGCCGCCCACATGCTGATCAGCGCGAGCGCCTTGATCGGACGGGTCCTGGCCGCGGAATCGGACATGGAGGAAGCGCACGATCTCCATGTCCGGACGGTGACGAGTGGCTATCCCACACCGTCGGCCCACGTGATCGTGGCGAAGGGCTCCGACTGCCACGCCGTGCGCACTCGCCTCGCCGACCTGCTGCACGACCGCTTCGCGATCGGCCACACCACGCTCCAGGTCGATCACGGCATCCCTGGCCTCGAGCGGCACTGCGCCGACCCCCACGGTCCCCGGCACTCTGATCCGTTAAAGTCACCCTATGGCGACCCGTGATCCACGCTGGGTGCTGAAGGACCGCCCATCGTTCGCGTTGATCATCGGGCTGGTCGTCACCGGCATCTGCGCCCTGGTCTCCTTCTCCTTCGACGTGTTCAACGGCGCGCCGGTGCAGTTCTTCATCGCGCTCACGATGGCCCTGGCACCGGTGCCGCTGCTGCTGGCCGCGGTGCTGGCGCTGGACCGGATGGAGCCGGAGCCGCGCAGCAACCTGATCTTCGCCTTCGCGTGGGGCGCGGGCATCGCGGTGCTGGTCGCGGGCGTGGTCAACTCGCTCAACCTGCACTACATCATGGACGCGGTCAAGCTGTCGGAGGACAGCGCCCGCAACATCGCGGCCACGTTCGGCGCCCCCGTGGTCGAGGAGACGATGAAGGGCCTGGTGCTGCTGGGCCTGCTCAGGTTCCGCAGGGCCGAGCTCGACGGGCCGACCGACGGCATCATCTACGCCAGCATGGTCGGCCTCGGCTTCGCCATGAGCGAGAACGTCAGCTACTACCTCTCCGCGCTCTCCAACTCGGGCCTCAAGGGGCTGGCGGTCACGGTGGTGCTGCGCGGCATCCTGTCGCCGCTGGCGCATCCGCTGTTCAGCTCGATGATCGGCGTCGGCGTGGCCTATGCCGCCCAGCGCCAGGGCACGGAGCGGGTGTTCTACATCCTGGCCGGCTGGTCGGGCGCGATGATCCTGCACGGCCTGTGGAACGGCCTGGCCTCCTACGGCGGCTTCGCCGGGCTCGTGGTGGCCTACCTGACGCTGCTGGTCGTGCTGGTCGTGCTGATCGGCGTGGTGTTCAGGGACCGGAGGCGCATCGTCGCGCTCATCCAGCGTTACCTGCCGCCGTACGCGCCGACCAAGCTCGTCAACGAGGCGGACGTCTACATGCTGACGGCGTTCGCCAGGCGCCGCCAGGCCAGGCAGTGGGCCAAGGCCCACGGCGGCAAGCGCGGGCTGCGCGCGATGCGCGACTACCAGCTCGCCGCCACCGAGCTGGGGCTGCTGCACGAGCGGGCCGCCCGCCACATGGTCGACGAGCAGACCTTCCACGAGGAGCAGCGGGCCCTGCTGGAGTGCATGAGCACCGCCCGCGCCGACTTCCCGATGCCCTCGGTGCACGCCGAGTCGGTCGCCAGGGGCACGCCGCCGCCCGGCTATGCCCCCGGCGCGCCCGGCTGACCCAGGATGCGGGTGAGCGACACCTCGCGCGGCCCCGGGTAGACCGGGTCGGAGTGCAGGATCTTGGCGTCGGCGAACGCCTTGGCGGTGGCGAACAGCTCGCGGGCGGCGTACACGTACGTGATGGAGGCCCATTGCCGGGCCGAGTCGTCACCCACCCCGAACGCCTCCAGCCCCGCCGTCCGGCACAGCGTGACGGCCCTCGGCATGTGGAACTCCTGCGTGACCACCGTCACCTGCCGTGCGCCGAACACCTTGCGCGCCCGCACGCACGAGTCCCACGTGTCGAACCCGGCGTAGTCCAGCACCATCACCGCGTCCGGCACGCCCCTGGCCCGCAGGTAGTCGCGCATGGCGGTGGGCTCGTCGTAGTCCTTGCGGCTGTTGTCACCCGACAGCAGCAGGGCCCGCACCTTGCCGGCGCGGTAGAGCTCGGCGGCGATGTCGAGCCGGCGGGCCAGCATCTGCGTGGGCTGGCTGCCGTACAGGCCCGCGCCGAGCACCAGCGCGGCCTGCGTCTCCGGCACGTGTGCCGGCCAGCCGTCGCCGTCGGCCGTCACCCGGTGCGCGGAGCTGCTGAGCCAGGCCCACGTCATGGGCGCGAGGGCGAGCACGCTGACCAGCACCAGCCCTTGGTACGTCCGGCGCAGCGCCTTCCGAGAGGGGCGGACTTTTCTTAACAAAACACACCCCTTCTAGGCCGGGGGAGTGGCGGACTTTCCACCACACACCCTGGCATATCCACTCAGACGGCGGCGGGCGCTTCGGTGGGGGAG
>NZ_VCJS01000007.1 GCF_005893125.1 Nonomuraea basaltis | reverse complement strand
CGGAGGTGGTCGAGTTCACCGCCACGGCGCCGCCCGCGTCGGCCTTGAGCAGGCTGGTCACCTGGTCACGCTGGAGCGCGATGAGCGGCGAGACGACGATCGTGGGTCCGTCGAGCAGCAGCGTGGGGACCTGGTAGACCGCCGACTTGCCGCCACCGGTCGGCATGACGAGCAGCACGTCGCGTCCGTTGAGTAGGTGCTCCATCGCCTCCTGCTGGCCCGGTCGCAGCGTCCGCCAGCCGAAGCGCTGCCGGGCCGTGGCCCGCAGCCGCCGTCCCTGCGGCCCGAACCGGCCCTTCAACCTCATCCACAATCCCATGCCACCCACCCTTCATTCGGTGCGCGGTCATTACCCGCGCTCGCGGGCCGCATGCGCCCCCGCTGCACGGAAGGACAGGTGCGACGGAACACTGCACGACCGCGACACCGTCGCCACTATTACAGATCGGCGTTCGCGCTTCCACGGGCGTCTGCCACGATCATGCTCTATTCCATCGCATCCTGCTCAGCAAGTTTCGGGATGTCTTTGAAAGTTTCAATGATCACTCCTGAACCCGACCGGGCGGACAGCACCTCTGGCCCGGCTCGATGCTGCCTCAATCAATCTTGACCAAAAAGATGTCCGAAGTCTTGACGCGAATCATTGACGACTCGACAGCGTCGGGCCGATACTTTCGCTGCTGAACCGATACTTTCGTCATCGACAGACCTCAACACTGTCGATCCGAGCCACCCGCCGCGACATGGTCCTCCGGCCGTCGGCAACCGGCCAACCCCGCCGCGTTGTACGACGCCAACGCACGGTGTCCGCCACCCTGGCCACCGCCAATCCCACCGGCTCGCATCACACTGCCCCCCGCCAGCCTTTACGAGGAGGAAGCACGCACATGAACGGCGCCCCCGCCCCCTGGAAGAGCCGCAGACGCAGCCGCACCAGGCTGCTCATCGGCCGTGCCTGCGCCGTAGCCGTAGCGCTGGTCGTGGCCGTGGCGATGCCGCCCGACATCGCCAACGCTGCCCCCATAACCTCCAATCAAACCGGCACCAATAACGGCTACTTCTATTCATTCTGGACCGACAGCCCCGGGACCGTCTCCATGGAGCTGGGATCCGGCGGCAATTACAGCACCTCATGGAGCAACACCGGGAACTTCGTTGCCGGTAAGGGCTGGAACCCCGGCGGGCGCAGGACCGTGAACTACTCAGGCAGCTTCAATCCGTCCGGCAATGCATATCTGACCCTCTATGGGTGGACGAGAAACCCACTCGTGGAATATTACATCGTCGACAACTGGGGCACTTACCGGCCCACGGGAACGTACAAGGGCACGGTCACCAGCGATGGCGGCACGTACGACATCTACCAGACGACGCGATACAACGCCCCCTCCATCGAAGGCACGAGAACTTTTAACCAGTACTGGAGTGTCCGGCAGTCGAAGAAAACGGGCGGAACCATAACCTCTGGCAACCACTTTGACGCATGGGCCCGCTATGGAATGAATCTGGGCAGCCATGATTACATGATCCTCGCAACAGAGGGATATCAAAGCAGCGGAAACTCTAATATAACGGTGGACGGCTCCTCCGGCGGCAACCCCGGCGGCGGTGGCTGCACCGCGTCGCTGTCCGCGGGTCAGCAGTGGAGTGACCGCTACAATCTCAACGTCTCGGTCAGCGGCTCGAGCAACTGGACCGTAACGATGAACGTGCCGTCCCCAGCGAGCGTCATCGCCACGTGGAACATCAGCGCCAGCTACCCCAGCGCCCAGGTGCTGACGGCGAGACCCAACGGCAACGGCAACAACTGGGGTGTGACGATCCAGCACAACGGCAACCGGACCTGGCCGGCGGTCTCCTGCAGCGCGAGCTGACCTCCGAACACCCGAAACACCGCACCTGTGGCGCGGCGGTACCCGCACGGATTATCGCGGACAGAGCGATAGAAGCCGGCACACCCCGACAGTGAGGGAAGATCAGGCTTCGCCCCGCGTTCTCACAGCGATCACGCCGGCCGCGTGCAGGCTGACCAGCAATGTCCAGTCGTCGGCCGGGTCGAGCCAGACCTGTAGTTGCGCAGGCCCCGACGGCCTGGGCAGCACCCCGACGGGCTCATAGAAGGTCGAGACCAGGACCAGGGGAACCGGCGCCTCCCAGCGAGAGGGCGCTGGTGGTTCGTCTCGTCCGCCGAGGATCACCGCGCGCTCCGCCTCGCTGCATGCGTCGAGGTGCCGTCCGGCCGCGAGCTGAGCTTGCATCCTTACCTGCATATCCATGGCGAGGCGGACACGCGCCGTCGCGCGCTCGTCGTCGGTGGCGAGCCGGGCGTAGCCGGGGACGAGCATCCCGACCAGCTCTGCGGAATCGTCGGCGTAGCCACGGTAGGTCCCGCCCGCATAGATCATCTCATAGCGGTACGGCCGGCCGTCGCCTTTGATCGGTGCGGCCGGAGGTGGCTCCATCGCTGAGGTGTTACGGATGATCACGGGCACTGGATGGCATCCCATTTCGCGGTGAGGTCGTTCTGCACCGTCATGCCGGGCGCACCCAGCGAGTGGCGGCGTACAAGGCGGTGAGCTGCTCCTTGTCGGCGGCCCGCCAGAATATCTCGTCCATCAGACGTCGGAACGAAAGGCTTCCCCGCTCGGTGAGGTCCGGCGCGGGATGTAGCTTGAGGAGTTCGGCGTGGGCGCCCAGCGGGTCACGCCGGCCCCCGTTGGGAAGATCGCCCAGCGTCGCGTTGCGGAACGCCGCCTCGATCAGCGCGAGCGACACCTTCACCTGGGATTGGATCACGGCGGGGTGGAGCGAACCGTCCCACAGCCGAAACTCGATGTGGTCCTTCGAGGAGCCTTTCATGCCCTGCATGTTCATCGCGAAGTCGTGGCTGCTGTTGAAACTCCGTACCGGAGCCACCGACTCGTAGCCAGCGGCGGGCAGTTGGTTGGGGTGGCAGTGTTTGAGGCCCCGGTGACTCTCCCGCTCTGGGTTGTGCCCAAGTCGGAACAACGTATCGGTGTGATGGCCCATGTAATTCAGCACACTGGTGTAGTTCTCCACAATGTGGTCGTAGTCGTGGGTGCTCACGTGGACGTGCCCACCGGTCGAGGGGCTGGCCGTGCCGCCATGCGATCGGATGATCTCGCAGGCGATGCGGAGGTTCTCCCACGTCGCCGGCTCGTCGTACAGGATGGGCGAGACCAGTTCGCCCGCGACCGTGCCGTCCTGTTCCAGCTTCCATAGGCCGCGCCCGCCGTTCGTTCCCGAACGGTAGCCCTGACCCTGCATGGTGTGGTAGCCGTGCACCTGAGCATCGCTGGTCAGGCCGGCCTCGTACAGGGCACGGGCGATGGCCTCTCGGCCTTGGCGGGCGGTGTGATCCGGCAGGTCGAACTCGAGCTCCAGCCCGAACCCGCGCCCGCCGTCACGCGCCGCCAGGGATGCGGTGGCGTTGTCGAGCATGTAGGGAAGCACCGCCTCTCCCCTTGCAGCGCGTTCCACCGCCTGATCGTAAGCGCTCCGGAACGCCGCGAAATCCCTCGTAAAAGACGCCTCGGGGAGATCCGGCCAGCGCCGCCACGCCTGGACCCGGGCCTCCAGCGAGGCGACTCGTTCCTGCTTCGCCACGGCCAGCGGGTCGGGGCCGGCGAACAGTGATAGGGCGCGGCGCAGGGTAGGACGGGCCTGACGATACGCCTCCTGCGCCTTCGCGTGTTCGTGGATCGCGACCTGCCGGGCATCCCGGACGATCGAGGGGGAGAGATCGTGCAACCCCGACGGGATGTTCCGCGTGTCCGGCAGCCGGCCGTTCGCGGAACGACCGACGTGCTGAGTCAGGACGTCGAGCACCTGCCGCCGATCGACCGGCCCGAAGAGGTCGAAGCCGTTCTGCTGGGCCTCGGCCGTCCTCTGCGCCAGCCGTTCGACGGAATGGTCAAGACCCGCGTCTCCTGCCAGCCGGCGCAACGGATCGAATACCCACAACCGGGATGACCGCTCGGAGCTGGTGATCTCAGCGAGACGAGAAAGGGCTCGCGCTTCGTCGTCGCTTGGATGCGTGACATCGTTCTCGGCCGCGATCCGCAGTCCATCCCAAAGATGCGGGTCTCGCGCCCGGTGGGCGGCGAGGATGCCGGTGAGCTCCTGGGGGCCGGCCGGCCGCGCGAGGTCGGCGCCGTGCGCCTGCGCATCCTCGGCCAGGCGTATGAGGTGCTCGATCGAGCGTCCTTGCCCGGCATCGTCGGCCAGGCGCTCCAGCGGGAGGACGGTGCGCTCCGTATCAACGCCCGAGCGCGTGACGATCTCGTCCAGGAGCGCGACCAAACGTACCGTCGCGTCGCCGGGATCGGTCAGGGAATACCTTTCGGCGAGCAGCACGCCGTTCCACAGGTACGGGTCTTCCTGCCAGAACCGGTCCATGGCCGCACGGAATGCCGTGTCCCCGGTCGTTCCGCGGGGGAAGTAGCCGTTCTGGTGGGCCGCCTGGACGACCGGGAGTAATTGCGTGACGTCGCGAATGCCGTACCGCTCGAGCACGGGTCCGATGAAGTTACGGGCCCTGCTTTGGGTGACAGGGTCCCCCATCATTCCGATCATGAGCCCGACCGTGCGTGCTTGCGTGGCGGTTGTGTCAAGGAGAGAGAACACGGTTTGGTGCCGGTACCCCGTCCAGCGATAAGAGTCTGCTGCCATGCACCTCCTGAGAATGTCGGTCAGGGCTGCACGGTCGGTCGCGCTGTCCGGGGACATGCCATACCGCCGGGCGTCGTTGAAGACTTCGATCAGGGCGTCGATTTCGAGGCTCAAGCCGAGTTCGGCCGCCAGCTCATGGATGGCCCTTCGCGGGTTCGGCCCGCCGATGGTCCGGCTCATCGATGCCAGAGCTCTTGCTGTCGTCTCGCTCTGGTCGATGACGGGCAGCTGTTCTGTCAGGCGCCGGCCTTCTGCCAGCAGTTCCTCATCCGGCACGGCCGGCGGCGACGAGTCGGTGCTGTCCGGACTCCGTCCCTCCGGGGGGCCGCTGAGCAGCCGTTCGATCCGGTTCGCCGTGCTGTCCTGGTGAGGACGGCTGTGCTGCCGGCGGTTGGTGTCCGCGGTGTTCCCGTTGTCAGGCGTCCAGCGGTGGACGATCGCCTCGGCTTCGGCGAAGTTCCGTGGCCGCGGATCCGCTATCGGAGAGAATTCATCGGGAATTGTGGTGTTCGGGGGCATCTGGTGCGGTCCGGCTGGCGTTCCTGCTGGGCGTGTTCGGTCCCTCGCCGTTTCTGGGACGGCAGTTCCGATCGACTCTTGTGGGACACGTGACGCGGGGAGTGCGGTTTCCCGGGCCATGCCGTTTGCCTGTGGTGGTGCGTGTCCGGGGAGTTGTTCTATCTGGCCAGCTGGCGGGGGTGTGGGGCCAAGGGCTCGCGGTTGGCGGGAACCGGCGTTGGGGTTCGCCAGGATGGGTTCGAGTTCCCCGCGTTCGCCTGACCGTGCCCGGTCGGGGTCGCCAGGTCGGTCCCCGTGACTCGTCACAAGGCGAGCTGCGGCCGGGCCCGCCGCGGACTCCAGGGCCGGTCCCGTCCGGTCCTGGGGCATCGTCGAGAGCGTCGATATCTGCGGATCGGTCACCGGCGGTGCGCTGTGCTCGCGTAGCGGGTGAGACGCGGGGAGAGCGGAGTCGACCGTGAGGGACTGCTGTGGTCGTTCCGGCCTGCCCTGGCCGGTTGATGCCGGTGCGGCCGTTTCGGCGGTCTTGGGAGCTGCGCTCCCCTGACCATGATGGCTTCCCTGTGCCGCGTCCGGTTCGGCGCTGCCTGCGTCATCGGGGGCCGCGCTGATGATCGCTGGGACGGTGGCTGGGAGCAGTGAACTGCGGGGGAGGCTACCCGGAATCGCGGCCTCGGCTCGCGGAGTGGCGTGGGTGGTTTCGCCGATCGGGGTTCGCTCGGCTGGGAGGCTCTGCGGGGGTCGTGTGAGGGTTCCGCCTTGTTCGGCTCTGTCCCCGGCCGCGCTGTACAGCGGCATGTCATGGCGCCGGGTGACCTCACCCACGATCACCCCGCTGGAGTGCGGCTGGGGTAGGTTGGCGCCCGGTTCGGACGGCTGCCGGTTGATCAGGGTGTCGACGTCGGCGTGGTGTTCGGGCCGAGGGTGGTGCACCAGGGTAGTCGTGTCGCGGCCTGTGGCCGGCGGGGTGTTGCCGCCCGGGCTCGTGTGCGGAGGGTACTCGACGACTCTGGGAGCGGGCGGGGATTGCCCGCCGGGTGCGCGCGGTGGATCAGTGTCGACGTGTGGAGCGTTGGTGAGCGTTGTGTCGCCGATTTGGGCGACTGCCTGCATCGGGATGTGGCTCACCCGTGCCGAGGCTGGGATGTCGAGGCCGCCGGCGACGCCGGAGATGAAGGTGTAGGCCAGGTGTGAGGCGTCGAGTTGCCCGCTGAGTGCCAGCCCGGGGACGGCGCCGGCGGTACCCGCCACCCCACCCAGCAGCGCCTGGCCGTACATGCTCTGCCCGATCGCCACGATTTTGTCACGCACGGCCAGCTCGACCTCGGAGGCGACGTACACCATCTCCCGGCTCAGCAGGCGTGAAAGACCCACGTTCGCACCGGCGAACAGGGCACCGGTCAGAGCGCCGCTGCCGACCGACATCGCCAGCGATGCGACGTCGAAGTCCCCCGCTTCACGATCCCCCCAGATCTGCTGCGCCACCTGCACGCCGAAGTCCAGGCCGCCCATGATCCCGGCGAATTTGAGCATGCTGATGAGGATCAGCCGCTTCATCGTCTGGATGTTCATCTGGGTCAGCAGCGTGTTGTGCTGGATCAGCTTGAGAACGGCCGGGCCGTTGACGTAGATCCACACCAGCAGCCTGACGATCATCGCGCCGAGCAGCGCCAGCGAGGCGTAGATCATCCACTCGGTGTGCTGCATCCGCACGCCGTGCTCGCGCAGGGACGCCGCCTCGTCCCGGAGCACCTGCTCCAGCAGGTCGAGCAGCGTCTCCTCGGAACCGGGGCCGGCGGTGCCCGTCTGCCCGCCGAGCGCGGCGAACGTCTGCTCGAACGCCTCCTTCGCAGCGCCCTGCCATTCCCAGCCGCGCAGCATCCGTACGACTGCGCCGGCGTCCTCCGTCTTGATCTCGGCCAGGAAATCCGCCAGGTTCTCCAGTGTCCGCGCCTCGGCGAGGATCCCGTCGACGTCGGCGTCCGGGAACGCCCCGCCCGTCAACGGCTGCGCCAGCGGCTTCACCACGTCGGGCACCAGGCTGAGATCGAGCCCCATCAGACGGTGTCATCCTTCTCGATCGACTGTCATGATCGGCCGGGGCTGATCATGATCGCGGCCGTGGATCCTGCGGCTCTGGTGTGCTGGGTTGCGGCAGAAATGACTCGAAGCTCGTTCCTTCGCCGAACAGGTCCTCGAATGGGAGATCCGGTCCGAAGGGCTCCATCAGCTCCTTCATCTCATCGGAGACCTGCCTGGTCGCCCGCCCGATCTGCTCAACGATCAAGGCGGACAGCTCTGACGGCGACATCTTGCGGTAGACCCGGGGGTCGAACTCGATCGTCCGCACTTCACCGCGGGGACCGACGGTCACGGTCACCATGCCGTCCTTCGACCTGGCCGTCGCCGACAGCTCCCGTACCTTCTCGTGCATCTTCCTGAGCTGCTCGGTTTGCTGGTTGACCTCCTGGACGAGTTGCTCCAGCAGCTGCCACGGCTGGTCCGTCGTCATCTATGTCCCCCACGTGTGACCACACGAGCATCAAAGATCCCAGAAGTACCATTCTTTCCCGATTTTGTGGTGAATATCGACAATCAAGCGCACGGACGGCGGCGCGCGCCCGCTAGGCTGCCCACCCGTGGAGTTCAACGGTGTCGCCTACAGCCGGAGCCGCCTTCACCGGTTGGCGTGCGCAGCGGACGGCATGGCCGGTGACACGTCCGACGCACACGCCCGGTTCGAGGCGTCGTCGGGCGCGGCACGCGCCGCCCTCGGCGACGACGACTATGGCCGCATGTACTGGCAGGCACGCGGCCAACGGATGGAGAGCATCGGCACCGGGCTCGAACTGCTGGCGACCGCGCTCCGGGAGCAGGAAACCCGGATTCACAGGGCGTCGCAGACATACGAGGCCTGCGAGGATGCCACCACCCTGCGCACCTGAGCCTGGGTCCACGTATGTGGGCGATGAGGGCGGCGAGCCACCATCCCGTCCAGACCGCGGCCAACGGACGCCCACCGGGCTACGGGGCACGCACCAGACCCACTCCGCGGTCGGCGAGGTCCACCCCTGAGGCCAGCGGGCTGACTACAGCGTCCGCGATCAGGCGAGCGGTGACGGTGGAGGCCGTCACCGGCAGCGGCGACTTCATCACGTCCTCCCACCACAGCGCCGCCACACCGGCGACGTGCGGCGTCGCCATGCTCGTGCCGCTCAGAGCGCGCAGGCCGCCCCCGGCCCGCGCGGAGACCACCCACGCCCCCGATCACAACATCACCGGCATCGGATGCGCCTACATCGGCATGAACAGCCCGACCGAGGCGGCGAAGCGGTCGATCCGCGCCCTGTACGACGAGGCGTGCGCCCAGGCCGACCGCATCCTCGCCAAGCGCGGCCACAGCCACATCGGCGACACCGACTGTCCCGGCACCACGCTGCTGGCATGGGTGGAGTCCGGCATGCTCATCGACGACAGGGCGGCCGTGCCGGACCCGTCGCCGGACGACGAGCGGCTCGTGTGACCGGCGGGTCACCGAAGCCCTGACGGCTGCCGAGCTTCCTCCTCGGGCGGCATCTGCCGCCTGCGCGCGAGATGCTGCTGCAACTCGATGTGCCGGAACTGGTAGTACGGCCCCTCGGTGCGCAACAGGCCCAGGCGGTGGGCGTCGTCCAGGAAGGCCATGGCCCGCAGGGGCAGCCTCCCCTTGGTGGCCAGGCGGGGGACCGTCAGCTTGTAGGCCAGCCAGGCGTGGTGGCTGCCCAGCATGAGCCCGAACAGCAGTCCCAGCAGCAGCCCGCCCACGACCGCCACGGTCCCGTTGGGCAGCGGCGCGTGCAGCACGATGGCCCCGCCCATGACCCCGACCACCAGCCCGCTGATGATCCGGATGACGGTCAAGTTCCTGTCGGCCCGCCAGGTCGAGCGCGGGGATCTCGCGGTCGCGGTGGTGGTGGGGTGCTCGACCCAGCGGATCAGGCTGAGCACGACGACGAACCCGATGCCGGCCAGCAGGCCGATGTCCATCGCGCCCGCCCAGGCAGCCTTCATGGGCGCTCGGATCGAGGTGGCCATGAGCCAGCCGACGAGAGCCCCCAAAGCCCCGACGATCAACCCGTCCCTGAGGATGCCGAGGAGCTCGGATCGCCTGCCACGCAGGTGGAAGTCGGCATGGCCTGGCGACTCGGTGAACCAGGACCCGATCAGGACCATGACCAAGAGCGCGGACAGCAGGCCGATCAACGCGCCGGCTTGGAGCGACGCTGTCAGCAGCGTGAAGGCCAGCCCGACCACGACCCCGATCACGAGGGCGGCCCACACCCGGACCGGAAGGCTGGGCGTGTAGCGGGCCAGATGCCACCAGCCCACGTCACGCGGGTCCGCCGTATCACGTGTGAGCTCGCGGGACAGGTACGTGAGCCACCGGCCGACCTGCTCCGGCGTCCACGCGTGCTGCGGCCGGAAGGGCTGGACCGGACCGCCGGCGGGTGGACGCGCGCTGACCAGGGCGGGGATGAGCCGGTCGCACAGATGGTCGTGCAGCTCGGCCGCGCTGCCGCGCCCGAGCCCCAGCAGCGGCGCCGGATCCACCCGCGGCGCGATGTAGGTGGCGCGGATCAGCCACAACCCCAGAGACGCCGAGGCGACCTCGGCCAGTGCGGGGACGGCACCCGTGCGCAGCGCCTCCAGGACCTGGGGCCAGGTGGTATGCGGCACGGGTGGGAGGCACGCCCCCAGGTAGCCGGCCGCCGCGGCGGGGGACATGGGCTGCGGCTCGATGACCGCCGCCGCCGTCAGCACGTCGCCGATCTCCTGGACGGACTCGGCGAACTGCGCCGTGCGGCAGGTGAGGATGAGCTGGTCGGTCTCGCACATCGACCGGTTCAGCGCGGCCAGCATGTCCGCGCGGGCGCGGCCGGACAGCTCGTCCAGCCCGTCGATGACGGGCAGCACCTCGCCGCGGGCCACGAGCGTCTCCGGGAGCCCGGGGCCCAGGTCATCCGCGCGCAGTGCGGGATAGTCCATCGCCAGGCACGCGGCCAGCCAATCCTGCAGTCGCGGATGCGCGCGATCGTCCCAGCGCGCGACCGATACCAGCACCGGTACGGGCTCCTCCGGCTGCCGCGTGCGCAGCAGTTCGAGCACGAGCTGCACGGCCAGGGTGGTCTTCCCGGTGCCCGGACCGCCCAGGATGACCAGCCGGCGACAGCGCAGGGCGCGGAAGTTGCGCGCCATGTCGGCGATGTGCACGTCCAGGCCCGGGAAGGCCACGGTGCCCTTGGCGATGATCTCGGGGTGGTCGGCGAGCTCTCGACGCTCGGTCGAGCGCCAGGGCAGCGGCATGGGCTCGGGATCGCACAGCGAGCGCAGGACCGTCTCGTCGCGCCATTGCTGGGCCACCAGGCCGGCGAGGATGTCCTTGGCGGTGCCGATGTCGGCGGATGTCGGCGCGGGCGCGGGCGCGCCACGTTTGCGCCACCAGGACAGGAACTGCACCAGGGCGTTTCCCAGCCCCACCGCGGCCGTTGCCGCCGCCACGATATTGGCGGTTCCGGCCGCCATTCCCAAGGGCTCGCCGGTCTTCAACCCCTTGGCCCAGAACAGCAAGGCACTGGCCAGGGCCAGGAGCAGAACGCCCAGCACCATCGAGGCCCTGATTGTGCGATTCCGCCAGAATTGTCCAGACATAACTCTATTGTGCGGACATTTCATATCAGATGGGGACTGAAGGGTCGCATGCAGACGTCGATAAATCGGAAAAATCCGCCACCTTATTGATGGGACTGCCTATCGGGCGGCATCATTTGGGAAACTCTCCCGGCCGCTGCGGCCTGCGCCCTGCGGCCGGGGAGGACGAGATTGCCGTCGGCGATGAGCATGAATCGCTCCAGGGCCGGCACGATCACGTGCACGGCGATGACCCCGCCGGGAAGAGCGCACACCGTACGGTGAAAGGCCGGGTAGCCACGCGCGGCCAGCATCGCGGCCACTTTCCGCAACTGGCCGCCAGGAGGCCCGATCACCTCGGCGGCCTGCGGAAGGGGGACCACGCGCGCCTCACGTAGGGGGCCGGTAAGGTCGAACCGCCCACACGCGTACAGCTCGGGGTGCGCCGCCAGCCCGGCCAGATCACCATGCGCGGAGGCTCCGGAGCGCGACAGGCCCTCGCCGAGGGTGGTCTGGACGAGCTCGGTGAGGGCACGCCAGGCGGCGTAGACCGGGCTCAGCGAGGTCCCGGTCCCGCGCCGGTGCGGATGGCGGGAGGTGGGGGCCGTGTACGCCAGCATGGTCGGCACCCCGAGGTCGCTGGTGATGTCCAGCAGATGCACCGGTGATCTGATCAGCTCCCCCGCCGTCGCGTACGCCCGCGCGAGGCCGTGCGGCAGCGTCTCCGGGTCGATCATCCTGAGCCGGAAGCCACCTCCGTCCAGGAAGGCCCGTACCAGGAGCAGGGACAGGGCGTCCCGCTCGACCGCCTCGTTGAGGGCGTGCAGCAGCGCCTCGTCGGCGGTGACGCCGGCGGCCGAGCCGCTGTTGCAGCTGTAGCGCGTCAAGTGGGCGTAGTCACAGTCGTCCGCGGCGAGCTCGCGCAGCCGCGCGGCGCCGGGCTCGACGTACCAGGGCGCGGACAGGAACAGCGGCACCAGCGCCTCCCACCCTCCGCCGAGGGGGCGATAGCGTAGACAGGCCATCCGCCGGCCGGGCATCCGGGCGAGCAGCAGCGCGCAGGCTTCTTCCCGTAGGAGCCCTGCGGCGATCTCGGCGGGTGCGGCCGGCTCCACGGTGGCGGCGTCGAACCCGGCCGGGCCGGTGAGGTAGTGCTCGACAGCCTCGAACAGCGCGCCCACGCGGGCCTCCTCCGGGCGTCCCTTCCCCATTCCGCAGGCGATCGGCGAGGCGTCCCCCGCGCCACCGAGCAGCCCGCACCACCAGGCGGTCGGATCACGGCCTCGGCCCGCGTCCACGAACTCCGCCCGCAGGCCCAGCGCGGCCAGCGCCAACGCCGCCCGCCTCCTGGCCTCGCCCAATGGCACCGTCCGCTCCACTTCACAGAACGCCTGGCCCGCCCCCTCCACGCTGCGCGGAGGGGGCGGCGCATGGAGGCCGTGAGCGCAGGCGCCCTCGGCATGCGAGCCCGGGTCATCGGAGCCGCCGGCGATGGAGTTCTGGGCGCGAGAGCCCTGCTCATGGGTGCCGGGGGCATGAGAGGCCGCGCCCCATGCCCGTCGCCGAGATTCCGGATCCCGATGCGGCTTACTGCTCGCCATCCCCGCTCATCGCGGACAGCAGCTCCTCCAGCCGGTCGAGTTCGGCCTGTGTCAGGTGCTGAGTCCGTCTGTCCAGCGAGGCGGGCATGACATAGTCCACGACATTTCCCATGACAATTCCCCCTTGGTTTCACCCCTCATAATACCTCCGCCTCGACAAACTTCCAGAAAAGCGGACTTGCTCCTATTTGATGACATATTTGCATATTCAAGGGCTTGACGGAGGAAGCCAGGGCGCATGAAGCCCGGCCGCTGGCGCTGCGAGCCAGCGTGCCGGGAATGCAAGGTAAAGCCAAGGATTCCGGATCTCCTGATGTCAACGGCGACGTGTGATCATGCTAAGTATTCCACTCGACGATCCGGCCGTTGTGAACTTGTTTGCGACTTTATGAGCTTGGCGGGGATCTAAGTGCGGGTACATCCGGCGCAAAGCGTACAAACACGCCCGGAGTGCTCCCGCTCGCTCGGATGAGGTGAGCTACCCCGGTTCCACCTTGGGAAGGAGCTCCATGTCCGATTACGGATCTCCACAGCCGGCCCGTGATCTGTGCGGCACCATGCTCGTGCATCGCAAACTACTGAACGAGAGCATGACCTACCGCGCCCGGCGCACGACGATCGAGAACCGGGCGCTGCAGTACGAGCAGGGACGGCGCGATTCCACACGCACCGACGTGGCTACGTTGCCTGTCGTCGTCCACGTGGTCCACAACCCGAACGCCCCGGAGCAGAACATCTGCGATGAGCAGATCCACAGCCAGATCACCGTCATCAACCAGGACTTTCGCGCGGCCAACCCCGATGTGGGGAAAGTGCCCGAGGTGTGGAAGGCGCTCGTGGCGGATCCTCGGATCGAGTTCCAGCTCGCGACGCGGGATCCGAACGGCGAGCCGACCAACGGGATCGTCCGAGTCGAGACCGATAAGCGTAGCTTCACCTGGGACGACGCCGTCAAAGCCAGCGCTGCCGGCGGCTCCGACCCCTGGCCGAGCGATCAGTACCTCAACATGTGGGTCTGCCAGTTGGGGGGCGGTCTCCTCGGGTACGCACAATTCCCCGGCGGCCCGCCGCAGACCGACGGCGTCGTCATCCTGCACTCCGCCTTCGGGACCATGGGTACGGCGGCGCCTCCTTTCGACGGCGGTCGTACCGCGACGCACGAGATCGGCCACTGGCTGGACCTCTACCACATCTGGGGCGACGATGACGGTGCCTGCACCAGCGATGACAAGGTCGCCGACACGCCGAACCAGGCGGGCGACAACACGGGAGTCCCTACCTTCCCCCGCATCACCTGCGACAACGGGCCCAACGGCGACATGTTCATGAACTACATGGATTACACCGACGATGTGGCCATGTTCATGTTCACGAAAGGCCAGGCGAAGAGGATGAACGCCTGTCTGGAGGGGGCACGAGCCTCGTTCCTGGTCGCGCAGGGGGTACGGGCGCCCGCCGCGGCGGTTCCCGCAGGAGCCCATCCCGCGCACAACGGAGAAGTGGAGCGGCTGCTTCACGATAGCGAGCGATTGACCACGGAAATCCTGAACGACATCCGTTCGGCGCTCGGCCTGGTCACCGGCCGTTCAGCCGGATGACCGGTCACGACGAGCGCTCGACGAGGGCTGACGAGGGCTGACGAGTGAGCAGTACACCGCCGGACATCATCGGCTCCTGGCTCCATTCCTTTGAGGAAGACACCGAGACCACGGCGGTGTACCGGCCTCGTGACCACTCGTTCCGCCCCTCGCGGCGAGTGCGGCGAGGGCTGGAGTTCCGGGCGGACGGGACGTTCGTCGAACTTCGTCCCGGCCCGGACGACCGTCCACGACCGGTGACCGGCCGCTGGCGAACCCAGGGGGCCGGCCGCATCCAGATCACCTTTCCCGAGGGGCACGGCACGCCGTTCGAGCTCACCGTCGTCTCCTGCGCGGACGGCGTGCTCACCATCTCCAAATGACGAACTCCGGAGTCGCGCCTCCGGCGGATCCCGACTCGCGAAGAGGTGCTTGAGATCGTGCGCGTGCTCGCCGGACACGCGATCGCGGAAGACCTGCGCCTGATCTTCTTCGGCGGTGAAGAGGAGGGACTGTGGGGCAGCGTGAATAGCGTCTTCCAGCGCCTGCTCTGCGGCGGCCCCAAGCGTCCCGATCGGGTGACCCAGTGGTTCAACGCGTGGTGCCCGACCGGCCCGGTCGCCATCGGCTGTCCCTTGAGCGACCACTGGCAAGGAGAGGTGACCGAGACTCGGCACCCACACGGTGCTCACATCTTCCGGCCGACCCCACCGTAGGCGTCGAGCTCGCGGCCGTTCGAGTGCCAGTGGTTGACCGTCACCACGCCCGGCTCCACCAGCTCCAAGCCCTCGAAGAAGCGTGCGATCTCCACGGGAGTGCGCTGGATGTAGGCTACGGCGCCGCTCTCGTTGTACTGCTCCTGTGCCTCTGTCCCTGCGGCGCTGTGTACGTTGGTGCCGTCGTTGAGTGCCAGGTAGCTGCCCGGCGCCAAGGCGCCCATCAGCCGTGCGACGATCGACAGCGCCTCGTTCAGGTCGGTGATGTGGCCCATGATGCCGCTGAGGTTGAGCGCCACAGGCTCGCTGAAGTCCAGCGTCTTCGCGGCGGCCGTCAAGATGGTCTCGGTGTCGCGCACGTCCGCGTCGATGTAATCGGTGGCGCCCTCTGGCGCGCCGACCAGCAGCGCACGGGCGTGGACCAGCACGAGGGGGTCGTTGTCGACATAGACGATCCGCGACTCGGGGGCGATTCGCTGGGCGATCTCGTGGGTGTTGTCCACCGTGGGCAGGCCGGTGCCGATGTCCAGGAATTGCCTGATGCCCGCGTCCCCGGTCAGGTAGGTGATGGTGCGGGCGAGGAACGCCCGGGACGCGAGGGCGAGCTCGACGACTTCGGGGAAGATCTTCTTGTACTCGTCCCCCGCGATGCGGTCGACCTCGTAGTTGTCCTTGCCACCCAGCCAGTAGTTCCAGATTCGAGCAGAGTGCGGCACATTAGTGTCGATCATGGAGTTCTCCTTCCGGAGGGACCTGCCGTCCAGGCACTCGTCCATCGTGCCCCGGGCCTGTCTCGTCGGCCTGTCCTCAGGTCTGCGATCCGCTCTGATTCTCGCCGGGGACCATCTGCTCAAGGAGACGATGCGCTTCTTCGAGATATGATGGAGACGGCATTGGTGATCATACAGCCAGGTCGTCCGCTCGCTCCTCGGACTTGTCGATGCGCCACCGCGGTCCTGTGCCTCGGCCTTCCGCTCCAGCGAATCGTGCACATGCGGTACGCCCGTGCTCAGCGGGTGGCCGCCTTCGGCGGCGCGCCGCTGCCCTCCAGGCGGGTGGTGATCGCGATGCGGTTGTGAGCATTGATCACTGTCGCGGCCCAGATCAGTGCCGCGAGCTGTGTCTCCTCGAACAGGCTCTCCGCCTCGGCGTACACCGAGTTCGGAACCTGGCCCGCGAAGACCAAGGTGATCGCCTCGGTCAGCGACAGCGCGGCCCGCTCCCTGTGGGTGAACAGCTTGCAGTTCCGCCAGGTCCGCACCTCGCGGATGCGCTGCTCGCTTTCACCCATGGCCCGCGCGTCCTGGGTGTGCTGGTCGAGCGAGAGGGAGCAGCCGTTGATCTGGGACGCACGGATCTTGATCAGCTGGAGCAGCTCGGGCTCGATGTCCGCCGCCTCCGCCGCGGCCAGGGCGGCCTCGTGCAGGGCGCTCATCGCGCTGGAGACATCCGGGGTCACATTCTTGATCGCAATCCGCGTGGCAATCGTGGCTACAGACATGTCGTGACTCTCATCTCGCTCGTTGAAGAAGGACGGGCGCAGCGACGACCATGGGTGGAAGGCGGCGACGGATCGCATGACGCGCGCAAGTCCGGATGCCCGGACTGCGGCGGATCCTGGAGAAGCATCACCGGTTCGTGGCCGTTGACCTCGGCGATATGTTCCCCTCCCCCGCTTCGCTCAAGAGAGCGCGCCGCCGGAACCAGGCCCACGCACCCTCCGTACTGCATGGGATACGCGTGATCGTCCACCCCGGTTCGACCGGCACGTGATCACGGGCGTTCCCGGCTCTCCGGGGGCTCCCGCCTCGCGAAGCCGGGCAAGAACGACGCGCCTAGGAGTACGGCTCGCACACCGTGAACGACACGCTCTTGGTGGCCCTCGAGGGTGTCACCAGGTGGAAGACGATCCTGTGCGGGCCCGGCTCGAAGGCGCCGAAGGGGTTGCGCCGTTCCTTGGTCGTACCGGTCACCCAGCTCGTGCTCCGTCCCTCGTCCTGGCCGTCCACCACCCAGCGGTAGGTGTACTCCGTCTGCTTGCCCGACGGGCCCTTGATCAAGGCGGTGGGGAAGAGACTGGACGACCAGCAGCCCTTTTCCGTCTGTTGCCCCTCCAAGGTCAACGACACCAGCCGTACGGTCCCCGAAGCCGCGGCCGCGGTCGTGGTCGTGGTTCTCGGCCGGGAGGTCGTGGGTATGGGCGTCGGCCGCGTGCGGGAGGGGGTGGGGTTCGAGCCGCCGGTCCTGGTGGCGCGCGGCTTCTTGGCCGGCGCACTGGGTGTCTTGCCGGTGGCCAGATTCTTGGCCGGCGCACTGGGTGTCCTGGTGACGCCCTGTTCCGTGGCCGACGGGGCGGGCGCGGCCGTCGGCGCCGGGGCGGGCCACCACATGATCGCCCCGGCCACCAGGGCAGCGGACACCGCCAGTGCCCCGGCGCCCGCCAGCATCGCCTTCCAGCGCGGGCGGCTCACGGGATGACCCGCCGTACCGCCTCGAGGGCCTGCCGTACCGGCCGGCGGGGCGCCGATGAGCTGGAGCAGGACGTCCTGCATGGCAGGCCGCGCGGCGGGGTCCTTGGCCAGGCAGGACAGCACGATCGGGCGCAGCGGACCCGGCAGGTCGCCCAGGTACGGCTCGTCGTGGAGGATGCGGCGGATCACCGCGGGCAGCGAGTCGTTGCCGAACGGCGGACTTCCTGTCGCGGCGAACACGATCACCGACGCCCACGCGAAGACGTCCACCGCGGGACCGAGCGGGGCGCCCGCGAGCTGCTCGGGCGCCATGTAGGCGGGCGTGCCGACAATGCTGCTCGTCACGGTCAGCGAATGGCCGGCGGAGCGGGCGATGCCGAAGTCGATGACCCGCGGCCCGTCCCTCCCGAGCAGCACGTTGGCGGGTTTGAAGTCGCGATGCACCACCCCGGCCCGGTGGATCGCCGCCAGCGCGGTCGCGGTCGCCACCGCGAGCCGCTGCAGGTCGGCGCCGACGTGGCGGCCGGCCTCGTGGAGCGAAGGCCCCTCGACATACTCGGTCACGATGTACGGCCGGCCGCCCAGTGAGGCATCGAGCACCTGAGCGACGCAGAACGGCTCCACCCGGCGCGCCGCGTCGATCTCCTTGGCGAAGCGATGATCAGCGGCCAGGCCGTCCTGCAACACCTTGACCGCGACCCGCCGCCCGTCGGGACGCTGGCCCAGGTAGACCACCCCCTGGCCGCCGACGCCCAGACGCCCGAGCAACCGGTAGGGGCCCACGGCAGGAGGATCTTCTGGCAGGAGCGGGTTCATCAATCGGTCCCACTCGGGCAGATGGTGAACGAGAACCTCTTCGACACCGTCGCCGGCGAGGTGATGCGGAGGGTGACCTGGTGAGGGCCGTCCGACTGCACGAGCGGGCCGACGACCTGCCGGGTGTGGGTTTCGGCGATGACGCCCTCGGAGCGCGACACCACCCGTCCGTCGAGGATCCATTCGTAGCGGAACGTGGTGGCCAGTTTGGTCCCCTCAACCAGGCCGGAGATGTTGCCATGGTTGAACACGCACTCCGGGGAGTCGGCCTCCCTGGGACCGATGACTCGCACCCACACGATCCGGAAGGAACCGCTCCCCGAGGAGGGCCGCGCCGATGAGGTCGTCGGTCTGGGAGCGGACTGAGTCGGCTTCGCGGTCCGCCTCACGGTCGGCTTCGTCGTGGTCGACGGTTTCGCCGTTGACGGACTTTTGGTCTTTTTCGGGCGCTGGTGCGTTTTCGTCGGCGTCGGCGTCGGCGTCCCGGCTGAGGTGAACGCCAGTGCCTGCGTACTCGGTCGCGGTTGCTGGAGAAGACCCCAGACGCTCGTGGCCCCCCAGGCGATGGCGCCCGCCACCGCCAGCGCCCCCACAGCGGAGACGCCCGCGACGACTGCCGTCCTGCTCCCGCGCCGCCGCCGCCCGGGAACCGTGGACGGACCGCGGCCATCGGCACCCTCCGGGCGTCCGGGGGCCTGTCCACCCAGGAGCTGCAGCAACACGTCCCGCATGGCCGGCCGGCGCGCCGGATCCTTGGCCAGGCAGGACAGCACGATCGTGCGCAACGGTTGCGGCAGGTCGCCGAGCTGCGGCTCGTTGTGCAGGATCCGATTGATCACCGCGGGCAGTGAGTCCTCACCGAACGGAGGCACCCCGGTGGCGGCGAACACGATCACCGACGCCCACGCGAACACGTCGACGGCCGGCCCGATCCGCTCCCCGGCGAGCTGCTCCGGCGCCATGTACGCGGGCGTCCCCACGATGCTGCTTGTAGCCGTCAGCGCCGATTCGACAGACCGGGCAATCCCGAAGTCGATCACCCGGGGTCCGCCCTGTCCGAGCAGCACGTTGGCGGGCTTGAAGTCGCGATGGACGATGCCCGCCTGATGAACGGCCGCCAGTGCGGTCGCGGTCGCCACCGCGAGCCGCTGCAGGTCGGCGCCGACGTGGCGGCCGGCCTGCTGGAGCGAAGGCCCCTCGACATACTCGGTCACGATGTACGGCCGGCCGCTCAGCGAAGCATCGAGCACCTGAGCGATGCAGAACGGCTCCACCCGGCGCGCCGCGTCGATCTCCTTGGCGAAGCGCTCGTCGGCGAGTCCCTCACGCAGCACTTTGACAGCGACCGGCCTGCCGTCGGGCCCCTGGCCCAGGTAGACCACCCCTTGGCCGCCCGCGCCCAGACGCCCGAACAGCCGGTAGGGCCCCACGGCAGTGGGGTCGCCTTCCCGGAGGGGTTCGACGTACGACATGGGACTCCTGTGACCAGCGTATGGGGATCTTCGGCACCATAGCGGGAAATGTCAGACCCAGTGAGCAAGTCGCGTAAACCCGCCCCCCTGAGATCAAGACGCACTTCTCCACGCGGGGTCGATCCTGCCACCGGTCGTGACCCCGGCAAGGACGTCCACCAGGCCGCGGCGCACCGGGCGGCGAAGAGCTGTTCGGAATTCGGGCCGGTGGCCATGGTCTTGGCGGGGGCACCGGTGAGCGCGGCCGCGCCGGCGCTGTCCGTTCCGCCGCCCGCTGAACCCCGCTGGGTCGGGCGGAGAGCCCGTAGGCGCGGGAGTGAGGAGCGGGTGCACACGGAGGTTCTGTGAAGATCGGGGGGAACGGCCGAAGGCGGCCTCCGATGGGAGGTCGCCTTCGGTGACCGGGTGCGGGCCATCGGCGGTGACGGCCCGTGGTGTGTCAGCGGGTGTCGCGGGCCGCGCGGCGGATGAGGTCGGTGACCACTTCGGGCTCGGAGACCGAGATCGCGTGCGAGGCGTCCTCGACGGTGACGGTGCGGGCGTCGGCGCGCTCGGCCATCCACTGCTGGGCCTTGGGCGGGATGTTCTGATCCTTGCCGGCGATCAGGGCGTAGGAGCGGATGTCCTTCCAGGCGGCCTTGGTGGCCTTCTCCTCCAGCGCGAGGGTGGAGACCGGCCGCTGGGTGGCCGCCATGATCGCGGCGGTGGTGGCGGGCACGTCGGCGGCGAACTGGTTGCGGAACTTGTCCTGCTTGATGGTCAGCTCGGTGCCGGTGCCGCCGCCGGGCAGCGGGTAGGGGGCGGTGCTCAGGGTCTCCCCCAGGGTGCTGCCGGGGAACTTGCCGGCCAGCTCACCGGCGCTCTCGCCGGCGTCGGGGATGAACGCGGCGATGTAGACCAGCGCCTTGACGTCCGGGTCCCCGGCGGCGGCCTGGGTGATGACCGAGCCGCCGTAGGAGTGGCCGACCAGGACCACCGGCCCCTCCACGGTGTCCAGGACGCTGCGCACGTAGGCGGCGTCATCGCTCAGCCCGCGCAGCGGGTTGGCCGTGGCGAGGACGGGGTAGCCGTCGCGCTGCAGGCGCCGGATGACGTCGGACCAGCTGGAGGCGTCGGCGAAGGCGCCGTGGACGAGCACGATGGTCGGCTTGGCCTTGGCCGTCTCGGCCTTCTGCGGGGCGGCGGCGGCGCTCAGTGCGCCGGCGGCCAGCAGCGAGCCGGCCACGATCGGACCGAGGGCCACGGCGGCGAGGGCACGGACGGTCGAGCGGGTGCGAGAGGAACCGAACATGACGTTCTCCTTGAGGGTGGTCGCAGACGAATGAAGATCTTGCGGTGGTGCGGTCGCGGGTGCGCCGCGTTCAATGCGCTCCTGCCGCGCCCCAGGCGGGTTCAGCTCTTGTGCAGGGCGGTACGCAGGGTGCGGACGGCCTGGTCGATGGCGGCCTGGGCGGCGTGCGTCTCGCGCAGGGGGTTGAGCATCACGAAGTCGTGGATGATGCCGAGGTAGCGGGTGGCGATGACCGGGACGCCCGCGGCGCGCAGTTTGGCGGCGTAGGCCTCGCCCTCGTCGCGCAGGACGTCGGCCTCGGCGGTGATGATCAGGGCCGGCGGCAGCCCGGTGAGTTGCTCGGTGGTGGCGCGCAGCGGGGAGGCGGTGATCTGCGCCCGCCGGCTCTCGTCGGTGGTGTACTGGTCCCAGAACCACTGCATGGCGTCGCGGCGCAGGAAGTAGCCCTCGGCGAACTGGTGGTAGGAGCCGGTGTCGAAGCCGGCGTCGGTGACCGGGTAGAAGAGCACCTGCTGGACCAGCGGCACGTCCCCGCGCTCCTTGGCCATCAGCGTCAGGGCGGCGGCCATGTTGCCACCGACGGAGTCGCCGGCCACGGCGATGCGGGAGGCGTCCAGGCCCTTGCCGGCCCCCTCGGTGACCACCCAGCGGGCGACCGCGTAGTTCTGCTCGATGGCGACCGGGTAGCGATGCTCGGGCGAGCGGTCGTACTCGGAGAAGACCACGGCGGCGCCGGCGCCGACGGCGAGCTCCCGGACCAGGCGGTCGTGCGTGTGGGCGTTGCCGAAGACCCATCCGGCGCCGTGGATGTAGATGACGACCGGGAGGGGGCCGGTGACTCCCTTCGGCTTGACGATGCGTGCCTTGACCGATCCGGTCGGGCCGCCCTCGACGGTGATCCACTCCTCGTCGACCTCGGGCTTGACGATCTCGCCGGACTGGACCCCGTCCACCGCGGCGCGCCCCTCCGCCGGCGGCACCTGGAACAGGAACGGCGGGGTGGCGGTGGCCTGGACGAACGCGGCGGCGGCGGGCTCGAGGACGGGGGCGGGGCTGGCGTGGTTGTCGGACATCTTCGTGCTCCTTGCCGGTGGTAGAGGCTGCGGGGTTGGGGGCTGCTCCGGTGGCCGGTGCGCCCCCTCTCTCAGCTGGGCAAGACACTAGGGCACGATTACCTTGTGCACAAGTTAAATGTGCGACATTAACTTTTGAGCTCTGAAAGAGGTACGATGGCCACGGAGAACGGGCAGGACACCTCTGCTCCTCGGCAGAGACGGCCCCGAAGCGATGCCTCACAACACGAACGCCGAAGACACGAGCAGAGAGAAGGCCCCCATGCCATCCACACGTGCCGCCGAGGCCGAGGCCCAGGAGGAGGAATTCCTGCGCCTGGACGAGTTCCTGTGCTTCATCCTGTACTCCGCGCACCGCGCGGTGACCAACGCCTACCGGCCGCTGCTCGACGACATCGGTTTGACCTACCCGCAATACCTGGTCCTGGTCGCGCTGTACGAGAACGGCCCGTCCTCGGTCAAGGGCCTCGGCGCCAAGCTCCACCTCGACTACGGGACCCTGACTCCCCTGCTCAAGCGCCTGGAGGCGAACGGCCTGGTGGTCCGCCGCCGCCGCACCGACGACGAACGGCAGGTCCAGGTGTCGCTCACCGACGAGGGCACGGACCTGCGCCGGCGCGCCCGCGTCCTGGTCCCCTCCCTGGACGCCATCATGGGACTGACCGACGAGGAGATGGAGCAGACCAAGACCCTGTTGCGGCGGCTCACCAGCAACATCACCGCACAGGCCTGACCGGACGGGGCCCCGGCCGCGGACATGGGCCGGAGCCGAGCGCGCGCTGGCGCTCCCAGCACATTTGGGATCGATGAATGGTAACCCGCGCGATCATCGTCACTCGACAGATGTCTCGCCGCTGGCCGGCGCTACTCATGGTTCGCGACATGTTTGTCGAAGAAGGCGAATGTGCGCTGCCATGCGTCGTCCGCTGCTGGGCGGACGAGGCCGTGACGCAGCGGGAACAGCGCGAGTTTCGCGATGGGATGATGGCCGTCCGTCATGAAGGAATGCCCGGCGGCCGGATAGATCTCGACGTCGTGCTCGATTCCGAGCGCCCTCATGTGCTGCTGCAGCCGCGTGCCGTGCGGCCGGAACCCTTGGTCGCGACCGCCGTAGGAACCCACGACCGGACACACCGGCCGCAGCTCTTCCTGGTCCCGGGGAACCGCGCCATAGTTCACCGACGCGGCTCGCACGCCGGGCGGCGCGCTCGCCGCGTACGCGAGGGCGAACCCACCGCCCATACAGAATCCGATCACACCGAGCCGGCCACCGTCGACGTCTTCGCGGCCGGCCAGCCATCGCCGGGTGGCATCGATGTCCGCGGCCGGCCGCCCCGGCTTACCGGTCGCGAACTGGTGCATGGCCCGCGACAGGCACCCGATTCTGGTGCCGTGGCTGTACAAATCAGGTAAGACCGCCGCGTATCCATGTTCGGCGAACAGGTCCACCACATCCAGCATGTCCGGTTCGACGCCGTAGATCTCGTGGACGACCACCATCCCCGGCCATCCGGCCGCAGGTAGAGTCCCCTCCGGCAGTGCCACCGTCGCCGCCAGTGCACTGCCATCTGGCAGCGGAATGCGCACGTTTTGCCTCATCAGCACTCCTTAGCCGACCGAAAGATCGAAACGCAACGTAACGGAGTTTAGGCGTCAACTGCCTGGCCTACGCTGTGGGAGTGACCACCGAACACACGCAGGACGACGCGTCCCAGCGCGCCACGGGAGCCGGCAGCCGTCTTGGCGTCGCCGGTTGGATGCGGAGGATCGGCTGGGGGGTGCTCGCGCTGTTCCTGGCCGCGTTCGCCGTTTTCGAGAGCGTCAAGTACGGCCTGCCGACCACGGCCGCCATGCTGCTGTTCTTCGCTCTGCCCGACCTGGTCCGCCTGGCCGGGGTCCGCCCGCCGGGGCTGCTCTTCCAGGCGGTGCACCGCGTGTGGATACCGCTGGCGGTGCTGGCCGGTTACACCTTCGGGCCGATCGTGTGGCCGCCGCTCTTCACCGCGGGCCTTGGCTGGCTTACCCGCATCGCCGTTGAGCGGGTGTTCGGACGCGGACTTCCTCTAGCGGGCGATCAACGGTAGATCATCTGATTTGCCGGATTGCGCCGGCTGGTGCCCGGCTGGGCATCGGTGAAGTGAGGGAGGCCGCCACCCCCCTTGCCGACCGGCCGCGGTCGTCCTGTGGTTGACGGGCGAGTGTGCGGTCGGGGCGCTGCTCACGTACGACGTCGTCGGCTGCCTGCTGCACTCCGCCGCCCGCGCCGTTTTCCTGTGCCAGGACCCGGGCCGTTCGCACCATGTGATCATTTCATTGATATGACGAGAAGGGTTTCATCATGAGCAACGTTGTCGTGTCCGCCGTTATCAATGTGGACGTCAAAGGCCCCGCGATCAGCAGGCATCTGTACGGCCATTTCGCCGAGCACCTGGGCCGGTGCGTCTACGGCGGGTTCTACGTGGGCGAGGACAGCGACATTCCGAACGCCGCCGGAATCCGCCTGGATGTCGTCGAAGCGCTGCGCGCCTTGAACATCCCCAACCTTCGCTGGCCCGGTGGCTGCTTCGCCGACGAGTACCACTGGATGGACGGCGTCGGCCCCAAGGATCAGCGTCCGGCGATGGTGAACACGCACTGGGGCAACGTCGAGGAGAACAACCACTTCGGAACACACGAGTTCATGACTCTGTGCGAGCTGCTCGGGGCCGAGCCCTACATCAACGGCAACCTGGGCTCCGGCACGGTCAAGGAGATGAGCGACTGGGTCGAGTACCTCACCCGCGACGGCGACTCCCCCATGGTCCGCCTGCGCAAGGCCAACGGCCGGGACGAACCCTGGCGGGTGCGCTTCTGGGGCATCGGCAACGAGGCCTGGGGATGCGGGGGCAACATGACCGCCCAGCACTACGCCGACGAGGCGCGCCGGTACGCCACGTTCTGCCGCGACCACGGCGGCAACCGGCTGTATCGCATCGCCGCGGGCGCGAACTCCGACGACTACACCTGGACGGAGACGCTCATGAAGACGCTCGGCCGGCTCGGCTGCGCGCGCCGTCCTGGCGGGTTCTTCCAGGCTCTGTCGCTGCACTACTACACGGTCTCCGGCACCTGGGAGGACAAGGGCGCCGCCACGGTGTTCGACACCGACGACTACTACCGCACCATGGTCCAGGCCGCCCGCACCGACGAGCTCCTCACTGGCCACTCGAACGTGATGGACTGCTACGACCCGAGCAAGACCGTGGGCCTGGTCATGGACGAGTGGGGAACGTGGTGGAACGTCGAGCCGGGCACCAACCCCGGCTTCCTCTACCAGCAGAACACCCTTCGGGACGCCCTGGTGGCGAGCCTGCACTTCGACATCTTCCACCGCCACGCCGACCGGCTGGTGATGGCCAACATCGCCCAGACGGTGAACGTGCTGCAGGCGATGATCCTTACCGACCCCGGCTCCGGGGCGCTCGTCCTCACGCCCACCTACCACGTGTTCGAGATGAACAAGGGACACCAGGACGCCGCCTCGCTGCGCGTCGACCTCCTCTCGGACGCGCCGGCCCGCGAGGTCGGGCCGGACACTCTGGCGACCGTCTCGATGTCGGCCAGCCGCAAGGACGACCGGGTGCTCATCTCGCTGTCCAACCTGGACGCGGCCGACGCGGCCGACGTCGAGCTGGACCTGCGCGGGGGTCTCCTGGGCGAGGTCGCCTCCCGGATCCTCACCGCCGGGTCACCGCAGACCCACAACACGCCCGAGGCGCCCCGCGCCGTCGCCCCCCGCTCCCACGAGCAGATCACGGCCACCGGCACCGGGCTGCGGGTGCACCTGCCCGCCCACTCCTTCGTCACCGTGGAGGGACGCCTCGCATGACCGCCCGCGAGCGCATCACCATCGACGCCGGCGCCTACCAGGGCGTCGACATGACATGGAGCTGGAGCGCCGACGCCCTCGCCCGGATCGAGGCCCGCACCGACGCGTGACGCCAGGCGTCGTTCATGAAGCGTGCAACGAGATCACGGAGCTCACCGCGGCGAGGCGATGTTCGAGGTCGCCGGCAGGGATGTCGATGAGCTCGTAGCCGAGCGCGCGGTAGCTCTGTTCGTGGATCCCTTCGAACACCAGCGACTCCTGGAAACTGATTCGCCGGGCCGTGGTGGGCTCGCAGAACCCCGGAGGCGAGGGCCAGACCGGACAGGGTGAGGGTGCGCTTGAACATGAAGACCTCTCAGTGAATGCGTGGTGCGTCTAGCTGTCATGCGGTCTTTCGATCGCTACGCCGCACCGGATGTCGAAGAGGCCCCATTGGAGATCCGTAAAAATACACACCCTCGCGGGGCGTCAAATCCCGCTCGCCGGGGCTGGACTGCGGCGCCACCCACGCCTCAGGAGCAGCGTGCGAGCCGCATTTCTGACGTACGGGAACACCATCGCCGGGCCGCTCGTGCGCACCTGCCTGCCGGCCGCCGACAGGCGCAGGTTCGTCCAGGTGGTGTGGCACCCGGTGGTCATCATCGGCGCCTTGGTCGCGCTGGCCGGGTTGGTGTCGCGCCGCGGGCGAAGAATTTCCATGCGGGTGAGACCTGGGACACATTTTCCCGATAGACGTCACACCGGCACCGGCTGAGGACTCATAGCTGCGTTCACACCGACAAGGAGTCCCGTGATGCCCGACACTGCGGCAGACGACGCCACCCGGGTGTTCGCCGATCACCGTGAGCTGTTGTTCTCCATCGTCTACAACATGCTGGGCAGTGTCGCCGACACCGAGGACGTGCTCCAGGAGACCTGGTTGTCGTGGGCTTCCAGAGATCCGGGCCAGATCGAGCATCCTCGGGCGTACCTGGTGCGTATCGCGGTCAACCAGGCTCTGGCCCAGCAGACCGCACTGCGCCGGCGCCGCGAGACGTACGTCGGGCCGTGGCTGCCGGAACCGCTCGTCACCTCCGGCGACGCCGCCGACCCCGTGGTGCGATCGGACTCGCTGTCGCTCGCGCTGCTGGTGGTACTGGAAACGCTCACCCCTCTGGAGCGCGCGGTGTTCATCCTGCATGAGGTGTTCGCCTACGCGCACACCGAGATCGCGGCCATGATCGATCGCACGCCGGCGGCGGTGCGCCAGATCGCGCACCGGTCCCGCGAGCATGTTCGGGCCCGGCGCCCCCGGGCCCGGATCGACCGGCGAACGCAGCAGCGGGTGACCGAGCGGTTCATCGACGCCGCGTTCGGCGGCGATCTGACCGCGCTGATGGAGATGCTCGCGCCCGAGGTCACGCTGTGGTCCGACGGCGGAGGCAAGTCGGCGGCAGGCGGCCCGCGTCCCGTCAAGGGCCGCGACAACGTGGCCCGGCTGCTCGTCGCCAACGCGCGCACCGTCGAGGGCCCGGAAGTCCGGTACCAGCAGGTCAACGGAGAGCCCTCCGCGGTGGTGTTCGCGCGGGACTCGCCGTTCGCCGTGATGGTCCTCGACCTGGACGCCGACGGCGGGCACGTGCGCGACATCTACGTCGTCAGCAACCCCGACAAGCTCGCCCACATCCCAGAACGGACGACGGAATGATCACCGCAACCAGAGCTCGCGGGAGGTGACGTGCCACGCTTGGTCTTCACTCTGGAGTACTCCGGCGACCGGATCGCGGTCCTGGAGTTCGACCTCACGGGCAAGCAGGTGGCTCGCCTGCCGCTGCCGGCCGATCAGTTCCCGGCCGGACCACGGCGTCCCCGCGCCGCAGCGTCGGCTATCGATCACGTTCGCGAGCGATGACCTTCACTTCCTTTCCTCTCGGCAGGGTGAGGTGCGTGGCGGCGGTGTACCGGGCGGGCAGGCGGAGTGTGGCCGGCACCTCGTCCGGGCCCTCCTCGCGGAGGACCCGAACCTCCACCTGCGTCGCGCTCGGGCGTGTCTCCATCGTCACGCGGCCGTGCCGGGTGGGCGTGCGCTCGACCCTGATGACCGCCCCCTCCGCGAACCACTCATCCGGTACGGCGGCCAGCAGGTCGAGTCCGTCCCCGCGTTCGAAGACCAGCAGGTGGCGCACGAGGCGGATGAACTCGGCAGAGGCCCAGTTGTGCGGCATGTCCCCGCAGATCTGCATGGAACCGCTCCCCGTGAAGGGCTGCTCCTCGCGCCAGACCCTCGTCGGGGAGGCGTGGTTGGCGAAGGCGTACAGGTAGTCGATCGCCTTGCCGGGGCGTCCGGCGTACAGGCAGGCATGGGCGGCGAAAGACGCGGCGTAGGTCCAGACCGCGCGGTAGGGCAGCCAGCCGGTCGTGGCGGGCACACCCTGGGGCTCATCGCGCGAGCGCAGCAGGTCGAGCAGGTCGGTGACCAGCCAGTCGTCCGGCGGGAAGACCTCGCCGGGCCAGATGGCATGGCACAGCGCCCACGTCGCGGTCTCCGGCCTGATCGTCCGCCACGGCGGCACGTCGTGCTCGTCGGCGTGCGGGAGGAACTGGTGCGTCCCGCTGCCCGCGGGCGCCATCGGCAGGTAGGGCAAGCCTTCGGCGGTGATCCGGCGCTGGGCGGCGGCCGACTTGCGGAAGGCGTCGAGCAGGTCGTCGAAGTCCTCGCCGAAGCTCTGCGCGTCGGCGTGCTCCCCCAGCAGGCGGGCCCCGGCGGCAGCGTACTTGAGACCGACCATGAGCCAGGCGGCCGTGGTGTACTCGGCGCGCGAGCCGCCCAATCCTCCGTCGCCGAACGCCTCGGGCAACAGGCCGTGCAGCGGATGCCCCTCGGGTAGCTCCATCGCGCGTTCGCGCAGCTCGGCGATGTGCGCGACGGCACCCCTGACCGCGCTCCATCGCCGCCGCAGGCCCTCCGTGTCGCCGGTCAGCTCGGCTTGGCGGACCATCGTCGCGACCGCGATGCCGGTCTCCTTGATGTGCGGCTCATGGCTCAGCTGGATGATCGACCCGTCGGGCCTGACCCGGCGCATCACCACGTCCAGGCCGGCGTCGGCGGTGTCGTCCCAGCCGAGGTAGCGGGCGGCTTCGAGGAGGAAGTGGCCGTCCACGAGCCACAGGCCGCGGTAGATCGTGGGTCCGACGTGCAGGACGGGCAGGCCGTCCTCGAGCTCCCTGGCCTGGAGCATGTTCCTGGCGCAGGCGGTGAGCAGGTCCTGGACTCCGGCGTCGGGCACGCTGCACTCCAGCCGCTGGAGGGGCAGGTTGTCCCAGTAGTGGCGCTCCGCGTCTAACGATATTTCGGATATTTCGTCGTATGGGATGGCGATGGTACCGCTGACGCTTTCGCCGGCCGCGAGCAGCACCGGCCGGGTCATCAGGCCGCTGGCCGGCCGGAACCCCCTCGCGTACACGCCGAGCAGCGGGTGGTCGAGCGAGTGTAGCCGCCAGGTGCCCGGCGGCGCCTCGTCCACGGTCGGCAGCCCGTCGGTCCAGCGCGCCGTGGCGGGCAGCGGGTCGGCGGACATGGCGTACACCTCGTGATGCGGCTCGCCGCCCACCCCTGCCAGCGCCCGGCCGCGCAGGTAGGTGTCGATGCGCAGCCCGGTGAGCAGCCCGCCGGCCCGGGCCGTGAGCCGCCACTGGACGGCGTCGGCCCGGCCGCCCGGCGAAGGCGAGCAACTCCAGCGTCTGGTCGGGGTACTCGATGACGGTCCTGACGATCGCCCGGCGCGCGGACTCCGTCTCCTGCGTGATCCGGACCGGTTGGTGCGTGGTCTGCGCGGTGAACTCAACGACCGGGTCGAAGTGCCAGGCGTCGAACGCGGCAGCGTGGAAACCGTACAAGAGTGCGCCGTCTTCGCGTACCAGCGTCTTGCACGGATCGTCCGGCCGGCAGATCAGTGTCCATGAGCTGGCGGGCGCGTGGCGGAAGTCGATGGCGGGCATTACTTGACGGCTCCTGTGGTGAGTCCGGAGACGATGCGGCGTTGGGCGAGCAGGACGAGCAGCACGACGGGCAGCGTGATGAGGACGACAGCCGCGTTGATGGTTTCAAGGGTGACGATCCTCACGGGCGTCCTTTTCGGTCCAACTGGTAAGACCGGTTATGCCACGTTACGGTGAGGCATCGTCGACACGCTCGTCAAGCATGGGAAGTGTTGCGGATACATCACAGTCTGACTGGTAAGACCAATCCTGGGGCTACGGTGTGGGCATGGACAGGGGCCTCGGGAAGGACGACATAGCGGCACGACTGGAGCTGGAGTTGCTGTCCGGGCATTTGCCGGCGGGCTCGAAGCTGCAGTCGGAGCGGCAGCTGGCGGAGCGGTTCGGCGTGAGCCGGCCGATGGTCCGCGAGGTGCTGCGCACGTTGGAGGAACGGGGTCTCATCGAGGTGCGGGCGGGCCGGGGGGCGTACGTCCGCGCCGCGGGTCCCGCGGTGTCGGTACGTCCCTTCGACACGGCCTACCGGCAGCGCAAGCCGACGCCGCGCCACCTGGTCCAGGCCAGGATGATGCTGGAGCGGGAGACGGCGCGGCTGGCCGCCGAGCACGCCACGGAGGCCGACCTGGCGGCCATGCGGGCCGCGCTCGACCGCTGTGACCAGGCCCGCGACGTGGTCTCGAAGGCCCGGGCGGATCTCGATTTCCACGCCGCGGTGGCCCGCGCCTCGCGCAACCCGGTGATCGAGACGATGTTCGATTCGATCTCCCCGCTGGTGTTCGAGCTCATGCTCCGCAGCCTCAGCGATCCGGCGATCTCCCGGGAGGGCCTGCCGTACCACGACCTCGTCCTGCGGGCGATCGAGGACGGCGACCCCACGGCCGCGCGGGCGGCCATGGAGCGGCACCTCGACCTGGCGCTGACTCTCTTCGGCAACGACCTGGACCAGAGCCTCGACCTGCTCGCGCAGCGGCGCATCGAGCAGTTGCTGGCGCTGACCGACTCAGTCGAACTGAAACAGTGAGCAGCCGCCGCCAGCCTTCGAGGTCACGTGCCATGGTCACTCCCGCGCTGGTCTCACCACACAGCCACATCCGTGCAGCGTCGGGCCGCCCGCACTGAACGTCCTGAGCCGGGACAGGAAAGGTGTGCGGGCGAGGGATTGTGCGAGATCATGGTGGTGGCCACGGCGCCGCCGTCCGGCCGCAGGAGGAGCCGTTCGCGAGGGGCCGCACCCGTGACGAGAGTTTCGCTGATCGTGCCGTGCTACAACGCCGGCAAGACCCTGCGCCTGTGCCTGGAGTCCGTGCTCTCCCAGACCCGCCTGCCCGACGAGATCGTGGTGGTGGACGACGCCAGCTCCGACGGCTCCCCGGCCATCGCCGAAGAGCTGGGCTGCCGGATGGTGCGGCTGCCGGAGAACCGCGGCGTCTCGGCGGCCAGGAACGCGGGCGTGGAGCACACGACCGGCGAGGTGATCTTCTTCCTCGACAGCGACGTGGCGCTGCGGCCCGACGCGGTCGCGGGCGCCCTGGAGATCCTGGAGCGCGACCCCGGCGTGGGCTGCGTGCACGGCGTGTACGACACCGAGCCGCTCATCGACGACGGCCCGGTCGAGTGGTACCGGCTGCTCCACCAGGTCCACTGGCGGCGCCGCCATCTCGGCGAGGTCAACAGCGTGGTCTTCGCGCTCGCCGCCATCCGCCGCGAGGTGCTGCTGGAGGCGGGCAGACTCGACGAGAGCCTGCGCGACTGCGAGGACGTGGAGTACAGCAGCCGCCTGGCCGTCCGCACCAAGATCGTGCTGACCGACGCCGTCATGGGCCGCCACGACGAGGGACACCGGCTGCTGCCGGTGCTCACCGAGCAGTGGCGGCGCGCTCTGCCGCTGATCCCGCTCGCCCTGGCCACGGCCAGGCGCGGCGCGGCCAAGCCGGAGAACGCCAACAGCCGCGCCGGGATCATCGCCTGCGCGCTCGCGCTGGCCTGCCTGCCGCTGGGCCTGCTCTCCCCGGCGCTGCTGGCGGTGCCCGCAGCGCTGGTCGGATGGTTCGTGCTGGCCGATCCCGCGCTGCTGCGGTTCGTCCACCGGCAGCGCGGCGCCGGCTTCACCGCCTACTTCATGGCCGTCCACCTGGCCGTGCATGTGGTACTCGTCACCGGCCTGGCGGTCGGCTCCCTGCGGGTGCTGCGCCCCCTCAGGGCTTGACGGCCGACCGGTAGACCTCGATGGTCTCGGTGGCGGCGCGCTCCCAGCTCAGACTCTCCTGTACGAACCGCTCGCCCCGTTCGGCCAGCCCCCGCCGCAGCCGCGCGTTCGACATCACCTCGATCACGCCGCGCGCGATGTCGGCGGGCTCGCTCGCCCGTACGAACCGCACCACGGGCCGGGCCGGATCGGGCCCGAGGAAGATCCGCGAGAAGCCGTCGCCCAGGATCGTCGCCCGGCCCAGCGCCATGGCCTCGGTCGCCACCAGCCCGAACGGCTCGAACAGCGACGGGAACACGCACGCGTCGGCCAGCTCGTAGTACTCCAGCAGCTCCCGCCCCTGGACGAACCCGCCGGAGGTCAGCACCCGCCCCCGCAACCCGGTCGAGGCCACGATGCGCCGCACGCCGACCTCGTCGCCCTCCCCGACGATCACCAGGTGCAGCCCCGGCACCGCGGCCGCCGCCTCCCGCATCGCCTCGAGCAGCTGGTAGACGCCCTTCTGCCGTTCGATCCTGCCCACGAACAGCAGCACCCGGTCCCGCTCCGACAGTCCCAGCCCGCGCCGCAGCGCGGCGGCCCCGGCACGCAGCGCGTCGCGGTCGAAGCCCGGGTCGGCCAGGACCGGCTCGAACGTCCCGCCCAGCGGCACCACGTCGATCGGCGTCCGTCTCCAGCCCGCGGCCACGAGCTGGTCGCGTACCTCCGGCGTGGCCACCACCACCCGGCGGGAGATCCTGGCCAGCCACCGCTCCAGCCTGGCGAACAGGTTGAGCGGATCGGTGATGCTGCGCTGCGGCGCGACGCCGTACTCGGTGGTGTGGACGTGGAAGATCACCGGAAGCCGCAGCACGTAGTGGCAGAGCAGGCCGGACAGGAAGTTCGTCGAGTCGTGCACGGCCACCAGGTCCGGCCGCTCCTGGCGGCGCAGCCGCAGGAAGTAGCGCCAGTTGCTGGCCACGACGTTCAGCGCGAGCAGCAGGAACTCCGAGCGGCGGGTGCGGTTGAGCCTGCGCCCGCGGCCGATCGCTCCCAGCAGGCGGGTGCGCGGCCGGTGGACGTCGATGCCGCCCACCCGCTCGTCCACCGGCTGGTGGCCGTCGTTGAGCGTGTGGACCGCCAGTTCGTGGCCGCGAGCCAGGTAGGGCGTGATGAGATCGACGTACCTGCCCAGACCGGCGGTGATGTTGGGCGGGAACTGGTTGACGATGAAGGCGATCCTCATGCCGCACCCTTTTCTCGATAGCTGCGGGCGGCGGTCACTGCCACGACGGCCAGCAGGATGAGGTTGGCCAGCGCGAAGCCCACCAGCCCGCCGGCCAGCCCCTGCCACCGGATGCACGCCGCCAGCGCGGCCAGCGCGAACGGCGTGCCCACCACCAGGCAGCCGATGAGCACCTTCGCCCCCCGCACGCCGTCCATCGACAGCGCGACCGAGTACAGATTGAAGGCCGTGTGCGCGCCGATGCCCAGCGCCGACAGCGTCATCAACCCCAGCGAGTACGGATACTCGCCGCTCATCAGCAGGAAGAACACCGTGCTGACGGCGAAGGAGAACACCGCCGTGACCCCGGCGACGGCCGGCACGAGCCGGGCAATCCGCCGCATCAGCAGGGATTTGTCCGTGGTGGCCATCATGGGCAGCAGCGCCAGCCCGATCCCGTCGGTGAACACCACGCCCATCAGCCGCTTGGGGAAGCCGTTGTAGACCGAGTACACGCCGACGTCGGCCGGGGCCGCCCAGTGGTTGAGGAAGATCACGTCCACGCCGAACAGCACGCCGGTGAGCGCGGCGATGCACGTCACGTACGCGCCGTGCCGGTACAGCGACCGGGCCAGTCGCGCCGACCAGGCCCGCGGCCGCACCCCCACCGCGGCCACCGCCACCAGCGCGAAGGCCGCGTTCGTGACGATCAGCGCGACCAGGTACGCCTCGGCGTCCCCGACTTCGAGCACCAGCAGGCAGAAGCAGGCCCCGGCCAGGTACACGACCGCGATCACCAGCTTGAGCCCGGCCACGAACGCGAACCTCTTCATCCCCCGAAGGAAGCTCTCGGCGAGCTGGTTCAGCGTCATCGACAGCGCCAGCGCCAGCCCGAAGGCCAGCGTCCGCGTGTCCACGTTCAGCACGGAGGTGAGCAGCGGCGCCGTCAGCATCCCCAGCGTGGCCAGGGCGGCGCTGACCGCCAGCGTGGACAGCATCGCCGTCGTCATGAGCGCGGGCCGCCGCTCGGGCGCCGAGCGCGGCAGCTCCTGCAGCATGACGTAGTGGAGGCTGGTCAGCATGCCGACGGTGACGATCAGTGCGATCGTCAGCACCACCGTGAAGTGGCCGAACGCCGCCGCACCCGCGCCGCGCGCGATGACCAGCGTGGTCGCCGCCGCGATGCCGCTGGCCAGCGTGCTCACCAGGGTCGGTCCCGCCGCCCACTTGTGCCCGTCCACCAAGCGCGCCACCCGGTCGCGCACGCCTTCGCCCTCGCGGGCGCTCAGTCCGGGCACCGCAGGTACGCCTGCCGGGCGAACTCCAGGTCGTCGGCGGTGTTGACGCCGCGCGCCTCGGCCGGGTCGGACACGGGCACCACGGTCACCGGCCGGCCCTCGACCTGCGACAGGTGCGGCAGGAACGGCAGGAAGTTCACCTCGCCCGTGCTCGCCCCGCGTCCGGCCGCGGCCGCATACCGCTCCCAGGCCGCCCGCAGCCCGTGGGTGGCCAGGCAGAACACGCCGACGTCGCTGAGCCCGCCCGGGCGGCACTCCTCGCCCTCGCGCGACTGCCGCACCCGTACGAGCTCGCCCCCGGACAGCTCGTACTCCACGTACGGATCGGGCATCGGCACCAGCGGCACGGTCAGCCCCTTGCCCGGGTGGGCGGCCATGACCTCGCGCACGGTCGCGAGGGACAGGTTCGCCTGGTCGCCCCAGACCACCAGGATCGTCTCGTACGCCGCCCAGTGCCCGGCCGCGCCGAAGATCGCGTCCCCCATGCCGGTCGGCTCCCGTTGCACGCTCACCGACACCGCCCCGCCGTCGATCTCCGCCGCCGCCAGCTCACGGAACGGGCTCTCGCCCTCGGGGGAGACGACCACGTGGACGTGCTCGGCCCACGGCCGCAGCCGCCGGTGCAGCAGATGCCAGACGGTGACGCCGTCCGCGATCTCGATCAGGATCTTCGGAACGCCGTGGCCCAGGCGGGTGCCGCGCCCGGCCGCCGGGATCACCGCGCAGACGCGCGTGTTCACTCATCCACCTCCAAGAAGGGACACGATGTCGTGCAGGCTGCCCGCCGCCACCGCGCCGGGAGCGGGCTCGGCGGTATGGACGTGGAGGGTGGCCAGCCCCGCACCGACGGCGGAGGCCACGCCGTGCGCGGAGTCCTCCAGCGCCACGGCTTCGGCCGGGTCCACGCCCCAGCGGCGGCAGGCCAGGCCGTAGAAGCGCGGATCGGGCTTGCTCACCGGCACGTCGTCGGCGGTGAGCACGCCGCGGAAGGCGTCGCCGAGCGAGCAGGCCGTCAGCACCCGCTCGACCGATCCGCGGCTGCCGCTGGTGACCAGGTACGCCACCCGCCCGGCGGCGGCCAGCCGGTCGAGCAGGCCGCGCGCCCCTGGGAAGGGCCGGACCAGGCCTGATTCGGCGTATTCACGGTAGAGCCGCTGCTTGCGCCGCGCCAGCCGCCCGGCCACGTCCGGGTCCCCGGTCAGGCCGGCCGCCACCGCAGTGGTGCTCGCCCCGGCGTGGTCGGCGTACCGGAAGCCGGGCAGCCGGTCGGGGACGAGCTCGGCGATCGCCTGGCTGAAGGCGGCCTCGTGCGCGGGGGAGGAGTCGACGAGCGTGCCGTCGAGATCGCACAGCCACACCCGCCGCCCGGCGACCACCCCGGCCAACCCCGGGCTCACCCGCTCCGCGCCGGCAGCGCGGCCCGCGCCCGTAGCGCCGCTCGACCGGCCTGTGCCGGTAGCGCCGCTCGCCCGGCCCGCGCCCGCAGCGCTGCTCATCCGGCCCGTGCCAGCGGGGTCTCGCCCAGCAGCGCGTGCAGCGCCTCGGCCGTGCGCGAGCCGCTGTGGGTGCCGGGGCGCCCCGCCTCCTCCAGGTCCGCGCTGACCCAGCAGGCCCCGGCCCAGGAGCCGCGCTCGAGGACGCCGCGTGGCACCGCGGGGCCGCCGGACGCGCCGCGGTGGCTGAGGACGTGCGTGATCGTACGCCGCTCGTTGCCCGGATCGCCCAGGTACGCCAGCGCCCGGTCCACCAGGTCGGTGGCCGACAGCCCCTGGATGTCGTGGTCGCCCCCGATGTTGACCACGAACACCCGGGCCGCGGCCCGGCTCTCTTCGATCGCCCCGGCCACGCCGCTGGTCAGGTAGCTGGGCAGCAGCGATGAGTGCGGCGTGCCCGGGCCGTACACGATCAGATCGCTGTCCCTGATGGCCTGCAGCGCCTCCGGGTTGGGCGCGGCCGGCACGTCACGGCGCGACAGCAGCTCGCGCACCCGCTCGGCCGGCTGTCCGGCCAGCTCGGCCCGATCCCGCTCGGTCAGCGGCTCGGGCAGCAGGAACAACCCCGTGATGGCCCCCGCGTCCTGTGGCGCCACGATGTCGGCCTCGTCGGCCAGCACCCGCCCGTCCTGCTTGAGCGCGACGAGGAAGGCGTTGGTGCCGTCAGTGACGTTCAGCAGCCGCACCGGCGAGCCGAACGTCCGCGCGCACTCGCGCACCGCCGCGTTGAAGTCCTCGCCCAGCCGCAGGTACGCCCCCGCGAACACGAGGTTGCCCAGCGCGCAGTCGGCCAGGTCGAGCCCGTGCGGGTCGGCGGTAAGCCGCTCGGCGAACACGCGCAGGTCCCGGACGACCGCCTCCGCCCCCTGCGGCCCGGAGACGGCGATGCGGTCGATCAGCTCCGCCAGGTCCCCGGCCGTGGTCCCGAGCGGGAGCCGCTGCTCCAGCAGTGTCTGCCGCGGGTCGTCGCGCTCCAGGTGGAGCAGGAGGTTCTTGCGGAAGTCCGACGGGCCGAGCATGCCCGGCAGGTAGCGGCGCAGTGCCCCCGTGGACAGGCCGTTGTCGTACCCGTTGATCAGCAGGGACAGGTCCAGGCCGGACGTGCGCAGCAGGGCGCGCGCGATGCCGGCACCGCCGCGCCCGCCGCTGAACATCGCCACCCTCATCGAAGTTCCTGCAGGGAGGCCGGGACGTGCGCCGGTGGGGTCTGGGCACGCAGCACGCCGCGACGCAGCAGCCAGTGGCGCAGCCCGAGGTATCCCACGAACAGCGCCCGGTCGCGCGCCCCTCGCCAGAACCGCCAGCCCCGGCTGCCGCCGCCCCGTTCGCGATGCTCGATCGGCAGCTCCACCCAGGCGTGACCCAGCTCGGCGACGCGGGCCGTGATCTCGGTCGAGCAGTTCATGCCGGCCGACTCCAGCGGCAGCGCGCGGAACAGCGGGCCGCGCACCACTTTGAAGATCGAGTTGAAGTCGCGGTAGCGCGTACGGTGCAGCAGGTTGCTGACCGCGCCGCTGGCCGCCGACCCCCACCGGTACGGCAGGCTGTCGGCCTTCCTGATCCGTGCCCCGGCGAAGGCGGGCCCGCCGCCGGCCTGGATCCGCTCGATGAAGGGGTCCAGATTGGCAATGGGGAACTGGCCGTCGGAGTCGAGCAGCACCACCCAGTCCAGCCGCGTGCGGGCGATCGCCGCGGCGATGGCCGCACCCGCGCCCCGGTTGCGCTCGAACGTGACCACGACGAGCTGGGGGCACTCGGCCTGCAGGTCTTCGAGTATCCGCCCGGTGCCGTCGCCGCTGCCGTCGTCGCACACGACGATCTCCCACGCGCCTACCGCCGGGTGGCGCTCCAGATACTCCCGCCATTCCGTCACGGCGGCCGCGATGTTCTCCGCCTCGTTGTAGGCGGGGGCTGCCACTGAGATCTCGATGGGCGTGTTCGGCAACGGTCACCTCTTCCGAGTGGCGTTCGTGTCGGCGCCGATCCCCGTCAGGCGCCCGATCCAGCGATCCAGGGGAAGCAGGTTGATCCCGGCGATGATCGGCACGTGCGCGAGCGTGAACACGATCGCCCCGCCGAACGAGACCGGCCCGCCGGTGAACAGGTTGATGTGCGGGGCGTCGATGACCTCGGGGATCCGCACCGGATTGACCACGTGCCACATCACGTCCAGGAAGCCCGAGAACACGATCAGCACCCCGCTGGCCATGATCTTCAGGCAGCGCCCGGGCGAGCCGCCGCCGATCCGGTACGCGGCGGCCACCGTGAGCACGATGCCCGGATAGAGCAGCAGGTACAGGTGGGTGTAGAAGCTGTCGCCCTGGGCCCGCGCGCCGTCGCCGTAGTAGAACCAGCTGATCCGCGGGATCAGGTAGCCGGTCAGGAAGACGAACGGGACGTACAGCAGCCAGTGCAGGCGCGCTGACACCCAAGGGAAGAACGCGATGGCGCAGCACAGGCAGGCGAAGGCCAGCAGCCTGGCGCCCAGCTGCCAGGCCGCCTCGATCTCCCGGGTGTGCGGGGTGGCCAGCCAGACGAAGGCGAAACCGGCCGCCCCGATGGCCAGCGCGATCCACCAGATGTGCGCGGCCCACGGGCGTGGGGCGTTGAGCAGGGGGGCGGGATGATTCACTGCCGATCCTCGGGTGTCATGAAAGGCTGCGGGAGCGCTCCCAACGGAGTATGACACGCGTTCGGACAATGCCGATCTCAATATCAGATAACGGACCCGCCGGAACTTGCACCCTTGCTGACTAACAGTAGAGAAAGGGCAAAAGTCCAGGTCAGAGGAATTCAGGCGGCATATCCGAAAAAATGGAACGTTTTACAATCAAATCGCCTGGGTCCGCCTGCCTGCGATGTCAAGCCCTCATCCAAGGGCGGATGCATGGGCCCTTGGGGATTGTTGTGCCGCATTGAACTTTCAACCATACGCGTATTCGCAGGTAGAAGGCCTTGAGCGCAATTGGGAACGCTCCCGGAAACCGGAGTCAATTGGACCCGAAACCTTTGTTTCGGTAAGCCGAAATCCCGCCCGGAATGGGCGGGTTCGAGCGCCGGCGCCTTACAGGCAGAGCCCGGCGGGACTCACTCCGGTTCGTTCCCGGCCGGGCCGCCCACGGTGAACGGGGTGGTGACGCCCTCGTACATCAGGTGGGCGGTGAGCCCTTCGGAGGCGTGGGGCAGGTTGTGGCAGTGGTCCATCCAGACCCCGGGGTTGTCGGCGACGAAGGCGATCTCGTACGACTCACCCACGCCGACCTCGAGGGAATCCACCCACCAGGGGCTACCGGTGGCGGGCACACCGCCGCGGCTGAGCACCACCGCGTGGTGGCCGTGCAGGTGCATGGGATGGGCCTCGCCGCTGTTGTTGGCGATGCGCATCCGCACCACGTCGCCCTCGGCCACGTGGAACATCGGCACGTCGGGGTAGAGGCGGCCGTTGATGGTCCACCACAATCCGGGGACCCCGTCGAGGAAGCCGGGGCGGCGCCCCATGTCGTACTGGAACCGCCGGTCGGGCTTGCCGGGGTCGAAGGCGAGCGGCGCCCGGGTGCCGTACGTGAGCAGGTCGAGCGTCGCCGCCGGCCGGGAGACCGGGGGTGCGTCGTACGACTTGGAGCCGAGCACGACGCCGGTAGGGCCGCCGAGGTGGACCCGGACCGGTGAGCCGTCCTCGGGCATGGTCACCTCGATGTCGGCGCGTCCTCCGGCGGCCACCCCCACGGCCTTGTCCTGGACCGGTGCGGGCCCGTTGATCTCTGTGCCGTCGACGGCGGCGAGCCGGTACGGCGCACCGCTCACCCATGCCGGCATGACGCCGTACTCGGTGTTGATCAGCCGTACCCGCGCCCGCGCGCCGGGTGGCACTTCGACGCGGACGTCGCCCTCGAGCCCGTTGACGGTGCGGACTCCGTTGTACAGGTGCGCCAACGCCACGACGTCGGTCACCTCGCCCGTGCCGGCGGTCCTACGCGGCGCCGGCTCGACCACCAGGGCCCCGAGCAGGCCCCCTCGGACCTGCTCGTGCGACATCTGGTGAGAGTGGTACCAGAAGGTGCCCGCCTGGTCGGCGACGAACCGGTAGGTGAACTCCTTGCCGATGCCGACCGCGTCCTGTGTGACGCCGGCGACACCGTCGGCGGCGTTGGGCACGTCGACGCCGTGCCAGTGCAGCGTGACGCCCCCCGGCACCGACTCGTTGATCAGCCGAACTTGGACCAGTTGCCCCTTGGTCGCCTTGATGACCGGGCCCGGCGACTGGCCGTTGAGCGTGTAGCCCTCGAAGGCGCGGCCGGAGGGCAGCTGGAACCGCTGCTTGCGGGCGACCATGGTCACCGCCACGTCGGCCGGCAGGTCCGCGTCGGCGATCAGTCGCGTGACGTCACGCCCGGCCTCCGCCTGCCGCCCATGGCCCGACGCGCCTCCACCCGAATGCGCTTCGTGCCCCGACGAGCCGGGCGGCCCGCCTCCGTAGTCCGCGTACCCCATGTCCGCGACCGAGTACGCCTCCGGCAGCAGGCTGTCCTGCCAGAGCCAGATCAGCGGCCCCAGTACGCCCATGGTGGCGGCGCACGCGACGGCGAGCCGGACGCGGCCACCACCCCGGCGATTGCGATGCATGGGACGCGCCGTCAGCCGCGAGTCGCGAACTGCGATTCCGGCGTGACCGACGCCTTCCCGGCCGCGCCGCGACGTGCCGCGTACAGCGCCGCGGTGAACAGCAGCAGCGCGTTGAGGCCGTGCACGGCACCCACCAGCGGGATGCTGTGGCCGAGGATGCCGAAGGTGACCTGCAGCACGACGAGCAGCAGCACCAGCCCGGCCGCCTTCACGGCTCCGGGGACCTTCGCCCAGAACGAGGAGATCAGCAGGAGCAGCGCGAGGACCGGGATGGCGATCATCCCGTTGATGCCGTGGATGATGAGGCCGATGAACTCGGGAAACGGTGCCGTGCCGCTCTCGGCGAGCGTCTTGTCGACCACGCCACCCTCGTCCACCCATTTGCCGAGCCCGGCGTCACCGTAGACCATCACCGCCGCCTGCACGGCCACCTCGATCGCGACCAGGTAGGCCAAGACCTTGTAGATATTTTTCATGACATCCTCCCCTCCGAAGGCCGGCTACCGCGCGGCCCTTACCCATCGCGTGTCAGGTTAGGGAGCGCGACTTGGGGCGGAATGGTCAGCGACTTGGAACGGGCTCAGACAAGTCGTCGATCCACGGACGGCTGACATCGCGTGCCATGCGTCGACGATCCAGAGGCGCAGCGCGGCGCGCCGGTGGCCGGGAGCGTCAGGAGCGGTTCTCGCCCAGGCCGCGGGCCAGGACTTCGCGCAACGCCTCGTTGGTGATGGCGAAGTGCCCCTGCGCGATCTCGCCCGCGCGCTGCGCGTCGCCGGCCTCGATGGCGTCGCACAGCGCGCCGTGCTCGGTCAGGGCGCGCTGGTAGACGGCCGGCGCCCCGTCGTACGGCTCGATCGGGAAGCCCAGGCTGACCCGGCTGAGCAGGTCGTGGCTGAGCCGGGCGATCTGCGGGTTGCGGGTGGCCTCCACGACGGCCTGGTGGAAGGCGATGTCGGCGGCGTGCTCCTGGTGGGGTGAGCGGGCCGAGCCGTACCGGTCGAGCGCCTCGCGCATCCGCGCCACGTCGCCGGGCTCGCGCCGCTCCGCCGCCACCCGTGCGACCATGCCCTCGACCAGGCAGCGCAGGTCGAACAGCTGCTCCATCTCCGCCCAGCGGGGCAGCAGCGTCCGCCGCACCGCGTCCGCGGACGCGCTCGTCCAGCTCTCCTGCACGAACGCCCCGCCGTTGCGCCCTCGCCGGATGTCGACGATGCCCACGGCGAGCAGGCGGCCGACCGCCTCCCGGACCGTCGAACGGCTCACGTCGAGGATCTGGGCCAGCTCCCGCTCCGGCGGCAGCCGCTCGCCCGGCAGGTATTCGCCGATCGCGATGGCGGTGATGAGCCGGTCGGCCACCTCCTCCGCGGCGGTCGGCAGCCGCACCGGCCGCAGCACCGAGCCGTTGGCCGGCGCATCCTGCACGCTGGCCGTCGCATCCCGCACCTCGGCCGCCTCGTCCCGCACCTCGGCCGCCTCGTCCCGCGCGTTGGCCGTCTCGTCCTGCACGTCCCTCCTCTGGCCTCTTCGGGTCATATCGATCATGTCAGCCCGGGCGTCGGGTTTCGCCGCTGTTACTGGTGTGCAACGTTCACAAAAAGGTCTTGTGGTCAGACCTTTAATCCATACATCCTACCGAGCAACGCGAGGGAGGAACCATTGCCCATCCCAGAACCCGCCCTCACCGGCACGGTAGCCTTCCGCGGCTGGCAGACGTGGTACCGCATCACCGGCGACCCCGAGCCGGCCAAGACCCCCTTGGTGGTGCTCCACGGCGGACCGGGAGCGGCCCACGACTACACGCTGCGCATCGCCGCCCTCGCCGGGCAAGGTCGCACGGTGATCCACTACGACCAGCTCGGCATCGGCAACTCCACCCACCTGCCCGGCAAGGGCGCGGATTTCTGGACCGTCCAGCTCTTCCTCGACGAGCTGGACAACCTGCTGGCCGGGCTCGGCCTCGCCGGCGGCTACCACGTCCTCGGCCAGTCGTGGGGCGGCATGCTCGCCGCCGAGCACGCCGTACGCCGCCCGCCCGGGCTCAAGGCCCTCGTCATCGCCAACTCGCCGGCATCCATGGAGCTGTGGCTGTCGGAGGCGGCGCGCCTGCGCGCCCTGCTCCCGCCCGAAGTCCAGAAGACGCTGCGCGAGCACGAGGAGGCGGGCACCACCGGCCACCCCGACTACAAGGCCGCCGAGGCGGTCTTCAACGCCCGGCACGTCTGCCGGATCGTGCCGAACCCGCCCGAGGTGGCCGCGACCTTCGCCGCCATCGACGCGGACCCGACCGTCTACCACACCATGAACGGTCCCAACGAGTTCCACGTCATCGGAACGCTGAAGGACTGGACGATCATCGACCGGGCCGACCGCATCGCGGTGCCGACGCTGCTCGTCTCGGGCCGCCACGACGAGGCGACCGAGGCCACGGTGCGGCCGTACGCCGACCGGATCCCCGATGTGCGCTGGAAGATCTTCGAGGACTCCAGCCACATGCCCCATGTCGAGGAGGAGGAGGCCTACCTCCGCCTCGTCGGCGCGTTCCTCGACGAGAACGACTGACTGGAGCCTGCACCATGGCACCTCACCTCCCGCGCGCCCACCCGCTCATCCGCTCGATCACCGCGGTCTCCGCGGCGCTCCTCCTGGCCGCCTGTGCGAGCACCCAGACCACCACCCCCTCCGCGCCGCCGGCGACCTCCGCGGCTCCGGCCGCGGCGGCCCCGGGAGCGTTCCAGGAGGCGCACAAGGGCGGCACGCTCAAGCTGCTCGCCAAGAGCGCCGCGGGCACGCTGGACCCGCAGGTGAACTACACCCTGCAGTACTGGCAGCTCTACCAGTCCATGTACGACGGCCTCATGGCGTTCAAGAAGGTCGGCGGCGACGAGTCGTTCAAGGTCGTCCCCGACCTGGCCGAGGCGGCTCCCGAAGTGACCGACGACGGCAAGACGTACGTCTTCAAGCTGCGCAAGGGCATCAAGTTCTCCACCGGCGACGAGGTCACCGCGGACGACGTGGTGGCCTCGTTCGAGCGGCTGTTCAAGGTGTCCAGCCCCACCGCCGGCACCTTCTACAACGGCATCGTCGGCGCCGCCGCCTGCGTCAAGAAGCCGAAGTCGTGCTCGCTGGACGAGGGCGTGATCGGTGACGCGGCGGCCGGCACCGTGACGGTCAAGCTGACCGCGCCCGACCCGGAGTTCCTGTTCAAGCTGGCCGTCCCGCACGCCACCATCCTGCCCAAGGGCTCGCCCGCCAAGGACTCCGGCACCAAGCCGCTGCCCACCACCGGGCCGTACATGGTGGAGTCGTACGATCCGAGCCGCGCGCTGAAGCTCGTGCGCAACCCGCACTTCACCGAATGGTCGCGCGACGCCCAGCCGCAGGCCTACCCCGACGCGATCGACTACTCCTTCGGCCTCACCGTCGAGGCGGCCGTCACCGCCGTGCAGAACGACCAGGCCGACTGGCTGTTCGACCCGCCGCCCGCCGACCGGCTGAACGAGCTCGGCACCACGTACGCCGACCAGGTGAACGTCAGCCAGCTCACCGCGTTCTGGTATCTGACACTCAACAACAACCTCGCCCCGTTCGACAACGAGCTCGCCCGGCAGGCGATCAACTGGGCGGTCGACCGCAACGCCCTGGTCCAGCTGTACGGCGGCCCGAACCTGGCTCAGCCGGCCTGCACGATCCTGCCGCCCGGATTCCCGGCCCACGTCGACTTCTGCGACTACACCAAGGACGGCGGCGCCAAGTGGGCCGCGCCCGACCTGGAGAAGGCCAAGCAGCTCGTCCAGCAGTCCGGCACCGCCGGGCAGGAGGTCGGCATCGTCGTCCAGGACGACGCGGTCAACAAGAGCATCGGCGAGTACCTGCAGAGCGTGCTCACCGAGATCGGCTACAAGGCCGTGCTCAAGCCGCTGTCGGGCGACATCCAGTTCACCTACATACAGAACACCGAGAACAAGGTCCAGCTGGCGCTGACCCAGTGGTACCAGGACTACCCCGCTGCCTCGAACTTCCTCAACGTGCTGCTGTCGTGCGCCTCCTTCACCGCGGGCAGCGACTCCAGCATCAACATCGCGGGCTTCTGCGACAAGGAGACCGACGCGAAGATCCAGACCGCCCTGGAGACGCAGCGGAGCGACCAGGCCAAGGCCGACGAGCTGTGGGGCCAGATCGATCAGGAGATCATGAAGAAGTCGCCGGTGGTGCCGATCTTCAACCCCAAGCAGGTGAACTTCATCTCCAAGCGGGTCGGCAACTACCAGTTCAGCAAGCAGTTCTACATGCTGGTCGGCCAGCTCTGGGTCCAGTGAACGAGCCGTCCGAGATCGATCCGGGGCGCGCGGCCGGCACCGTCCGCGCGCCCGCCGGGCCGTGGCGGGCCGGGCTCGGCCGGCTGGCGCGCGACAAGGCCGCGATGGCCGGCCTGGTGGTGTTCCTGGTGGTCGCGGTGGCCTGCCTGCTCGCCCCCGCGTACGCCGGCCAGGTGGCGGGGACGCACCCGTTCCGGTCGAACATCTCCGGCACGACCGTGGTGGACGGCCGGACCGTGCCGGTGCTGGCGCCCAGCAGCACCGGCCTGGGCCTGGGCGTCACCCCCATCGGCCCCACCTGGGACCCCGAGCACTACTTCCTCGGCGCCGACAACCAGGGCCGCGACGTCATGGCCCGGCTGCTGTACGGCGGGCGCAACAGCCTGCTCATCGGCGTGACCTCGGCGCTGCTGTGCTGCCTGGTCGCCACCACCGTGGGCGTCGTCGCCGGGTACGCCGGCGGCGCGGTCGACGCGGTGCTGTCGCGGATCCTCGACGTGCTGTGGTCGATCCCCGTCTACCTGCTGGCGATCTGCCTGTCGGTGGTGCTGCTCACCGGCGGGCTGCGGGTCGGGCCGATCAGCGTCGAGGCCGGCAGCCTCTGGGTGCCGATCGGCATCATCGCCGCCGTCTACGTGCCGTACGCGGCCCGCCCGATCCGCGGCCAGGTGATCGCCCTGCGCAACCGCGAGTTCGTCCAGGCGGCGATCGGCGTCGGCGCGTCCGACCTGCGCATCATGCGCAAGGACCTGCTGCCGAACGTGCTGCCCACGCTGATCGTCCTGCTGCCGATGATGACGGCACTCGACATGCTCATCGAGTCGGCGCTGTCGTTCCTGTCCATCGGCGTCCAGCCGCCGGACGCGAGCTGGGGCACGATCATCAACGACGGGCTCGGGCTGCTCTACACCCGGCCGGCCGTGGCCCTCGCGCCAGGCCTGCTCATCGCCGTCACCGCCGTCGCGCTGAACGTCTTCGGCGACGGCGTCCGCCACGCGCTCGACCCGGGCGCCCGGCTGCGCGGTGGAGTGTAGATGGCCGGCTTCCTGCTGCGCCGCCTGCTCTCCGCCGGCCTGGTGCTGTTCTCGATCAGCGTCCTGGTGTTCCTCATCTTCTTCGCCACGCCCGGCGTCGACCCGGCCGCCCGCATCGCCGGGCGCAACGCCGACCAGGAGACGCTCGCCCAGGTGCGCGCCTCCTTCGGCCTCGACCAGCCGCTGCCCGTCCGGTACGCCATGATGATGGGCCACCTGTTCGTCACCCGCGACCTGGAGTCCTACGTCAACCGCGGCGCGAAGGTGATCCCGCAGGTGCTGCAGGCGGCGCCGGTCACGCTCTCTCTCGTGCTCGGCGCGGCCCTCATCTGGATGGGGCTCGCCGTGGTCATGGGCACCACGGCCGCCCGGCTGCGCGGCACGATCCTCGACCCGATCATCATGCTGCTCGGCGTCATCGGCATCTCGCTGCCGGTCTACTGGCTGGGCGAGGTGGTCAACCTGCTGACGCAGAGCCGGCTGCGCGAGAGCCTGTTCTCGTGGGTGCCGCCGCTCGGCTACGTCCCCTTCGGCCAGGATCCGCTCCAGTGGGCGCTGCATCTGCTGTTCCCGTGGCTGACGCTCGCCGTCCTGTACGCCGGCATCTACGCCCGGCTGCTGCGCGCCGAGCTCGTCACCACCCTTGAGGAGGACTACGTGCGCACCGCCCGGGCCAAGGGCATCTCGGAGTGGCGGATCCTCATCCGGCACGGGTTGCGCTGCTCGCTCATCCCCATCGTCTCGCTCTTCGGCCTGGACTTCGGCGCGCTGGTGGGCGGCGCCGCGCTGCTCACCGAGGTGGTCTTCGGGCTGCCGGGCGTCGGCAGGCTGACGTACGAGGCCCTGCAGAAAGTCGACCTGCCGATGATCATGGGTACGGTCCTGTACGCCGCGTTCTTCGTCGTCCTCGCCAACGCGGCGGTCGACCTCCTTTACGCCCGGCTCGACCCGAGGGTGCGCCGTGGGTGAGCCGCTGCTGGAGATCCGCGACCTGCGGGTCACCTTCCGCACCCGCACCGGTCCCGTCACGGCCGTCGACGGGCTCTCGGTCACCGTCGAGCCCGGCCAGGTGCTCGGCATCGTGGGCGAGTCCGGCTCCGGCAAGAGCGTGTCCATGCTGAGCCTGCTCAAGCTGATCCGCGATCCGAACGTCCGCGTCACCGGCACCGCCCTGTTCGACGGCCGCGACCTGCTTACCCGCACCGACCGGGAGCTGCGCGCCATCCGCGGGCGCGACATCGCGATGATCTTCCAGGATCCGATGACGGCGCTCACCCCCGTCTACACCATCGGCTGGCACATCGCCGAGCAGCTGCGCGCCCACCGGCCGCTCAGCCGGCGGCAGGCCCGCGTCCGGGCCGTCGAGCTGCTGGAGGAGGTGGGCATCGCCGACGCCGCCCGCCGCGTGGACGACTACCCGCACCAGTTCTCCGGCGGCATGCGCCAGCGCGCCGTCATCGCGCTGGCCCTGGCCTGCGACCCGCGCCTGCTCATCGCCGACGAGCCGACCACCGCCCTGGACGTCACCACGCAGGCGCAGATCCTCGACCTCATGCGCCGGCTGCGCGAGCGGCACGGCTCGGCCATCGTCCTCATCACCCACGACATCGGGGTCGTCTCCGAGCTGGCCGACCGGGTGCTCGTCATGTACGGCGGGCGCGCCGTCGAGCACGGGCCCACCGCCGAGGTGCTGCGCCGGCCCCGCCACCCCTACACCTGGGGACTGCTCGGCTCGGTGCCCCGGGTGACCGGCCCCCGGCCGCGCCGGCTGGCCGCCATCCCGGGGACGTCCGTGTCGCCGTACGACCTGCCGGAGGGATGCGCGTTCGCGCCCCGGTGCGCGTACCGGCTTCCTGTTTGCGATGACAAGCCGCGGCTGACGGGCGCGGCGGGCCACGAGGACGCGTGCTGGCTCCCGCTGGAGGGCCGCTCGGACCTGAGGCAGGAGACGCGATGAGCCCCGGCGCTACTGCGATCGGACCTGAGGCAGGAGACGCGATGAGCCAGGTGCTGCTGCGAGCGGCCGATGTCGTCAAGCACTTCCCGATGGGCCGCTCCCTGCCAGGGCGTCCCCGCGACGCCGTCCGTGCCGTGGACGGCGTCTCGCTCGAAGTCCACGCGGGGGAAACCCTCGGCCTGGTCGGCGAGTCGGGCTGCGGCAAGTCCACCCTCGGCCGCTGCCTGGTCCGCCTGACGGACCTCACCGGCGGCACCGTCGAGTTCGGCGGCCGGGACATCACCCGGCTGTCCCGCCGCCGGCTCCGCCCTGTCCGCCGCGAGCTGCAGCTGGTCTTCCAGGACCCGTACGCCTCACTGAACCCGCGCCGCCGCGTCGGGGACATCGTGGCCGACCCGCTGCACGTCCACGGCTACGGCTCCGCCTCGGAGATCCGCCGCCGCACCGCGGAGCTGCTCGACGTCGTCGGCCTGCCCGCGGCGTACGCCGACCGCTACCCGCACGAGTTCTCCGGCGGCCAGCGCCAGCGGATCGGCATCGCCCGGGCGCTGGCCACCGAGCCGAGCCTCATCGTCGCCGACGAGCCCGTGTCGGCGCTCGACGTCTCCATCCAGGCCCAGGTGCTCAACCTCTTCGCCGACCTGCAGGAACGGTACGGCCTGACGTACGTCTTCATCGCCCACGACCTGGGCGTGGTCCGGCAGGTCAGCACCCGCATCGCCGTCATGTACCTGGGCGAGATCGTCGAGACGGCCGATGCCGAGGCGCTGTACGCGGGCCCCGCCCACCCGTACACGAGGGCGCTGCTGTCGGCCGTGCCGCGGATCGACGACGGCACGGCTCCGCGCCGCGAGCGCATCGTCCTGGCGGGCGACGTGCCGAGTCCCGTCCGCAAGCCCGCCGGCTGCGCCTTCCACCCGCGCTGCCCGCACGCGCGCGACCTGTGCAAGCTGGAGCGACCCCGGCTGCGCGAGGTGACTCCGGGCCGGCAGGCCGCCTGCCACTTCCCCCAGACGTAGGCGCGCGACCGGCCCCCAGAGGGGGCCGCCGATGCGATAGGGGACGAACAGGAGATGAACAGTCCCGCCGCCAGGTGCCGAGGTGACAGAGCGCGACATCGGCAGCCGATATCGGTTTCGTCATAAGCTGAGCGTGCGGCGAAGTCGAGTCAGGACGGTGACGGAGGATGCGGGAGTTCCTGCGCGGGGCGGTGCGGCTGCACATCCTGCATCATGCGGCCGAGCAGGACATCCACGGGGCGTGGATGGCCGAAGAGCTCAAACGGCACGGGTATGCGATCAGTCCCGGCACGCTGTATCCGACGCTGCATCGGCTGGAGGCCGACGGGCTGCTGGTCTCCCGTCAGGAGGTGGCCGACGGCCGGGTGCGGCGGATCTACACCGCGACCGAGGCGGGCCGGGCCGCGCTGGCCGAGGACCGCGCCGCGCTGGCCGAGCTGGCCCGCGAGGTCCTCGGCGACGAGATGGGGTCATAAGGACGCCGCCGGAGGCCCCCGATCCCCAGGAGCCGATCCGCGTCTCGCTATCGTGACCCGATATCGGCATGCGTGGCGGCGTGCTCCCAAGGCCACCTTCCCCACCTACGAAGGGACGACAGCAGTGGACGAGCACCACACCGGCGGCCAGGCGGACGATCCCGACCACGGCGTCCCGCGTTCCTCCTGGCGCGCGACCCGGGAGGTGGCGTTGCTGTTCTTGAAGCTGGGCACCATCGCCTTCGGCGGCCCCGCCGCGCACACCGCGATGATGCGTGATGAGCTGGTACGCCGCCGCGGCTGGGTCAGCGACCAGCGGTTCGTGGACCTGATGGGCGCCACCAACCTCATCCCCGGCCCCAACTCCACCGAGCTGGCCATCCACCTGGGCTTCGATCGTGCCCGCGGGCGCGGCCTGGTCGCCGCCGGGGTGTGCTTCATCCTCCCGGCCGCGCTCATCGTCACCGCGCTGGCCTGGGCGTATGTCACCTACGGGAGCACGCCCGCGGCGGAGGGCATCCTTTACGGCATCGTCCCGGTGGTGATCGCGATCATCGCGCACGCCCTGTTCGGCCTGCTCCGCACCGTCATCAAAAACGTCTGGCTGGGCGCGCTGGCAGTCGCCGCGCTGGCCGGCTACGTGCTGGGCGTCAACGAGCTGCTCGTGCTGGCCGCCGGAGCACTGCTGGCCGCCGCGGCCCACCTGCTGCGCCGCCCGCCACGCCCGGACCGGCTGCGAGGAGTGCTCGCCGCGCCCCTGCTCACCCTCGGCGGATCCCCCGTGTTCGCCGACCCCACCGGCGGCCAGCTCGCCCAGCTGTTCGCCACCATGATCAAGATCGGCGCAGTGCTGTACGGCAGCGGGTACGTGCTGCTGGCGTTCCTGCGCGGCGACTTCGTCGACCGGCTCGGCTGGATCACCAACCAGCAGCTCATCGACGCCGTCTCGATCGGGCAGGTCACCCCCGGCCCGGTCTTCACCACCGCCACCTTCCTCGGCTACGTGATCGCCGGTCCGCTCGGCGCGTTCCTGGCGACCGTGGCCATCTTCCTGCCCTCGTTCGTCTTCGTCGGCCTGCTCACCAAGCTCACCGACAAGCTCCGCTCAAGCGAGTGGACCTCCGCCCTGCTCGACGGCCTGAACGCCGCCGCACTCGCCCTCATGGCCGGCGTGTCCTTCCAGCTCGGCCAGACCGCGATCATCGACCCGCTCACCGCCGCCATCGCCCTGCTCACCCTGGCGCTGCTGTGGAAGACCAAGCTCAACAACGCCTGGTACATCGCCGCCGGCGCCGTGATCGGACTCGCGCACACACTGCTCGGCTGACACCGCCGGGGACCTATGGGATCGGCGGCTTGCCCGCGGTGAAGCCCGCGTCGCGTCGGCCGGCGCCCTGAACCAACCGGCGTACTCCTCGGCCCCGGCCCGCTTGAGAGGCCTCGCGCGTCCTCCTGCGCCCGCTCCAGGGGCGCGGAACTAGACTCGGCGTGTGACCCCCCGAGCGCCGCTTGGGTCCTGGGGAGGACGCATGACCTTTCAGGCCGCCGGCTGGCTCTGGTTGTTCGCAGTGCTGACCGTTGCCGTGGGCGGGTACATCGCCGCTCAGTTCCTGCGGCCCCGCTATGTCGCGCGCTTCACGGACCTGCGGATGCTCGACCTGATCGCGCCCGCCCGGCCTGGCTGGTCGCGGCATCTGACGGCGGTGCTGTTCACGCTGGTGATGGGGATGCTCATCGTCGCCGCCGCCCGCCCGGTCTCCTCTGTTCAGGTGCCCCGGGATCGCGCCACGATCATCGTGGCGATCGACGTATCGCTGTCCATGGTCGCCACCGACATCCCGCCGTCCCGGTTGCAGGCGGCCAAGTCCTCGGCCAAGAGGTTCATCACGCGCCTGCCCGAACGGTTCAACGTGGCCCTGGTGTCCTTCGCCCGATCCGCGGCGGTGCTGGTCTCGCCAACGGTGGAGCACACCGCGGTCGTACGGGCGATCGACGCGCTCCAACCGGCGCCCGGCACCGCCATCGGCGAGGCGGTCTTCTCCGGCCTGGAGACGATCCGCTCCTTCGACCAGCAGGCGGCAAGCGACCCGCCGCCGGCGGCCATCGTGCTGCTGTCCGACGGCGACAACACCTCCGGCCGGATCGTGTCCGAGGCCACGCGGGAGGCGGCCCGGAGCAAGGTGCCGGTCTCCACCATCGCCTTCGGCACCCCGGAGGGCACCGTGGAGCTCGACGGCCGCCAGATGCCGGTCCCGCCGAACGCCGAAACGCTGCGCGCCCTCGCCGACGGCACGGCCGGGCGGGCCTACGACGCCCAGACGGCCAGCTCGCTGGATGAGGTGTATCAGAGCATCGGCACCTCGCTCGGCACGATGACCAAGACCGAGGAGGTGAGCCATCTGGTGCTGCGCTGGGCCCTGCTGCCGGCCTTCGCGCTGGCCGCCCTGTCGCTGCTGGCCCCGATCAAGCCGGCCTGGCGGCGTCCTGCCATGCCAGGACCATGAGCCTTGACGATCCCCCGCAGGTCTCGTGCCCGGCTGTACACCTGCGACCTGTGACATGTGCCGCGGATCGCAGCCCGTGCAGCCGATCATGCAGTTGAGCAATCGCTCAAATCCCCCTATCGTACGTTTTAAGCAGTCGCTCAAGAAACGATGCCGGGGGTGCTGGTCATGCCTGCTGCGGTTGTGGTCGGTGGAGGGATAGGCGGGCTGGCGGCGGCGATCGCGCTGCACCGGATCGGGTGGCGGGTGACCGTGCTGGAGCGGGCCGGGGAGTTCAGCGAGATCGGGGCGGGCCTGGCGCTCTGGCCGAACGCCATGCGCGCGCTCGCCGCGCTGGGCCTGGCCGAGCGGGTACGGGCGATCGCCGGGGTGGAGACCGTGGGCGGCGTGCGGGACCGGGCCGGGCGGTGGCTGTCAAGGACGGACAACGCCGGCGTCGCACGGCGGCACGGGTGGCCGCTGCTCATGGTGCACCGGCCCGAGCTGATGCGGGTGCTCGTGGCGGCGCTGCCGGCGGAGCTGCTGCGGGCGGGCAGCGAGGTGCGGGCCGTGCGGCCGGACGGCGACGGGATGGTGGCCGAGCACCGGGGCGGGCGGACGCGGGCGGACCTGGTGGTGGGCGCTGACGGGGTACGCAGCCAGGTGCGGCGGCAAGGATGGCCGGAGGCGGCGGCTCCCCGGTATGCCGGGTGCACCGCGTGGCGGATGGTGACCGAGCCGCTGCGCGGGCGGGGCGACGAGGGGGCGCTGTTCTGGGGACGGGGCGAGCGGATCGGGTTCGCGGCGCTGCCCGGCGGGAGGTTCTACTGCTTCGCGGCGGCCCGGGTCCCCGAAGGCGGCGGAGAGGACGCGTACGCCGGGCTCATGCGCAGGTTCGGCGGCTGGCCCGATCCCGTCCCGGAGCTGCTGGCGGCCGTGCCCGAGGAGGCCGTGCTGCGGCACGACGTGTACGAGGCGCCGCCGCTGGCCTCCTACGTACGTGGGAGGGTGGCGCTGCTGGGGGACGCGGCGCACGCGATGGAGCCGACGCTGGGGCAGGGGGCGGGCACGGCGCTGGAGGACGCGGTCACGCTCGCCGCCTGCCTGCGGACGGCTCCGGACGTGGACGCGGCGCTCGCGCGGTACGACCTGGTGCGGCGGCCGCGCACTCAGGCGATCGCGCGCCGGTCGGCCCGGCTGGGGACGGCGGGCCTGGTGGCGTGGCCGCCGGGGGCGTGGTTGCGGAACCTCGCCGCCCGTCTGGTGCCGCCCGGGGTGCTGCTGCGGTCGATGGATCCCGTCCTCGGGTGGACGCCGCCCGAGGTGCGGGAACGGGGAAGGGCGCCCCTCGGGTCGGGTGGAGGGGCGGGGACCGATGCCTGACTGGACGTACCAGCCGCTGCGGGGGATCGCGGGGGCGCTGCTGGGCGTGCGGCGGTCGCGGCGGGCGGCGCTGCGGGTGCTGGCCTGGACGGGGTCACTCCCCGGTGGCGGATGGGCGGTCGCGCGGCTCCTCGGCCACCGGCATCCGCCGGCGCACCTGGCGGGCGCGGTGGGCGGGGTTCCGGTACGCAGCCGGTTGGGGGCGGCGGTGCCGCCGGCGGTGGCGCGGGACGCCGTACGGGCGCTGCCGCCGATCGGGGCGGGGCTGATCCTGGTGGATCCGGTCGGGCTCGCGGACGTGCCGCTGGTACGGGAGGCGGCGGCGGGCAGGCGCGCGCCGGTGCTGGTACGGACGGAGGATCCGGCTGTGGCCGCCGCCCTGGCACCGCACGTGGACGCCGTCCTGCCGGCAGGCGGCGGCCCGGACATCGTTCGTCTCGTCTCCCCATCCGCCGACCTGGCCGCCCGTACCATTGCGAATCCCGCCAAAGCCGTACTCGCCACCCCGGCCCTGCTGATCGAGGCGGGACCCGGGTGGTTCGGGCGGGTGATGGAGGCGGCGACCCCCACCGCGCCGGCCCCCTCGCCGCGGGACGCCGGCCGCGATCCCCGCCGGTGGCCCGCCTGGTGGTGGGGGCTGGTGACCGGCGCCGTCATCGCGGTCGCCGGGCTCGTGGCCGCCGCGGTCGCGCTCGGGCCGGTGCTGCTCTGGTACGACCGCGCCTTCCTCGGCATGGACCGGGACGCGCTGCACGCCGTCAACCACCACCTGGTCCACTTCCTGCGGCACGACCGGATCACGCTGGCGGGCACGATGGTGGCCGTCGGCGTCCTCTACGCGGGCCTCGCCGCCGGGGGCATGCGCCGCGGGTGGCCGTGGGCGCGCGAGGCGTACCTGGTCTCCGGGTGCATCGGGTTCGCCGCCGTTTTCTACCTCTTCGCCCACGGGTACGTGGAGCCGCTGCACTCCACGCTGGCCGCCGCGCTCTTCCCCATGTTCCTGGCCGCGACCCGGCGGCGCCCGGACCGCCCCCGGTGGACGTCCCGCCCGGAAGGCCCGGAACGCGAGCGTCATCGGGCGCTCACCGGCCAGCTCCTCATGGTGATCATCGGGACCGGGCTGTTCGCCGGCGGCGTGGCCGTGTCGGCTGTCGGCCTCACCGGGATCTTCGTCCCGAGCGACCTGGAGTTCCTGGGAACCGGGCCGGACGTGCTTCAGGCAGCCAACACGCGGCTGCTGCCGTTCATCGCGCACGACAGGGCCGGGTTCGGCGGGGCGCTGATGGCGGCCGCCGCGGCGATCACCCTGCTGAGCGCCTGGGGATGGCGGCGCGGCGAGTCGTGGGTGTGGTGGACGCTGGCGCTCGCCGCCGTGGCAGGGTTCGTGCCCGCCGTCGTCGCCCACCTGGCCATCGGGTACGTCGACCTCTGGCACCTCGCGCCCGTCCTGGCCGGGATGGCCCTCACCGCGACCGCCCTGACGCTCTCTCGCCCGTACCTGTGTGCCGCGCGGACCGTAGGAGTCGTCCTCTCAGCAGCCCCACACAGATAGCACCAAGTCCACAAATCTCGCTGGATGCTCCACGTGAAGGAAATGCCCGGCCTCCGGCCACACCACGCTCGTGGAGCGCGGATGCGCCGGCAGCCCGGCCTCCCACCGCGCGGCTTCCGGCACGTTGTGTACGGCCAGCACCGGGCAGCTCCGCCTGGCCAGATAGCGCTCGGACTCCCGGCGCGCCCCGAAGGCCCCGGGCACGGTGTACATCCCGGCGTAGCACTCGGCCAGCACGTGGCCCGGTGTCGCCAGCAACTGCTCGGCCACCGGCGCGGGCAGCGGCCCGAGCTGCCGCAACGCCGCGGCGGCCCCGTCCGCCCGCAGCGCGGCCAGGCGGCCGGGGAGGAGCCGCTCCTCGGCCTCGTCCGCACCGTAGGCCGGGGCGACGACGACCATCGCGCGCACCGACGGCGGGTGCTCGACCGCCAGCGCGGTGACGACCTGGGCGCCCATGGAGTGCCCGATGGCCACCACCGGCTCGTCGATCGACGACAGCAGGTCGCCGGCCAGGCGGGCGGGGGTGTAACCGGTCTCCGGAGCCGGGGACTTGCCGTGACCGCGCAGGTCCACGGCGATCACGCGGCGCTCGCCGAAGTCGAGCGCGTCCCACACCCGGTGATCGCCGCCCCACCCGTGCACCAGGAGCAGCGGCGGGCCGCCGGATCCTCGCGTCCGAACGTGCAGCTTCATGCGATCTCCAAAGGGGTGACTCCTGCAGGAGGGCCTCCTGCAGGGTCTCGGCGAACCACGAACAGAGGCGTCAATCCTCCAGGTAGAGAACCACGGTGCTGAGCGGGTCGACCTCGATCGAGCCACCGAGCCGGAGCCGCCGGCCGGTGACGAGATCGCGGGCCTGGCCGCCGCCGGTGGTGTACAGGCGGCGGGAGCGCTCGCTGTCGGTGTTCATCCCGATCAGGTACCGGCCGTAGGAGCAGCGGTAGAACTGCGCCTTGCCCACGAAGAGCTTCTCGACGCCGGGGAAGTCCACGCCGAGCGCCGGGTCGGGCACGTCGGCGGGGTGCGGCGCGACCTTGAGCACCTCGCCCGCGAAGGCCTGATGCACCTCGGCGCCGGGCGGCGGGAAGCCGCCGGGCGGGATGTGCGAGGCGGCCGGGTCGTTGATGGCGAAGTTGAAGCAGACCCAGTCCTGCTCGGTCCAGGTCTCGCCCGTCGGGGTGACGGAGCACTGCTGGCGGAGGGTGGCGACCCGGTGGGTGTCGGGGGTGATGTGGTGGACCCTGGCCAGATTGTTCACGGCCTGCCGGGCCCGCCAGTAGAGCGAGGCGTAGAGGATCTCCTGGCCGTTCTTGATCGCGACGACGCCGTTCTCCTCGTCGGCGAAGACCGAACCGGGCGCGTCCCAGTCCATCGGGAAGCTCTGTGGCCGGGCCGTACGCGCGCTGAAGGCGGGCCAGTCCCGCAGGAGCAGGCGCAGGGCGACCACCCCGACCCGCGACCACGAGTGGGTCTGCAACAGGTCGAGGCTGCCGAAGAACTGGTTGTCGGCGACCATGCGCTGGCCGCGGCCGACGATGGCGGGGTCGTCGAAGACCCCAGAGGCCATGAGCGGGTGGCCGTCCCAGTCCACCCGCTGGGCGTAGGTGACGATGCCGGGATAGTGGTCGTCACGCCAGCCGACCGCCGCCTCCAGGCGCATGCTGCGGTAGCCGTCTTCGTCGACCTCGGGGTAGCGGAAGACCGCCCGCGCGTTGATCATCTTGACCAGCTGCGCCTCGAGGTCGGGGTCCTTGACGCCGTCGAAGCGGGTGACCGCCTCGTACAGCTGCACCAGCCAGCCGGTGACCTCGCCGTAGCTGCCGACGTAGCCCAGCTCCTTGGTCAGCCCCTTCTTCGTGGTCTGGTAGAAGTGCTCGCCCAGTGGCTTGCTGGGGGTGCCGGAGGCGTCCTCCTTGCCGAGGAAGGGCTTGAGGCCGACGGCCTGGTGGATGTAGTCGCGGGCCTTCTCCTCGGCCAGCGGCGCCTGATCCGGATTTATCAGCATCAGACCGCGGTTGCAGCGGTAGATGCCGAGCGCACAGATCTGCACCTGGTTGCTGTAGTGCGGCATGTGCTGACGCCAGTACGAGATGGACTCGGTCATCATCTTCGTGTAGGCGGCGCGCCGGATCGGCAGCTCCCCCTGGTCCGGCTCGGTGGCCCCGTCCAGCGGGGTGACCTCGACGTCGTCGTACCAGGCGGTGCCGCCGCCCTGGACCCGCACGTCCAGCCGGAGCTCGGTGGCGGTGGCCGGGGTGGTCAGCTCGGCGGTGATCTGGGTCCAGTCGTTGGTGCCGGTGGGCGCGTAGAACTTGTTGTCGGTGCCGACGATCTTTCCGGCGGAGTCGTAGAAGAGCACGTCGAGGTAGGCGCCGGGGGCGACGACGCTCTCGGTCTTGACCCAGACGCTGTAACGGTGCTTGCCCTGGCCGATCAGCGTGCGGTTCTGGGAGGTGCTCCACCCGGCCGCCGCGCCCGCCTCGGTGACGATCTTGACCGAACGGGAGCCGCTGCGCTTGACGGTGTCGTCCCAGAGCCAGGTGGCCGTGCCGGCCCATCTGGCGGTGGTCCAGCCGGCGGGGGCCGTACCGCCGCGCTCGAAACCGGGGTTGGGCGCGCCCACGGTCCGCGCCCCGATCCGCTGTTCCAGCCGGTCGCCCAGCACGTCCTTGAGCAGGACCAGCACGTGGCCCACCTTGCCGAAGCCCTCCCACTGCTGGTCGGAGGAGGTCAGCACGGCCGGGTCCGTCAGCCACTTGGTGTAGCGGGCGTCGATGGCGCCCAGCACCTGGTCGATGGTGTCGGGGTTCTGGTAGGCCGGGCTGCCGGGGTAGAAGTAGCCCTCGGCCAGGCTCAGGTAGGCCCAAGAGTCCATCGAGGCGGCGCTGCCGCCCAGCCAGTTGCGGTGCTCGTTGAGGACCCTGGTCTTGATCTTCTCCAGGATCTCGGGCCCCGGCTCGGGCCGGATGGTCACATCAGGCGCGGGGCCCTGGATGTCGTCTCCGGGGAAGTACGGCTCCGCGTGCGTGTAGATCCGGTAGAAGGGGCGGGTCGGCTTGTTCAGCGTGCGGTAGAACTCCGCGGCGTTCTGCCCGTAGCCCCAGACCCGGCCCATGCCCCGGATCTCCAGCGTGACCTGCTCCTTGTCCTTGGTCATCGCCTCCGGCAGCGGCAGGGTGTGGTAGTGGAAACGACCCGGCGAGTGGGCGTCCAGGCTGAGGATGTCCAGCGGGTCGACCGCGCCCAGGTGGTAGTGGCCGACCTGCTTGCCCTCGCAGAACAGCTGCAGCCGGGACTGGTCGGCCTCGGTCGGGGCGCGGTCGCCGCCCCAGAGCTTGATGGTCACGTAGGTGGTGCCCTCCGGCACGCACTTGACCGTGCAGGCGACGGTGCCGCCCCAGAAACTCGCGGGCGTCTGGGGGTTGAGCACGCGGGCGCTCTGGCCGAGCGCCCCCGCCACCACGTCGGACGCCGTCGGGGTGACCGCGTGGGCGGCCTCCGACGCCGCATCGCCGAAGATCACCACATCCAGCGTCCGGCCGGCTTGGGCGGCCGCCGCGGGCTCGGCCAGCCAGTTCCAGCTCGCGGCGACCGCGACCCCGGCTCCGGTCGCGCGCAGCACGGCACGCCGGGACAGCTCAGGCTTCATGGGAGGTGCGTCCTTTCTAGGTGTGAGATCCCCCGAACGGCAGCCGAGCCGCTGCCCCGACGTGCTGTGCTCCTACGCTCCTACTGGCCCTTGAGGTAGGCGTCGGCCTGCTTGGCCATCTCCGCCTGGAGCTTGGCCAGGCCCGCCCGGTCCAGCGCCTTCTTCAGCTTGTCCAGGCCCTGGTCGACGTCCACCGCGCCGATGAACAGCGGGTTGGCGAACTGCGTCAGGGCCGCGGTGACCTGGGTGTTCTCCCGCTTGACCGGCTCAGGGTCGGGGACGAAGGCGGCGTACGGGTCGACGGTGAAGTTGTTGATGTCCTGCGCCCAGTCGAACCACTTGGTCTCGGACTCGGTCATGTCCTTGATCCGGCGCTCCAGCTTGGCCCGCCAGGCGAGGGCGAACCCGGGGAAGGTGTAGGTGGAGACCTTCTCGTACTTGTCGTCGCCGATCGGGTTCCAGTCCTTGCCGGGGAGGCCGTAGTTGATCAGGTCGTGGTTCTCCTTGATCGAGACCCACTCCTGCAGCTGCATGGCCTTCTCGTTGCTCTGGCCCTTGGCGTTGAGCACGACGAAGTTGTCGCTCTGGAAGGTCTGGTACGGCTTGGCGTTCTCGCCGCCCTTGAGCGGCATCACGTTCGCGATCATCGCACCCGGCACGTTCTTGGTCAGCTCCGGCAGGGCCGTGGAGGACAGGCCGTCGGTCATGGCCCAGCCGGTGGCGACGCGGCCGGCCTTGAACTGGGAGTCCAGCGCCTTCGAGTCCAGGGTGAGGGCGTTCTTGTTGATCAGCCCGTCCTGGTAGTACTTCCGGATCAAGCGCAGCGCGTCCACCATGCCCGGGGCCTCCCACCACGGGATCGGGTTGGACGAGCCGCTCGTCTTGCCGTCGGCGGCCAGGACGAAGTTGAGCGAGTCGCCGGTGAAGGAGGCGATGCTCATGGTGGGGTTGTCCCACATGTAGGGGTTGAGCCAGCCGACCGGGTTCCACGCCACCAGCAGCTTGGGCATCCGGGAGCTGATCCCGATCGGAGTGATCCCCTTGTCCTTCTGCTTGACGTCGTACCAGAACTTCTCCAGGCCCGCGAAGTCCGTGATGTCGCTCGTGCCGTACTTCTCGGCCAGGTCCTGGCGGATGCTGAAGTGGTGGAAGCGAGCGACGGAGTTGATCTGGGGCAGGCCGTAGAGCTTGCCGCTCCACCGGTTCAACTCAATGATCTTCGGGTCGATCGTGGCGGTCAGGTTGGGGTACTTGCCGCTGGACATCAGGCTGCTCAGATCGACGATCGAGCCGCTGGCCGCGAGCTGGGTCATGTTGAGCCAGCGCGCCTGCAGCGCGGTGTCGAACTTCTCCCCTGCGGTGAACTTCAGCAGCGCCTGCTGGCCGTAGCTGGTCCACGGGATGAACTGCGGCTTGATGGTGAAGCCCAGATCGGCCTGGAGCTTCTTGTTGACCTCGGCCAGGACGGGGTCCCAGCCGACCGGCACGTCGCCGGGCAGCAGCAGGCTCAGCGCGAGCGCTTCGGCGGCCGCGCCGCTGCTCTGGGCGGCTTTCGGCGTCGAGGAGTCGTCGGAGCAGGCGGCGAGGAGGGCGGCGAGGGACAGGCCGCCGCCGGCGGCCAGCAGGCCGCGCCGGGACATCATGGGGTTGGACACGGTTACTCCTGAGGTGGCGGGAGCGGAATCAGCCCTTGGTGGCACCGAGGGTGATGCCCTTGACGAAGTAGCGCTGGGCAAAGGGGTAGGCGAGCAGGATGGGGCCGATGGCGACGGTGGTGAGGGCGAGCCGGAGCTGGTAGACGGGGGTGGCCGACTCGGCCAGCTGCGGCAGCATCGCCGTGAACGAGATGTTGGAGATCAGGTTCTGCAGGACCAGCGGGAGCGGGAACTTGTGGACGTCGTCGATGAACAGCAGCGCCATGAACCAGTCGTTCCAGTAGTGCACGGCGTAGAAGAGGCCGACGACGGCCAGGATCGGCTTGGACAGCGGCAGCGCGATCGTGAAGAAGATGCGCAGCTCGCCCGCACCGTCGATCTTGGCCGATTCGAAGATCGACTCGGGAAGCTGACGGAAGGAGCTGACCTGGACGAAGACCAGGAACGGCATGACCAGCAGCGGCAGGATGACCGCGAAGTAGCTGTTCTGCAGCTGCAGATACTGCGTCACCAGCAGGTAGAGCGGGACGAGGCCGCCGGAGAACAGCATCGGCAGGTAGGCGAAGATGGTCAGCGGCCGGCTGATGCCGGGCAGCCGGCGGGCGATCACCCAGCTCAGCCCCGACGTCACCGCCAGGGACAGCGCCGTGCCCACGACGGTGATGAAGAGGCTGGCGATATAGGCGTCGAGCACCGCGGGACCCGTGAAGATCATCTGGTAGGCGGTGAGGTCGAAGTCCGGGAAGAAGCTGTAGCCGGTCGTGGCCAGCTGGGTCTCGCTCGTGAACGACCCCGCGATGATCATCCAGAAGGGGACGGCGCAGGCCAGCACGGCGAGGGAGACGCCGACGATGCTGACGATGGTGAACGGCTCCAGCTTTCTGCTGCTCATAGGATGCTGGTCTCCTTCGAGTACTTGCGCTGGATGAGCACCGCGATCACGACGAGGATGAAGCCGATCACCGACTGGAACAGGCCGATCGCGGCGGTGGTGCCGAAGTCACCGAGCTGGCGCAGGGCGCGGAAGACGTAGGTGTCGATGACGTCGGTGTTCTCGAAGAGGGTGCCGTTGTCCCCGATGATCGCGTAGATGGTGCCGAAGTCGCCGTAGAAGATCCGGCCGACGCCCAGCACCAGCAGGACCGCGGCGGTGGGCTTCAGCAGCGGGAGAGTGATGCGCCAGGCCATCTGGGCGCGCGAGGCTCCGTCGATCATCCCGGCCTCGTAGACCTCCTCGGGGATGCCGGTGATCGCGGCGAGGAAGATGACGCTCAGGTAACCGCCGAGCTGCCAGACCTTCACCACCGTGAGGATCCAGGGCCACGGGCCCGGTTCGGTGTACCAGTCCACCGTGGGCAGGCCGAAGCCGCTCATCGCGTCGTTCACCGCCCCGCCCCCGCCGGACGCCCCGGCGAGCAGCACCTGCAGGATGATGCTGATCACGACCGGCGAGACGAAGTACGGGAAGAAGATCACCGACTGTGAGGCCCGCTTGAAGAAGCGCCCGCGGATCTCGTTCAGCATGATCGCCAGGAGGATCCCGGCGGCCAGCGTCGCGGCCAGGAACAGGATGTTCAGGAAGAGCGTGTTGAACAGGATCCTCGCCGCGTCCCCGGACTCCAGGAAGTAGGCGAAGTTCTCCAGCCCGTTCCACGGGCTGTCGAAGATCCCCAGGCCGACGTCGAACTCCTTGAACGCCACCACCAGACCGGCCATCGGCAGGTAGTTGAAGACCAGGAAGAAGACGACCGCCGGCAGCGCGAGCAGCCCGACCGACCAGCTCGCGCGGGTCACCGCGCTCCGGCGGCGCCTGCGCCGGGGCGGCCCGGAGGGCGGTCTCGTCTGAGGCTCTTGCCTCGTCTGTAGCGTGCTCATCACCGAAGTCCCGTCTGAGGCGTCTGCTCGCCAAGTTGGATAGAAACCGGTAGCTGCGAACGCTACGACTGAGCGGCATTGGCCACAAGATGGCGTTACGGAGACGTTACAGAAGTCATGCCGTTAATCACGGAAAGCGCTTGCATACTGGCCAAACGCCCGTGTTTCATCAACCAAAGTGCACCGTTGACCATCATCGGTTGTGCTTCTACGGTTAGAAACCGATCCCTACGAACGGAAGGCCATACCCGTGTCCCCACGCCCGAAGGCGCTGTTCGCCATGAGCGAGGAACATCTCGCTCTGCTCTTCCCCGCGCCCTTGCTGCGGCGGCTGGACACGCTGGCCGACATCGACGTGACGCTGGTCGCCGAGGGTTTCGACGATCCGAGCCTGGCCCTCGCCCTCGCAGAGACCGAGATCCTGATCAGCAGTTGGGGCTGCCCGCCGCTCGACGAGGCGGTCCTGTCGGCCGCGCCGCGCCTGCGGGGCGTGCTGCACGCCGCCGGCTCGGTGAAGTCCCTGGTCACGCCCGCCTGCTGGGAGCGCGGCCTGCTGGTCTCCTCTGCCGCCGAGGCCAACGCGGTCCCGGTGGCGGAGTACACGGTCGCCGTCGTCCTGCTGGCCGGCAAGGGAGTCTTCGCGCTGAACGAGCGCTACCGGCGCGAGCGCGCGTTCACACTCGCCCAGATCCAGCCGTCCATCGGCAACAACGGCCGGACGGTGGGCATCGTCGGCGCCTCACGCATCGGCCGCAAGGTGATCGAGCTGCTCTCGCCGTACGACCTGGACCTGTGCCTCTACGACCCCTACACCGTGGTTCCCGGGATACGGCAGGTATCGCTGGACGAGTTGCTGCGCCGCAGCGACATCGTCAGCCTGCACGCCCCGGCCACCGCGGAGACCAGGCACATGCTGGACGGCGAGCGGCTGGCGCTGCTGCCGGACGGCGCCGTGCTGATCAACACGGCCAGGGGATCGCTGGTCGACACCGACGCCCTCGTCTCCGAGCTGAAGTCGGGCCGGCTGTCGGCGATCCTGGACGTCACCGAGCCGGAGCCGCTGCCGCCGAGCTCGCCGCTGTTCGACCTGCCCAACGCCTTCCTCACGCCGCACATCGCGGGCTCACACGGCAACGAGCTCTCCCGGATGGGCGCCGCCGTGCTGGACGAGCTGGAACGGCTGGTCGCCGGGTTGCCGCTGGCGCACCAGGTGACACCCGACGACCTCGAAAGGGTGGCCTGACCCGGCCGTACGCGAGCCGGGCGCCCAGGCCGTGGAACGAGACGATCGAGGTGCCTAGAGCCGTTCGAAACCGCGTACCCGCTCCCAGTCCGTGACCGCCGTCTCGAAGGCCGCCAGCTCCGCCCGCGCGGCCTGGGCGTAGTGGCCGAGCACCGCGTCGCCGAAGGCCTTGGCCGCGATCTCGCTGGTCTCCCAGCGGCGCAGCGCCTCGGTCAGCGTCGTGGGGAGCCGCGGCACCGACGGGTCGGCCAGCGCGTTGGCGGCGTGCGGCGCGGGCAGGGGGAGCCGGTTCTCGATGCCGTGCAGTCCAGCGGCCAGCACGGCGGCGACGGCAAGGTAGGGGTTGGCGTCCCCGCCGGGCACGCGGTGCTCGATGCGCAGCGACGCGCCCGCGCCGACCACGCGGATCGGGCAGGTGCGGTTGTCCCTGCCCCAGGTGATGCCGGTGGGGGCGAACGCGCCCGGCTGGAGCCGCTTGTACGAGTTGATGTTCGGGGCCATGAGCAGTGCGAGCTCGGGCAGGCAGGCGAGTTGCCCGGCCACGAAGTGCCCCATCAGCTCCGACATGCCGCCGTCGTCCCCGGCGAACACCATCGAGCCGTCCCTGCCGGAGCTCGCGCGCAGCGACAGGTGGATGTGGCAGGAGTTGCCCTCGCCCTCGTCGAACTTGGGCATGAAGGTGAGCGCGACGCCTTCCTGGGCGGCGATCTGCTTGGCGCCGTTCTTGAAGAACACGTGCTTGTCGCAGGTCGCCATGGCCTCGTCGTACCGGAAGACGATCTCGTACTGGCCCGCGTGGCACTCGGCGCGGGCGGTCTCCATGGTGAGCCCGGCACGGACCATCTCGCGACGGACGCGGCGCACGACGGGCTCGATCTCGGTCAGTCCTTGGAGTGAGTAGTCGACGTTGTAGCGGGTGCCCGTGCGCAGGCCGTGGTAGCGGCCCTCCCAGGCGTCCCGGTAGCTGTCGCGGAAGACCAGGAACTCCAGCTCGGTCCCGGCGTACGCGGTCAGCCCGCGCTCGGCCAGCCGGTCGAGCTGCGTGCGCAGCACCTGGCGCGGGGCCACGTCGACCGGCTCGCCGGAGCTCGCGCCGGGCCACACGGCGTCGGCGATGACGAGCGCGGTGCCGGGGTCCCAAGGGAGCGGGCGCAACGTGGCGGGGTCGGGGCGCAGGACGAAGTCGCCGAAGCCGGTGTTCCAGGCGTCGATGGCGTAGCCGGGCCCGGTGTCCATCTCGACGTCGGCGGCGAGCAGGTACACGCAGGCGCCGAAGCCCTGCCGGGCCACCTCGTCCAGGAAGTACGGCACGGCCAGGCGGCTGCCCTGCAGACGGCCCTGGAGGTCGGGAAGACTGACGATCACCTCCTCGATGCGCCCTGCCTCGGCCTCGGCACGCAGCCATTCGTAGGTCATGTCAGCTCCCGCTGTGTTCATCGGCCTCACTCCGTGAGGCGGGCCCGTTCGGCGGCTCGGTCGCGAGCGGGTTGGGTACGGTGCCGTGGACCACGTCGAAGCCCTCGTCGCGCTCGGAGCGGTCGTGGAAGCCGCCGCCGAGCAGTTGCTCCCGGTTCAGCGCCACCCGGTCGAACTCGGGCGCGAACAGGCCGAACGCCTCGAACCTGTCCGCGAGCTCGGGGAAGCGGGCGTGGTACCGCTCGATCTCGGCGCGGACCAGCCCCCAGAACTCCGTCTCCGGCACACCGAGGTGCTGCTCGGCCAGCGGGGCGAAGAACCGGAAGTGGCCCGCGAAGACGGCGCTGAGCAGCGAGTGCGCCAGCTCGCCCGGCGGCCAGCGCAGCAGCACCGCGTCGGCGCGCGGGGACAGGCCCTTGTACTCGGGACGGGGCTCCGGCAGCAGGTTGACGTCCTCGGCGAAGTCCTTGACCGCGATGCCGGCGGGGATGTCGGCGGCGTCGTAGAGGATCACGGTGTTCTCGCCGTGGGGGCAGTACGCCACGCCGTACCGGTAGAGGTAGTGCAGCAGGCCGGGCAGCAGGGCGGAGAAGAGCCTGGCCAGCCAGGCCCTGGGGTCGAGCCCTGAGCGCGCGACGAGCTCGGCCGCCAGCGCGCGCCCGTCAGAGCCGACCTTCAGCAGGGCCGCCATGGTCCTGGCCCGCTCGCCGTCGCGCAGCAGCGCCGCCACCGGCTCGCGCCACACCGCGCCGAGCAGCTCGTGGTAGCGGTAGGGAGCGTCGCGCACCTCGTCGTACAGCGGGTGGCGCACGGCGACGGCGGCCACCTCGCCGAGCGGGTGGAAGCGCAGCTCGTCCCGCAGGTACGGGTCCCCGTCACGGAGCGCGTGCAGCCAGGCGGTCACGTCGGGCGCGGCCCTGGTCGGCTCGGTGGACAGCCCCCGCCACACCAGCGTGTTGCGGATGGCGAGCGGCACCTTGACGTTCCTGCGCCCGGGATGGTCCAGGTTGGCCAGGGTGCGGATCGACTGCAGCGGCCGGTAGCGGTCGGGCCCCTCGCCGAGCGGGACGATCCGGCCGTCTGCGAGGTAGGGGGCGAAGAGGGTCTCGACGGCCTCGTCCCAGTGGAAGGGGTGGACGGGCAGCCAGACGTACGCGGCCGGGTCCGCCAGCAGGTCGGCGAACCGCTTGCGGGTCTCCTCGTCCAATTCCTCGGCCAGCAGCGTCTCGGCGTCCAGCCCTGGGACGCCGGAGTAGTCGGCCAGGGAGGTGTGCACGGCCGCCCACCGCAGCCGTACGGCGCCGGCCGCCTCGGGGGCGTAGGCCGCGGCGTCTGAGGCGGCGAAGCCCAGCCTGCCCTTGTTGAGCAGCATGCAGGGATGGCCGTCCTGGTGCGCCTCCAGCTCCAGATGGTCGAGGTCCGCGAGCTCGGCGGCGGTCAGCGCGCGCGAGATGAGCTCCGCCTCCGCCCTGCGGGTCGCGGTGAGCTCGCGCAGCACCTCGGCGGTGGTGGGGCCGTCCCAGCCGAGGATCGTCCTGGCGTCGAGCAGCAGCCGCTCGGGCCCGGCCTCGCCGTCGCCGGGATGCCGCCGCAGCGTGCCGTCCGCCAGCCGCCAGGTCCCGAACGTGCCGCGGGTCGCGCGAAACGTCCAGTGGACGCCGTCGCCCAGCTCCAGCCGGTAGGCGTCGGGACCGGACTTGGGGTCGGGCTCCGGGCGGAACAGCTCCTCGTAGGCGAACTCCTCGACGGCCTTGGTGAGCAGGCGGCGGCCGGCCTGCTGCCAGGCGTCTTGGGCAGGTCGGTTCATCGGGGGATCTCCTCGGAGTAGGTGAGGGCGGGTTCCGGCCGGGGGACGGGGAGGCGCCGCAGGGACAGGCCGGTGGCCAGCAGGTGTACGGCCGCCGCGACGGCGATGGGCAGCGCGAGGTCGTACGAGACCGCGGTCGCGGCGGCCACCGGCGCGGCGAGCAGGCCCGCGGACCGGGCGGTCTCCACGACGGTGAACGCCGGCCCCGCCGTGCCGGTGGCCCGGAACGCCCACAGCTCCACGGCGACCTGGCCGAGGCCGAGGCCGACGCCGAACAGCAGTCTTCCCCCGGCCAGCCCCGGCAGTGAGGACGACAGCGCCTGCCAGGCGAGCCCGGCGGCGCCGACGGCCAGGGCCAGCGGCAGCAGCCGGTCGCCGAGCAGGTCGTGAAAGCGGCGCACGGCGGGCAGCACGGCCAGCGCGGCCACGCTGGGCAGGAAGAACAGCACCGCGGACCCGGCGGAGCCGCTGCCCAGGTCGTCGGCGAACTCGGTGAAGAAGGGCCGCGCCACGTTGACCGCGAAGTCGAACGCGACCCCGATCAGCGCCGCCTGGGCCAGCACCGCCAGCCCCACGCCGCGCCTGCGCGCACCGGCGTCCCGGCCCGCCGCAACGCCGTCACCACCCGCTGCGACGACCGCGCCGGCCGCCGCCGCGCCGCCACTGCCCGCCGCGACGACCGCGGCATCCGCCGTACCGGCGTCGCCGCCTGCACGGGTGGGAGCGCGTCTGCCCAGCACGCGGTAGGTGAGCACGGCGAGGAGCGCGTCCAGCACGGCGAACGCGGAGATGCCGACCCGCGGCTCGGGCAGCGCGAGAACTCCGGCCCCCACCATCGTCGCCACCACGACCGACAGGTGGAAGACCACCACGATCGAGCAGATCCCGGCCAGCCGGGCTCGCTCCCCGCCCGCCGGGTCGGCGTCGTGCTCGGCGATGAACGCCGGATAGGCCAGCAGCATCGCGCTGTTGGTGGCCACCACGGCCGCCGACAGCACGGTGTACGCGGCGTAGCTGGGCGCGAGCCCGAGCAGCAGATCGAGCACGGCGGAGCCGCACAGCCCGGCCAGGACCAGCCGGTGCAGCGGCCACCGCCGGGCCACCAGCCCCCACAGCGGCAGCGCGGCCAGCCCGACGATGCGGCAGATCCACAGGTAGAGCCCGGTCGCGCCGGGCTCGTCGACGGCGTACAGCCGGTCGAACAACCGCGGCAGGAAGGGGGTGAGCGCGGTCTCGGCGACCAGGTGCAGCCCGATCACCGAGATGAGCACGACCTTGGCGCGGCTCACCGCAGCGAGCCCACCGAGCGTGGCGCGTCCAGGCCGGCGGCCTCGGGAGCCCGGGGCGCGCCGAAGGTCGTCCAGGCCACCCGGTCGGGGACGGGCAGCAAGGTGCGCCCGGCGACCGCGTTGAGGATGGTCGCGGCTCGCCACGCGCCCAGTGTGAGGTCGGGTGCGCCGACGCCGTGGGTGTGGAGTTCGGCGTTCTGCACGTAGAGGCGCCCGGACACCCGTGGGTCGAGGGCGACCCGGTAGGACCCGTCGACCTGGTAGCGGCCCCTGCCGTCCCAGTCGACCAGGTCGGACAGCGGCTCCAGGAACGCGGGGCGGGCCGCCGCGTAGCCGGTGGCCGACACCACGGCCGAGGTGCGGATCTGGAAGACCGCCTCCTGCGGGCCGTGACGGCAGGTCAGCGTGTAGCCGTCGGCATCGGCGCCGGCCGCCGTGACCTCCACTCCCGGGTGCAGCGCGGCGGGCGGCTCGGCGCCGCCGATGGTCCGCTCGTACAGCTCGTCGTGGATGTCGGCCAGCGTCTCCGCGCTGACCCCCTTGTAGAGCTGCCACTGCTCGCGTACGAGCCGTTCCCGCTCGGCCTCCGGGAGCCCGCGGAAGTACTCGATGTAGTCGGGGGTGAAGTGCTCGAGGCCGATCTTCGAGTACTCCATGGGTGCGAAGGCCGGGGTGCGGGCCAGCCAGCGCACGTACGGACCGCCCGCCCGCAGCAGATCGAGCACCACCTCCGCCCCCGACTGGCCAGCGCCGATCACCGTGACGTCGGGCCTGGCGGCGAGCCGGTCGCGATGGGTGCGGTAGTCGGCGCTGTGTAACACGTGGCCGGCGTGCGTCTCCGTCATCAGCGGGCGCAGCGGTCCGGGGACGACCGGCTGCGTCCCGACGCCCAGCACCACCTGCCGGCCCAGGACGCGGGTGGCCGCGCCGGAGGAGGAGCGGTACGTCACCGCGAAGGCCGCAGCCGTCTCGTCCCACTCCAGCGCGGTCACCTCGGCGTCGAACCGGCAGGAGGGCAGCCGCTCGGCGACCCAGCGGCAGTAGTGGTCGTACTCGCGGCGCGGGATGTGGAACCGCTCGGAGAAGAAGAACGGGAACATCCGGTCGTGGTGGCGCAGGTAGTTGAGATATGACCAGGGACTGGTCGGATCCGCCATGGTGACCAGGTCGGCGAGGAACGGCACCTGCAGGACGGTCCCCTCCATCAGCAGCCCGGGGTGCCAGGAGAAGGCGCGCTTGCCGTCCAGGAAGAGCGCGCGCAGCCCCGGCACGCCGTCGCCGAGCGCGGCCAGGGACAGGTTGAACGGGCCGATGCCCACTCCCACCAGGTCGTACGTGGTCACCGTGGTACCTCCGTAAGAGGGTTGGGAAGGTCGATGTAGACGGACTGGGTGCGCACGTCCCCGACGAGCTCGTCGCGGCCGTCCACGCAGGTCAGGAAGTTGCCCTTGCAGCGCAGCAGCGGCGCGTCGAGCAGCAGGTCGAGCAGGCCCTTCGCGCCGGGCTCGGCCGCCCGCAGCCGCTCCAGCGCGGCCCGCAGCACGCGCAGCAGGTCGCCCTCGTCGGCGAGCCCCAGCGCCCCGAACGCGCCCACCAGGCCGAGCAGGTTGTTGACCCCCAGGTAGTAGGCGACCCGCTCGTCCACGAGATCGTCGTCGAAGACCAGCTCCAGTCCGTCGGCCAGCTCGGGCAGCAGCCGCTCCAGCTCGCCCGCCCTGGAAGCGGCCACGTAGTAGCCCTGGCTGTCCCGGTACCAGCCCGCGCGGGGCAGGCCGTCGCCGTCCAGCGCCACCAGGGTGTTCTGGTGGTGCGGCTCCAGCGCGATGCCGTACCGCGACTGAAGCCTGATCAGCGGTACGGCCAGCACCTCGAGATAGCGGGTCAGCCAGCGGGCCGACGCCTCGGCGAGGGAGACGCCGTGCGCCCGGGCGGCGCGGGCCGTGGCGGCGGACAGCAGGGCGCGGTGCCGGGGCGGCGTGCCGTCGCCCGGACCCGTACGCTCGGCCAGCAGCCCGGCCACGCACTGCCCGTCACCCTGCCCATCATTGGGGCCGCCGCGGAAGGGGTTGTCGCGGATCGCGGTCTCCAGCCCGGTCTCCGGCCCGTCGGCGCCCGCCGAGACCCAGGCGAAGTCGCGCAGGATCCCGAACTCCGGGTGCTCGGCGCGCAGCCACTCCCCCGGGCCCGCGCCCAGCAGGCGGGCGGCTCTGACGCCGAGGCGCAGCTCGCCGCGCAGGTTGTTCCTGCGGGAGTTGGTGATCCGCATGCCGAGGGAGAGCTTGAGCATCACGTCGGCGTCCGCCCGGTGCACGGTGCGCACCGAGGAGGTCGGATGCCACGCCGGCCCCGCCGCCCCGAGCGGGCGCAGCAGCCCCGCCTCGACCAGCGACGCCACCTCGGGACGGCCCAGCACCTCGCGGGCCTGCCAGGGATGGGCGGGAACGGGAACCATGCCCGCGGGCAGCTCCAGCCCGGCGGCGATGTCCCGCAGCAGCTCGGCCGGAGCCCGCCCGTCCGCGCACTCCCCCACGACGATCGCGGGGTCGGCGGCGAACCAGTGCAGCCGGAACGAGCCGCGCAGCTCGGGCGAGTAGGCGTCGAGCTCGCCGTCGGACGCCTCCTGCCTGCTCTTGGGCGCGGGATGGAACGGATGCCCGAGCAACAGCGCCTGCTCGGCCTCGAGGAACGGGATCGCCCCCGATCCCCCTTCGGCGCGCCGGCGCGCGAGATGCGTCCCGGTACGGCGGGCCGAGTCCAGCACCCGGGCGACGGCATCGGACCCGAGATGATGGGGCAACCGCCGCCGCACGACGGACTCGCGCATCGCGGCCGCGGCCACCAGCGCGGCACCGGCGGGCTCGGAGACGACGCGGGGCTCGCCGAAGCGGTGCCAGCCGGTCGCCGACCGGTACCGCACCGGGACGCTCAGCCGCAGGCCGCTGGCGGGGAAGCCGAGCACCAGCTCCTCACCGGCGGGCGGGACCGGGGTCTCCGTCTCGCGCACATAGGCACGCAGCAGCGTCTCCGTCGCCGCGGCCTCCCCCGCCCTGAAGGGATCGGGATGGTCGAGGGGGTCCGGCCGGGGCTCGCTCACAGCGTCGTCTCCTCGGCCTCGCCCGCGGCGGCGACGAGGCGGACGAGCCGCTCCACCTCGGCGGTGGTCGTATACGGGTTGAGCAGGGTGAGCTTGAGCCGGACGCGGCCCGGCCCCTCTCCCGGGAGCTCGGTGCGGCCGACGACGGCGCGTCCCTCGCGCAGCAGGCGGCGCCTCAGCCCGGCGTTCACCCGGTCCGCCGGCGCGGGATCCGCGGGGACGTACCGGAAGAGGAACGCCGTCAGCACGGGGTCGGCGTGCAGGTCCAGCCGGGGATGGGCGCGGACCGCCGCCGCTCCGGCGCGGGCCAGGTCGTGGCAGGCGTCGACGAGACGGCCCAGTCCGTCCCTGCCGAGGGTGGCGAGCGTGACGGCGATCTTGAAGGCGTCGGGGCGGCGGGTGGTGCGCAGGGAGTTTCCCAGCAGGCTGGCGTAGCCGGCGTCCTCGTCGTCGGCCGGGTTGAGGTAGGCCGCGCGCCGGGCCAGCGACGCGTACGCCTCGGCCTGCCGTACCAGGAAGACGCCCGCGGCGGCGGGCTGCCAGCCCAGCTTGTGCCAGTCCAGGGACACCGAGTCGGCCCGTTCGATGCCCGCCAGCAGGGGCGCCAGCCGGTCGGAGAGCAGGGCGCCGCCACCGTAGGCGGCGTCCACGTGCGACCAGGCCCCGTGCTCGGCGGCCAGGGCCGCGCAGGCGTCCAGCGGGTCGATCGCCCCTGTGTCGGTGGTGCCGGCCGTGGCGACCACGGCCATGGGCAGCTCGCCCCGCCGTACGCATTCCCGCAGCGCGGTGGCCAGTCCTTCCGGTTTCATCCGCAGCTCGCGGTCCACGGGGACGGTCACGACCGCGTCCTCCCCCAGGCCCAGCAGGGCGGCGGCGCGGCGTACCGAGAAGTGGGCGGCGGCGGAGGCGAAGATCCTCGCCTGCGGCGGGTTCGCCGGCAGGCCGCACCGTTCGATCCTGCGCCCGGTCGCGCGCCCCAGCACCCGATCCCTGGCCAGCATCAGGCCCATGAGGTTGGATTCGGTGCCGCCGGAGGTGAGCACCCCCGCGGCCGTGGACGGGTATCCCACCAGCTCGGCCAGCTCGCTCAGCAGCAGGGTCTCCAGGGCGGTGGTCGCGGGGGCCTGGTCCCAGGAGTCCTGTGACGGGTTGAGCGCGGAGATCGCCAGGTCGGCGGCCACGGCCACGGCGAGCGGCGGGCAGTGCAGATGCGCGGCGCAGTTCGGGTCGGCCGGGTCGGCGCTGCCGGCGGCCACCAGCTCGGTCAGCCGGCGCAGGGCGTCGTCACCGGCCGCCTCGGCGAGAGTCCTGGCGACCCGGGTGAAGAGCGCCCCCGGTGTACCGGCGGGGATCGGCCCGTCGCGCCTGGCCGAACCCTCGGCGAGAGCGGCCAGCACTGTGCGCAGCATCGGCTCCAGGGCGGCGGCGCCGGAGACGCCGCCGGACAGGGCGGCGGCACCGGACAGGGCGGGCGCGACGGTGGCGGTCATGCCCGTCGCCCCGTGAGCCCGGGAGCCGTCACCCGCGGTTGTCGCCGTCATGCCCGTCGCCCCGTGAGCCGGGGCGCCGTCACCTCGGCGATCGCATCGGACAGGCGGTCCAGTACGGCTTCCACCTGCTCGTCCGTGATGATCAGCGGGGGCAGCAGGCGGACGGTGGAGTCGTGGCGGCCGCCCAGCTCCACGATGAGGCCGCGGTCCAGGCACGCGGCGCGCACTTCGGCCGCCAGCCGAGGGGCCGCCTGGCGGGCGCCGCAGGAGTCGGGCTCGCCTTCGGGATCGACGAGCTCGACGCCGATCATCAGGCCGCGCCCGCGGACGTCGCCGATCGCGGGCAGCTCGCCGCGCAGCCCGTCGAGCCGGGCCGTCATCCGGGCGCCGACCGCGGCGGCCCGCTCGGCCAGCCCCTCGCGGGCGACGTACCGCAGGGTCGCGGTCCCGGCCGCCATGGCCAGGGTGTTGCCCCGGAACGTACCGGTGTGCGCGCCGGGCCGCCAGCCGTCGTAGTCCTCGTGGTAGACCACGACGGCCAGGGGCAGGCTTCCGCCGATGGCCTTGGACATCACCATCGCGTCGGGAACGATCCCGCTGTGCTCCACCGCCCAGAACGCGCCGGTCCGGCCCACGCCGGTCTGCACCTCGTCCACGATCAGCGGGATGCCGCGCTCGGCGGTGATCCGGCGCATCTGGCGCAGCCAGGAGTCGGGGGCGGGCACCGCGCCGCCCTCGCCCTGCACCGCCTCCAGGATCATCGCGGCCGGCGGCACCACGCCCCCGGAGGGGTCGTCGAGCAGCCGCTCGGTGTAGGCCGCCGACAGCTCCGCGCCCCACTCCCCGCCGATGCCGAACGGGCAGCGGTAGGAGTAGGGGTACGGCAGACGGGTCACGTCCGCGGCGATCCCGGCCACCGGCTCCTTGACCGCGACGCTGCCGGTGACGGCCAGGGCGCCTGCCGTCATGCCGTGGTAGGCGCCGGTGAATGCCAGCAGCCCGCGCCTGCCGGTGGCGGTCTGCATGAGCTTCAGCGCCGCCTCCACCGCGTCGGTCCCGGCCGGCCCGCAGAAGTGCACGCGCGCGCGCTCGGCGAAGGCAGGGGGCAGGGTGGCGAACAGGGCCTCGGTGAACTCGTCCTTCTCCGGCGTGGCCAGGTCGAGCACGTGCAGCGGGGCCCCGCTGTCCACCGTGCGCCTGATGGCCTCGATCACCACCGGATGGTTGTGGCCGAGCGCGAGGGTGCCCGCGCCGGAGAGGCAGTCGAGGTAGCGGCGGCCGTCGGCGCCCTCGATCGTCATGCCCTCCCCGCGTACCGGGACGACGGGGAACGAACGGGCATAGGTCCGGGCCGAGGACTCGCGGTCGCGTTGGCGCCGCAGCACGGCGTCGATGCGGACGGCGGGGTCGATGTCGGTCGGATGCAGACTCATTCACGCTCCGGTTGGCAGAGAGGGACGACGGTACGGCCCAGCGGGGCTCAGAGAAGGTGCCGTTCGGCGATGGGATGACCGAGGAAGGAATGCATGGCGAATTCCCACCCGTAGGAACCCGCGTTGGGGAAGACGACCAGGTCACCGGCGCGCACGCGGTCGACCCGGACGTCGCGCAGGAGGGTGTCCTCCGGCGTGCAGAGCTCGCCGACGACCGTCACCTCGGCGTCCTCGGCGGCGGGCCGGGGACAGCCGCCGGGCCAGCGCTCGACCGGCAGCACCGCGATGTTGTGCACGATGTCCCAGGACGTGGGGAGCTGGAAGTGGTTGATGCCGCCGCGCAGGATGACGAACCGCTTGCCGTACGAGGTCTTGACGTCGGTCACCTCGGCGGCGTACCAGCCGCAGTCGGCGACCAGGAACCGGCCGGGCTCCAGCAGCACCCGCACGCCCGGCGGCGGCTCCGCTCGCGCGGCCAGCTCTCCGAAGCGGGCGACGTCGAAGGGCTTCTCGTCCTCGAACGCGACACCGATGCCGCCGCCGATGTCGACGTGGCGCAGCTCGACGCCGTTGTCCCTGGCGGTCCGCACGCTCCACTCCAGGCACCAGCGCAGGTACGCGGCGTGGGATTCGGCGTCCAGGTTGCCGGAGGCGGCGTGCACGTGGAAGCCGATCAGGTCCAGGCCGGGCAGCCCGGCGGCCTCCCGCAGCACCTCGGGCACGTCGGGCTCGGCCACGCCGAACTGGGAGGGGACGCCGCCCATGTGCAGGGAGCCCGTGACCGGGATCTCGGCCGGGTTCACCCGCAGCGCCACCCTGGCCGTGGCGCCCTCGGCGACCGCGATCCGGCTGATCCGGTGGAGCTCGAGCGGGCTCTCGGCGTTGATCGCCTCTACCCCCGCCCTGACCAGGGCGGTCAAGAGGGGGACGGACTTGGCGGGTCCCGCGGCGACGACGCGTGCCGTATCGGTGAGGCGCAGGGCGAGGTCCAGCTCCGACCTGGACGCGACCTCGAACCCGGCCACGTGCGGCGCCAGGGCCGCGACGACGCCGGGGAAGGAGTTGGCCTTGACGGCGTAGTAGACGGCCGCCCACTCGGGCAGCGCCGCGCGTAACTCGCGGGCCCGCTCGGCGGCCACCGCGCCGTCGTACACGTAGGCGGAGACCGGCGTCCCGGTCCGGGTCAGGTCGAGGAGACGATCCCGGACGGGAATGGGAAGCACGTCCACGGGGTAGGCAGAGCGAGGCGCAGCGGACGGCGGAAGCTGGATGGACATGGCTTCTTCCTCTGAAGGAACAGCGAGAAGGGGCATGCCTCCAGGACGAGGCGCTTGCTTAGGCAAGGCTAACCTAAGCTTTCTCTTTGTCTCACGCAAGTCGTCTTCCGGTGTGATCTCTTGCGATCGGCCGGCCTACGCGTGACGACGGCTGCGGCGAGCACGCGCCGCCCCCGCAAGCCCATGAGCACGGAACGCGAACGGCCGGGCTGTTCATCGCCTGATGGATCGACGCGGCCCTGACCGCCCGAGTTCGCGCTGTCACGGTGGAGATCAGCACTTAGTCCGATAAGACGCGAAAGATGCTCAGTCATCCGTGATTAGGCCCTCCTCTATCGGCGTAACTCGGGTTACATTCACGTTAATTTGCCCTCTCTTATCCCCCCGAGTAGACCGAAGGGAGAGGCATGAGAGCGAGAACCGCGATCGCGGCCATGACTGCTGCGGCGATCCTCATGCCGGCCGCCGCCGTACAAGCCGCCGGTGCCGCGTCCCCGCCACCCGACGACGATTTCCAGAAGGTGACCCTCAACGACAGCCCGGGCGAGCCGATGGACCTGGCGGTGTTACCGGATTCGAGGGTCCTGCACACCACCCGGCCCGGCGAGGTCTGGTTACACGATCCGAAGACCGGCCTCAACACGCCGGCCGCACGGCTCGACGTCTACCAGCACGACGAGGAGGGACTGCAGAGCATCGCCCTCAGCCCCGGCTTCGGCAAGGGCTCCAGGCAGGACGACTGGGTCTACCTCTACTACTCCCCGCCGCTGGACACTCCGGTCGACGACCCCGCGACGCCGGACGTCAACGAGGGCGACGCCCCGCTCACCGGCACCCCGCAGGATTTCGCGCCCTTCAAAGGGCTGATCCGGTTGTCCCGGTTCCGCTTCACCGGCGCCACGATCGACCTGCGCAGCGAGCAGCGCATCATCGACGTGCCGGTGGACCGCGGCATCTGCTGCCACGTAGGCGGGGACATCGTCTTCGACGCCGACGGCAACCTCTACCTGTCGACCGGCGACGACACGAACCCGTTCTCCTCCGATGGCTTCACCCCGATCGACGAACGAGCCGACCGGAACCCGGCGTTCGACGCCCAGCGCAGCGCCGGCAACACCAACGACCTGCGCGGCAAGATCCTTCGCATCAAGGTACGCGAGAACGGGTCCTACTCGATCCCGCGAGGCAACCTCTTCCCGCCCGGCACGGCGCGCACCCGGCCGGAGATCTACGCGATGGGCCTGCGCAACCCGTTCCGCATCGAGATCAACCGGTCCACCGGGGATCTCTACGTCGGCGACTACTCGCCGGACGCGCGAGCGGCCGATCCCGAGCGCGGCCCGGCGGGGACCGGCAAATGGACGACGATCCGCAGACCGGGCAACTACGGCTGGCCCTACTGCGCGACCGCGCGGCTCCCGTACGTCGACCACGACTTCGCGACCGGCTCGTCAGGCGAGGCGTTCGACTGCGCCGCGCCCGTCAACGAGTCCCCGCGCAACACCGGCCTGCGCAAGCTGCCGGCGGTGGTTCAGCCGGACGTGTGGTACTCCTACGGGCCGTCGCAGGAGTTCCCGCAGCTGGGCACCGGCGGCATCGGCCCGATGGCCGGCCCGGCGTACCACTTCGACCCGCGCGACACGCACGGCCGCGCGCCCGTGGCCTGGCCCAAGTACTACGACGGTGTCCCGCTCTTCTACGAGTGGACCCGTGACTACGTCAAGGCGTTCCACCGTGACGGGCGGATCGAGGACGTTCTGCCGTCGTTCGTCTTCGACAACCCGATGGACATGGAGTTCGGCCCCGACGGCGCGCTCTACGTGCTGGAGTACGGCGACGGCTACTTCCAGGAGAACCCGGACGCCCAGCTCTCGCGCTTCGACTACATCGCCTACACCGGCAACCACTCTCCCGTCCCGGCCGCCGCGGCCTCGGTGACCGCCGGCCACGCGCCGCTCACCGTCAACTTCACCAGCACCGGCACGACCGACCCCGACGGCGACAGGCTCCGCTACGCGTGGGACTTCGACGCCGACGGCAGAGTCGACTCCCGCAGCCCCGAGGCGTCGTACACGTTCAAGGAGAACGGCCTCTACAACGCGACCCTGCGGGTCACCGACGACGGCGGCATGTCCGCGGCGGCGTCGGTGCGGGTGGTGGTCGGCAACGCCGCGCCGGTCGTGGAGCTGATCCGGCCCGCCGAGGGGCAGGCGTTCTCCTTCGGCGACGTCGTCGAGTTCGAGGTACGCGTCACCGACGACCAGCAGGTGGACTGTGCCGACGTGACCGTTGACTACGTCCTCGGCCATGAGGATCACGGCCATCCGCAGACCACGGCCCGCGGCTGCTCTGGCTCCATCCAGACCACCGAGCCGAGCGGGCACGACCCGGAGACCGACCGCCTCACCGGCGTCTTCGTCGCGAGCTACACCGACCCCGGCGGCGCCGGGCTGCCCCCGCTGACCGGTAGCGACGAGGTCATCCTCGAGCCCACACGATAGGAGATCCCCCATGTGTTACGGCTACGGCCCCAGCAGGCGGTCCTTGCTCACCGCGGGCCTCGGACTCGGGGCGGCCGCCCTCGCCGCCGCCTCCCCTGCCGCCGCGGCGACGCCGCACCACCCCGGCGGGGACCGCGTCCCCCCGGACCAGATCAGCATCCAGCTCTGGACGGTACGCGACGACCTCGCCCAGAACTACGACGCCACTCTCGCGTACCTGGCCGAGATCGGCTACCCGAAGGTCGAGCTCGCGCTCGGCTACTTCGGCCGTACGGCCCAGCAGCTCCGCGCGTTCCTCGACGGGATCGGCATCCGCGCCAGCTCCAGCCACGACGGCATCAGCGCCGACGACGCCGCGCTGGAGACGAAGATCGCCAACGCGCTCGCCCTCGGCCAGTCCTACATCGTCGTCCCCTACCTCAACTCCACCAGCGAGGACGAGTGGAAGGCGTGGGCCGAGCGCATGAACGTCGAGGCGGAGGCCGCCCGCTCGGCCGGGCTCCGGTACGGCTACCACAACCACGCCCACGAGTTCACCATCGACCTGGGCGGCGGAAAGACGCCCTGGGACGTGCTGACCTCCGAACTCGATCCACGCCTGGTCCACCTGGAGATCGACATCTACTGGGCGGTCACCGGCGGCATCGGGCGCGGCGTCGCCGACCCGGTGCGCTTCACGCTCGACGTCATCCGCAAGGCGCCGCAGCGCGTGCTGCAGTTCCACGTCAAAGACCGCCACCTCGACGGCGACATGGCCGACCTCGGCACCGGGACCATCGACTTCCGGCGGATCTTCGACAAGCACCGTGTGAAGGAGTACATCGTGGAGAATGACACCCCCGATGTGACCCCCCGGCGTACCGCGGAGGTCGGATATCGCTACCTGCGGAAGGTGAGATTCTAAGGATCCCTGCCCGGCTACTGATGACCTGCCGGCGGCGACCGCCGCGCATCCGCTCACGGACGCGGAGGCCGGGGTCGCCGCCGGACTGAAACGACGTTCAGCCCGCGGCTCAACGGGAGAAGTGCTCCTTGACGATGACACCGTGCACTCCGGTGGTCCGGTCGACCACCTGGGACACCTCGAAATCGGTGGCGGCGGACAGGTAGGCGTACGCGACGGCACGGTCCATGCCCTGGTCGTGCTCGAGGAAGTCGAGCGCGTTGACGACCGCCCGCCGCATGGCAGAGTCGAGGTCGTTCACCTGCCCGTTCTGGGACCCGTCGGGGTCGGACAACCCGATCGGCACCCATGCCTCCGAGGTCTCGGCGAACGGGTAGCGGAAGGCGACCGAAGGGGCGTCGCCGGACCCGGCCTTGCAGACGGTGAGCCGGAAGGTGGCCCGCAGTGAGCCCTCCATCGCGGTCAGCGCGACCTCGCCACCGCCCATCGCGTGGTGCGGGTCGCCGGTGTAGAAGAGCGCCCCTTCGGCGAACACCGGCAGGTAGAAGGTCGCGCCCGCGCCGAGCAGGTTGATGTCGATGTTGCCGCCGCCCAGGGTAGGCGGGATCGAGTTGAGCGCCGGGTCGGTCAACTGGCCCGCGGACGCGAACGCGACCCCCACGATCCCCATGAACGGGCGCAGCGGGAAGGTCACCTCGCCGGAGGCCCCGCGCTTCATGACGCCGCTCGGCGCGCCCTTGCGCCCGCGGCGTACCGGCGTGAACACCGACACGTTGCCGTAGCGGGCCGGGTCGCCGGTGGGCCGCCCGTCGGTCGCCACCGGCGGCATGACCTCACCGAGGGTGATCCCGTCCGGCGCGCCGCCGCTGGACGTGCGGGCCAGCGCGCCTTTGCCGTGCCGGCTCGATACGACGCCGTACGGTACCCGCGGCAGCAGCGAGAGCATCTCGACCTTGAGCACGTCACCCCGCCGCGCGCCGTCCACGTAGATCGGCCCGGTCACGACGTGCGGCCCGTCGACGTCGAAGTTGCGGGTCGTGCGCGAGTAGTCACGGGCGATCGCGATCGCGTCCTGGAGCACGTTCGTACGGGGAACGCCGTGCTCGCCGAAATAGGCCACCGGGTCGCGCCCCTGGTCTTCGAGGATGCCCTCGTGCGAGACGGAGTCGATGGTGACCGTCTCCCCCGATCTCATCCTGAGCACCGGCGAGCTGCCGACCGCCGGCACGTACCCCCACCGGACCTGCTCGACCGCCGACGGCAGGTAGTGCCTGCCGTGGATCGGGCCCTTGTGCGGCTGGAGTATCTCCCGGGGCAGCGCCGGCGTGGTCGCGGCGGAAGCGGATGCCGAGCCCAGGAGCCCGCCGCCCGCCCCGGTGACGACCGCGGCCGCACGCAGGAAGTTCCGCCGCCCCAGTCTCGTGATCAGTGCGTCCCGCACGTCGCCCGGGCTCTTCGGCACCTTCATGATTCTCCTGACCGGAATGTGACGGGGGATGGACCCAAACCGATCCTGTACGGCACCTGTTACATCGCTGTTTGCACGAGGTTTCCCGGGACGGTCCTGAACTCATGCTCTCCACGGTGGTCAGTCAGGCTCGGTCCTGGCCTCGCGGGATGAAAGGATCAGACCTCAGTGCGACCGAAAGGCATATGAGATGGCTCCGAACATCGCGACCGCGCGCCACGTCGAACTGCCCGAACTGCTCGAGTTCCTCCGGCCCAGGCACCACGGTCTGCTGGCGACCACCCGCAAGGACGGGCGGCCGCAGCTCTCGCCGGTCTCCTGCGGCGTCGACGAGAGCGGCCGGATCGTGGTCTCCACCTACCCCGACCGAGCCAAGGCGCGCAACGCCCGCCGTGACGAGCGGGTGTCGATCTGCGTAGTGTCCGACGACTGGAACGGCCCGTATGTCCAGATCGACGGACACGCCGAGGTGCTCGACATGCCCGACGCCCTCGACGCGCTCGTCGAGTACTACCGGAGCATCTCCGGCGAGCACCCCGACTGGGAGGAGTACCGCGCCGCCATGCGCCGCCAGGACAAGTCGCTGATCCGGATCCACATCGACCGCTGGGGCCCCATCGCGACCGGCGGCTTCCCCGCGCGCCTGATGCCCGATCAGTGACACCCGGCGCCCCATTGACGCCGTAGACACTTGCGTATGCGATTGAGTGGACCAGGCATGGACCGTCTCATCCGGCGCGGGTCACCATATGACCATGTTGGTACTGCCTCTTGTCGCACTCGCGTTGCACGGCGCCCTCACGGGCCTCTTCTACACCTTCTCCATGTCCGTCATGCCGGGCCTGAACGCCATCGAACCCGCCCAGGCCGAGGCGGCGATGCGAAGCGTCAACCAGAAGATCCTCAACCCATGGCTCTACATCCCGTTCCTGGGGGCACCGCTCGCAGCGCTCGCGGCCGGACTCGTCACGGATGCTCCGGCCGCCCTCTGGTTCTTCGCCGCCGCCGCGGTGAACTTCATCGGCTCGTTCCTGGTCACCGTGGCGATCAACGTACCGATGAACAACGCACTCAACGCGGGCACGATGTCATGGAAGAACTACTCGCCGAGGTGGACCGCCTGGAACACGCTGCGCGCCGTGGCCTCCACGGCCGGTCTTGTCCTCGTCGGAGCCGGCCTGGCCGGCCTGTAAGGCACAAAGCAGACTTATGTTACGGAACGTGACAGTCGATACGTCAGCTGCTTAGATGGGTCACCTTCCATGCGCCGACTCCCCTCGCCGAGTTGGTTCAGCAGCGGCGCATGCCCAGCATGGAGTAAGAGATGCACCACGACGACGACCTCTTCGACAAAGGGCTGCAGTTCGACATGTCGACGCTGCTGGAACGCCGCCGGGTCCTGGGGCTGTTCGCCGGCGCGGGCCTGGCGACCCTGGTCGGCTGCGACAGCGACTCGACCGGCACCGCGTCGACCGCGTCGTCCTCGTCCACCGGCTCGGCGAGCACCGCGGCGACGAGCGGGAGCTGCGCCGAGATCCCGGAAGAGACCGCCGGCCCGTTCCCGGGCGACGGATCGAACGGGCCGAACATCCTCACCCAGAGCGGCATCGTCCGCAGCGACATCCGCTCCAGCTTCGGCTCGGGCTCGGGCACCGCCGCGGGCGTTCCGCTGACCATCGAGCTGACCATCCAGGACACCTCGGCCGACTGCTCGGCACTGTCAAGCGCCGCGGTCTACCTGTGGCACTGCGACCGCGACGGCAACTACTCGATGTACTCCGAGAGCGTCACCAGCGAGAACTACCTGCGCGGAGTCCAGGAGACCGACAAAAGCGGCAAGCTCTCCTTCACGAGCATCTTCCCGGGCTGCTACCCGGGCCGGTGGCCGCACATCCATTTCGAGGTCTACCCGAGCCTGGCCAAGGCCACGACGTCCGACAACAAGATCGCGACCTCCCAGATAGCGCTGCCCAAGGACGCCTGTGACTCGGTGTACGCCACCGACGGCTACAGCCAGAGCGTGCGCAACCTGAGCGAGATCTCCCTGGACAGCGACAACATCTTCAGCGACGGACACACGAGCCAGCTCGGGACGATGACGGGCAGCGTGCCGTCGGGTCTCACCGTCACCCTCACCGTCCCCGTTTAGCACCCGGCCGCCCCATGCGCCGCCGCACTCGTGTGCCCACGAGATGGCGGCTGAATCATGGCGCCGGTAATCGGCGTGCAACCGCCGCGCAAGCGCTCAGCCGTTACCTGTCCACGTACGCACAGGACCGGCGAGTAAGGAACGCGCTGATGATGCGAAGCGGAAAGCTGCTCCCGGTCGGAGTGGTGGTGGAGGTGATCGGCCTCGTCCTGCTGACGGCAGGGGTCGTCGGGATGCTGACGTGGCCGATGCCGGGGTGGGCGAGCGCCGCCTTCGCCGTCGGCATGACGCTGACGATCCTCGGCGCCTTCCCGATCGCGCACGCCATGACCCACCGCGCGATGCGCACGGCCATGTCGGCCTTCGACGGAGCCGGGCCGAAGAGCGGATCCGGCGGGCTGTTCGGGATGATCAACGACCTGGCGGGCGGCAACCGTGACCTCCTTGTCAACGGAGTGCCGGCGACCGCCGCCATCCTCTCCATGAGCGACACGGGCATGACGGTCAACGACCTGCCCATGGTCGCGTTCGACCTGGAGGTCCGGCGCGAGGGCGCGGGCGCGTACCGCGTCGCCCACCGTGAATCGATGCCCCGCCTTCTCGTAGGCGCCATCCTCCCCGGCGCTCGCCTCCCCGTCCGCGTCGACCCGAGCGACCACAATCGCCTCACCATCGACTGGCAGCACGCTGCGGAGTACGCCTCCCCGCCGGCCGGACAGCGGGTGTCCGCCGCCGACATCCTCGCTCGGGGCGTGCCCGCCATGGTCACGGTTCTCGGTACGTTCTCGACGAACGGCATGACCGCCGACAACGGCGACCCCATCCTGGGCCTGCTCCTCCGCGTGACCGGCCCGCACGGCTCGTACGAGGTGCGCCTCGCGCACCGAGTCCCGCCGCACCACCTGGCCCGCGTCCACCCCGATGCGCGGTTCCCCGCCAAGATCGCCCCTGAGGACCCCGAGAAGGTCGCCATCGACTGGGATCAGGTCCACCCCATCCCTCACGCTCAGAGCCTCTGATCCGTTGTTCCGGGGGTCAGCGGCGCGAGCCCCCGCGTGAGGTTTCGCGTCCTGCGATGACCATCCGGCCAGGTCAAGCGGCGCCCGGCCCGCCGAGGATCCTCTCCAGACCATCGAGGACCAGGTCGAGCCCGAACGCGAACTCGTCCGCATAGGCGTAACCCGGTCGCAGCGCGTGGTCCGCCATCATCTCCGCGAGGTGGGGGTACGCGCCGGCGGGCATCTGCCGGGCCATCCCTTCCGCCACGTCCTCGAGCTCTTGGGTCGTGGCGAACGGCAGGCTCGACTCCTGCAGGACGAACCCGTACACGTAGCTGTCGAGGGCGGAGAACGCGTGAGCGGCCATCGCGATCGAGAACCCCGCCGCGCGCAGGCTTCCGATCACTGAGTCGTGGTCCCGTAGCGTCGCGGGGCCAGGGTTCCGCCGGGACTCCATCAGCCCGAGCGCCCAGGCGTGGCGCGAGAGCGCCTCGCGCACGGAGAACGCGCGCCGGCGCATGGCGGTCTTCCAGCCGGCCTCGCCGCCGGGCAGCTCGATCTCCGTGAAGACGAGGTCGACGATCCCATCCAGGATCTCCTCCTTGCCTGCCACGTGGTAGTACAGCGACATCGCCTCGACCCCGAGCTCTTCGGCCACCTTGCGCATGGTGACCGAGGCGACGCCCCCCTTGTCGGCCACGCGTACGGCGGCCTCGAAGACACGTTCCTTGCTCAACGAAGCACGGGGCGTTCGATCTCGGTTGGGGCGTGCCGGCATCCGCGTACTCCTGTTGTCCGCTCGGGGCTTGACTACCTTACGGCCGTAAGGATAGCGTCCGCCTTGTACCTTACAAGTGTAAGAATCACCCGCGACCGGGGTGGAAGGACAAGGCATGGACGTACACGAAGGACGTGACCAGGGCAGCGGCCTGAAGGTCTGCATCGTCGGAGCCTCTGGGAAGCTCGGGCGGTACATGATCCAGCACGCCCTGGACCGGGGCCACGAGGTGGTGGGCGTTTGCCGCGAGCAGAGCGTCGGGAAGCTCGCGGAGTTCGACGGGCGCATCACCGTCGTCCCGGGGGCGACGGATGACCGCGAGGTCATCAGGCGCGCGGTCGAAGGATGCGACGGGGTCCTCACGGTGCTGGTCCCCTGGGGTATGCGGGGATACTCCACCGGGACCGCGCAGGCGGTGCTGGACCACGCGCGTCCGGGGGCGCGACTGGTCTTCTCGTGCGGGTGGCACATCACCCGCGACGGGCAGGACGTGTACTCGCTCAAGCTCCGGGCGTTCGTCAAGGTCTTCCGCTGGGTGGCGCGGCTCGCTCGCATCGCGGACATCGACGACCAGGTGGAGGCGTGCCGCCGGGTGTTCGCCAGCGACACCCGCTGGACCGTCGTGCGAGGCAGCGATCTCGAAGAGGGTGAGAGCCAGGGGCTGCCGGTGTGGAGCCGGCACGTCGGCGACCCCGTACTCAAGAGCAACAGCACCCGGCGGGTGGACTTCGCGCTGTTCATGGTGGCGGCGCTCACCGACGACGAGCTGATCCACGAGGCCCCGGCGATCGTCGGCCGCCAGACACCCTCGGCTCGGAGCGCACACCCGGCCACCGCGACCCCGGCTCGGAGCGCACACCCGGCCACCGTGACCTCGGCGCCCGAAGAGTCGTCATGACCGCCGGCACGCTCGACGCGGCGCCCGCCCGCCTCGCCCGGATCACCGGCGGACTGCTGCTCGTCATCGCCGCGAGCGCGCTGTTCGCCGAGTTCTTCGTCCGCTCCACGCTCGTGATCCCGGGCGACGCGCCGGCCACCGCCCGCGCGATCCAGGCGTCGCCGCAGCTCTTCCGCCTCGGCTTCCTCGGCTACCTGCTCGCCTTCGTGTGCGACCTGCCGGTCGCGGTGCTGTTCTACGTGCTGCTCCGGCCCGTGAACCGGACCTTGGCGCTCATGGCAGCGAGCTTCCGGCTGGTCTACACCGCCATCGTCGCCGCCGCCCTGCTGCCGTACGCCGGGGCCATGATCCTGCTGGGCGGGACCGGCTACCTGTCAGCCGTCGGGACCGATCAACGGCACGCGCTCGCGCTGTTCAATCTCGACCTGTTCACGCACGGGTTCGGCGCGGCGCTGGTGTTCTTCGGGGTGCACCTCGGGCTTCTCGGCTGGCTCCTCTTCCGGTCGAGGCGGATACCCGCCGTCCTGGGCATCCTGGTGTCGCTCGGCGGCCTTGCGTACGTGATCGACGGCATCACGCGCTTCATCGCACCGTCACTCCACGCGACGATCGTGCCCGTGCTCGGAACGCTGGGAATGGCGGAATTGGTCCTCGCGATCTGGCTGGTGACGAAGGGGATGCGACCAGGAGCCCCCGATCCGACGGGCCCCTGACCTCAGGGCATGAGATCCCGTAGCTGCTCGATCACGGCGACCCGGCCGGCGGCGCTGTCCGCCAGCGGCTTCACGCTGACCGTGGTGACGCCGCACGCGGCGAGCTCGGCGACACGTTCGGCCACGTACTCCTTCGGCCCGATGAGCGACGTGGCGCGCAGCAGGTCCTCGGGCACCGCGGCCTGCGCCTCCTCCTTGCGCCCCGACAGGTAGAGCTCCTGGATGAGCTCGGCCTCCCGCTCGTAGCCGTAGCGGCGGGTGAGGTCGTTGTAGAAGTTCTTGCCCCGGGCGCCCATCCCGCCGATGTAGAGCGCGAGCTGCGGGCGCGCCAGGTCGAGCAGGTGACCGACGTCGTCGCCGATGGCCAGGGGCATGGTGACGACGATGTCCAGCGGGCCCAGGGCCGGGTCGCGGCGGGCCTGCCCGGCGTCGAGCGACGGGCCCCACACCTCGCGCAGCCTCCCGGGGTGTACGAAGATCGGTAGCCAGCCTTCCGCGATCTCGGCGGCGAGCTGCACGTTCTTGGGGCCGATGGCGGCCAGCATGATCGGGATGCGGTCGCGTACCGGGTGGTTGATGAGCTTCAGCGGCTTGCCCAGGCCGGTCCCGCGCTCGGCCGGCAGCGGCAGCTCGTAGTGCGCGCCCCGGTACACGACCGGCTCGCGGCTCCACACCCGGCGGCAGATCTCCACGATCTCGCGGGTCCTGGCGATCGGCGCGTCGTAGGGCACGCCGTGGAACCCCTCGACCACCTGTGGTCCTGACGCACCGAGGCCGAGGGTGAACCGGCCGTCCGACACGTAGTCCAGGCCGGCCGCGGTCATCGCGAGCAGCGACGGCGTACGGGTGTAGATCGGCAGGATCGCCGAGGCCAACTGCATCCGGTCGGTGGCCGACGCGAGGTATCCGAGCTGGCTCACGGCGTCGAAGGAGTAGGCCTCCGCCACGAAGGCGATCTCGACTCCGGCGGACTCGAGGTCGCGCAGGCCCGCGGCGGCCTGCTTGAAGCCACCGCTGTAGGCGAGGGTCGTACCGATCCGCATGGCAAACCTCCAGGATCAGATGGGCGGGCGGGGCGTCCCGTAACCCGCTCCGGCCGGGCCCGGCTTCTTCACGAACCGCTCTGGCCTGGGCCCGCCGGAGTGTTGACGTATGTGACGACGCTCACTTACATTACGCGTACTTAACGAACGATCGATAGTGGCAATCGGAACTTAACGAGCGATCGACGCATTGCACGGCCCGCGAGGGAGTGCCGTCGCCCGGAGGAGCGGCGGGAGCGTAGCGACCAGAGCGGGGCCGCGAGGGAGTGCCGTCGTCTGGAGGAGCGGCGGGAGCGAAGCGACCAGAGCGGGGGAAGGCGGCGGCATATGACGACCGAGCCGCCGAACGCAGTGAGGCCATGAACACAGCTAGGAGGCCGGATGCTCGACATCGAAGGGCTCGTCGTCCGCTATGGAGCGCGAGAGCCGGTACTTCACGGAGTGAGTCTCGAGGTCGCCGAGGCCGGCGTGGTCGCGCTGCTCGGCGCCAACGGTGCGGGCAAGACCTCCCTCATGCGCGCCGTTTCCGGCACGTTGCCGTTACACGGAGGGTCGGTCGCCGCCGGGTCGATCCGCTTCCTGGGGCAGGAGTTCGCCGGAGCGAACCCGGCGGCCGTCGTGACCGGCGGGCTCGTACAGGTCCCCGAGGGGCGGCACGTGTTCGGCGCGCTCACCGTGGACGAGAACCTCGACGCGGGCGCCATCACCGTCCGGTCCCGCGAGACCCGGACGCGCACCCGCGGTCAGGTGTTCGAGATGTTCCCCCGGCTGGCCGAGCGGCGCCGGCAGCGCGCCGGCACGCTGTCCGGCGGCGAGCAGCAGATGCTGGCCATCGCCCGCGCGCTGATGTCCCAGCCGAAGCTGCTGCTCCTCGACGAGCCCTCGCTCGGCTTGGCGCCGCTGCTGGTGAAACAGATCGGCGAGACCGTGCGCGAGATCAGCCGCGACGGCGTGCCCGTGCTGCTGGTGGAGCAGAACGCGGCGATGGCGCTGTCCGTCGCCCACCGGGCGTACGTCCTGGAACTGGGCCGGGTCGTGCTGAGCGGACCGGCCGAGGAGCTGTCCCGCAGCGACGAGGTACGCCGGCTCTACCTGGGCGAGGACGACACCGAAGACGCGGCAAGAGACCTGGCCGTGCCCGAGCTGGCCCGGTGGACGGCATGAGCCCGCCCCGCCTGACGGTGGACGAGGTGACCGTGGCGTTCAGCGGCCTGCTGGCCCTGGACGCGGTGTCGTTCACCGTCGAGCCGGGCACGGTGCACGCGGTCATCGGCCCCAACGGAGCCGGGAAGTCGTCGCTGCTCAACGCGCTGTGCGGGATCTACCCCGTGACCGGCGGGCGCATCCTGCTCGACGAGCACGAGGTGACCCGGCTACGGCCGGACCGGGTCGCGGCGCTGGGGGTCGGCAGGACCTTCCAGAACATCGTCGTCTCGCCGCAGGAGTCGGTGCTGGACAACCTGATGGTGGGGCGGCACCGGCTGACCCGCGCCGGCCTGGTCACGACCGCGTTGTGGCTCGGCCGCCGCGAGCAGCGCCGCCACGAGGCGCGGGCACGGGAGATCGCCGAGTTCGTCGGCCTCTCGGCGCGGCTGGACACCACCGCGGGACGGCTGCCCTTCGGCGACCTCAAGCGCCTGGAGTTCGCCAGAGCGCTCTGCCTGGAGCCGCGCCTGCTCATCCTCGACGAGCCGGTCGCCGGCCTGAACACCACGGAGAGCCGGGAGCTGGGGCAGCTCGTCCTCGCGGCGCGCAGGGCCCTCGACCTCACCGTGGTCTTCGTGGAGCACGACATGGGCGTGGTCATGTCGATCGCCGACCGCATCACGGTGCTCGACTTCGGCAAGGTCGTCGCCGAGGGCGCGCCCGCCGAGGTGCGCCGGGACCCGACCGTGGTCAGCGCCTACCTGGGCGCGCCGGAGGAACCCCGGACCGGCCGAGAGGCAGAGAGGACGCCGCAATGACCCGGCTGCTGGAGCTGCTCGTCAACGGTGTGTCCCTGGGCCTGCTGTACGCGCTCATCACGCTCGGGTTCGTCATCGTCTTCAAGGCCACCCGGGTGGTCAACTTCGCGCACGCGTCGTTCCTGCTGCTCGGCGTGTACGTGGTCGCGGCCATGCAGCCCCGGATCGGGTTCGCCGCGGCGGCGGTGCTCGGGCTCGCCGTCGCCGGCCTGCTCGCGCTGGCGACCGAACGGCTGCTGCTGGCCCGCATCGACCGGCACAACCACCACGCGATGTCGATCCTCACGATCGGCCTGAACGTCGTGCTGGCCGCCGAGCTGACCCGCCGCCTCGGGGAACACGTACTGCCGCTGGGCGCGCCATGGGACGGTCACGTGGTCCACCTCGGGCCGCTGACCCTGCCGCTCACGGTCGTCATCACCGTGGTCGCCGTGCCGCTGCTGATCGGCGGCCTCACCGCACTGCTCACGCTGACCGGCTGGGGGCTGGCGATGCGCGCCTCCATCGCCGACGCCGAGGGCGCGGCGCTGGTGGGAATCCGCCTGCGCCGCGTCTCCGCCACCGCCTGGGCGCTGGCCGGGCTGCTGGCCACCCTGGCCGGCATCGGCCTGGCCTCGTTCCCCAGCCCCGGCGTCAGCGTGAGCATGGAGGCGGTCGCGATCGCCGCCTTCCCCGCGGCCATCATCGGCGGGTTCGACTCGCTCGGCGGGGCCATCGCCGGTGGCCTCATCGTCGGGGTCGTCCAGGTGCTCGTGGCCGGCCACCAGGACTCGCTCGCCTTCCTAGGACTCGGCGTCGGCGACGTCGTGGCCTACCTCGTGATGATCGTCGTCCTGCTGTGGCGGCCGTCAGGACTGTTCGGGTCGAAGGAGTTCAGCCGTGTCTGACGACACCATCGCGCCTGCCCGCCCCACTACCTCCCGGACGCGGCCGGCCGTAGCGCCCGCCCGGACGCTGCCGCGCCGGCTACTGGGCGCCGCGGTCCTGGTCGCCGCGATCGTCGTGGCGCTGGCGCTGCCGCTGTACGTGGACGCGTTCTGGCTGCGCATCGGCCTGTTCGCGATGGCCGCGGCGGTCGGGGCGCTCGGCCTGACCATCCTGTTCGGCGCGGCTGGACAGTTGTCGCTCGGCCACGCGTTCTTCGTCGCCGTCGGCACGTACGGGTACGCGTTCCTCGCCGGCGGCGACAGCGGCCATCTGACGGGCCTGGGCCTGCCCCCGCTCGTGGCGGCCGTGCTCGCGACCCTGCTCGCCGGACTGTGCGGCCTGCTGTTCAGCCCGGTCGCCAGCCGCCTGCGCGGCATCTATCTCGGGATCGCCTCGCTCGGCCTGGTCTACCTCGGCCACCACCTGCTGCTCAACCTGCGGCCGGTGACCGGAGGCTACGACGGGCGCTCCGTCACGCCGTTCGCGCTGGGCGAGTTCGCCTTCTCCGACGCCGCGGGCCTCGTCGTGCTCGGCGTTCCGTTCGGGGCCGTGGAGAACCTCTGGTACCTCTTCCTGGCGGTCACCGTCGCCGCGACCCTGGTGGCCCGCAACGTGCTGCGGGGCCGGCCGGGCCGGGCGTTCCGGCTCATGCGCGACAGCGAGGTGGGCGCCGCCATGATGGGCGTGCGGGTCCAGCGCACCAAGGCGGCCGCGTTCGTCCTGTCCTCGATGTACGCCGGTGTCGCCGGCGTGCTGACGGCGCTGGCGTTCCAGCGCGCCGTCCCCGACTACTTCGACCTCCACCTCTCCATCGACTTCCTCGTGATGATCATCCTCGGCGGTCTCGGCTCGACGTCCGGCGCGATCGTCGGCGCGACGTTCGTGATCGCGCTGCCGATCGTCCTGGCCAGGTACGCGGACGTGCTGCCGCTCGTCGCGGGCCCCGGCCAGGACGGGCTCGAGGCGTCCATCGCCGCGCAGTTCGTGTACGGCGCGCTCGTCGTGGTCGTCATGCTCACCCAGCCCGGCGGGCTGCGCGCGATGGTGCACGCCCTCCGGGACCGGCTCAGGCCGGCTGTCCGCTGATCCATCCCACCCCCCAGGAAACACGCCAGGAGAACCACATGAACCGGTCTCGTCCGCGCGTCCTCACCGCGGCCGCCCTCGCACTCACCCTGTCCGTCACCAGTTGCTCGACCAAGGCCGCCACGTCCTCGGACGGCGCCGCCGCCCCGGGAGTCAGCGACTCCACCATCAAGCTCGGCATGCTGGTGGACCTGTCAGGGGCGTTCGCCACGTCCGGCAAGACCAGCAACACCGCCGGCCAGTTCGCCGTCGACGAGATCAACGCGGCGGGCGGCGTGTGCGGGAGGAAGATCGAGCTGGTCGTCCGGGACCACGGGTACGACGTGCAGAAGGCGGTCACGGCCTACGACGAGGTCGCACCGCAGGTCCTCGGATTCCTCAACGTCTACGGCTCGGCGATCACCTCGGCGCTGCGGGACAAGATCTCGGCGAACGACATGCTGGTCGGTCTGACGGCGTTCGCGCCCACCCTGCTCGGCGACCCGCATCTCATCGTGGTCGGCTCCACGTACGACATCCAGGCGATCAACAGCATCGACTGGATGTCGCGTGAGGGCATGCTGAAGAAGGGCGACACTCTCGGGCACATCTACCTGCAGGGCGAGATCGGCGAGACCAGCCTGCGGGGCAGCACGTACGCGACCGAGCAGCTGGGGCTGAAGCTGGTGGGGCAGCAGATCAAGCCGACCGACGCCGACCTCAGCAGCCAGGTGAACGCGATGAAGGCGGCCGGCGTCAAGGCGATCCTGATGGACTCCACGGCGAAGCAGGCCGCGGCACTGGCCAGCGCCACCCAGGCCGCCGGGCTGGACGTGCCGATCATGGGCGGCGTCGCGTCGTTCAGCACCAGCCTGCTGTCGACGGCGGCCGCGCCCGCGCTGCTCGAGCGGTACCACCGGGTGTCGGGCGTCGGGCTGATCAGCGATGACGCGCCCGCGGTGCAGAAGCTCGCCGGCAAGTGGAAGGCCAAGTTCGGCGCGGAGCAGCCCGAATCGGGCGGCGCGATCGTGCTCGCCTACGAGACGACCCATCTGTGGGCGAAGATCATCAGCGGTACGTGCGACGACCTGACGCGCAAGGGCCTGCTCGCCGCCCGCGCCAAGGTGACCAGCTTCAGCATGGACGGGCTTGGGCCGGCGCTGGACCTGTCCGACCCGGGGCAGCCGACCTCGCGGGCGAGCCAGATACACCGCCCCGACAAGGACGCCTACGCCGGCATGAAGCTCCTCGAGGACTTCAAGGTGTCCGACCTCGCCAAGCAGTATCAGGTGAAGGCGGGGTAGCCCCCGGCCGGGCGGCGCCCCGGCCGGCGCGGATGATCTGACGTTCAATCTCTGGAATAGGATGTGGTAATGGCGACACGCGGCACGACCGATGCGGCGGATCGGCCGCCTCGGGCGGTGGCCAGGGGAGACGGGCTCGCCGCGATCATGCGGTCGGCACGCGAGATCTTCGCCGAGCGCGGCTACCACGGCGCGTCGATCAGAGACATCGCCAAGGGCGCGGGGCTGAGCCTGTCGGTCCTGTACTACTACCACACCGGCAAGCAGGAGCTGCTCCACGCGCTGCTGGAGGACGCGCTCGACGACTGCTGCCGCGGCTGCGAGACGGCGCTGGCCACCGCCGGGGACGATCCGGCGGCGCGGCTGGGCGCCTTCGTGCGGGCCACGGTGGAGTACCGGGTGCGGCGCCAGGTGGACAGCCTGCTCGCGCTGCGCGAGCTCCGCAACCTGGAGCCGGAGCGGCTGGAGCGGTTCGTCGAGCGGCGCGACGCGCTGCCCAAGCTGCTGCTCGAGATCATCGACGACGGCGTGGCGCGCGGCGTCTTCGCCACGCCCTACCCCGACGAGGCGCAGCGGGCGATCCTGGCGATGTGCAACGCGATCGCCCAGTGGTACCAGCCGTCCGGTGACCTGAGCGTCACCGAGCTGGCGGAGCGGTACGTCCACCTTTCGCTCACGCTGGTGCAGCACCACGTGCCCGCCGCGAAGGCGCCGGCCACCCGCAAGCCGCGGGCCAAGAGCCGGTAGCACCCCCGCGAGCCGGATCCTGGCGGGTCCGGCTCGCGCCCCTTGCTTAACGATCGTTCGACAAGCTGGCCAGAGGAGAAGTGATGCGACGCACCGTCTTCGACGAGGACCATGAGGCGTTCCGGGCGACCGTCCGCGATTTCCTCGCCCGCGAGGTCGTCCCGGTCTTCCCGGAGTGGGAGAAGGCGGGTGCCGCGCCCCGCGACTTCTACCGGCTGCTGGGCAAGCTGGGCGTCCTCGGCCTGCAGGTGCCCGAGGAGTACGGGGGTGGTGGCCAGCGCGGTTTCAAGTTCAACGCCGTGGTGAACGAGGAGCTGGCGCGGGCGAAGCTGGGCCTCGGCACGGTACGGGTGCACACCGACATCGTGCTGCCGTACCTGTTGCGGTACGCCGACGCCGAGCAGCGGCGGCGCTGGCTGCCCGGGGTGGCCGATGGCGAGCTGATGACGGCGATCGCGATGACGGAGCCGGGCACCGGGTCCGACCTCGCCGGCATCACCACGACCGCGGTCCGCGACGGAGACCATTACGTGCTCAACGGGGCCAAGACCTTCATCACCGGCGCCGTCAACGCCGACCTCGTGCTCGTCGTCGCCCGCACGTCCGCGCCGCCGCCGGACGACCGCCGGGCCGGGCTGAGCATCCTCGTCGTCGAGGCGGCCACGCCCGGTTTCTCGGTGGGCCGCAACCTGGCGAAGCTCGGGCTCAAGGCGCAGGACACCGCCGAGCTGGCCTTCGACGGCGTCCGCGTGCCGGCGGCCAACCTGCTGGGCGAGGAGGGCCGCGGGTTCGAGTACCTCGGGCACAACCTCGCGCAGGAGCGGCTGTCCATCGCGGTGAACGCGCAGGCGGCCGCGGCGGCGGCGCTGGAGCTCACCCTCGGGTACGTGGCCGAGCGGAACGTCTTCGGCAAGCCGCTGTCCGGGTTCCAGAACACCAAGTTCGTGCTCGCCGAGTGCGCGACCGACGTGGAGGCGGGTCAGGCGCTGGTCGACCGGGCACTGGAGGAGCACGACGCCGGCGGGCTGAGCGCGGCCGACGCGGCCAAGGTGAAGCTCTTCTGCACCGAGCTGCAGTCCCGCGTCGTGGACAAGTGCCTGCAGCTGCACGGAGGCTACGGGTACGTGCTGGATTATCCGATCGCCCGCATGTACGCAGACGCCAGGGTCACCCGCATCTACGGTGGCACCAGCGAGGTCATGAAGAGCATCATCGCCAAGTCCATCGGCCTATGAGGCGGTGACGCGGCCCCCCAGTGACCAAGGAGTTCCGAGATGAGCACAGTGCTGACCGAATTCGCCGACGGCGTCGCGGTCATGACCATCAACCGGCCGGAGGCGCGTAACGCGGTGGACCTGGAGACGACGAAGGCGCTCGCCGCCGCGATCGACGAGTTCGAGTCGCGGCCCGAGCTGCTGGTCGGGATCCTCACCGGCGCGGGCGGCACCTTCTGCTCCGGCATGGACCTGAAGGCGTTCGCGCGCGGCGAGAAGCCCGCGCTGCCGGGGCGCGGCTTCGCCGGCATCACCGAGCGGCCTCCGGCGAAACCGCTGATCGCGGCGGTCGAGGGGTGGGCCGCCGCGGGTGGCTGCGAGCTGGCGCTGGCCGCCGATCTCGTGGTCGCGGCCAAGGACGCCCGGTTCAGCCTGCCCGAGGTCAAGCGGGGCCTGATCGCGGTGGGCGGTGGCCTGTTGCGGGTGGCGAAGGCGCTGCCGTACCACCTGGCCATGGAGCTGGTGCTCACCGGCGACCCCCTCCCGGCCGCGGAGGCGCACGCGTACGGGCTGGTCAACGTCCTCACCGAGCCGGGCGGCGCGCTGGCGGGGGCGCGGTCGCTGGCCGCCCGGATCGCCGCCAACGCGCCGTTCGCGGTGCGCGCGTCCAAGCAGGTCCTGTCGTCGGCGGTGCGTTACACCGACGATGAGGCGTTCGCGGCGCAGCGGGAGGTGTGGTCGGCGGTCGAGCGGTCCGCCGACGCGCAGGAGGGCGCCCGAGCCTTCGCGGAGAAGCGGGCACCGGTCTGGCGGGACCAGTGATGAGCAAGACCGAGCTGAGGGAGCGCGCCGTCAGGGCTTGGCCAGCCGCGGGGCGATGACGCGCAGGGCGAGCACCTCGTCGGCGCCCTCGAAGATGGACAGCACCCGGGCGTCGACGAACAACCGCGAGATGCTGTACTCCTCCGCGTACCCGTAGCCGCCGTGCAACTGCTGTGCCTCCCGGGTGACCCATTCGGCCGCCCGGCAGGCGAGCTGCTTCACCTGTGCGGCCTCGAGCTGGCCGTCGCCGGCCGCCACCGCCCGTGCCGCCGCGAACGCGAAGGCGCGGCACGCGGCGATCGACGCGGCCATCCTGGCGATCTTGGTGCGGGTCAGCTGGTGGTCCGCGAGCGGCCGGCCGAAGACCGACCGCTGCCTCGCGTAGTCCACGGCCAGCTCGAGCGCCGACTGCATGACCCCGACGGCCCGGGCGGCGGTCTGCAGCCGCGCGTTGGCGAACGCCTGCATCTGCAGGTAGAAGCCGCGGCCGAGGCCGTCGTCCAGGCCGATCAGGCCGCCCGCCGGGACGCGCCAGCGGTCGAAGCCGACCTCGAACGAGTGCATGCCCCGATAGCCGAGGGTACGGATCGCGCGCCCTTCCATACTCCCGCCGCCCTCCTGGGTGAGGCGCCATTCATGACCGGCGATCGATGGCTTCTCCACCACGAAGAGCGACAGGCCACGGTGGCCGGCGGCGCGGTCCGGGTCCGTCCTGGCGAGGACCAGGAGGTAATGCGCGCGGCCGGCGAAGGTGCACCAGGTCTTGACGCCGGTCAGCAGCCAGTCGTCGCCGTCCCGGACCGCGCCGGTGGTGATCCGGGCCACGTCGGAGCCGTGGTCGGGCTCGGTCACCGCGACCGCGCACAGCCTCTCCCCCGAGGCGATCGCCGGCAGCCAGCGCCGCTTCTGCTCCTCGGTGCCGCCCCGGGCGATCGCGGTGCCGATGATCTCGGGACGCGTGATGAGCGAGCCGGCGGCGCCGAGGGAGGCCCGGGAGAGCTCCTCGGTCACCACGACCATGCCGAGCAGCTCGTCGGCTCCGCCCTCCGCGAATCCACCGTACGCGGCCGGGATCGACAGCCCGAAGCAGCCCATGTCCGCGAGCCCGTCGATGATGTCGGCGGGGATGTCCTCATTGTCGCGGTGGATCCGGTCGGCGACCGGGGCCACCCGGTCGGCGGCGAACTCGCGGAAGGCGGTGCGGACCATCCGCAGCTCGTCGGGGAGGTGCCGCGGCCCCGCCTCACGGGTGGCCATGACCCGCTCGGCCACGCGTTCCTGGAAGACCGGGTCGCGTCCCGCGGCGACGTGGGCGGCGACGCCGTCCAGCGCCGATCCGTCCACGCCCCACTGGGATTCCCTGCCGGTCATGCGGCCGGCCAGGTCCGCGGCGACGTCGGCGGCATGGAGCAGCGCCAGGTCCGCCTCCTCCTGGCCGCGCGCGCCGTAGTCGAGGAGCTCCGCGGCCGCCGCGACCGCCGACGACATCGACGCCAGATCGTAGGCGACGGCCTGGCCCTCGCCGGGCGAACGGGACGCCTTGTCGATGACGGCCCGCAGCGCCTCGACGACGGCACGGGCGCGGGCGAGATTGTGCTCCATCGCGGGTTTCCTCAGCCTTGGAGTACGAGGGTGATGGTGTCGGCGACGCAGGCGGGTTTCCGTCCCCCGTCGATCTCGATGGTGTAGCGCGTCGTCAGAGCGGGGCCCGCCGCGGTCTGACGGAGACCGGCGAAGACGGCCTGCGCCCGCAGGCGCGACCCCACGGGCACGGGCGAGGGGAAGCGGGCCTTGTCGACGCCGTAGTTGATGCGTGCCTGGCCCAAGTCGAGGCGGAAGAGCTGCCGGCCGAAGTGGGGTATGAGAGACAGGGTCAGGTATCCGTGCGCGATGGTGCGGCCGAACGGCCCGGCCGCGGCCCGTTCGGGGTCGACGTGGATCCATTGGTGGTCGCCGGTGGCGTCGGCGAAGGCGTCGATGCGCTCCTGGTCGACGACCAGCCAGTCGCCGGGGCCGAGCGGCTGGTCGAGGGCGCTCTCGAGCTCCTCCAGGGACGCGAAGACGCGCGCGGTCATGCCGTCACCCGCTCGAAGACCGCGGCCAGCCCCTGGCCTCCGCCGATGCACATGGTCTCCAGGCCGTACCGGGCCTGGCGCCGGTGCAGCTCCCGGGACAGCGTCGCGAGCATCCGCACGCCGGTCGCGCCGACCGGATGGCCGAGCGAGATGCCTGAGCCGTGGACGTTCGTGCGCGCCAGGTCGTCGTCGCCGAACTTCCACTCCCTCATGACCGCCAGCGCCTGGGCCGCGAACGCCTCGTTCAGCTCGATGAGGTCCATGTCGTTCATGGACAGTCCGGCGCGGTCCAGGGCGGCCGCGGTGGCGGGGGCCGGGCCGATGCCCATGGTGCCCGGCTCGACTCCCGCCACGGCCCACGACACGAGGCGGACCAGCGGTCGCAGGCCGAGCCGCTCGGCACGCTCGGGCGTGGTGACGACGCACATGGCGGCCGCGTCGTTCTGCCCGCTGGCGTTGCCCGCCGTGACCGTCGCCTCCGGGTCGGAGCCGAGCAGGATCGGCTTGAGCCTGCTCAGCGACTCCAGCGAGGTGTCGGCGCGCGGATGCTCGTCGGTGTCGATCACGACCTCGCCGCTCCTGGTCCTGACCGGGGTCGGGATGATCTCCTCGGCCAGGATCCCGTCGGCCTGTGCCTTGACCGCCCGCTGGTGGGACAGGAGAGCCAGCTCGTCCTGTTCCGCACGGGAGATCCCGTACGCGCGGCGCAGGTTCTCCGCCGTCTCCAGCATGCCGCCGGGGACGGGATGGCTCCTGCCGCCCGCGGTCTGCCGGGCACGCGCGAGGCCGTCGTGCATCACGATGCCGTTCCTCGCGCCCCACCGCATGTCGAGCGAGTAGAACGGGGCGTTGCTCATGCTCTCGGTGCCGCCCGCGACGACGACCTCGCAGGCCCCCGTCCGCACCTGCATGGCGGCGTAGATGACGGCCTGCAGGCCGGAGCCGCACCGGCGGTCGAGGTGCAGGCCGGGGACGGTGACGGGCAGACCGGCGTCGAGCGCGACGACCCGGCCGATCGCGGGGGCCTCGCTGGTGGCGTTGCAGTGGCCGAGGATGACGTCCTCGATCACCTCCGGCGCGATGCCGGTACGGTCGATCAGTCCCCTGAGCGCGGTCACCCCGAGGTCGACCGCCGTCAGGCTCTTGAACATCCCGCCGTAGCGGCCTATCGGGGTGCGGACGGGCTCACAAACGACCGCTTCACGCATGGCCGGTCCCTTCGAACTCGATCGTCAACGTGCTGTGGGGCTCGGGATCCGGCCCGAACAGGCCCAGGGTGTCGTCCTCGACCCGCCGGAGCCGCGCGGGCTGCCCGCAGAAGAGGGGTTTGCGGTTGCGGTGCCGCAGGCGGGAGACGCGGGCCGGGTGCCCTTCGAGGCGGAGGACCTCCGCGAGGGCGAGCGTCATCAAGGGGCCGTGCACCACCAGGCCGGGATAGCCCTCGACCCGGGTGGCGTACGGCCAGTCGTAGTGGATCCGGTGCGGGTTCGACGTCGCGGCGCTGAACCGCATCAGCAGCGTCGGGTCCGTGGCCAGATTCCAGGCCCACTCCCCCGCCCGGCTGAACGGGGCGCCCGCCGGGGCGAGGCCGGCCACCGGCTCGGCCGGGATCGTCGCGGACGCGACCGCTCCGGCTTCCCGGTAGATGAGATCCTGCCGCTCCTCGATCGCGAGCCTGTCGTCCTCGTCGTAGAGCCGGGTGGCGACGACCACGACGACCAGCCCGCCCGAGCGCCCGGACTTCTCGGTGACCGACTCCACGCGCGACTCGCGGCGGACCGTGCTCCCCACCGTCAGCGGGGCGTGGAAGGCGACCTCGCCACCGGCGAACATCCGTCGCGGCAGCTCCACCGGAGGCAGGAACGTCCCGCGCGCCGGATGGCCGTCCGCGCCCAGCGCGGACGAGCGGGGCCAGCGGGCCAGGGCGAGCCAGTGCCACAGCGGCGGCAGGACGTCTCCCGGGCCGGCCGCCGGTGTGCCGTCGTCGAACAGCGCGGACAGCGCCGCCACGGGATGGGGCTCGACGGTCTCGGTGGTGGTGACGGTGTGCGGCTCCCAGCTCACATGAACCTTCCGCCGGTCACTTCGAGCACCGTGCCGGTCATGTACGAGGACAGATCGCAGGCCAGGAACAGCGCGACATTGGCGACCTCGATCGGCTCGCCGGCGCGCCGCATCGGGATCTCGGCCAGCTTCTGGTCCCACGCCTTCTGCGGCATCGCCTCGGTCATGGCCGAGCGGATCAGGCCCGGCTGGATGACGTTGACCCGCACACCGTGGTGCGCCAGCTCCTTGGCGGCGGCCTTGGACAGGCCGACGATGCCGGCCTTGGCGGCCGAGTAGTTGGTCTGGCCGACCATGCCGACCTTCCCCGACAGCGACGAGATGTTCACGATCGCGCCGCTCCTGCGCTCGCGCATGATCGCGGCCGCCTTGCGGGTGCCGTTCCAGGTGCCCTTGAGGTGCACGTCGATGACCTGGTCGAACTGCTCCTCGGTCATCGTCCGCATGGTCGCGTCGCGAGTGATCCCGGCGTTGTTGACCATGACGTCCAGCGAGCCGAAGGCCGCCGGTGCCGTCTGGATCAGGGCGTCCATGTCGGCGGCGCTCGTGACGTCGCACCGCACCGCCCGGGCCACCGCGGGACCGCCGAGCTCCTTGGCCGCCGCCTCGGCCGCGTCCAGGTTCAGGTCGCCGAGGACGACCCGCGCGCCTTCCTTGACGAAGACCTCCGCGATGGCCAGGCCGATGCCCTGGGCACCGCCCGTGATGACCGCGATCTTACCGTTGAGCAGCATCATGTTCTCTCATGTGATGGGGTTGCGGGCGATCAACTGCGCCGCGATGACGTTGCGCTGGATCTCGTTGGTACCCTCGCCCAGGATCATCAGCGGGGCGTCACGGAAATACCGCTCGACGTCGAACTCCTTGGAGTAGCCGTACCCGCCGTGCACGCGCATCGCGTCCAGCGCCACCTGCATCGCGGCCTCGGAGGCGAACAGCTTGGCCATGCCGGCCTCCATGTCGGCGCGGCCGCCCGCGTCGAGCCGGCGGGCGGCGTCCTCGGTCAGCAGCCGCGCCGCCTGGACCTTGGTCACCATGTCGGCCAGCAGGTTGCCCACCGACTGGTGTTTCCAGATCGGCTTGCCGAACGACTCGCGTTCCTGGGCGTACCGCACCGCGTCGTCGAGCGCCGCCTGGGCCACGCCGACCGCGCGCGCGGCCACCTGGATCCTGCCGACCTCGAGGCCACGCATCATGTGCGTCCACCCCTTGCCCGGCTCGCCGCCGAGCACGGCGGACGCGGGAACCCTCATCCGGTCGAAGACGAGCTCGCACGCCTCGACCCCGCGGTAGCCGAGCTTGGGCAGGTTCTTGGAGACGGTCAGGCCCTCACCGGGCTCGACGAGGAGCACGCTCATGCCCTTGTGCGCGGGTGCCGCGCCGGGGTCGGTCAGGCACAGCAGGCCGATCAGGCCCGAGTGCCGGGCGTTGGAGATCCAGGTCTTCGACCCCGTGATCACCAGGTCTCCTCCGTCGGTGACCGCCTGCGTGCGCATGGCCTGCAGGTCGCTGCCGCCGCCCGGCTCGGTGAGCGCCATCGTCGCCCGGATCGTGCCGTCGGCCATCAACGGCAGGTAGCGTTCCCGCTGCTCCCGGGTGCCGAACGTGCTGATCAAATAGGTGATCACGGAGTGCCCGCCGATGGCGCCGGCGAGGCTCATCCAGCCGCGGGACAGCTCTTCGGTCACGCGGGCGAAGCAGGCCGCGCTGACCTCCACGCCGCCGTAGCCGGAGGGGACCAGCAGGCCGAAGAAGCCCAGCTTCTTCATCTCCTCGATGAACTCGGCGGGGTACTTGTCCACCGCCTCGTAGTCCCGCACCCGCGGCCGCACCCGCTCGTCGACGAATTCGCCGGCCAGGGCGACGATCTCCCGCTCGTCCTCGGTCAGTGCGCTCATGCTTGCTCTCCGCTCATTCCACGTCCTCGAACGTCCGGATGACGCCGTTCTTCCTCAGCGTCGCGAGGTCCTGGGCGGACAGTCCGAGCTCGGCCCGCAGCACCTCGCCGGTGTGCCGGCCCACCGGCGGCGACGCCACCGGTGGCGACTGCTCGCCGTCCATCACCACGGGTGATCCGGGCGCCCAGTGGCTGCCTGCCCCGGGCTGCTCGATCTCCGCCATCAGCGGGCTCTCGCGCAGCAGGCGCGCGTCGTCGGCGGCGAGCTCGGCGAAGCTCCGGTACGCCGACCACAGCACGCGGGCGGTCCGCAGGGCCTCCTCCGCCTCGGCACGGGTACGGGTCTGGAACCAGCCGGCGAGCAGCTCGCCGAGCAGCTTGCGGTGCCGATAGCGCTCCGACTCCTCGTCGAAGTCCGCCCCCAGCGCGGCGGCCAGCGCGCGGACCGCGTCGGTGAGGCCGGTCGCGGCGAGGAGGCCCCGCCAGTGCCGGGCGGTGAGCGCGACGATCATCAGCCGCCCGCCGTCGGCGGTGGTGAAGTCGCGGCCGAAGGTGCCGTAGACGTAGTTGCCGGTGCGTTCCCTGGGCGTGCCGCTCAGTTGCGCTTCGGCGAGGTAGCCGAGGTTTCCCGCGGTCGCCAGGGCGACGTCCTCCAGCGCGACCCGCACCTGCTGCCCCTCCCCCGTGAGCAGGCGGTGCCGCTCCGCGGCCAGCAGCCCGATCGCCAGGTAGAGCCCGGCGGCGACGTCCCAGGCGGGCACCAGGCTGTTCACCGGCTGCGCCGCGTCCTCGGGGCCGGTCAGCAGGGGGAATCCGGTGGCCGCCTGGACGGTGTAGTCCACCGCGGGTTCGCCGTCCCGGCGGCCGGTGAGCAGCACGTGGATCACGTCGGGGCGGCGCGCCCGCAACGCCTTGAAGGTCAGCTCCGGGTACCGCTCGGAGTTGCTGATCACGATCCCGCCGCCGCTGACGATCAGGTCGGCGACGAGCCGTCGTCCCTGTTCGGAGGACAGGTCCACCTCGATCGCGCGCTTGCCTTTGTTCAGCCCTGACCAGTACAGGCTCGTTCCGCTCTCGGCCAGCGGCCAGCGGGTGCGGTCCACCGCCCCGCCGATCGGCTCGACCCTGATCACGTCGGCGCCCAGCTGGGCCAGCGTCATCCCGCTCAGCGGGGTCGCCACATAGCTCGAGACCTCGACGATCCGCATGCCGCGCAGCGGTTGCGTCATCGGCCGGTCCTGAGCAGTTGCTTGGCGATGATGACCTTCTGCACCTCGCTGGTGCCCTCGTACAGCCGGAACAGGCGGGCGTCGCGGTAGAACCGCTCGACCGGCACCGTCCGCATGTAGCCCATACCGCCGTGGATCTGGACGGCGCGGTCGGCCACCCGGCCGACCATCTCGGAGCAGAAGAGCTTCGCGCACGACGGCGCCATGCGGCGGTCGCTGCCGTCGTCGTACGACTTCGCCGCCTCCAGCACCAGCGCCCGGCCGGCCATGACCTCGGTCTGGGAGTCCGCGAGCATCGCCTGCACCTGCTGGAACTCCGCGATGGGACGCCCGCCCTGCCGGCTCGCCGCGGCATGGTTGACGCTCTCCTCGACCAGCCGCTGGCCGAGCCCGACGCAGATGGCCGCGATGTGCAGCCGGCCGCGGGCCAGCGAGCGCATGGCGGCCGCGAAGCCCTCGCCCTCGGCCCCGCCGACCAGCGCGGACTCGGGCACGAAGACGTCGTCGAGGAACACCTCGGCGGTGTGCGCGCCGCGCTGTCCCATCTTCTCGTCGTTGGGGCCGACGGTGAGCCCTTCTGCGCCGGACTCGACCACGAAGACGGAGATGCCCTTGGTGCCCTCGGTGTCGGCGTTCGTCCTGGCGAAGACCATGAACAGGTCGGCGCGGTCGGCGTTGGTGATGAACCGCTTCTGGCCGGTGAGCCGGAAGCCGCCCTCGGCCCGGACCGCCCGGGTGCGCAGGCCGCTCGGGTCCGAGCCCGCCTCGGACTCGGTCAGGGCGAAGGAGGCGATCTTGTCACCGGCGGCCAGGTCCGGCAGGTAGTGCCGCTTCTGCTCGTCGGTGCCGAAGTTCACCAGCACCTGGCCGGCGATGCCGTTGTTGGTGCCGAGCATCGAGCGGAAGGCCGGAGCGGTGTAGCCGAGCTCCATCGCCAGCCGGACGTCCTCACTCATCGAGAACCCGAGGCCGCCGTACTCCTCTGGCAGGGCGTAGCCGAAGAGCCCCATGGCGGCCGCCTTCGCGCGGATGACCTCGGGGATCTCGTCGGTCTGCTCGATGACGTCTTCGGCGGGCACGACCTCCTTGCGCACGAAGGTGCGCACGGCGGCGAGCACCGCCTGGAACGCTTCGGTCTCCACTGTTCATCTCCCGGTGCTGGTGGTGGGCTGCGCGAGCCGGGCGCGCAGCTCGGCCTTGAGGATCTTCCCGGCGGGCGAGGTGGGCAGCGCGTCGACGACGTGGACGGCGCGGATCCTCTTGTACGGAAGGACGCGCTCGGCGACGAACGCCATGACGGCCTCCGGGTCGACGACCGCGCCCTGCCTCGGCACGACGAACGCGACCGGCTCCTCCCCGGCGCCCGGGACGGGCCGGGCGACGACCGCCGCCGCCCCCACGCCGGGATGGCCGTGCAGGACGTCCTCGAGTTCGCGCGGATAGACGTTGTAGCCCTTGTAGATGAGCATGTCCTTGGCGCGGTCGGCGATGAAGAGGAAACCCTCCTCGTCGACGTACCCGATGTCCCCGGTGCGCAGCCAGCCGCCGGCGAACTGTTCGGCGGTCGCGTCCGGCCGGTTCAGGTAGCCCGCCGTGACCTGGGGGCCGCGTACCCAGAGCTCGCCTGCCTCGTTCGGGCCGGGCGCGGCCGTGCCGCCGGCGACGGGGCGTACCCGCACCACGGTGTCGGACATCGGCAGGCCGACGCTGCCGGGCTTGCGCCTGGCGCTGCGCAGCAGCGGCGCGGCGGTGACCAGGCACGTCGCCTCGGTGAGCCCGTACCCCTCGCTGACCATCGCGTTGGGGAAGGCGGTCTGGAGCGCCTGGAGGGTGGCCGGGTCGATGGGGGCGGCTCCCGAGGAGATCACCCGGACCGAGGACAGGTCGCGGCCGCCGGGCGCGGGGCTGTCCAGCAACGCGTGCCACATGGCGGGGCTGCCGGTGAGGTACGTCGCGCGGTGGCGCTCGACCGCCTCCAGCAGCGACTCGGGAGAGAAGCGGCCGGTGAGCACGATGGTGGTCCCGCAGAGCAGCAGGAAGTTCACGTTGATGAGCGCGTGCGCGTGGAACAGGGGTGACACGAGCACCGTGACCGCGTCCCCCGGCCGCACTCCCGCGTCGTGCAGGCCGTGGATCGGGCGGAGCCGGACGTCGCCGTCCACGGTGTGGTCGATCAGGTGGGCGGCGCGCCAGGCGGTCATCTGGGTGACGTTGGCGACCACGTTGCGGTGCAGGACCCGCACGCCCTTGGGGACCCCGGTGGTGCCGCCGGTGTAGGCGATGTGCGCCACGTCGTCCGCGGTGACGGTGATCTCCGGCGGGACGGCGGCCCGGCCCGCGACGAAGTCCGCGAGGGCGACCACACCGTCGCCGGCCTGTTCCGTGGAGGGCGCGCAGGCGCTCGGCGGGACGACCACGATCGTCCGCAGGGCCGACTCCGCGCCGGCTTCGCGCAGCGTGGCGACGTGGGCGGGATGGCTGACGGCGAGGACCGCACCGGTGTCGATCAGTTGGGCGCGCAGGCCCGGCGCCGGTTGCAGCGGGTTGGCCGGCGACACGGCCGCTCCGGCGAGCAGCGCTCCGTAGTAGCCGACCAGGAACCACACGCTGTTGGACAGGTGCAGAAGGACGACGTCGCCGTCTCGGACGCCGGCGTCCCGCACGGCATGGGCGAACGCCGCGACGTGCTCGCCCAGCTCGGCGAAGGTGAGCCGCTCCGCTCCGTCGACGACGGCCGTCCGGTCGCCGTACAGCTGCGCGGCGGCGGTGAGCAGCTCGGCCACGGTCAGCTCGGGGTAGTCGAGCGAGGCCGGCATTCCCTCCGGCCAGTACGCGTTCACCGCACGACCCCCTCCGACAGCAGGTTCTCGATGTCCTCGGAAGTGTGTCCCAGCTCGGCCAGGATCGCACGGGTGTCCTGGCCGGGGACAGGCGCGGGCGCCGGCCGTCCGCAGGGGGTGCCGGCGAACCGGGGCGCGGGCGCGGGGTGGATCGCGCCCTCGGCGTCGGTGTAGAAGCTCTCCCGATCGGCGTTGTGGGGGTGCGCCGCCACCTCGTCCATGGTCAGCACCGGCGTGACGCAGGCGTCGACACCGGCGAAGCGCTCGGCCCACTCGTCGCGCGAGGCGTTCATGAACGCCTTCGCGAAGGTCTCCCGCATCGCGGGCCAGGTGCCCGGGTCCCGCTGGGCGGCGAGGTCGATCGAGCCGGCGACGCCGAGGACGTCCACCAGCCTGGCGAAGAAGGCGCTTTCGATGGCGCCGACGGCCACGTGGCGGCCGTCGGCGCACTCGTAGGTGTCGTAGAAGGGGGCGCCGCCGTCGAGGAGGTTCTCGCCGCGGCCGACGGTCCACGTGCCGTGCGCGTACCGGCCGTAGATCATCGACATCAGCAGGCCGGATCCCTCGACCATCGCCGCGTCCACGACCTGGCCGCGGCCCGACGTCCGCGCGTTCAGCACCGCGGCCAGCACGCCGAGGGCGAGGAGCATGCCGCCGCCCCCGAAGTCGCCCACCAGGTTGAGCGGCGGCGTGGGCGGCTGGCCGGGCCGGCCGATCGCGCCGAGGACGCCGGACAGGGCGATGTAGTTGATGTCGTGGCCGGCCCGCATCGCCAGCGGCCCGTCCTGGCCGAAGCCGGTCATGCGGCCGAACACCAGCCGCGGGTTGCGCTCGGCGAGCGTCCCGGGATCGAAGCCCAGCCGCTCGGCCACGCCCGGGCGGAAGCCCTCCAGCACCACGTCCGCGGTGTCGATCAGGGCCAGGACGACCGCGGCGCCGCGGGGGTTCTTCAGGTCGGCGACCAGCGATCGGCGGCCGCGGTCGAGCACCGGGTTCGGGCGCGCGTCCCGATCGGCGGGGCGGTGCACCCGGATCACCTCCGCCCCCAGGTCGGCCAGGACCATGGCGGCGAAGGGCACGGGGCCGATGCCGCCGAGCTCGACGACCCGCACCCCGGTGAGAGGACCGTTGCGGCTCATCGGCCGCGCCAGTTCGGGCGGCGCTTCTCCGCGAAAGCGCGAGCGCCTTCCTGGGCGTCCTCCGAGGCGAAGACGGGCTCGATGATCAGGCGCTGGCGGGTGAACCTCTCGGTCTCCGGCCACTGCTCGTGCTCCTTGATCACCCGCTTGCTGGCGAGGGTGGCCAGCGGGCCGTTCTCCGCGATGCGGGCGGCCAGGCCGAGCGCGGCCTCGAGGGCCTCGCCGTCCTCGGTGAGCCGGTTGACCAGGCCGATCTCGTACGCGCGGGCCGCCGTGATCATGTCGCCGGTCAGGGCGAGCTCCATCGCGATCTGCGCCGGGACGCGGTGCGGCAGGCGCAGCAGCCCTCCGGCGGCGGCGACCAGGCCGCGCTTGACCTCCGGGATGCCGAACTTGGCCGTCCGCGCCGCCACGACGAGATCGCAGGCGAGCACGATCTCGCAGCCTCCCGCGAGCGCGTAGCCCTCGACCGCCGCGATCAGCGGCTTCTTCGGCGGCGCCTCGGTCAGGCCGGCGAAACCCCTGCCCTCGATGCTCGGCCGCTCCCCGCGCAGGAATCCCTTCAGGTCCATTCCCGCGCAGAAGCAGCCCCCGGCCCCGGTGAGGACGCCGACGGAGAGATCGTCGCGGCGGTCGAGCTCGTCGAGCGCGGCGGCGATGCCCTCGGACACCGACCGGGTGACGGCGTTCCTGGCGTGCGGCCGGTTGATGGTGATGAGCGCGATGCGCGACTCGTGACGCACCAGCACGTCGTCGCCGGTCGTGCTGCTCTCCGTTGTCATCTGTCGAGCTCCCGAGTGGGCCGGGGGGCGGGTCGGCCGCGACGCGGCCATGGGCACACCTGACTGCATCATCACCGAGGCGGTGCACGCAAAGACCAGGCTGTGTATGGATCTATTGGCCAGACCTATGAGTGAAGGTCAGCCGCCAGGTCCGGCGATGCCCGTATCGTGCCGCTATGGACCTGCGGCTCGTCGCGTACTTCGTAGCGGTCATCGACCACGGCAGCATCACCAAGGCCGCGCAGGCGCTGTACATCGCGCAGCCCTCGCTTTCCCAGGCGATCCGCAGCCTGGAACGCCAGCTCGGCGCCCAGCTGTTCGACCGGTCCGGCCGCGGGCTCACCTTGACCGCCGACGGACGGGCGTTCGCCGGGCCGGCCCGGCAGATCCTGGCCGACGTCGAGAGCGCCAAGGGCAAGGTGCACGCGGTCCGGGACCTGGTCACCGGGCGCCTGGAGATCGCGGTGCTGTCGACGCTGTCCGCCGATCCGCTGCCGGAGCTGACCAGCAGGCTGCATCGGCTGCACCCGGGCATCCTGATCACCGTTCTCGATCCCGGCAGCTCATCCGGTGTCGAGACCGCCGTCCGGCAGGGGCAGGCCGAGCTGGGGCTGACGGACTTCCCGGTGAAGAGCGACCTGTTGCAGACCCGCGAGCTCTGGGAGCAGGAGATCGCCCTCGTCCTGCCGCCGGACCTGGCCGCCACGCTCCCCGATCCGGTCCCGCTGGAGGCGGTCGCCGACATCCCGTTGGTGCTGGAGTCCTCGGACCCGAGGGGCCGGACCGCCATCGACGACGCGCTGGGGCAGGCCATCGACTTCGTGGCCGTCGAGTGCGCGCACCGGCAGGCGATCTGGGAGCTGGTCATGCACGGCGCGGGCGCCACGTTCCTGCCCCGGCGGATCGCGGAGACGGAGCTGCGCAACGTGGTGGTGCGGTCCACGTCGCCGCAGGTCCGGCGTACGGTGCGGCTCGCGTACCGGCCGGGCCCCCTGTCCCCCGCCGCCACGGCGTTCCTGAACGTCGCGGCGGCCGTGAGCCGGCAGCGGCTGTCATAGGTTCGGCCTATCGGACGATGCGGCGTTCGCTCTTTGCGCCGCGCCTCCCGGGATGGTCGACTCTCAGCAGCGTGTCTCGGCCCGGATGCGAAGGAGAACCGACGTGAACAGTGCCTGGAGTTCGCCATCGGCCCACTCGGGGATGACGATCGGCGACCAGCTCGCCCGGCACGCCCGCTCCGTCCCCGACGCCGTGGCCCTGCGTATGGACGGGGTCGATCGCACGTACCGTGAGCTGGACGCGCGGGTCGACCGGCTGGCCAACGCCCTCAGGACGCGCGGCGTCGATCAGGGCGACCGGGTCGTGGTGATGACGTTCAACGGGCTGGAGATGGTGGAGGCCTTCTTCGCCTGCGCCCGGCTGGGGGCGATCTGCGTCCCGATCAACTTCCGGTTGCACGCCGACGAGGTGGCGTACCAGCTGTCCGACAGCGGGGCGGTGCTCGCCGTCGTCGAGGCCGGGCTGGCGGGGACCTTCGCGCGGGCGTGGAAGGACGTGCCGACGGTGCGCCACTGCCTGGTGGTCGGCGACGAGCCGGTCGCGGACATGGAGCGCTACGAGGACGCGCTGCGCGACGCGCCCGAGAGCGGCCCCGGCGTGGCGGTCGACCTCCACGCGCCCGCCTTCATCATGTACACCTCGGGTACGACGGGACGGCCCAAGGGCGCGGTGCTGACGCACTACAACCTCGTCATCCAGACCATGAGCAGGTTCGCCCATATCGGGGTGCCGGCCGACTGCCGGGTGTGGCTGATCAGCACCCCGCTCTTCCACATCGGCGGCCTGGCCGCCCTGCTGTCCAGCGTCCTGGTCGGCGCGCGGGCCGTGATCGCCAGGTCGGGCCGCTTCGACCCGGTGGAGACCGTGGACCTGTTCGAGCGCGAGCGCATCGCCTACTGCTTCCTCGTCCCCGCCCAATGGCAGGCGGTCTGCGACGTGCCGGGGATCGCGGACAGGGACCTGTCCGCGCTGCGGATCATCTCGTGGGGCGCCGCACCGGCGACGAAGGCCCTGCTGCGCCGGATGATCGAGACTTTTCCCGCCGCCAAGCTGCTGAGCGTGTTCGGCCAGACGGAAAGCAGCGCGGTGTCGACCGTGCTGCTCGGCGAGGACGCCCTGCGCAAGATCGGCTCGGTGGGGACCCCGCTGGTCAACGTCGAGGTGCGCATCGTGGACGAGCGGATGAACGACGTGCCGCGGGGCGAGATCGGTGAGATCGTCTACCGGGGGCCGTCGATCATGGCGGGCTACTGGAACAAGCCGGCCGAGACCGCGCAGGCCTTCGCCGGCGGCTGGTTCCACTCCGGTGATCTCGTCCGCCAGGACGAGGACGGCTACATCTACGTCGTCGACCGGCTGAAGGACATGATCATCTCTGGTGGCGAGAACATCTACTCCGCCGAGGTGGAGGAGGCCATCGCCGCCCACCCGAAGGTGGCGGAGGTCGCGGTGGTGGGCGTGCCGGACGAGCGGTGGGGCGAGACGCCGCTGGCCGTCGTGGTGCCCGCCGGCGCCCCGGACCCGCCGACGGCCGAGGAGATCGCACAGTGGTGCCGGTCCCGGCTGGCGGCGTACAAGGTGCCGCGGCGCGTCGCCGTGGTCGCCGAGCTGCCGCGCAACGCGAGCGGGAAGGTACGCAAGCACGAGCTGCGGCAGGCCTACGGGCCGGCGCCCGCCCGGGCCAGCTCGACGAACGCGCGGCCTGCCGGGGACAGCGCGGCGGAGTCGTACACCAGTCCGTAGGCCCGGCTGATCCGCGGCTCGAGGGAGCGCACCACGGCTCCCCGGGCCGCGGCGGCCTCGGCCATCGACCGCTCCAGAAACGTGGCGCCCACCCCGGCGAGGACGAAGGGCAGCCGCGCCTCGCGGTGCTCCACCACGACGGACGGGCTGATGGCGCGGCCCGCCGCCGCGACCGCCTGCTCGATCTCGCCGACCGCCAGGGAGCTGCCGCGCGGCACCGTGACGTGCGGGAGGTCCGGCAGCTCGGAGAGCGGCAGCGGATCGTCCAGCGGCACCGCCGATCCCGGCGGCAGGACGAGCCAGTACTCCTGCACCCCGAGCTCGCAGACCTCCAGGCCGGCGTGGTCCGTCGCGGGCAGATGGCAGACCACGATCTCGCAGTGCCCCTCCTTGATCAGGGAGGCCCCCATCGCCTCGTCGCGCAGGTCCCCGATCCGGATGGAGACCTTCGGGAACTGCCTGCGGAAGGCGCCGACCAGGGGTGCCACCGGATCGGCCGACAACGCGGGCATGGCGAAGATGTCCAGCCGCCCCCGCGGCCGTCCGGCCGCGTCGACGAGCGAGCCCTCCGCGGCGACGACATCACGCAGGATGCGGCGCGCGGGTCCCACCAGGCTGTGCCCGGCCGAGGTGAGCACCATGCCACGGCCGATGCGGTGGAACAGCGGGACGCCGAGCTCGCGCTCGAGCCCCTGGATGGCCTGCGAGATGGTGGGCTGGGCGACGTCCAGCACGGTCGCCGCCGCGTTGATGCCGTTGTGGTCGACGACCGCGAGGAAGTACTTGATCTGGTGCAGGTCCACGGCGTGACTGTATCCGGGCCCGCCCATGCGGTCGTTCAGCGCGGCGCCATGCGGATGGCGCCGTCGAGCCGGATGGTCTCGCCGTTGAGGTAGCCGTTCTCCAGGACCTGGCAGGCCAGCTGGGCGAACTCGTCGGAGCGGCCGAGCCGGGCCGGGTTGGGCACGCTGGCCTCGAGGGAGGCTCGCACGTCGTCGCGCAAACGGGACAGCAGGGGCGTGTCCATGATCCCGGGCGCGATCGTGCACACCCGGATCGACCTGCCGGCCAGGTCGCGGGCCGCCGTCAGGGTCATCCCGACGATGCCCGCCTTCGCGGCGGTGTACGGAATCTGGCCGATCTGGCCTTCGTACGCGGCCACCGACGCGGTCAGCACGATGGCGCCGCGTTCGCCGTCGATCTCGTCATGGCGGGCCATGCGGGCCGCGGCCAGGCGCAGGGCGTTGAACGAGCCGATCAGGTTGAGCCTGATCACCCATTCGAAGTCCTCCAGGGAACCGGGGTTGCCGTCCTTGTCCAGCAGCCTGAGGCGGCGGCCGGCGCCCGCGCAGTGCACGAGACCCCGGAGGCCGCCGAATCCGTCGGCCGCGTCGAGCGCCGCCGCGAACTGGTCCGCGTCGGTGACGTCCGCGGCTGCGAACCGGGCCGCCTCGCCGAGCTCCCCGGCGACGTCGGCACCGGCGGAGGCGGGCAGGTCGATGATGGTGACCTTGCCGCCCGCCTTGACCAGCCGCCGGGCCGTCGCCAGCCCGAGGCCGGACGCGCCTCCGGTGACGGCGAAGGACAGTCCTTCCACACGCATATGGTCAGCCCTCTCTTCAGAGCAGCAGTTCGAGGATGGTCGCGTTGGCCATGCCGCCCGCCTCGCACATGGTCTGCAGGCCGAAGCGGAGGCCCTGGTCCTTCATGTGATGGACGAGCCGGGTCATCAGGATGGCGCCCGAGCCGCCCAGCGGGTGGCCCACGGCGATCGCCCCGCCCAGGGGGTTGAGCCGATCGCCCGGGCCTCCGATTTCCGCCTGCCAGGCCAGCGGGACCGGCGCGAAGGCCTCGTTCACCTCGAAGGCTCCGATGTCGTCGATGCCCAGCCCGGACTTCTTGAGCGCCTTGGCGGTGGCCTCGATGGGCGCGGTCAGCATGATGACCGGATCGTCGGCAGCCAGCGTGGCCGTGTGCACGCGGGCGATCGGCCGCAGCCCTCGCGCCCGGGCGGTCTCGCTCGACGTGATGAGCAGGGCTCCGGCGCCGTCGGAGATCTGTGAGGCGTTGCCGGCGGTGATCACGCCGTCCTCGCGGAAGGCGGTCTTCAGCCCGGCCAGCGTCTCCACCGACGATCCGCGGCGGATGCCCTCATCGGTCCGCAGGACGCCCTCCACCGGAGCGAGCTGTCCGTCCAGCGCACCGGAGTCGACGGCCGCCGCCGCCCTGGCATGCGACCGGGCGGAGTATTCGTCGAGCCGCCGCCGGGAGAATCCCCACCGCTCGGCCATCATCTCCGCCCCGACGCCCTGGTTGAAGCCGGGCACGCCGTAGCGTTCGAGCACCTCGTCCGGGTACGGCCGGCCGTCCCGCGCGGCCGAGCCCATGGGCACCCGGCTCATCGACTCGGCACCGCCGGCGATCACGAAGTCGTAGTGCCCGGCGATGACTCCCGCGGCCGCGAAGTGGACCGCCTGCTGGCTTGAGCCGCATCGGCGGTCGACCGTCGTGCCGGGGACCGAGTCCGGCCAGCCCGCCGCGAGCACGGCGACCCGGCCGATGTTCCCGGACTGGTCTCCGACCTGGCTGACACATCCCCAGATGACGTCGTCGATCTCCACCGGATCCACTCCGGTGCGCTCGACGAGCGTCTTGAGCACGTGTGCGGAAAGGGTCGCGGGGTGAATGCCGGACAGGGCCCCATTGCGCTTTCCGACGGGGGTGCGAACCGCATCGACGATGACCGCGTCCCTCACGCACTTCTCCTCATGTACTGAGATGGATTCGCTGCTCGGAAGCCGCTTGCAGGAGCCGTTCGAATCAATCACACGCCGCGGGTCCGGCACAAAGCCCGGATTGCGATCAGGGGTATCGCCCATACCTATATGAGCCCTGTGCTTTCCGGCTGAGGGCCGGCCACAGCCTCCGCGTCATCGTGGCCGGCGACGACTACCCGGAGATCGACTCCGACGCCCCTGGCCGGCTAGGTCCGCCTGCGCGTGGGCCACGTCGGCACCGGGATGCGCCTCAGCACGGGGAAGAACGCAACGTGAGCGGCCTCACCTGGACCGGTCCCCCTTGTAGGACCGGGCACCATCGGCCGCCTGTGCCGCGGCGATCGCCTGCTCCACACGGTCATGCACGACCACGGCCTGCCTGGCGCCGGTGATCTCCAGCAGCCGGGCCGGCCTCGGATGCAGCGCGGCCACGTGCAGCACGGCGTCGTGTACCCGGGCCAGGGTGGCGGCGGCGAGCAGGACGGCCAGACCGGAGCTGTCCATGAAGGACAGCTCGCTCATATCGAAGATCAGGTGTTCGTCCAGCCGCCGGCGCGCCTGATCGATGTACGTCTCCAGCTCGGCGGAGGTGGAGGCGTCCACCTGGCCGGCCACGATGATCAGCGTGGCCCCGGTCAGGTGCCGGCAGGTGAGGTTCACTTGGACTCCCGGGGGAGGAGTTAGCGTGGCCGCTCCGCGCCATGGCGACGGCGTTGAGGCGTTGTGCCGTCGATGAAACACTAACGCCCGAAGCTAAATACCGGAAGGACAGTTCCTCAAAGGATCTTCAGGTAAGCACCTGCTCCTGAAGGAACCGACGACGTGCGGCCGGCCACATGCGCACTCGCAGCGGACACCGAGATCCGCTCGGCCGGCATGGCCTGGAAATGTACCGGCCCGGGGAGTGGCGCAGGCCCGGGCTCAGGTGCAGGTGAGGCGGGGTTCCGGCTGGTAGACCGTGGTGAACTTCTGCTTGCGCAGCGCCTTGCCGTCCTGCTTGAAGATGCGCCACACGTCGATGGTGAAACCCTCCGCGCCCTCCATGGCGATGCACTCCGGGTCCGACTCGGTCAAGGTCGGAAAGCCCTTGACGTTGTAGCGGCCGGAGCTCTCGGAGTCGATCTCGTACCGCTTGGTGCTCCAGAACTGCACCGTGATGGAGGTGCTGGTGTACGACGTCTTGATGAGAACCCCGTACGGCGAGTCGTTCCGCCAGCGGAAGTCCGGCTGCGGGAAGGACACCGTGGACTCCCGCCCGGCGGGGTAGCGGGAGATGTAGTACTGGTGCGCCCTGTGCTGGACGTCCTGGAAGCCGCCGAAGAAGACGGCGTTGAACATGGTGGTGGCGAACTGGGAGACCCCGCCGCCGACGTCGTTGACGAACCGGTTGTTGAGGATCATCGGCGCCTCGACGAAGCCACGCGCCTTGTCCCGCTTGCCGACCACGCCGTTGAGCGAGAACGTCTCTCCGGGCTTCACGACGTAGCCGTCGACGATGTCGGCGATGCGGTGGATGTTGGTCACGCGCGGCGCGCAGCACGGGTGGTTCGTGGTGAACGAGCTGACCCGCTCCTTGACGCCGAGCTTCCCGGCCAGCTCGGTGGTCACCCTGGGCTGGATCCGCTTGGTCGGGACGACGGCGCTGCGGTCGTCTCCGGTGAGGGCGCCTGAGATCGTCTTGCTGAGAGCGGTCGTGTCGATGCCCTGGCCGGTTCGTGCGGGGATCACCCGCGGCTTGCCGCCGGTGATCTTGAATGAGGCGTCCTTCGGCCGCTGGGCCGCCTCGACGAGTTGCTTCTCGAGGCCGGCGGCGAGGCCCCGGGCGTCGAAGGCCGCTCGTAGCGAGCCGCTGCCGTCGGGGACGAAGCGCAGCTGCGCGGCCAGGTCCGCCCGGGAGAGCTGGGCCTTCTTCGACCCGTTCGTCACGGTGAACGGGCGGGCGACCGCGGTGCGGGCCTCGGAGGCGGCGATCCGGCGTATCTCGTCGGCGGGCACCGAGGCGGGAAGCTGCCGCAGGAGGGCGTCGACCGGGTCGTTCGTCTTCATGAAGGCGGCCCGGACCGAGCGTGCCGTCCGAACCTGATCCACGGCTCGGCCGGGCTTCGGCAGGACGGCCTGCGGTTCGAGCCCTTTGTAGCGCACGCTGCCCTCTTTGGGCTTGCGGTCCACGGTCTTGGCGAAGGCGGCGATGCGGTCGTTCAGCCGCCGCTCGTCGGCGCGGACCACCGGTTCGAGCGTGCGTGCGCCGAAGATCGATCGGACGATCCCGGCCGGTGTCATGGCGCCGTCGAGCGCCTCGGCGACCGTGGCGCGCGCGTCGAAGGTCAGGCCGAGATCGCGCGGGGCCAGCGCCACGTTCTTGCCGGTCACCCGAACCCTGATCGGGCGCGCGGCGGCCGGGCCGAGACGCCTTTCCAGCAGCGACTCTGCCGCGGTGGGCGTGAGGCCGCCGATGTCGACGCCGGCGACGCGCGTGTCCGGCGGCACCTTGCCGGTCAGGAGAGCGGCGGGGACGGCATAGGCCAGCAGGAGGAGACCCAGGAGGCCGCAGGCGATCAGCGCCAGGCGAGGAACCCTGCCTTTGCCGGTCATACGCCTGCCACGGCGCATCAGCCGCTCGCCGGGCGGAAGACGACGGCGAAGTCCGTGCCGCCGTTCTCGCTGATCCGCACGCCACCGGTCGTGGCCGCGTAGACGCGTTCGGGCCGTGCGGCGTTGTCGGCGAGATCGATGATCTCCTCCTCGGCACCCTGGCGCCAGGTCGCGCCCTCGTCGACGCTCACCCGGACGCGGCTGGTCTGGCTGTCGTAGGCGTAGAGCGTGCTCCCGGCCGGCTGTAGAGCGTGGAAGCCGGCGGCGCCGCGCTCGGAGACAGTCTCCCACGCCACACCGGCATCTGTGGTACGAATCAGCCCAAAATGGGGCGGGGAGTCCGCAACACGCATTCCTCCCACGGCACGAAGTCTACTATCCATAGTCGTAGGTCAGAGCGTGAGGAGCGAGTGGCAGTGGTGGGCCAGGAAGGAGCTGAAGCCGGGCACCAGCGCGACCATCGCGGGACCGCCCAGCAGCACGGCGACCGCCGCCAGCCCGGTCAGCCGCTCGCGGCGGCCGAGGGGCGCCTGGGGATTGAGCATGCGGCGCACCCGCGCGATCGCCGTCTCGCCGCCTGCCCCCAGCGTGAACGCGGGCACGCGGCCGGTGGCCAGGCGGACCAGCGCGGCGGCGATCTGCGCGCGGGGGTGGCGGCGGGCGGCGACGTCGTCGGCCAGGAGCTCGATCATCCGGGCGACCTCCGTCCTGGCCCGCTCGAACAGCGGGACGCCGGGGAACGCCCTGGCCAGGGCCTCGGTGGCGGCGAGCACGAGATGATGGCGGCCGCGGAGATGGGCCCGCTCGTGCTCCAGGACCGCGGCGACCTGCTCTGGCGCCAGATTGCTCAGCGCGCCCGTGGTGATGACCATCTGGGCGTTGCGGCCGGGCAGGCAGTAGGCCAGCCGTTCGGGGTAGTCGATCACGACCGCGCCCAGCTCGGTGTCGCGCCGGCCGAGGAGGCCGAGCAGCGCCGCGTGCTCGCGCCGCTCCACGCCTGCCCTGAACAGCACGGCCGCGCCGCAGTAGGCCACCCTCGCCAGCACCGCGCCGGCCGCCAGCAGCGCCGCCGCGCCCGCCCGCGTCACCCCTGAGCCGTTGGTCAGCATGGCGGCGCAGGCCTCGAACAGCCCGGCCAGGCCGTGCCCCACGACCTCGGCGGGCACCGCGAAGGCCAGCGCAGCCAGCACGGCGGAGGCGACCACCGAGGCGGCCGCCGCCTGCCACAGCGCGATCGCCAGCCACGGCGCCCGGTCGGCCCAGCTCGCCGCCCGCCGTCCCAGCCTCGGCAGCCAGATCGCGGCGACGATCGTGTAGAGCACCAGGACGATGGCGGCGATCACGCTGACCTGCCTTTGTGCGGGAACACCTGCAGCGCCGCCTCGAGCGCCGCGGCCTCCTCCGGCGTGAGCCGTTCGAGGAAGTGCACGAGCGTGGCCGCCTGGTTGCCGCTGCCGGCCAGCGCGCTGCGCATCAGGTCGGCGGTGTAGGCCTCCTTCGAGGCGACCGGCTCGTAGACGTAGGCCCGGCCGACCGGCCGGCGCTTGAGCAGGCCCTTGGTGTGCAACTTGTCCATCACGGTCATCACGGTGGTGTAGGCGATGGCCCGCTCCCGCCGGAGGTCCTCCAGCGCGTCCCGGACGGAGGCCGGCCGGCGCCGCGCCCACATCCAGTCCATGATCGTGGATTCGAGCTCGCCAAGGCCGCGTATCATGCGGCAATCCTACCGGCGGTCGTAGTCATGCCGTAGCGCGTTCTCTGCGACTCACATGCCCCTCGCCCAGGCGTTCGGCCGACGCCGTTTCGGTACGGAATGTCGCGTTCAAGTCGCGATGTATCGTTTTCGTCGACTCGTATACTTGGCGCGTGCCGAAGCTGTGGAACGAGACGATCGAGGCGCACCGTCGCACCGTGCATGACGCGATCCTGGACGCCACGGTGGAGCTGGTGGCCGACCGGGGGCTGCTGGCGGTGACGATGTCGCAGATCGCCGAGAAGACCGGCATCGGCCGCGCCACGCTCTACAAATACTTCCCCGACGTTGAAGCGATCTTGCTGGCCTGGCACGGCCGCCAGATCGCCGCCCACCTTGAGCAGCTCGCCCAGGCGACGGAGCGCGAAGGCGACGCGGGGCGGCGGCTCGAAGCCATGCTGGAGGCGTACGCCGTCATCCACCAGCAGCGGGGACGGCACGACAAGCACCAGGCGTTCGGCCCCGACCTGATCGCGCTCCTGCACCGGCCGGAGGATGTCGGCCACGCCCAGCGCCGGCTGCACGACCTGCTGCGCGACGCGCTGGCCGACGCCGCCCGGGCCGGTCACATCCGCGACGACGTCGCGGCCGACGAACTCGCCACGTTCTGCCTGCACGCCCTGCAGGCAGCCGCCGTCCTGCCGTCCAAGGCGGCCGTCCAGCGGCTGGTCGCGCTCACCCTGGCCGGGCTGCGCGCACCCTGAGCCGGTTCAGCGGGCTCAGGCGGACGTGCCGGAGGGGGTCACGTCAGCCGGCGAGAGTGGTGGACGGCCGGGGGGCGCGACGCGTTTCCGGCGGTATCAGAGTGGGCCCATAGGTAAAGAATTGTGCTCGCAAACCCCTACCAGATAGGGGATTTCATGGCGTTCCCCCAAACCTGACTTGCACTGCCCTATGCGAATTGCTTACCTTTGAGGACTTGAGGCGCATAACCAGTGCCGCGCTTTGCGTGGCGTGTGCGTCCGATCTCGCCGAGACCGTGCTCGACCTGCGCAGGCATGAGGCCCGCAGAGCAGGCACGGCCGCCGAATCCGCGAAGAAGAAAAGCGGAACCGGGGACCCAATTCCGTTGGGGTGAATCGGAACATCCACATGGACCTTCCGTAGGGCACTTCCACGCCCGAACCCGTCAGCTAACCCGGTAGGCGGCATGGAAGCAAGGAGTAAATCTCAGTATGGCCAAGAACGTTCTTTCTCACGCCCTCAGCCCGATGAACATCTCGCGGATCGCGGTGGGAGCGGCTGTCGCCGCCGGCGCCTTCCTCGCCGGAAGCCCCGCCTTCGCCGCCGACGACACGGGTGACCGTGCCCCAGTCGCCGCGGCCGTCGCGCAGAAGCCCCGCCAGATCACCGCCGCGGCGGTGCTCAAGGTGGCCGAGTCCCAGGTGGGCGTGTCCGAGAACGCGGCCGGCGGAGGCACGCCGTTCCACCAGTGGTACATGTCCTCGCCTCGCGCGAAGGAGACCGTGGCCCGGGACGGTGGCAGCATCGGCTCCTACGCGAACGCCCCGTGGTGCGCCATGTTCGTCTCCTGGGTCGGTGAGAAGGTCGGCGCCCGGCCCACCGTCGGCTGGGACGCCTACACCGTCTCCTACGCCAAGTGGTTCGAGGAGAACGGCCGCTGGGGCACCACGGCCAAGCCCGGCGCCGTCGTCTACTTCTCCTGGAGCGGCAGCAAGGACCTCACCGACATCAACCACATGGGGTTCGTCGTGAAGGACAACCAGGACGGCACGATCTCCACGATCGAGGGCAACACCGGCAACGGGCGGGTGGAAGAGCGCATCCGGCCCACGTCGCAGGTCGTGGGCTACGGCTACCCGCAGTACCAGGGCTGACCGACGCATCACCGGGGCCGTCCGTCCCGCCGACATGGCGGGATGGGCGGCCCCGTCGGCGTTCAGGTAGGCGAGAGGTCTGCCCGACCGGTGCCGCCCTGAGACTGCCGTTGCACGGCCACGCTCAGGCCGGCTGGTAGTCACGCATGTAGCGAGAGACCCTGTCGGTGTAATCGCGCCACCGCTCGGGGATGCCGCCCGCCCGCTTCAGCGGGTCGACGCCGCTGCGGTAGAGGGCGGCGAGCTTCAGCGCGGGCTCGCCGGGCAGATCCTGGACCCGAGGGCCCAGGGTGCACATGAACCGCCCCATGGACACGATCGACAACTCGGGGCTGAGCGGCGGCGTGGGCTTCGGGCTCTGCAGTCCACCCGGCTGCCAGTGCCACAGCACCTCGGGCGTCCACCTGGCGATGCCGTACTCGTTGTTCCCCGGATCGGACAGGCCGGGGTCGTAGCCCGACTCCGCCTTGAGCATCGCGGCGATCAGGGCGGGGCTCAGGCCGGGCTGCTCGCAGTACGTGCCCGCCTGCACGATCAGCCGGCGATACCGGCGGGGGATGTCGGAGTCGTCGCGCAGCCAGGTGCTGGCCTCGGCGCTCGCGGGCGGCGGGCTTGTCGTGGCGTCGGCGCCGCCGCCGGGCGAATCGGGGGTCTGGGCGCTGTTGACGACCACCGCTGTGACGGCCGCCGCGGCCACGACGGCCGCCGCCGTGCCGCCGGCGATCGCCATCCGCCGCGTCGGCCTACGACCCTCGCGCGGCCGCTCCACCTCGGCCGGGCCCTCCCCGGACGGGGCCTCCCCGGACGGACCCTCCTCAGACGGACCCTCCCCGGACGGGGCCTCCCCGGACGGACCCTCCTCAGACGGACCCTCCCCGGACGGGCTCTCCGGCAGGGTGACGGTCGACGACGACAGGGCCGCGGCGTAGCCGGCGGCGTCGGCCCAGCGCGCCTCCCTGTCGGGATCCAGGGCGCGCATCACCGCGGCGTCGATCGCCTCCGGCACCTCGGGCCGCAGCGCGCTCGGCGGCACCCGCCGCTCCGGCTTGGCGGGCACCTGGCCGGTGAGCATGTGGTACGTCAGCGCCCCCAGGCCGTGCACGTCGGCGCGCGCGTCCGGCGCCCCGTCGAAGTAGAGCTGCTCGGGGGCCTGGTAGCCGGGTGAGCCCGCGGGCAGCGTCAGCCCGCTCAGGTGGTCGGTGGACCTGGCGATGCCGAGGTCGGCCACCATCACCCGCTCACCGCCCTCGGGCCGCGAGCAGAACAGCACGTTGGACGGCTTCAGGTCGCGGTGGACGACCCCGATGCTGTGCAGCACGGCCACGCCCTGGCAGATGCCGCGCATCAGGCGGAGCGTCTCGTCGACGGTGAGCGGCCGCCCGGCCAGGCGCTCCTCCAGGGTGCCGCGGTCGGCGTACGTCATCACGAAGTACGGCCTGCCGTCGTCGAGCTCGCCGATGTCGAAGACCTGCACGAGCAGATGTGAGTCGGCCCTGCGCAGCAGCCGCGCCTCCTGGATGAAGCGCTCGCGCACGCCGGTCTGACGGGCCCAGTTGTCCGCGAGGATCTTGACCGCCACCGGCGAGCGCAGCTCGTCGTCGTGGGCCAGGTGGACGGAGGCGAAACCCCCGACGCCGATGAGCTGCTCGATCCGGTAACGACCTGCGTGGGAAGGAGCCGTCATTCAGCTCATCATGGCCGATGGTCAGGGGTTCGTCCACGTGCCCTGGCAGCTACCAGGTTACGGAACCGCCCTCCGCCCCGCACGATCGACGCAGCGACACCGAAAAGGGGAGGGAAACATCATGAGCATCCGACGGGCCGCGATCGCCATGTCCTTCGCGCTGGCGGGTCTCGCCGCCGCCGCTCCGGCCGCGCAGGCCGCCGCGGGAGACACCCAGCCGTGTGGCAAGCAGTACCAGCACAACGGCCTCACGGTCCAGAACTGTCCCGACTGGTCGCCGAGCGGGAGCATCCCGGTCCACGCGTCACCGGCGAAGGGCAAGATCGTCGGCTACATCAACCCGTCGGGGGCCGACTGGTACCTGTGTCACAAGCCCGGCGCCGGCTACCAGCTGGGCGGCTACCGCAACTACTGGTGGGCCTCCACGATGGCCGACAACAACAAGTGGGGGTACGTCAACGAGGTCTACTTCCGCGGCGGCGGCAACAACGAGCCCGACTCCGGCCTGCGCACGTGCCGCGGCCCTGGGGGCAAGCCGCTGCCCGAATGACCTGGACACCTTCACCGGCATGCGAGTAGGGTCCCGCCGATGCACAGCACGATCTTGATCCAGATGGCGGCTGCGCCGACCGACGACCGGCCGTACTCGCTGGAGCTCGCGCCCGGAGAGCAGGCGTTCTTCGGGCGCGGGACACCCGGCTCCCCTGTGGACATCATGCTGGACGACCCCGCGGTCTCCCGCCGGGCCGGCAAGATCGTCGCAGTGGGCGACTACTGGCTGCTCTCCAACCTCAGCACGTCGAAGACGTACGTCGTGGAGAACCCGGAGGGCGGCGGGGAGTTCGTGAAGGTACCGCCGGGCCGCATGGGCGCGCCGATCCCGTTCGAGTTCTCCCGGGTGAGCCTGCCCGCGGTCGACGGCACCGTCTCGTTCCTGGTGTTCGCGCCGCAGCACGTGCATGTGCCGCCGCTCCACGCGGACGGCGGCGAGGCCACGCAGGTCGCCTACCCCCTCGACCGGAACGCCAAATACTTCCGCATCCTGGTGGCGCTGTGCGAGCCGCGCCTGCGCGACCCGTCGACGTCACGCATCCCGACGATTCCCGAGATCATCGAAAGGCTCCCCGACCTGGGGCTGAGCCGCACCGCCATCGGCTTCCACATCGGATACCTGGCCGAGAAGAAGCTGCACGTCAAAAGCCCGCAGGGCGGCGAGGGCAAGGCCGACTGGCAGCGCCACGCGCTGGTCTCCCTCGCGCTGAGATTCGACCTGGTGACCAGCGAGCACCTCGCCCTGCTGCCGATGCCCGGCCGCTGAGCGCCGCCCGACCGGCCTGCCATTTCGGGGGCCAGGCCGAAGGCGCGGCGCGTGTGGGCCTTCCTGCCGCATCTGCCGTGAGGTAGTCAAGGAGGTGACCCCACGACCCCTCGGGAGGAATCCGATGCCGTACATCGAGCTGGGCAACGACGCTCCGGGCATCACCGGGCTGTTGCGGTACCGTCCCGAGACCGGCAGGGTGCTGAACGAGCTGGCCGAGGTCCTGCTGCGCGGCGACAACACCCTGTCGCGGGGCGAGCGCGAGCTCATCGCCTCGTACGTCTCCACGCTCAACGGGTGCCGCTTCTGCGCGATGTCCCATGGTGCCTTCGCCGCCGCCCAGCTCTCCGGGGGTGAGCCGGTGGTCGCCCACGCCTGCTCGGCCCCCGACACCGCCCCCATCTCCGGCAAGCTACGGGCCTTGCTGCGCGTCGCGGCGGCCGTACAGCGGAGCGGAGCCGCCGTCAGCCCCGAGGACATCGCGGCAGCCCGGGAGGCCGGAGCCACCGACGTCGAGATCCACGACACGGTCCTGATCGCCGCCGCGTTCTGCATGTACAACCGCTACGTCGACGGCCTGTCCACCACCGCACCCGACGACCCCGCCCTCTACGCCCGGCGCGCCTCCCACATCGTCGCCCACGGCTACCTCCCCCTCTCCGCCTCCCCGTGAACCCGGCGTTTCCAGCGCCCATCGCCCGTTCATGACGGCCGGACCGCCGTTCAAGACGCTGTTGCTCTGGCACAGGAGCCGGGCGCTGAACGCTCCGGGCCTTGCGCGCGTATCTCCACATGAGCTGGTATGACCGTCCGTTATTCCGGACAGTACGTCCAGCTCACCGAGGGGTAAATGCCGCGAACAGGCAAACCAGCCTCTTCGCTTCTGTACTATTTCGCCCCGGGTTGGAGATATACGAGGAGGCTTCGTAGTGGCAGCGCCGAGATGGGTTGGGCGAACAGCAGTGGCAGCGGCGCTGGCCTTGGCCGCAGCGGTCGCGAACCCTGGCAGCGCCGCCGCCGATCCGTCGCCCGCCAAGGCCAGGGCCAAGCTGGTGAAGCTGAACGAGCAGGCCGACCAGATGGTCGAGCGGTACAACCAGGCCACTGAGACCTTCAAGAAGGCCAAGAAGAAGTTCGACGTGCTCAACGCCGAGCTCGCCAGCAAGAGCACGCAGGTGGACGACCTGCGCCAGGACCTCATCACCGCGGCGGTCAGCGACTACCAGAACGGCGCCTCCCTGGGGTGGCGGCGGTTCGTCGGCGAGGGGAGCCCGGAAGCGCTGCTGAGCGGCATGGCCTCGCTCGATCAGATCGCGCAGGACAGGGCGGCGAAGGTGCGGGCCTTCGAGAAGTCGACCAAGGACCTGCGCGATCGGCGTAATGCGGCCAAGAGCGTGCTGGCCGAGGCCGAGACCGCGCGCGACAAGGTACGCGGGGAGAAGACGAAGGTCGACAAGCTGGTCGACCAGCAGACCAAGCTCCTGCGCAGGCTGGGCTCCTTCAACGCCGGCAACCCCAACAGCGTGGGCATCAAGTACACCGGCCCGGCCTCCGGCAACGCCCGCCTGGCGCTGCAGTTCGCCTTCGCCCAGGTCGGCAAGCCCTACCGGTACGGCGCCACGGGACCGGACTCCTTCGACTGCTCCGGCTTCACCCAGGCCGCCTGGCGTACCGGAGGAGTCGAGCTGCCCCGCACGACCTACACCCAGTGGAGCTGGGGCGCCGATCGCCGCGTCCCCCTGACCGCGCTGGAGCCCGGCGACCTGCTCTTCAGCAAAGGGCTGGGACACATGGGCATGTACGCGGGCAACGGGAAGATGGTCCACTCGCCCCAGACCGGAGACGTCGTCAAGGTGGTCGATCTCGACGACTACTGGCGCAACCGCCTGCTCGGCGCGATCCGCCCCTGATCCCGTCCCGATGGCCGGGCTGGACCTCGCCCGCCGCTCTGGCCGGTCCCGGCGGGGAGCTGCTTGAAGACCCCCGCGTCCGCGAGGCGTACCTCGGATAGCGATGGGTGAACGGGCGCGCCGTCGTCCCCTCCCGGCAGGGCTTTGTCTCATCACTTGACGGACAGCATGCGGCCCTTGTACATCGGGTGCTTGGTCTCCCAGTAGCGCCAGCCTTCCACTTTGGCCGGCACGTTGGCGATGCCGGAGGTGACCTTGACGTGGCGGCACGTGCGGAGCACGGACCAGGCCGACCAGCCGATGCGGTAGCCGAAGACGCGGTACCACATATTGCCGTACATTCCCTCGCTGATCTCGCGGGTGTAGTCGTGGCCGCTGAAGACCTTATGCCGCTCTTCGAGGTGGACAATTCCCTCCCTTCGGAAGGCGCGGATCACCTCTTCGGCGGTGATCTCGGTCTCACCCTCGGTGCTGGTCTTGGTTTCACTCTCGGTGGTGGAAGCGGTGTCACTCCTGTTAGTGGAAGCGGTGTCACTCCTGTTAGTGGAAGCGGTGTCACTCCTGTTAGTGGAAGCGGTGTCACTCCTGGTGGTGGTCTCGGTTCCACCGTCGGTGGGGATCTCGGTTGCCTGCGTGGTGGTGGTCTCGGTTCCCCGCTCGGTGGTGGTCTCGGCTCCCCGCTCGATGGTGGTCTCGGCTCCCCGCTCGGTGGTGTTCTCGGCTCCCCGCTCGGTGGTGTTCTCGGCTCCCCGCTCGGTGGTGTTCTCGGCTCCCCGCTCGTCTCTGAACTCCTTTCGCCGATCTTTCTCGGTCTCGAGGAATGCGAGTACTTCGTGCTCCCGCGTGACCGACACCGTCATCTCGCCGCCGGGGCCGTCGATGTAGCGGGTGCGAGGAATGAAGAAATTCCGGGGGGACAGGCGGTGCCTCTTGATGAAGAGGCGCGGCTCGCACCACCCGTCGCGCTCATCATCCGCCCGCACCGGCGGGGTCAAGGTCGCGACCAGGGCGAGCGAAAGAGAGCCGCTCAGGGCCGCCCGCAACGCGTGACGTGCTTTCGGATGGACAGGAGTGGCCGAGGATTCTGAATGGAAAATGGGCGTGAACAAAGTCTGGTTCCTTTCAGAATACGAATCCCCAACGAGACCCGCATGGCGTCTACAGGTTTACATCCGGCCTGAATGACGCCACAACGCCACACCGAAGCCAAATTTCCCGTACCGGAAAAGAATCGGTGAAGAATTGCCCATCTCCGGCTCGCGTGATCGCGACCGCTTCCGCCCCGATAACATGCCGCTATGCCCCCGACCCGCGAACACGCCGAGCTGAAGCTGCAGCCGTTGCCGCAGGCGGGGCGGTCGCTGGCCGAGCAGGTGATCTCCGAGGTGCGGCGGGCGGTGCACACCGGCGCGATGGTCCCCGGCCGGCTCTACTCCGTCTACCAGGTGGCCGAGCAGCTCAACGTCTCCAGGAGCCCGGTGCGCGAGGCGATGCTGCGGCTCGCGGAGGCGGGGCTGGTGCAGGTCGAGCGCAACCGGGGGTTCCGCGTCGTGCTGCCGCATCCGAGGGAGATCGTCGAGATCTTCGGGGTGCGGCTGGCTCTGGAGCTGCCCGCCGTCCGGCGGGCCGCCGGGGGCGATTCCGCCGGCGTCAGCGGGGCCCTGCGGGCGACGATGGAGGAGATGGCGGCCGCGGTCGGCGCGGGTGACGAGTCCCAGTTCTTCCAGCTCGACCAGGCCCTGCACGACCACATCCTGGTCGCGGCGGGCAACGGCAGGGCCCGCGCGATCGTCGGCGGGCTGCGTGACACCATGCGCATCCTCGGCACGTCCACCGACGACCGGTCCCGCACGCTGCGGCAGGTGCACGAGGAGCACGAGCCGATCGTGGCGGCCGTCGCGGCGGCGGACGCCGGGGGCGCGGTGCGCGCGATGCGGGCCCACCTGACCAACACCGGTCTCATCCTGGCCAGGCAGGCGGCCAGAGCCCAGGGGGAGCCGGTCGACGTGGACGCGTTGTGGGCGGCCATCGTCGACGAGCCGTGATCCGAGGTCAGATCTCCTGGTCCAGGCCGAGCTCCTCGCGTACGCGGGCCAGCGACGCCGCCCGGATCGAGGCGTACAGCTCGTAGGGGTCGTGCAGGGGACGCCCGAGGACTCCGGCCAGCGCCTCGGCGCCGAAGTCCGCGCCGGACCGGGTCACGTCCTTGGAGCCGTCGGAGGTCAGGTTGGACTGGAAGATCCCGGCGGCCGAGCGCGGCAGGAAGTCCTCGTACACGATGGGCCGGGCGGCGACCCAGCCCTCCGCCAGGAGAGTGGCGAGGTCGGCCGGGGGCGCGGACCCCGGGCGCGTGCCGAGGACGTGGAAGGTGAAGTAGGCGAGGTCGCCGGCGACCAGCTCGGCCTCGGTGCGCGGCACCCGATCCGCCCACAGCTTCGCGGCGACGGCGTTGCGCTCCTCCGCGGTGACCGGCTGCCCGGCGAGCGCGCCGTCCACCTCCGCGGAAAGGTCGTCGTAGAGCGCGCGTCCGGCGGGCGTCACCGCGATGCCCCGCGCCTCCACCTCCCCGAACCGCACCCGCAGGTCGTCCCGCACGAAACGGCCGTCGTCCTCCCGGAACAGCCGCGGCTCGGCCAGCGCGCGGAAGGAGGTCTGGCGCAGCAGGAGATCGGGGCCGTCCCAGCGGGGTGGTCCCTGGATGGCGTCGATCATCGCGATGCCGCGCTCGCTCATGCGGGCGTAGAGGGCGTCGATGTCGAGCACACGCGGGGTCAGGTGGTTGACGTGCGTGCTCGCCACGCCCCCGATGTCGGCGGCCACGGCGGAGACGCGCTCCAGCTCGGCGTACCAGCTGCGCGAGACCGGCTCCGTGGACAGCTCGAACGCCTGCGTGGCGAGGGTGAGGAACTCCTCGGCCGCCCGGTCGTCCAGGCCGCCCTCGGCCTCGGCGCGGTCGGCCAGGTCGAGCAGCCGCGGCGGGAACAGCCGGCGGGCCCCGAGGAACTCGCCGAGCCTGCGTTCCAGATCCGCGCTGAAGAACCGGCGGTCGCCCGTCACCAGCATGGACGTGAACACGCGGAAAGGGTTGGCGGCCAGCTCGGCCGCGTCCACGGGACGGAACGCGGTGGAGACGACCGGCACGGAGCTGCGGGCCGCCTCGCGCAGGTCGTAGTAGCCGACCGGGTACATGCCCATCGCGCCGAAGATGCGGGCGACCTGCGCCATCTCGGCCGGGGTGCCCACCCGGATCGCGCCGTGCCGCTCGGCGGTGACGCGGCCGATGGAGCCGAGCCGCTCGGCGCCGGCCCCCATCCGCGCCAGCACCTCGCGGTTCACCTCGTGCGCGACGTCGACGAGCGTGTTGTACGCGGGCACCTCCGTGCCGTACATCGCCGACAGGCGCCGGGCGAAGGCCGCCCGGAGTGAGGTCGAGTCGACCATCGTGCCTTCCTTCCTCGAGTGAGTGGCATGTTACATGCACTCATCGGAGCGTCCGGGCTTGATCGAGATATCGTCGCATGTAACATGCCACTTATGGATCGGGCTGCCGCACTCGCGACCCACCTCCGCCGGCGCGGAGTCACCGACGTGCTGACCGACTCCACCTCGCGATCGATCCACTCCTCCGACGCCTCGCTCTACAGGGTGCCGCCGCTGCTGGTCGCCCGGCCCAGATCCGCCGAGGACGTGGCCACCGCGATCGAGCTGTGCGCGCGCCACGAGATCCCGTTGACCGCGCGCGGCGGCGGCACGTCGGTCGCCGGGAACGCGGTCGGCCCCGGGCTCCTGCTGGATTTCAGCCGCCACATGAACCGGGTGCTGCGGGTCGACGCCGGGACCCGCACGGCCGTGGTCCAGCCCGGCGTCGTCCAGGCCGCCCTGCAGCTGGCGGCGGCCCCGTACGGGCTGAGGTTCGGCCCCGACCCCTCCACCTACACCCGGTGCACGATCGGCGGCATGATCGGGAACAACGCGTGCGGCTCCAGGACGCTCGGCTACGGCCGCACCTCCGACAACGTCGCCGGGCTCAAGGCCGTGGCGGGCGACGGAACGGCACTTGACCTTCCCGCTGAACACGGCCCCGCCGCGCTGCGCGAGCTGGCGAGGGCGAACCTGGCCACGATCAGGACCGAGTTCGGCCGGTTCGGGCGGCAGATGTCGGGATACGCGCTGGAGCACCTGCTGCCGGAGAACGGGTTCGACGTCGCCCGCCTGCTGGTGGGCAGCGAGGGCACCCTCGCCGTGCTGACCGAGGCCACGGTGGCGCTGGTGACCGACCCGGCGTACCGGGCCCTGGTGGTGCTCGGCCACGCCGACATCGCCGCCGCCGGGGACGCCGCGCCGGCCGTGCTGGAGCACCGGCCCACGGCCTGCGAGGGCATCGACGCGCGCATCGTCGACGTGGTGCGCCGGCGGCGCGGCGCGCAGGCGGTGCCGCCGCTGCCGCGCGGGGCCGCCTGGCTGTTCGTCGAGGTCGCGGGGGACGACGAGGCCGAGGTGCTGGAGCGGGCCGGGAGGGTGGCGGCGGGCGGCGTGGACGCGCTCATCGTCACCGACCGGGCGCGGGCCGCGGCGCTCTGGCGCATCAGGGAGGACGGCGCGGGCCTGTCCGGACGCAGCCCCGCCGGGCTGCCCGCGCACGCGGGCTGGGAGGACGCCGCCGTGCCGCCCGCGATGCTGGGGCGCTACCTGCGCGACTTCGAGTCGCTGATGGCCGGGCACGGCGTGACCGGCCTGCCGTACGGGCACTTCGGCGACGGTTGCCTGCACATCCGGCTCGACGTGCCGCTGGACCGGCCGGGCGGGCGCAAGGTGTTCCGGGACTTCCTGGTCGCCGCGGCCACCCTGGTCGCCGGCTACGGCGGCTCGCTGTCCGGCGAGCACGGCGACGGCCGCGCCAGGAGCGAGCTGCTGCCGCTCATGTACTCCGAAGCGGCCCTCGACCTGTTCGCCCGGGTCAAGGCGATCTTCGACCCGGGCGACGTGCTCAACCCCGGCGTGCTGGTACGGCCCCGCCCCCTCGACGCCGACCTGCGGATCCCGGCCGCCCGCCCGGCACCCGGCCCTCTCGCCCTGGCCTACCGCCACGACGGCGGCGACTTCGGCCAGGCCGTGCACCGCTGCACCGGGGTGGGCAAGTGCCGCGCGGACAACGCCGCGACCGGCGGCGTGATGTGCCCGTCCTACCTGGCGACCAAGGAGGAGAAGGACTCCACCCGCGGCCGCGCCCGCGCGCTGCAGGAGATGCTCAACGGCTCGGCGGTCTCCGGCGGCTGGCGCTCGCCCGAGGTCCACGAGGCCCTCGACCTGTGCCTGTCCTGCAAGGGCTGCGCCTCGGACTGCCCGACCGGGATCGACATGGCCGCGTACAAGTCCGAGGTGCTCTACCAGAGCTACCGCGGGCGGCCGCGCCCGGCCGCGCACTACTCGCTGGGCCGGCTGCCGCTGTGGGCCAGGCTGGCCGGCCGGATGCCGCGCGCCGTCAACGCGGCCCTGCGAACGCCCGCCCTGCGGCGGCCGGCGCTGGCGCTCGCCGGGGTGGACCCGCGGCGAACGCTGCCCGCGTTCGCGCGGCAGACGTTCCGGGCGTGGTTCAACAGGAGCCGGCGTCCGGCGTCGGGGGAGCCGGTCCTGCTGTTCGTCGACACCTTCACCGACCACTTCGCGCCGGAGGTGGGCCGGGCCACCGTGGCCGTGCTGGAGGCCGCGGGCTACCGGCCGCGGATCAGCGCGCGCCGCCAGTGCTGCGCGCTCACCTGGATCTCCACCGGCCAGCTCGACGCGGCCAAGAAGATCCTCGGCCGTACGGTCGCGGAGCTGGCCGAGGCCGCCGGGGCAGGCGTGCCGATCGTGGGGATGGAGCCGTCGTGCACGGCGGTCCTGCGCTCGGACGCGCTGGAGCTGGTGGACGCGGCGGCGGCCGCGCCGGTGGCGCACATGACCCGGACCTTGGCCGAGCTCCTGTCGGAGACCCCCGGCTGGGAGCCGCCCGCGCTGAGCGGGGCGCCGGTGGTGGCCCAGCCGCACTGCCACCACCACGCCGTCATGAGCTGGGACCAGGACGCCCGGCTGCTGCGAGAGGCGGGCGCGGAGGTTCGCCGGCTGGGCGGATGCTGCGGTCTCGCCGGCAACTTCGGCGTCGAGAAGGGGCACTACGAGGTGTCCGTGGCGGTGGCCGAGCACCAGCTCCTGCCGGCGCTGCGGCAGGCCGGGCCGGAGACCACCGTTCTCGCCGACGGATTCTCCTGCCGCACGCAGATCACCGATCTGTCGCCCCGGCAGGGCATCCACCTGGCGCAGCTCCTGGCCGACCGGCTGCCGTAATATTGCCTATGCTCAATCCGCTGCACCTGCGCACGCTGACCGCCGTGCTGCACGCGGGCTCGTTCGCCGCCGCGGCCAGGCGGCTCGGCTACACCGGGTCCGCGGTCTCGCAGCAGATCGCGGCGCTGGAGCGGGCGGTCAAGATGCCGCTGTTCGAGCGCGGGGCCCAGACCATCACGCCGACGCCGGCGGCGCGCTACCTCGTGCTGCGGGCCTACGACGTGCTGGCCGCGCTGGACGCGCTGGAGGAGGACGTGCGGGGCATGTCCGAGGGCACGATCGGCCGGCTCCGGCTGGGCAGCTTCCCCACGGCGAGCCAGCGGCTGCTGCCGATCGCCCTGGCCTCGTACGCGCAGACGCACCCGTCGGTGGAGACCGTCCTCGACGAGGGCGAGCCCGACGAGCTGATCCCGCTGGTCCGGGCGGGAGAGCTCGACCTGGCCCTGGTCTACCGCTACGACCTGGTGCCCCGGGCCTGGCCGCGGGATCTGCAGGAGATCCGGCTGCTGGCGGAGGAGCTGCTGCTCCTGCTGCCCGAGCGGCACTCGCTGGCCGCCGCCGGGACGGTCGCGCTCGACGACCTCAAGCACGAGACGTGGGTGTCCACCCGGGAGGGCACCGCCGGGGCCTCCTGCCTGCGCCGGCTGTGCGCGCGGGCGGGCTTCGAGCCGCAGGTCGACCACCGCAGCAACGACTACGGCGTGATCCGCGGCTTCGTACGCTCCGGCCTGGGCGTCGCGCTCGTCCCTGCGCTCGCGCACCTGCCCAGCGAGGGCGTGGCCACGGCCAGGCTCGACGGGGTCGAGGCGCGCAGGTGGATCGCCGCCGTGCACCGGCTCACGAATCCGGCGGTGACCGGCGCGGTGCAGGCCCTGCGCCAGGCGGCGGACCGGCTGAAGGACGATCTTCCCGGCGTCTCCGGAGCATAAGAACTTCTTCCACCACGCACATAGATGTCAGCGCTTGACCGCTTCCTCCGGCTCTGTCCGATAAGCAATGCTAGACGCGGGAACCGCGAAAGGAACGATCAATGGGACGAGTACTGCCCTCGTATGCCTCGGCGGTCATCATCGGGGGCGGCGCCATGGGCGTCAGCTCCGCCTACGCGCTGGCCGCGGCCGGGGTGAGCGACGTGGTCCTGATCGACAAGGGGCCGCTGGGCTCCGGCTCGACGTCGAAAGCAGCCGGGGGCGTGCGCGCGCAGTTCTCCGACCGGGTCAACATCGAGCTCGCCGTACGCAGCCTGGAGACGTTCGAGACCTTCGCCGACCGCTTCGGGCAGGAGATCGACCTGCACAAGGTGGGCTACCTGTTCCTGCTCGACTCCCCCGAGTCGGTCGCGGAGTTCGAGAAGAACGTCGCGATCCAGAACGACCTCGGCGTGCCCAGCCGGATGATCTCGGTACGGGAGGCCGCGGAGCTGTCGCCGCTGATCGACACCGAGGGGCTGCTCGCCGCCGCCTACTCCCCCAGCGACGGCCACTGCACGCCCGAGTCCGTGGTGCTCGGCTACGCGAGCGCCGCCCGGCGGCTGGGCGCGCGGCTGCTGCCCGGCTGCGCCGCGACCGGCATCGAGACGGTGGACGGCCGCATCGTCGCCGTCCAGACCGAGGGCGGGCGCATCGAGACCGGCACCGTGATCTGCGCGGCCGGCGCCTGGTCGCAGCCGATCGGCGCGTGGGCCGGCGTCGAGCTGCCGGTGACCCCGCTGCGCAGGCAGGTCCTGGTCACCGAGCCGATCCCGGACCTGCCTCCGACCACGTTCACCATCGACTTCGGCACCACGTTCTACTTCCACCGCGAGGGCCCGGGGCTGCTCCTCGGCATGTCCGACCCCGACGAGACCCCCGGGTTCAAGCTCGACCGGTCCGACGCCTGGCTGCCGCGGCTGGGCGAGGCCATGGCGCGGCGCGCCCCGTCGCTGATGGAGACCGGCATCGCCACCGGCTGGGCCGGCCTGTACGAGGTGACGCCGGACCACAACGCGCTCATCGGGACCGCCCCGGACGTCGACAGGTTCATCTACGCCACCGGCTTCTCCGGCCACGGCTTCCTGATGAGCCCGGCCGTCGGGGAGGTGGTCCGCGATCTCTACCTGGGCCGGACTCCGTTCGTGGACGTCACCGGCCTCGACGCCGGCCGCTTCGCCCTGAGCGGGGCCAGGCCCGAGCTCAACATCGTCTGATCCGAGGGAGATTTCTTTGATGGGGACCACGCTGCCCGCCGCCGACGAGCTGGCCGCCCTGGCGCGGGAGACCGCCAAGCGCTGCGGTGTGGAGGTGGACGCCCTCGGTGGCGGCGTCACGACGACCTCGCCGATCAACGGCGCACCGCTGGCCGCCCTCGACTGGGTCGACGCCGGCGCGGTCGGCGACGCGGTCGCGCGGGCCGGGGAGGCGTTCCTGACCTGGCGTTCCGTGCCCGCGCCCGCGCGGGGCGCGCTGGTGAAGCGGCTCGGCGAGCTGCTGTCCGAGCACAAGGCGGACCTCGCCACGCTGATCAGCCTGGAGGCCGGGAAGATCACCTCCGAGGCGCTCGGCGAGGTCCAGGAGATGATCGACATCTGCGACTTCGCGGTGGGCCTGTCCCGCCAGCTGTACGGGCGCACGATCAGCTCCGAGCGCCCCGGCCACCGGCTCATGGAGACCTGGCACCCGCTGGGCGTCGTCGGGGTGATCAGCGCCTTCAACTTCCCGGCCGCGGTCTGGTCGTGGAACGCGGCGATCGCCCTGGTGTGCGGCGACCCGGTCGTCTGGAAGCCGTCCGAGCTGACGCCGCTGACCGCCCTGGCGTGCGCGGCCCTGCTGGACCGGGCCGCGGCCGAGCAGGGCGCGCCCGCGTACCTGAGCCAGGTCCTCCTCGGCGGCCCGGACGTCGGCGAGGCGCTCGTGGACCACCCGGGGATCGCCCTGGTCAGCGCGACCGGCTCGACCCGCATGGGCCGTGCGGTGGGGCCGCGGGTCGCGGCCAGGTTCGGGCGGTCGCTGCTGGAGCTCGGCGGGAACAACGCGGCCGTGGTGTGCCCGTCGGCGGACCTGGACCTGGCCACACGCGGCATCGTGTTCTCGGCCGCGGGGACGGCGGGCCAGCGGTGCACCACCATGCGCCGCGTCATCGCCCACACCGGCATCGCGGACGCGCTCGTCGAGCGCCTCGCCGGTGTCTACGCGCGGCTGCCGATCGGGAACCCGATGGCGCCGGGCACCCTGGTCGGGCCGCTCATCAACGGGCGCGCGCACGCGGCCATGCGCGCCGCGCTGGAGGCCGCCCTGGAGCAGGGCGGGACGCTGGTGGCCGGCGGCGGGCGCCGGCTCGCCGACCAGGCGCCGGAAGCCTTCTACGCCGAGCCGGCGCTGGTGCGGATGGGCGAGCAGAGCCCGATCGTGGCCGAGGAGACCTTCGCGCCCCTCCTGTACGTCCTCCCGTACGACACCCTGGAGGAGGCCATCGCGCTCAACAACGCGGTGCCGCAAGGCCTGTCGTCCAGCATCTTCACCCGCGACCAGGCCGAGGCCGAGCTGTTCGTCTCGGCCGAGGGCTCCGACTGCGGGATCGTCAACGTCAACATCGGCACCTCCGGGGCGGAGATCGGCGGCGCCTTCGGCGGGGAGAAGGAGACCGGCGGCGGCCGCGAGTCCGGCTCGGACGCCTGGCGCGGCTACATGCGCCGGGCCACGAACACGATCAACTACTCCGGCTCGCTGCCACTCGCCCAGGGGGTCGAGTTCAGCGCGTGAAAGTCAGCTTGGCGACGGGGCCGGTCCAGCCGTAGGTCTCGGCGTCCAGGTCACCGCAGGCCATGATCCCCTTGTGCTTGCTGATGACCTTCTTCTCGGGGGCACGCTGCATCGGGTTGCCGCAGCAGGGCCCGGGGATGGTGGCCTTGGTCTCGAGGTTCTGCTCGCTGCCCGCGTCGTAGGCCATGGTGCGGATCGAGCCCGGCCGGGGCCGCAGCGCGTCCACGCCGGTGAAGCCGTCGTTGGTGTTGACGAGCATGCTCATGACGCTGATCCGGTCGCCCGGCCGTACCTTGACCTGGTACGTCGCCGTCTTGCCCGGGGCGATCGGACCGCCCGCTCCGGCGAACGCGTCACGCACGCCGCGGCGCTTGGAGACCTCCTTGATCAGGGTCGGGTTGTCGGCGTCCTCGGCCACGGCGGCGACGCCGCGACTGGCGAACCGGCCGGCCTGCCAGACGTGGACACCGGCCGAGTGGACGACGAACACAGGGGGTGACAGCGGCTGGGACCCCGACGGCGTCAGGTTCTGGATCTTCACCGTCCAGGTCGTCATGGAGTCCGCGTGTGCGGTGGCCGGCAGGGCGACCATGCCGGCGCAGAAGGCGGTCAGTCCTGCGAGGAGTCGGACGGGGCGCATACAGGTGCTCCTTCGAGTTGATGTGACCCATGGGACGTTATGGGCGGATCTCAACCCGAGGTCTTACGCACGGCTTACCTCGTCCTTACAGAACCATTACGGCCGCCCATGGTCGTTGCCATCGCCATCCTGGCGATGCGTGTCATCAACGGGCGGAAGGAGCCTGAATATGGCCGGATCCCACCTCGATCCACGAGGTCAGAGGCCCAAGGGAGCCGTCGCGGACAACGCCCTTTTCAGCGGGCCGCGACCCGGGATCGCTGGGGAACCTCGGCCGGGTTGGCCGGGTTCGCGCGGGTGAGGTACTGGGGGACGGGGGCGCGATCGTTGCCGGTGTCGCGGGTCAGGCCGTAGCGGATGATGCCCTTGGCCGGGTCCGGCCTGGCGGTGAGATCGGCCCACACGTCGCGCCAGGTCTTGGGCGAGACGTTGAGGTCGACGTCGGTGGTGCCCTCGTTGTTGTGGAAGGTGACGCTGCCGTCGAGGTAGTAGAACTCGTTCTGCCACATCTGCTGGTGGCCCCTGGGCAGCTTGACCGGCCCCATCCAGGTGACGCCCGGCGAACTCTCGTCGTCCATGCGCCGCCCGCCTCCCGAGGCCACGTGGAACAGCTTGCCCTTCAGCCCCGTCCACGTGGCGGGCGGGAAGTCGCCGGCCCTGTTCCTGTACAGGACACCCCACCTGACCTGGAAATATCCCCGGCCCGTGAGCGTCACGTAGTCGCCTCGGTGGTTGATCTGCGGGGCGCCGCCGAACCGGGAGTAGTCGTGCTTACCGGTGATCTTGATGGTGCCGTCCCGGCGTTCGGGGAGCGGGTCCGGGCGGGCGTTCTTGGGCGGCGCCTGGTCGACGGCGTCGACGATGGTGCCGTAGAGGCGTGGCCGGGGTGTTCTCGTCCTGGTGGGGGACGCCTTGGTGGGCGACGGCCTGGCTGAGGCCGGGGACGAGACGACGACGGGGACGGCCGCCTGGCGTGGCGGCGGGTCCGGCTGGAACGTGTACACGGCCAGGCTCCCGCCCGCCACCAGAGCCGCGCCCACGGCCGCCGCGGCGATGGGCTTGATCGCGACGGAGCCCGCCGCCCCGGCCGCGCCCGCCGCCCCCGTCGCCACGGCCTGGGTCTTGAGGAGCGAGGCGAGCGCGAATCCCGCCGGTAACGCCACCAAGGCCAGCCCCGCCAGCAGCCGGTCGGCGGGCACCAGGTCGGCGTGCAGGGTGGAGCAGTACGGGCAGTCCTGCACGTGCCGGGAGATCCGCTTGCGCCAGAGGGGACCGGGCTTGCCGTCCCATTCCGCGGTCGCCGCCCGCAACCCGCCGCACGAGGCGGCCAGCGCCCTGACCACGGCCCTGGAGGACTCCAGTCGCCGCTTCATCCGCTGGACGCGTACGGCGGCGTGCTGCTCGGTCAGGCCGAGCCCGGCCGCCAGCTCGGCCCTGCTGAGCTCGCCCGCCACCTCCAGCCACCACAGCGACAGCACCTCCTGGTCGTCCAGGTCGAGCCAGCGCGTCGCCTCGGCCGTCTCCTTGCGCTGGCCGGACAGGCCGAGCTGGGTGATCGTCAGCCCGGTGAAGTCGGCCGCCGGGTCGGCCATGCCGAACACCTCGTCGAGGAAGGTGACGGAGCCTGCCCTGGTGCGCCGCCACTCGCGTACCTGGTTCATGGTGATGGCGACCAGCCACGACCTGAAGCTCTCCGGGGTACGCAGCCCCGCCAGCCCGGAGATGGCCTTCGCCATGGTCTCCTGGACCACGTCGTCAACGTCGGGATGGCCGTCGAGCGCCCGGCCGGCGATGTTGTACACGAGCGGCAGGTAGGACCGGACCAGCTCGTCGACCGCCCGGGGGTCGCCTGCCCTGGCGGCCAGCACGGTCTCGATCGCGTCGGCCGGCTGCGCGTACATCCATCACCTCGATCTCTCGTCCCGCAGTCAGGAGACGGAGGGCCGCGGCAACAGATAACCAGAAATCACGCAAATAACCTAAAATCCCCCCGGTAACGAAGGTCGCACCAGAGTCATCATCCCGGCGTGCGACGCCGGCGCCGGCGAAGGCCCGGAACGCCTCCGCGGGCGGCCTGCGGATGAGCATCGTCGCTCTTCACTGCCGGGATGTGCGTGAGTCGCAGGGTTTCTGCAGGCATGGTCATGCCCCTTCCTCGGATTGCGTGTCCTCCCTGGCCGTCTCGTCCATGGCAGGCAGGGTTTCTCCGGTTTCCAGCAGGGTCTTGAGGTTGGACAGCAGCTCGGGCCAGCCCTCGCTGACCGACTCTCTGACGGCGCTCCCGGGCTCGAAGCCGCCGTGCACGACGGTCAGCTTGACCATCCGGCCGCGCGGCTCGATGTCGAACGTCACCCTGGACCGGGGCTCCTCGGAAGCCCTGGCGACGGCCTCGACGTCCAGGCCGTAAGCCTTGGCGAACTCCGGCGTGAAGGTGTGCCAGGTGTAGGCCAGGCGGCGACCTGGCTCGGACTCCAGCACGACCTGCTCGGAATCCTCGATCGTGACGCCGCCCAGCTTCCAGGTGACCGCCGAGCCGGCCTTCCAGTCGGACTCCAGCGCGACTCCCCAATAGCGCTCGGTGAACGCCGGCTCGGTCAGCGCCTGCCAGAGGCGTTCGGGAGTGGTGTTGATGTACGTCGTGTACACGAAGTCGTTGCCTGCCACGTGGCTGCCCTCCAGGGCGGTCTTCAGATCGGCCAGCGCGCCGGCTCGCTGCCGGTCGTACTGGTTGATCCAGCGCTCGGCGATGGCGTTGATCGGCGCGGCGTTGAGGTAGTGCAACTTCTCCCGCCCGCGCCACACCGTGGTCACCAGATCGGCCGCCTCCAGCACGGCCAGATGCTTGCTGACCGACTGCCTGGCCATGTCCAGCCCGGAGCACAGCTCGCGCAGAGTCTGCCCGTTACGGGCGTTCAGCCTGTCCAGCAACCTGCGCCGGCTGGGGTCGGCCAGCGCCTTGAACACCTCGTCCATCTACCGCCATCCCAACATGCAGCCGTTTAGCTGCATGTCCGACAATAGGCAGCCAACCGGCTGCATGTCAACCCGATCGCGACGAGGGGCTCAGGCGGCAGGCGCTCGCGGGCCGTTGTCCGGCATCGCCGAGCCGGCTCGGCGACGAGGACCGCGACGCTGCTCCTGCTGCCGGCGCCACCCGTACCGGGTCAGGCCCGGCGGTTTGACCACGGAAAGGATCGTGATCACGAGCAGCACCACGAGGCCGCCGATGGAGTGCGGCAGCGTGCCGGGCAGGGCGCGGGGATCGGCGCCGGTGGCCGCGACCTCGGCCATGGCGTCGATGACCCGCGTCTCCGCCTGCAGGACGAGGGTGGCGACGACCGTCAGCGCCAGTTTCACCAGGACCCAATAGTGCCGGAACAGGCCCCACGGGGTGCCCAGCGCCTGGACCACGCCGGTGACCAGCGCCGCGAGGGCCAGCGGGACGATGACGTACGACACCGTCAGGTCCATCGCGATATAGGCGCCGCGTACGGTGGCGAGGTCCTCGCCGGTCACCGCCGCGACGTCGAGTGCCGTGTACGCGGCGACCGCGCCGAGCCAGCCGACCGAGCACGTGACGTGCGCGATGAGCGCGATCTTGCGGAGGCGGGGATTCATCCATCACCGCCCTGAGATGGACTGACCGTGACGGCGGGCATGTGCCGTCCGGGCCCGTGCTCCCCGCCGAGGCCGGTGAACTGCAGGACGGCGAACAGCAGGAGCAGGACCCCGACGACGATCCCAGTCGTCTTCAGCCATCGGGGCATGCGCGGGGGCGATCCCCGCTCGGGGGTCGGTTGAGCCATGGTCGTCGTCCTTCTCTCCTGGCATCGGCCGGTCAGTGCGGCCACCAGTCCACCGGAGGGGAGCCGGGCGGCGCGTCATCCCGTGAGGAGATCTTCCGCGTCCCCATGGCGTGGACACGGCTCCCCCATCGGGGGGATTACCCGCCGCGCCGGCGCAGGTACGCTCTACGTTCGTGCCCTCGAAGACCAGCGCGGACCGGCTCTTCGCGGCCCGGCCCCTCTGGGGAGCGCTGTTCGACATCGCGCTCACGATCGCGGTGCTCGGCGGCTCGCTCACGCTGCTCGCCCACGGGCTCGGTCTCCTCCCCCACCCCGGCCTCCCGCATATCGGATCCGCGACCATCGACGCGGTCGCCCTGGTGCTCTTGGGGTGCGCCTCGGTGCCGCTGCTCGCCTGGCGGCGCTTCCCGCTCGGCGTGTTCGCGGTCACCGCGGTGGCCAGTGCGGTGCTCTCGGGCCTCGACTACCGGTCCGCCCCGACGCTCGGCCCCGCCGCCGCGCTCTACCTGCTCACCGCCAGCCGGGAGCGGCGCGCCCCCTGGACGTGGCGCACCACGGCCGTCGTGGCCGGCCTGGGCGTCGCCCACGTGTGTGCGACCGTCGCGGCGGCCGAGGAGACGCCGGGGATCCCCGTGGTGTCCCTCACACCTGTCATCTGGGCCGTGGCCTGGTTCGCCGGCGAGCGTACCCGCCTGCGGCGCGAGCAGATCGCCGAGCTCCGAGCCCGTGCCGTGCGCGCTGAGCGGGAGGCCGAGCGCGAGCGCCTGCTCGCCACCGTCGAGGAACGCGCCCGCATCGCCCGCGACCTGCACGACTCGGCCGGCCACGCGATCAGCGTGATCGCCGTCCGCGCCGGCGCGGCCCGGCTGCGCCACCCTCAGGACCCCGATCGCTCGCTCCAGACGCTGGAGGCGATCGAGGAGCTGGCCAGGCAGACGGTCGAGGAGATCGACCAGATCGTCGGCAGCCTGCGCACGGGCGGCTCGGCGGACGGGGCCGTCGAGGCCCCGCCCGCGCTCGCCTCGCTCGACACCTTGATCGCCCACCACACGGCGGCGGGGCTCCAGGTCACGCTCGCCTCCTCCGGCACTCCACGAGCCCTCGGCGGCCCCGCCGACCAGGCCGCCTACCGGGTCCTGCAGGAGGCCCTGACGAACGCGGCCCGCCACGGAACCGGCAGCGCCCGCGTCGAGCTGACCTTCGGCGAGACGGCCGTCGAGCTCGACGTCGCCAACCCCGTGCGCGCCGACGGCGCCTCCCGCGGCGGCGGCGGGCACGGGCTGATCGGCATGCGGGAGCGCGCGACCCTGCTCGGCGGTAGCCTCGACGCCGAGCGCACCGGGGACGGATTCCGCGTACGCGCCCGGATCCCCTACGGAGGCCACCGACCATGACGCGGGTGCTGATCAGCGACGACGACGACCTGATGCGCGCCGGGCTCGTCGAGCTGCTCTCCAACGACCCTTCGATCGACATCGTCGGCCAGGCGGCGACCGGGCGGGAGGCGGTCGAGCAGGCGTGCCGACTCGGGCCCGACGTCGTGCTCATGGACGTACGCATGCCCGGCCTCGACGGGATCGCGGCCACCCGCGAGCTGTCGCGCAAGGCCCCGGACGTGCGGGTGCTGATCCTCACCACCTTCGAGCAGGACGACTACATCTTCGGCGCCCTCCGCGCCGGCGCCTCCGGCTTCCTGCTCAAACGCACCCGGCCCGAGGAGCTCATCGCCGCCGTGCACACGATCGCCGCCGGCGACTCGCTGCTCTCGCCGTCGGTCACCCGGCGCGTGATCGACCGCATGGCCCAGCAGCCCACCCCCGAGCTCGCCGACCTGCACAAGATCGCCGAACTGACGCGGCGCGAGAAGGAGGTCCTCGCCCTCATCGCCCGGGGCCTGTCCAACCGCGAGATCGCCGCCGTCCTCGTGGTCGAGGAGTCAACGATCCGGACCCACGTCAAACGGCTGCTCATGAAGCTCGGCCTGCGCGACCGCGTCCAGGTCGTGATCTTCGCGTACGAGAGCGGCCTGCACCGGCCATCGCGATAGGGCCCCGCCGGGCTTCGTCCGGCGCGCGAGTCCCAGGAGCCTCCCATACCTCCGATGGCGGCGGCCGTGGTGACCCTCAGTATCGCGGAGAATTCATCCCGTAATACTGCCATATCCATATGCGCATACCTTGAGAAATATAGATATCCCCGTACGTACCTCCTGACGGCAGATTCCGGTTTTCGGGAGGTACGTAATGCACCGCAGAGTTGCCCTGCTCTCCGCCGCCGCGCTCGTCGTGGCAGGCGCCCTGGTACCCTCGGGCACCGCCCAGGCCGGCGCCTCGGCCGGCCTCGACCCCAGGCCCGTCCGCTGGACCGCCACGGACTCCTGGTCGGAGCGCAGGAACGTCCAGCAGTACTGGACGTCGCAGCGCATGCTGGCGGCGCAGCCGCTGTCGTCGCCCACGCCGCGACGCGGCACCCAGTCCAGCGGACCCACGCAGGGCAGCCCGTGGGCGACCCAGGGCGCTTCGACCACCACGACGCGGCGCACCCCGTGGACCACCCGCGGCGCCTCGGCCGCCACCCAGGGAAGCCCGTGGTCGGTCCGCGGCACCGCGGCCGTGAGCACCCAGCAGCAGGCCCTGGTGCCGAACAGCCCCGGCCTGCGATGGACCGACGGCGGCGCGGTCGTGCGCACCACCGGGCGCGTCTTCTTCACCACCGCCGACGGCCAGAACTCCTCCTGCTCCGGATCGGCTGTGACCAGCGCCAACGAGAGCGTCGTGATCACCGCCGGGCACTGCGTGAAGCTGAACGGCGCCGCCCATCGCAACTGGGTGTTCGTCCCGGCCTTCGACAACGGCCGGCGCCCGTTCGGCACGTGGGTGGCCGCCAGGATGCTGACCACGCAGCAGTGGAACGCCAGCGAGGACATCAACTTCGACGTGGCCGCCGTGGTGGTCGCGCCGCTGCAGGGGCGGACGCTGACCGACGTCGTGGGCGGGCAGGGGGTGGCGTTCAACCAGCCGAGGCGGCGCCAGATGTTCTCCTTCGGCTACCCGGCTGCGGCGCCGTTCGACGGCTCGAGACTGATCTACTGCAGCGGGCGCGCGTTCGACGACACCGTCCAGACCAGGGACCTGGGGCTGCGCTGCAACATGACCGGCGGATCGAGCGGCGGCCCGTGGTTCCAGGGGTTCGACGAGTCCACCGGGCTCGGCTGGCTGAACTCCGTCAACAGCTTCAAGTACGACTTCGCGCAGAACTTCATGTTCGGCCCCTTCTTCGGGAACGAGGCCATGTCCGTCTACCAGGCCGCGCAGAACTCCGACGCGACCTGACGCCTTTCACCGACCGAAGCTGCCATCAGGGAACAGCGACGCATGGCGGGTGCCCTGGTCATGAGCACCCGCCTGCCGGCGTTCCGGACGACATGGGCGGGTCACGACTCCCGTGATCTCACATTGATTTGTTAGCTTGAACAGAGATGTGTTAGAAATGAGAACCATGGGAGTCGCCAACCGTCTGGACCTGACCCTGCGCATGGTGCAGGGCGCCGACCGCATCGCCGTGTCGGAGCTCGCCCAGCGCCTGGGCGTCTCGGAGATGACCGTGCGCAGGGACCTGGACGCGCTGGAGCGCCAGGGCCTGGTGCGCAGGGTCCACGGCGGCGCGGTCGCCACCCGCCCCCGCGAGGAGGGCGGCGGCTTCGCCGCCCGCGAGCATTGGCAGGCCGCCACCAAGGACCGCCTGGGCGCGGCCGTGGCGGCGCTGGTGGCACCCGGTTCGCACGTGCTGCTGGACGCGGGCACCACGACGGTGCACGTCGCCGGCCACCTGGCCGATCGGGCGCCGCTGACGGTCGCGGTGCTCAGCCTGCAAGCGGCGGCGCACCTGGCCGACCGCCCGGGGATCGACCTGCTCGTCGTCGGCGGCCGCTCCCGGCCCGGCGAGCGCTCCCTGGTCGGCCCGCTGGCCCTGCGCACGCTGGAGTCACTGGCGTTCGACTGCTTCGTGATGTCCATCGGCGGCGTGCACTCCGAGCAGGGCTGGTCGGAGTTCTCGCTGGACGACGCGGCCGTCAAGCAGGCCGGGCTCGCCCAGGCGGCCCGTGCGATCGCGGTGGCGGACGCGACCAAGCTCGGCGTGCGCGCGTTCAGCCAGGTCGCGCCCCTCGGCGCGGTGGACGCCTTCGTCACCGACACGGCCGCGGAGGACCCCGCCACGCACCCCGGCGGCCCCGAGACCTTGAAGGCCATGCGAGAGGCCGGCGTCGACGTCGTCCTGGCCTGACCGATCCTGAGGAGTGACCCTTTCATGACCGCTGTGCCATGCCCGCAGATGATCCTCGTCGCCGGCCCCTACCGGTCGGGCACCGGAGACGACCCCGCCAAGCTCCAGGCCAACGTACGGGCGATGAACGAGACCGCGCTGACGCTCTTCCGCGCCGGGCACCTGGCCGTCACCGGCGAGGCCCTCGCCCTGCCGCTGCTGGAGACGGCCGGCAGCACCCGCACGGGCGACGCCGTCTTCCAGGAGATCTTCCATCCCGTCGCCGAGCGGCTGCTGTCCCGCTGCGACGCCGTCCTGCGGATCGGCGGCCCCTCCGAAGGGGCGGACCTGATGGTCGCCCAGGCCCGCGCGCAGGGCAAGGCCGTCTACACCAGCCTCGCCGACGTCCAGGCCGCCCATAGATCGCTAGTTTGACGATCCATCCGGGGGAAAGCTGAACAAGTGCCCGCGGATCCCTTGCCGACCACCCGGCGGGCCTGGTGATCATGAGTGTGGAATCCGAGCTACGCTGCCCCATCAGCGACGACCTTGCCTTCATCCGCGAGCTGGTGCGCGTCCACGGGCGCCGCAACGGGCTGCGCGGGGAGCGGCTGGAGGACCTGGTCCTGGCGGTCAACGAGGCGGTCACCAATGTCCTCGAGCACGGCGGCGCCGCCGGCACGGTCACCGCGCGCGGCGACCGCACCGGGATCACCGTGGAGGTGCTCGACGTCGCCGGCCGGTTGACGTGGCGGCACCTGACCGCGGCCGAGATCGACCCGACCGGCTCGCGCGGGTTCGGCCTGTGGGTGATCCAGCACCTGTGCGATGACGTCGGCCTCGAGCAGACGGAAGCAGGCTCCCTGCTGACCCTGCGGGTGCACCGCCGTCCCGCGACCGCCGCCCACGGCCGGGCGGCCCGGCCGCGCATCCGGCATGGCCGCCAGGAGGGCGGCGCCGACTGGCAGCTGAGCGCGGCGACCCCCGCCTCGATGAGCACGGCCCCCGCCTCGTTGAGCGCGACCGTCCCCGCTTCGTGACGTGGCGGGTGGTGGCCGCCCCGCCACGCAAGGTCTAAGGTGCCTGCATGGGAGCCCCCCGGCAACAAAAAAAAAAGCAACATTAATACCAGAATACGCATAGCCCCACTCAAAATACAAGAA
>NZ_VCJS01000079.1 GCF_005893125.1 Nonomuraea basaltis | reverse complement strand
GACCCCCCATGACCGACCCCCACGGCATCGGGCTGACCCGGCGCACCTTCATCCAGGCCACGGGCGCCACCGCCGCCGCATACTCCCTGATCGGCACGATGGCCGGCGCCGCGAAGGCGGACGACAGACCCGAGGTCGCCGACCGGCTGGTGGTGTACCCCATCCCGAACGGGGTCCCGGCCAACACGAGTTTCTCCGTCAAGGCCCGTACCCCGAACGGCCAGTGGCAGCCGGTGCCCGTCCTTCGCGGCCTGACGAAGACCATCAACGAGAAGACGGGCGCCGGCATCGTCCGGAACACCTCGGTCGCCACCTTCGACTTCAACGGCACCGTGGAGGTCGAGGTCACGTCGTCCAAGGGCGCCATCGGCTCTGCGCGGATCCGCCCGCTGTCGTACGACATCAAGCACGAGGTGGCCGGCGACACCGTGCGCTTCACCCTGGGCGAGCCCCGCAACCTCTCCATCGAGATAGACGGGGAGATCTTCGACAACCTGCAGCTGCACGCCAACCCGATCGAGGCGCAGCGACCCGAGCCGGACGACCCCGCCGTCATCTACTTCGGCCCTGGCGTGCACACCGTCGCCGATAACGTGCTGATGGTGCCCAGCGGCAAGACGGTGTACCTGGCCGGCGGCGCGGTGCTGAAGGCGCGGGTGGAGTTCCGCAACGTCGAGAACGCCCGGCTGCTCGGCCGGGGCATCCTGTGGAACGCCGATGGCGGCATCACGGCGGCGTTCTCCAAGAACATCGAGATCGACGGCATTCTGGTGCTCAACCCGCGCAGCGGCTACGCCTGCACCATCGGCCAGTCCAAGCAGGTCACCGTCCGCAACCTGCACTCCTACAGCCACGGCCAGTGGGGCGACGGCATCGACGTGTTCAGCAGCGAGGACGTCCTGATCGACGGCGTCTTCATGCGCAACAGCGACGACTGCATCGCCATCTACGCCCACCGCTGGGACTACTACGGCGACACCCGCAACATCACCGTGCGCAACTCCATCCTCTGGGCCGATGTCGCGCACCCGGTGAACATGGGCACGCACGGCAACCCGGACAAGCCCGAGGTCATCGAAAACGTGGTGTTCAGCAACATCGACGTGCTCGACCACCGCGAGCCCCAGATCCTTTACCAGGGCTGCTTCGCCATGAACACCGGCGACAGCAACCTCATCCGCAACGTCCGCATCCAGGACGTACGGGTGGAGGACTTCCGCTGGGGCCAGCTGATCAACATGCGGGTCATGGCCAACCGGTACAACGCGTCCCCCGGCCGCGGCATTGAGGACGTGTACGTACGGAACCTCAAGTACGACGGCAAGAACGCCAATATGTCGGTCATCGTCGGCTACGACGCGGACCGCCCCGTCAAGAACGTCACCTTCCAGAACCTGGCGATCAATGGCACGGTCATCGCCGACACGATGCAGAAGCCCCGCTGGTACCTGACCCAGGACATGGTGCCGATGTTCGTCAACGAGCACGTGAAGGACCTGCGCTTCCTGGACTCCGCCACGGCCGCGGCCAAGATCTCCCCGGAGATCACCAGCGCGGGCGAGGCCGCGGCCACCGCGCGTCAGATCGTCAACCACCTGATCACCGCGACCGCGCTGCCGACGTCGTTCGGCGCCGACGGCCTGCCGGAGGGCCTCACGGTCGACAAGAACACCGGCCTGATCTCCGGGACCCCGCAGGTCCCCGGCACCTACACGGTCACCGTCTCGGCCACGAACGGCGTGGGCACGGCGACGAAGTCCCTCGCCATCACCGTGCGGCACCCCGCCTGAACCAAGGAGTCACCGTGCATCCCCTCAGCCGACGGTCGTTCCTCGGCGCGGCGGGGCTCGCGGCCGTGGCCGGGAGCGGGCTGCTGTCCGCTTCCGCCACGCCCGCGTGGGCCCTGAACGCGGAAGAGGCGTTCGCCTTCGCACATCCCGGACTCCTCCACTCCCGCGAGGACCTGGACCGGATGAAGTCCGCGGTCGCGGCAGGACGCGACCCGATCGCCGCCGGCTTCGCCGCGATGGCCGCCCACGCCCGCTCCCAGTACACCTACACCGTCCAGAACACCGGACAGATCACCACCTGGGGCCGCGGCCCCACCAACTTCGCGAACCAGGCCGTCGCCGACGCGGCCGCCGCGTACCAGAACGCCCTGATGTGGGCGATCACCGGCGACGTACGCCACGCCGACAAGGCCCGCGACATCCTGGACGCCTGGGCCACCTCCCTCACCGGCATCACCGGCGCGGACGGGCAGCTCGGCGCCGGACTCCAGGCTTTCAAGCTCGTCAACGCCGCCGAGATCCTCCGGCACAGCGGCTACGACGGCTGGGCCGAGGCGTCGGTGCAACGCTGCGTCCGCTCCTTCACCGACGTCTGGTACCCAGCGGCGTCCGGCTACTGCCTGTACGCCAACGGCAACTGGGACCTCGCCTCGCTCCGCACGATCCTCGCCATCGCGGTGTTCTGCGATGACCGGGTGATGTTCGAGGACGCCATACGGTTCGCGACGGTCGGCACCGGCAACGGCTCCGTACTGCACCGCATCGTCACGGCCGCCGGGCAAGGACAGGAGTCCGGCCGCGACCAGGCCCACGAGCAGCTCGCGGTCGGACTGCTCGCGGACGCGGCCCAGGTCGCCTGGCAGCAGGGCGTGGACCTCTTCGGCTTCGCCGACGACCGGATCCTCGCCAACTTCGAGTACTTCGCCCGCTACAACCTCGGCGACGACTCCGTACCGTTCACACCCGATCTCGACCGCACCGGCAAGTACATCAAGACGGCCGTCTCCAACCGGCAGCGCGGAGTGATCCGGCCGCTGTGGGAGATGGCGTACGCCCACTACGCGGGACGTCTCGGCAAGCCCGCGCCCCACACCGAGAAGGTGATCTTCCGGGGTGCGGGCGGGTCACGCGTGGTCGAGGGCTACAACGACGACCACCCGTCGTGGGGAACCCTCACCTTCGCCGGTACGGAGCGCGGATCGGGCCTGCCGGCCGGAGCGCCCACCGCCCCCGCCGGTGTGACGGCGGCATCCGGCGGCGCCGGGATCGACGTGACGTGGCCGGCGGTCGTCGGAGCCGAGACCTACGCGGTGTGGCGGAAGGAGCCGGAAGCCGACGCGTACACGCTGCTCGCGGACGGGCTCACCGCGACCTCGCACACCGACCGCACCGCGGCCGCGGGCCGTGCCTACGCGTACACGGTCGCGGCGGCCAACGGCCACGGAACCGGGCCCCGGTCGCTGCCCGTCGTGGCCGCCCAGGGACTGCCCGCTCCCTGGCGTACCGGCGACGTCGGTGCTGCCCGGCCGAAGGGCTCGACCAGGTACGACGGTGAGCGCATCACCATGGAGGCGGGCGGCACCGGGATCGCCGGGGACGCCGACTCCTTCCGCCTCGCCTGGCTGCCGCTGCCGGGGGACGGTGCCGTCACGGCGCGGATCGTGTTCCCGCTCAGCTCGCAGTACTCCCAGGTGGGCGTCATGGTGCGCGGCTCGCTGGACGCGGGCGCCCCGCACGCGGCGATGCTGCTGCAGGGTCTGCCGCTGCACGCCTGGAGCGGGGTGTGGACGGTGCGGGCCAAGCCGGGAGGCACCACGCACGGCACCGGCTCCCAGCCTGTGCCGCCGTCACAGCGCCCGGCGATCACCGCTAACGCCGCTTTCCCGATCTCCGAACTGGGGCCGCTGCCCGAGTCGGCGACGCCGCTGGAATCCCCCTATGTGGAAGCAGCGGGCGACGGCTACCGGCTGCGGATGCCGTACTGGGTGCGGATCACGCGCAAGGGAGCCCTCCTCACCGGGGAGATCTCACCGGACGGACACGAGTGGACCAAGGTGGGCTCGGACGAGCTGCCGCTGGGCGGGCACGCCCTGGTGGGACTCGCCTTCTCCTCGTGCCTGGGGGTCGCGGACGACTACGCGGAAACCGGCACAGCCTGCTTCGACAACGTCACGGTGGAGGCCGGCGGCGCCGGCTGGTCGGTCGCGCAGCCGCAGGGTGGCGTGAGCGAGGTGCAGGCGGCGGGCGACGGCTCCGCGGTCCGGCTCTCGTGGCGGGACGACGACCTGTCCGGGCGGTACACGGTGTGGCGCGGGGACACGGAGCGAGGCCCTTACCGGGTGCTGGCCACCGGCGTCGCCCCGGTCGGCTTCGGAACCCGCACCCGGTTCGTGGACGCCACCGGCGTGCCCGGCCACACGTACCACTACGTCGTCGCGCGCGGCAACACGGCCGGAACGGGGCCGCGTTCACGTCCGGTGAGCGCCCAGATGCCCCAGCCGTCCGCAGCGCCCGCACTGTCCGTCCCGAAGACCGCGTACGGCAACGCCGCCCGGCCGTTCCGCCTCGTCGTGCGCGCCACGGACGATCCCGTACGGTTCACGGCGACGGGGCTGCCCGGCGGGCTGAGCCTCGATCCCCGAACCGGTCTCATTTCCGGGACCCCCGCCGCGGCCGGGGAGCATTCCGTCCAGCTGACGGCGGAGAACGCGAGCGGCTCGGGAACGGCGGCACTCGCGCTGACCGTGGCCGCCGCCCCACCCGCCCCCTGGGCATACCGCGACCTCGGCGATGTCATCCACGACGAACGGCTCCTCGGCACGTACGGCGTGGTGATCGTCCGTACCCCCGGGATCACCCACCATGACAACGGGGTCTTCACCGTGCGCGGCGCGGGCGCCGACCTCAACGTCAACGGGCAGGGCGCCAGTGTCCAGTTCGCCTACGTGCCGCTGACCGGGTTGCCTGGTCAGGCGGGGATGGACGCCGAGTTCACGGCCCGGCTGACCCGGCCGACCGGCGAACCCGGCCGGGTCGGGGTGGTGATGGCGAAGTCACTCAATCCCTTCGACCTGATGGCCGGGGCGGTGGTGACCGCCGGTGGAAACGGCGTGTGCCAGTTGATCCGGCGTGCCAAGGTGGCCGGCAGCGCGCCCGCGGTGAACGGTCCGTCGTTCTCCGGAGCCCCGCTGTGGCTGCGGCTGCGGCGCACGGGCCTGGTCTTCACCGCCTCCGTGTCGGGCGACGGCGAGACCTGGACGGCAGTGGGCCAGGACACCCTGGCGGCCTTCGGCGACGCCCCGTACTACGCGGGCCTCGCCGTGACGTCCGGGAGCCCAGGCACCCTGGCCACCGCCGTGTTCGACCAGGTCACCTGGCGCACCTGAGGGACATCGGCGATCCCGTGCATCGCCATCCCCCGGACGGGGATGCACGGGATCAAACCCGGCTGGAGCGCTAGCAAGACTCGTCGGTCACTTGCCTGCGAAATTTTTCATCCGACACTAACTTGGCGCCGAAATCAAAGACTTGGTCGCTGCCGGCAAGCTGCTCCGATGCCTCGTCCAGCAGGATACCGCGGCCGACCGAAATACCACTCGACAATTGCACGCCGACCCGGCCACCCGACCCATCTCTAGTCCCGGCCGGAATGAGTCTTACTGTGGGAAGAAATGACCTTCTCGTCCGACGCATAAGGGGTGGCCTCAAGACCACCCCTTTCACTCTCTCGCGGCACCCAATCCACGAATGGATAGAACGCCACCCTCCAACACAGCCGAATAAATAATATTTCCCCATAAATGGGGATTACCCCAAAGACCATATCGCGCAATCGATAGGAAGACCAGCGCGACAGGGTACCTATTCCGATAATTATAGGGAATCGGAACACGATAAACTGGACCGTGTCTGCTACGTAGGGAACCTCCCCAGCGGGAGTCTCTGCGTAGAGCGCCTCAATAAACCAGTCGTCGAGAGCGCGGGAGAACATATGGCCGACTACCAACATGCCCGCAGCAGCGATCGCCACTGTAGCCAGTCGCAACGCTCTTCGCCTCGGCACAACTAGCCCTTTCAACATAATCCTTCCCATCGCGCCGGACGGCACTGCACGTGGTGGGCGCGCCATTCGACACGTCGACCTCTCCTCTCCCGCAAAGGAACAGCTGCCACGATTCCCTCCCATCGTGCTCGATCACCTGCGAGGCGGCCTCCCAGAAGTACAGCACGGACGCACTCTCCGTGCTCGCCGCGCCGCAATCCAGTGCGCGTGTTCTAGAGCCGGGCCGTACAGCGGACGCATTTGGCAGGCGGCACCGGCCGCACATCGCTCCAGCCCGCCTTCCTGACGATCTCGGCGCCCCAGGCAACGCCCTCGGGAGTCAGCCGTTGCCTCCCGAGCAATTGGCCAGTCCTGCGGTCGATCACGATCTCGCCCCACGTGGATTGGAGGGCCAGCCCGTCGAGCCCGAACGTCCCGGGAATGTCGTCGACTACCTTGCTGCCCGGCGCATTCGCCAGGTCATCAAGCGGCGGGGTCAACGACCTTGGAGCGCTCACCTGCCGCCGAATTCGTTTAAAGTTCAAGCGTGATGCGGTTCGGGGACAGGGCGGCGGAGTGAGCACAGCAGTCGGGACCGAGCAGGCCGCGGCGGACGATCGGCCGGCGCCGAAGCGGCGGCGCAGGCGATGGATGTCATGGACGGTCGTCGCACTACTGGCCCTCTGGGCCGCGATCAGGGTCGGGGGCCTGGAGCAGGGCTCGTTCGTCACCCAGCTGATGACCGCGACGCCGTACGGCGCGGCGCTCGCGGCGCTGACCGCCCTCCTGCTGATCAGGCGCAACCGCCCGGCCGCCCTCGTCGCCGCGCTGGCCTGCGTGACGATGGCCGCCTGTGTGCTGCCCAGGGTGATCGGCGCGGATCAGCCGGTCGCGAACGGCGCGCCGCTGCGGGTGCTGACGATCAACCTGTTCGGCCGGGGCGACGCCCAGACCGTGGTCGACCTGGTACGCGAGTACGACGTCGAAGTGCTCAGCACGCTGGAGCTGACCCCGGCCGAGGCCGAGCGGCTGGACGCGGCCGGGCTGAAGGAGCTCCTGCCGTACCGGGTGCTGCAGGCCGAGTCCGGCGCGACCGGCAGCGGCATCTACACCAAGCACCCGGTGACGGAGCTGACGGACCTGTTCACCCCGATCGGCCACAACATGCCCGCCGCGTCCATGGCGCTGCCCGGCGGGAGCGCGGTCGAGATCGTGGCCGTCCACCCCAACCCGCCGCTGGGCCGCATGGAGCAGGAGTGGAACACCGCCCTGGGCGCCCTGCCGCCGGCCTCCCCCTCGGCGGTCCGGGTGCTGGCCGGCGACTTCAACGCGAGCCTCGACCACAGCGCCTTCCGCGACCTGCTGAGCCGCGGCTACGTGGACGCGGCCGACCAGGCAGGGCGGGGCCTCACCCCGACCTGGCCTAACCTCCGGGCGATCCCGCCCGTCATCGCCATCGACCACATCGTGGCCGACGAGCGCGTGGCCGTGCGCCGGGTCGAGGTCGTGGACGTGCCCAGGACCGACCACCGCGGCGTCTTCGCCGAACTGCGCCTCCCCTAGATGGGGTGACCTCCGGTGGGCGGCCGCCCGCCCCCTGCGCGGGAGCGGGCGCCGTCGTGCGGCTGGGAAAGTGATCAGGCCACGTTCTCCTCGGCCTCGCGCTCCAGGGTTCTGAGATCGAACGCGCCCGACTTGACCGCCGTGGTGAACGCTTCCCAGTCGTGCCGGGGGACCTCGAGTATCGCGTCGGGGTTGTCGTCGTGTACGAGTTCCACGTGGTCGTTGATCCGCTTGGCCGCGACACGGCCGGCGTCATGAGTCATTGCCGCATTCCTTCCGGTGAACACTGCGGAGGTTCCCGCCCCGGCCATCCGTTCGCAGGAGGACCGGGGCGGTTGCGGGCAGCCTGCCATCCCGGCTGGGGCACCGGCCACCGGTTCCGGCGGGAGCGCGGGTGAGAAACCACCTACCCAGGCGTTGATCTGTTGCCCTCGGTGCAAGAATCCGGTTCACTCCCGGGCGAGCACGGCGGCCAGCGGGAGCCGCCTGGCCGGAGTCGTGGACACCGAGCCGACCTGGCAATCGTGGTCGGCGCCTAGAGATCAGCGGGCGAGGAGGGCGAAGCGGTGGGCGGTTGCTCTCAGCTGGTGGCCGCGTTCCATGTCCGCATGCAGGGTGCGCAGCCTGGCGTCGTACTTGCCGACGTCGAAGTCGGGCACCTGCCACGAAATTGAAGCCGGCGCGCGATCCCTTTTCCGTCACGCCGGCGGGCGGGGTGGGGTGCTTTCCCGGAGGACGACGTCCGCCGGGAGGCATACGTCGGCCGTCGCCTCGTCCGACAGCGCGAGGCGCATCGCGCTGAGTCCCGCCTCGCGCAGCGGCACCGCCACCGACGTGAGCGAGGGGACCACGTCCACCGCCGAGCCGATGTCGTCGAACCCCGCCACCCCGATGTCCCTCCCGGGCACCACCCCGGCGTCGCGGAAGGCCGTCATGGCGCCGATGGCCATCACGTCGTTGACCGCGAACACCGCCTCCACATCCTCGAACCCCCGCTCCACCAGCCGCCGCGCCGCGTCGTAGCCGCCGGCGCGGGTGAAGCCGGTCTCGATCGCGGCAGGCGCCGGAGCCCCGGACGAGCGCAGCGCGGCGGCGAAGCCGGAGTGCCGTTCGCGGGAGGTGCGGATCTCGGCGGGCGCGTGGAAGACCGCGAACCGCCGGTAGCCGGCGTCGAGCAGCGCCCGCGCCAGCCGCCCCGCGCCGTCGTGGTTGTCGATGGTGACGGTGCTGAACGGCAGGTCGCGCTGGCTGATCATGACGACCCGCCCGCCGGCGTTGCGGTACTCCGCCAGCTCCTCCACGAGTGCGTCCCGCGTGCCGGCGCCGTCGATGCGGCTCCCCGCGACGATGATGACGCGGGGCCGCTGACCGCGCAGCGTCTTGACGATCTCCAGCTCCCGCTCCGGCGACCCCTCGGCCACCGCCATGGTGACGATGAGCTGGGCGGCCTCCGCCGCCTGGGTGACCCCGGCGGCGATGGAGGAGAAGTATGGGTCGGCCACGTCGCGCACCACGAGCGCGACGGTCCTGGTCGAGCCCTTGGCGATCGCCTGCGCCGACAGGTGCGGCTCGTAGCCGAGCTTGACCGCCGCCGCCCGGACCCGGGAGGCGTTCTCCGACCGGACGTTGCGCACGCTGCCGTTGAGCGCGCGCGACGCCGTGGCGATGGAGACGCCTGCCTCCCGGGCGACGTCGTGCAGGGTCGGCGGGGAGGCAGGAGCCTGCGACGACCCGGTTTCCATACTGGTCATTTTGTCACCAGAATCTCCGGAGGATGCCCCGGCCTTCAGGCCGGGGAGGAATCCGGACTCGCGCGTGGCGGGGCGGGGAAAGACGAATCGCCGTCAGGGCGATTCGTCGATGGCCTGTGCGATGCGCTGCCTGCGGCCGGGTTTTGTCGGTGGCATTCTGTAGCGTGGTCGTCTCATCACCGACGGTTAGGAGGTGCAGGTGGCGACACCACAGGAGACGGAGGATGCCGGGCACGCCCGGTTCACCTACCGGCTCCGCGTGTCGTCCACCGCGCTCGCCGCCCTGCTTGCCGAGTGGGACCGGTGCCGCTGGGTGTGGAACCAGTGCGTCGCCGAGTCCAAGGCCGCGTACCTGCACAACAAGCAGCACCCCGATGGCAAGAAGACCTGCGGCCCGGCACAGCTGGACAAGATGCTGACCGGCTGGCGGGCTGAGCATGAATGGCTCGCCGCCGGGGCGTCGGTTCCGCAGCAGCAGATCATCCGCGACTTCGCCAAGTCCCGTGCCAAGGCACTGAAGGACATCAAAGACCGCCTGCCCATGCGGCAGCGGGCCGGGATGCCGAAGTTCAAGAAGAAGGATCTGGCCGACCCGACGCTGAACTACACCCGGCGCGGCTTCCGGATCAAGGGCGGGCGGCTGCACCTGGCGGGCGGGATCGTCTTGACGGTGGTGTGGTCGCGGGACCTCCCGGCCGACCCGTCCAGCGTCCGCATCTACCGCGACAGCCTCGGCCACTGGTACGCCTCGTTCGTCATCCCGGCCGAGATACAGCCGCTTGCCGAGGCGGGCCGGTCCATCGGCATCGACTGGGGCGTGAAAGAGGTCGCGACCACCACCAGCGACGACCACGACCTCCCGCACCCCGAGTACGGCAGGAAGACCGCCGCCAAGCTCGCGCACTACCAGCGCATGATGGCACGCAGAAAGCGGCCGAAGGGCCGGCCGGGCTCCAAGGGCTACCGCACGGCGAAGAGGCGGACCGCCAAGCTGCACAAGAAGGTCGCCCGCCAGCGCCAGGACACCGGCCGCAAGTGTGCGAAAAAGATCGTCAACGACTTCGACGCCCTGGCGGTGGAGGATTTCCGGCCGAAATTCCTGGCCAAGTCCACCATGGCGCGCAAAGCCGCCGACGGAGCCATCGGCGCCACCAAGCACGAGCTGATCAACATGGCGCGCAAGCACGGCCGTACCCTGCGGCTGGTGCATCCCGCGCACACCACCACCGAGTGTGCGCCGTGCGGAGCGAGAACCAAGCACGCACTCCCCCTTTCGGGCTCTTGGTGACGCCTGCCGTGTTCTCCAGCTCGGCCACGTACGTGTGGGTGCCCGCCGGCCGTCCCTTGAGGACGGTGGCGGCGCTCTGCGCGGCCGGAGTGGCGGCGTCGAGCTGCTGGGTGTCGACGAGCACGCCGTCCTCGTAGAGGCGGTAGACGGTGGCGTTCGTGCCCCACCACATGTTCATCCGGATCGTGTGATCGCCGTCGCCGTCCCAGTTGTCGGAGCTGAGCACGGGCTCGCCGGGGCCGGCGTCCTTGACCTCGACCTTCACCGACGCGGTGGCGCTGCGGCCGGCCTGGTTGAGCAGCTCGCCGGTGTAGGCGTAGGTGCCGTTCTTGCGGCCGGTGACGGCGACCGTCGCCTTCTGCGCGGACGGGGTGTCCGGCGTCAGGTCGCGCCTGGCGATCTCCTCGCCGTTCTCGTACAGGATGAAGGCGCTGGCGTTGACGCCGTACCAGAGGTTCATGGTCACGTCGTAGCTGCCGTCGTGCAGGCCGTTCTCCCAGCCGCTCGTCGTCGAGAGCGCGGCCCGCGCGGGCGGCGCGGTGGCGCCGTCCTGCGGCAGCTCCGGCTTCGGGCGCGTGACCTCGACCTTGTACGTCGCGTCCGCCGTCCCGTCCTCCGACACCACCTTGATCACGACCTCGGTGTCGCCGACCGGGATCGGGATCGCGGGCGACGTGGAACCGCTCGCGACCGAGTGGTCCTGGACCGTGATCGCCGACTTGGGGTTGAGCGCGGTGGGCGTGAACGCGACCCGGTCCCCCGGGATGGTCAGGGCGTATCCGAGCACGTCGGGGTCGAAGGCCGGGTCGAGCGTGCCCGCGCCGGGGACGAGGGCGGACAGGGTGGTGTCCTGGGCGAGCGCCCGCCGCTTGATCTGGAGGGTGTGGGTCTTGGCGGTGCCGTCCTCGGCGGTGACCACGATGCTCACGTCGGCGCCGGTGTCGCCGAGCGCGATACGCCGCGTGGCCTGGGCGCCGTCGGTACGCTCGCCGTCGATGGCCACCGACCTGGCGAACGGGCTGCGCGCCACGGCGGTCACCTCGACCTCGGCGACCCGCGTGGGGACGTCGAGCACCATGTCGGCGGGCGCGCCGTGGCTGGTGTCGACGCTGAGCAGGGCGGTGTCGTCGCGGGCCGGCCCCACGCCGTGGGAGACCCGGATGTCGTCGAGGTCGATGCCGCCGTAGTTGCTGCTGTTGGCGTAGTAGTCGATCTGCCCGATGCCGTCGATCGCGTTCCTGAAGGCGGCGCCCTCGAGCACGCGACGGCCGTCGATCAGCAGGTCGAAGCGCTGGTTGACGGTGTCGATCACGGCGGAGACGTGGTACCAGCGGCCCGGCTCGTACGCGGCCAGCGTCTTGGTGGTGGTGCCCGCGTAGGCGACGATCGTGTTCTTGGTGAAGGCCACGCTGACGGCGTTCTGCCCGGCCGAGCCCCTGATGTAGGGAACGGCCCACCAGTGGTTGCCGGAGGTGTAGGCCTGCTGGCTCATCACGTTCGCCTCCACGGTCACGATGCCCTTGAGCGGGGGCGTGAACGTCCGGGCGACACTGGTGCTGCCGCTGTTCGCCGTGCGGGTGAGCCGCACGCCCTTGTCGCCCGACGCCTCGACGACCTCGGCGCTCCCGCCCGCCGCGCTCACCGTGAGCCCGTCGCCGCTGGTCAGCGGCCCGGCCGGCAGGTCGTCGAAGTCGTGTACGGCCAGGTAGGACGGGATGGGGCGGATGAGGAGGAGCGAGCCGGCGTCGGTCGCCGTGGCCGGCTCGACGGTGAGACCTGACCTGGTCGCGGCCGTGTAGCCGCCCGCCTCGGCGCGGACGGCGTACCCCGCCCCGATGGGCACGCTCTCCACGGTGAAGCCGCCGTCGGTCCCGCTGGTGGCGGTGCCGAGCGCCTGGTCGCCGTCCTTGACGGTGACGGTCGCGCCGGGCAGCGGCTGGGCGGCCTGGTCCAGCACCCGGCCGGTGACCGAGCCGACCACGCTGGTCGAGGCCATGGTCAGGTGGGCGGTGGCGGCGTTGCCGAAGCGCACGTTCACCGCCTCGGTCGCGCTCTCGTATCCGTTCCTGGTGGCGGTGACCTCGACACCGTCGGCGAACGGGATGTTCTTGAGCGCGTACCTGCCGTCGGCGCCGGTGGTGGCCGTCACGCCCGCCCCAGTCAATGTCACGGTCACGGTCGCGCCGGTGATCGGGGCGCCTGACGGGGTGCGTACGGTGCCGATGACGGACTCGGCCGTCGCGCCCTCGGTGGTGACGTACTCGAAGGCGCCGATGTCGGGGCCGCCGTTGTAGAGCGGCGTGCCGGCGTAGTCGCGGCCGCCGTTCCCGGTGATCTCGGCTCCGGTGTCGATCGCCTGCGATCCGGAGGTGACGCGCAGGCCATGGGCCGTTTCGAGCTTGGGCCCGGTCTCCGGCGTGCCGTAGGGGCCGTCGACGGGGGCGGCGGCGAACTGCAGGTCCGCGACCACCGCGTCCTTGTCGGAGGCCGGCACCGCCAGGTCCGCGCCGCCGTACAGGTTGTGGCTGTAGGCGATGGTGGGGCTGGTCGTCAGCGTGGCGGGCCTGGTCGAGTAGAGGAGGTTGTTGGTGATGTCGTAGCGGGCTTCGAGGTAGCTGCCGTACCCGTAGATGAGGTACGCGGATTTGTCGTTGTAAATCGTGTTGTTGTAGACCTTCGCGGTGGCGGCCCGGTCGGAGTGCAGGTAGATCTGGTAGCGGGTGTTGCCTGCGATCACGTTGTTCCTGACGATGGCGTCGCCGAAGGCGAACTGGCACAGCAGCACGCCGTCGCCGTTGCCGTGCAGGTAGTTGTACTGGACGACCTGCCGCGTGGTGCCCTTGTCCGGGTCGATGCCGTTGGAGTCGGCGCCGCCGGCCTTCTGCTGCGTCTCGTACACCTCGTTGAACTGGAACGTCACGTCGTCGGCGTAGTACGTCTCGATGCCGGAGGTGCCGGTGCGGTAGACGACGTTGCGCTCGATGAGGGCGCCGCGCACGTTGGTGATGTACATGCCGTTGCACCCGTACGCCGTGCCGGCCTGGGTGACGTGGTTGTTCCTGATGACGATGTTCGTGTGCGGCGTGAACTTGGGATCGTCCGGGCTCTGCCGGGTGCCCCAGCCGGTGGGCTCGGCGATCGTCTGGCCCGCGTCGTTCTTGCCGTCCCCGGTGTACTGCTTGACGACGATGCCGGCGAACGACGTGTTGGCGACCGTGGAGTTCTGGATCACCACGTCGTTCAGCACGGTCGCCCGCTCCGGCGGCGCGTTGATGTCCGGCACGGTCGTGTCGAAGATGATGCCGCCGGTCTTCTTCGAGCCGTCCCAGCCGGTCTGGAACCGCACGCCCGGCGCGTTGTTCTCGATGCTGCCGCCGATCCAGTTGACCTGGCCGGTGACGTCGTGCACGTCCACGCCGTCGATGACGAAGCCGTCGAGGGTCTGGCCGTTGTCGCCGGAGACGTGGATGCCGCGCAGGTCGCGCAGGTTCTCGCCGGGGGTCCCGGTGGCCGGGACCTCGTTGGTGACCTCCAGGTTGCGGATCGTCCAGTGCTCCTGGTTGAACAGCCGGACGGCGTCGCCGACCTGGCCGGCGCCGTCGATGCGAGGCTTGCCGCCGTCGCCGTACCGGTCGACGGTGATGGGGGCGCCGCTCTCGCCGGAGCCCTTGGGCCAGAGCCGGCCGTTCCACCGCTGGCCGGCGCGGAGCAGGATGCGGTCACCTGGGCCGAACGTGGTGGCGTTCACCTTGGCCAGGCTCTGCCAGGGGTGCTCCGCGTCGACACCGGAGGCCGCGTCGTCGCCCGCGGTGGCGTCGACGTAGTAGGTCGTGCCCGCCTGCGCGGCGGCGGGGCGGGCGGGCAGAGCGGGCAGAGCGAGGGCCGCGACCATGGCGGCGGCCGTCATCATGCGCAAGAGGATGATCGGGCGGACAAGGGGCATCGCCGCGCTCCTAGGTGGGGGGTGTGAAGGCCGATCAGTGCACGATGGGGTGGGCGACGTCGTGGGCGCGCAGGTGGCCGCACATACCCCACCGCTCTTCCTGCGGGCTCTCCATCAGCGCGGACCGCATCAGATGGGCGCCGTCGCCGCGGCCGAGGGCGTCGAGGATCTCGGCGGTACGGCGGGTCTCCTGGGCGACCGTGCCCTCCCAGATGTCGCGCCAGCCCGCCGCCTTGGGCCGTACGAGCGCGACGGCACTGTCGTAGAGGCGCTCGAGCGGGCCCGTGTCGCCGTCACGCAGCGCGTCCGCTATCCGCAGGAACCCCTCCACGGCCAGCTCGCGCCGCCGGACGACGGCCTCCTCGATGTCCACGACGGGCCCCTTGATCGGCAGGGTCGCGGCCGCCCGGTAGCGCTCGGGGTCGGCCACGATCTCGGGCGGGAACGTCATGACCGCGTCCCCTGCCTCCGGCAGCCCGGCGTTCGACATGACGACCACGACCTCCAGGCCGCCGCGGTTGATCGCGCGGTGGATGGTGCCCGGCGTGAACCACACGGTCGAGCCGGCGGTCAGCTCGATCTCCCTGAAGCCGCTCGCGTCCAGGGTCTGCAGCGCGCCGCGCCCGCCGACGACGACGTACGCCTCGGTGGAGGCGGTGTGCAGGTGCGGCGTGCCGCCCTCGAGGCCGTCGGCGCACGCCCCCGTGTAGACGGTCAGCCGGCTGACCGACGTGCCGCCGGGGAACGTCATGCCAGCGCCGCCCGTCCCTGCTTGGCCAGCAGCGCCGTGCCGTCCTCGCCGCGGTCGCCGTCGGCGATCACGACCGCGTACCGGAAGCGGAGCGTCTCACCGTCCGGCAGCGGCACCTCCTCGCTGAAGAACGGCGCCGGGCACAGGCAGGCGAAGTCCTCGCTGCGCGCGAACCACTGCGGCGGGTGCTGCGGGTTCGCGGCGTCGTCGACCATGACGACCGTCGAGTGGTCGCCGGTCTCGTCGTGCCTGCCGCGGAAGCCGAACCACTCCGCCCGCGTGCCGCGCAGCTCGTCGCCGCCCGCGCCGGCAGGCGACTGGATGACGCCCCCGGTAAACGACCTGGGGCCGCGCCAGAACAGGCCGCCGTAGCCGGCGTTCTCGCGGCCCTTCGTGGTCGGGGAGCCGAAGTCGAGCGTGCCGCCCGACACGTTCGTCATGGCCGTGTCGAACACCAGCGCCCAGGTCGCCCCGTCCAGGACGGTCGCGGCCAGGGAGCGGCGCTCCTCGATGACCGGGGCGCCGGCCTGCGAGGTCCAGTCGAGCGTGTGCCCGATCTCGACGCGGTCGCCCTCGGCGGTCAGCGTGGTCATCTCGCGGTGCGTGGCGCTGCCGTTGTTCTCCAGCTGCACGTAGAACTTGCCGTGCACGTACGTCGGCCCGCCCCAGAAGTTGTGCTCCCCCACGTGCGGCAGCGACCAGGCGATGCCCTTGTGCCAGACGTGGTCGTGCGGCCGGAACAGCGACACCAGCCGGCCGCCGACGGTGCGGATCGGGTGCAGGTACGGCTTCGGCGACTCCAGCACAGGCGTGTCCGGGCTGTAGACGTAGCTGAACAGCTCGACGTCGCCCGCCGACACGGTGACCGACCGGCCGAGTGCGTGGTTGGCCTGCAGGGTCACTTGTCTCTCACCTTTTCCCATGGGGCGCCCATGCCCTCCATCGTCTGGGCGAACGGGCTGTCGGCAGTGATCTGTCCACTTCGCACGCGCTCGCCGGTGAAGGCGGAGGCGTACAGGGCGGCGATGAACTCCATCGTCCGCCTGGCGTCCCCGGCGGTCACCGGGGGCGCCTGGCCCTGGTCGAGGGCGTCGAGCACGGCGGCGAGCCAGCCGTCGTGGCCGCTCGGCACGGTGCTGTGCCCCTGCGCCCACAGGTCCGACACTTTCTCGTGCCCAGGCGCCGGGGTGATCGTCCAGTCGTCGTCGGTGTAGCCGTACAGGTGCTCCACCTCGACCGTGGCGTGCTCGTAGTCGAACCGCAGCTCGGAGGTCTGCCGCGGCGACACCACCGAGTTCACGACGGTGGCGACGGCGCCGCTCTCGAACGTCACCAGCGCCATCGACACGTCCTCGGTGTCCACGGGGCGGGCCTGGCGGGCGGCCACCGCCGTCACCTCCCGCCACGGCCCGAGGACAGAAAAGAGCAGGTCGAACTGGTGGATGCCGTGTCCCATCGTCGGGCCGCCGCCCTCGGACGCCCAGGTGCCGCGCCACGGGACCGCGTAGTAGGCCTCGTCGCGGTACCACTGGGTGACGCAGGTCGCCAGCAGCGGGCGGCCCAGGGCGCCGGCGTCCTGGAGGCGGCGCAGGCGCAGCGCGCCCGTGCCGAAGCGGTGCTGCAGGACGGTCGCGACGTGCGCCGTCGAGCGGCGCTCCGCCTCGATCAGGGTGTCGAACTCGGCCAGGGAGAGCGTCGGCGGCTTCTCCACCAGCGCCGTCACCCCCGCCTCCAGGCATTCGACGGCCTGCGGCGCGTGCAGCCGCGGCGGGGTGCACAGGTGGACGACGTCCACCTGCTCCTCCCGCAGCAGCTCGGCCAGGCCGGCGTGGGCGCCGGGGACGTTCCACGTCTCCGCGAACTCCTTGGCCCGGCCGAGGTCCACGTCGGCCACGGCGACGAGGGACGCCCTGCCGCCGGAGTCGGCGATGGCGCGGGCATGGGCGGTGGCGATCCCACCGGTGCCGACGATCGCGGCCCGGTAGTTCCGTTGAGACAAGTCATAACTCCTGGGTGGAAGGGTCAGGCGCCGTCGATCTCGGCCTGCGGTTCCTTGATGAACGACTCGGCGGCCTGTTCGGGGGTCTGCCGGTCGAACAGCACCTCTTCGGTGTGCCGCTTGATTATCGACTCGAGGTTACTGGCGCCGTTCGGGGTCACTCTGGGGGCCTCCTCGAGGCGATCATTCGTGACCTCCTGTTACCGGGAGAGGGGGTCCGCCCGGGTTGGGAAAACGTATTCCGTAGTTTGCATGCCTGTTACGCGAGCGTCAAGAGTGTTGCCGGGAGGCGCCCACCTCGGCGCCGGTCGGCGCGCCACCGGAGGGCGGATGTCGTCAAGTGAGGCGCGGGCGGGTGCTGTCGCGGACGATCAGCTGTCCCTCGACGATCAGCCGTCTCGGCTCGCCGGCGTTCCCGAGCGCGAAACGGATCGCCTCCGCCCCCGCGTGCGCCAGCGGAAGCGCCACGGTCGTCAATCGCGGCGTCACGTCACCGGCGAGCGGAATATCGTCGATCCCCGTCACGGAAACGTCCTCGGGAACGTTTATCCCAGCGGCCCGGAAACCCGACATGGCGCCAATGGCGACGATGTCGTTGAGGGCGAGAACCGCCTGCCGGCCATCCATTCCCTCATCGGCCAGCCGCCGCGCCGCGTCGAATCCACCTTGCCGGCTGACCTCGCAGTGAACCGTGCGGATATCCCGCTCCTCAACGCCACCGGCCAGCAATCCATCGACGAAGCCCGCCGTACGATCGGACACGGTCCGCAGTTCCCTGACCCCGGCGAATATCGCCACCCGCCGATGTCCCGTCTCCGCGAGAAAGGCCCCGGCCGCCCGCCCCGCACCGTAATCGTCGAACCCGATGGCGTCGAAATCCATGTCCGTCACGCCGACGATCACGACCCGGCCGCCCTCTCTTTCGTACGCGGCCAGCTCTTTGAGCAACCGCCCGCCGAGCGCGTTCGCCATGAACCGGCTGGAGGTCAGCACGAGCGCACGCGGCCGCAACGCCCGCAGCAGCCGGACGGTCTCCAACTGCCGTTCGTGCGCGCCCATGGTGGCGGACACGGTGACGAAGGCCCCGGCGGTACGCGCCTCGCGCTCCATCGCGGCCACGACCATGCCCATGGACGGCGTCGTGAGGTCGTCGGCCACGAGCGCGATCGAGTCGCTCGCCCGGCGCATCGCCCGGGCCGAGGCGTCCACCGTGTACCGCAGCGCCGTCGCCGCGGCCAGCACGCGGGCTTCGTACTCGGGCGCCACCTTCCGGTCACTGCCGCCCAGAACCCGGGACGCCGTGGAGACGGAGACCCCGGCCGCCGCGGCCACGTCGTGCAGCGTGACCGTGGGCCGCGCCGCGTGGGGCATGTGCGGTGTCCTTTCCGAGGGCGAACAGACCGGTAGTGAAGAGTACCCATTCCCGGTAACCGGCCGCCGCTGGGCAGCGGCCACGAGATCCGTCATACGTCGGGCATGACGCCTGTCATATGGAGCCAGTGACATCGCGGACTAACCCCACCACCCCTGCTCAGATCATGCTGACGACCATGACCTCTCGCCGATTCACACAGAGCGGCCGACGGATCGCCGTCGCTACCGCGATGGGCGCGCTGCTCGCGGCAGGAACTCTGGCAGCCCCCGGTACGGCCGCCGCCTCGACCCCCGGAGGGCTCGACCGGCAGGCGCTGCAGAAGTCCCTGGACGCCGTACACGAGGCCGGGATGTACGGCATCTACTCGGACGTCGACTACGGAGACCGGACGTGGCGGGGCGCGTCCGGCTTAGCAGATGTGGACACGCGCCGCCCGGTGCGGGCGGACATGGTCCACCGGATCGGCAGCATCACCAAGACCTTCACGTCCGTGGCCATCCTTCAGCAGGTGGAGCGCGGCGCCATCGAGCTGGACGCCCCGGTGGGCCGCTACCTGCCGGGCCTGATCCCCGGCGAGCGCGGCCAGAAGATCACCGTGCGCATGCTGCTCAACCACACCAGCCACATCGCCGACTACATCGGCCCGGCCTTCCCCTCGCTGCTGGAGGGCTCGGCCAAGAGCCTGGACGACAACCGCTTCCGTACGTTCGCCCCGGAAGAGCTGGCCGAACTGGGCCTCGGCGCGACCCCGACCGGCGAACCGGGGGCGATACCCGGCTCGTACTCGAACACCAACTACATACTCGCGGGCCTGCTACTGGAGAAGGTGACGGGCAAGAACGCCGAGGCCTACATCACCCGGAACGTGATCCGTAAGGCGGGCCTGCGGCACACGTCGTTCCCGCGCACGCCGCTCATCCCGGGGCCGCACTCCAAGGCGTACGAGTCGATGTTCGGGCTGATCGACCCGCCGCGCGACTACAGCGTCTACAACATGTCGTGGGCGGGCACGGCGGGGGCCGTCACGTCCACCATGGACGACCTCAACCGGTTCTACCGGGTGCTCCTGCGCGGCGGGCTGGTCGGCGCGGCGCAGCTCACCGAGATGCAGAAGACGGTGGTCGTGCTGGCGGGCGGGGGCCAGATCGACTACGGCCTCGGCATCTACTCGGTCGACCTGCCGTGCGGCCGGTTCTGGGGACACGACGGCGGCGTCTTCGGCATGATCACGCAGTCGCTGTCCAGCCCGGACGGCAGCCGGCAGGTGTCGTTCGGGATCAACAGGGCGAAGTACCAGACCATCGACGAGAACGGCAACATCGAGCTCAGCCCGATCGACTTCGCGCTGGGCGACCACCTGATGCTGGCGGTGTGCGGGCAGAGCGCCGCCACCGCGAAGGCGTCCCAGGCGCCGTTCGTCCCCTTCCCGGCGGACAAGGAACTGTCGGTCAAGCGCTGACAGACGCCTGTGTCGCTGATCACCCTCCGGGTGAGGATTTCTCCACAGATGATCCATCCAGGTCTCCGTAATGTCCCTTCTGCCGGACGAACCCGGCGCACCGAAACGGGATCAATACGGGGAGCAACCCAATGCGTAAGACCCTTGCCCTAGCGACTCTCGCCGGCTCCATGGCGGTCACCGGCCTCGCCCTCACCCCGGCCGCCCAGGCCGCCACGCAGACGGCGACCGCGGCCACCCAGTCGACCACCACGACCGTCAAGTGGGGCAAGTTCTTCTCCAGCGACGGCAAGGCGTACACGTACGGCAAGACCTGGAAGCAGGGCGGCAAGGTCTACACGAAGTGGTACGGCGTGGACAAGGTCGGCGGCAAGAAGGCCTGGGTGTGGTTCGAGTTCTACCAGAACGGCAGCTGGCACAAGTTCAACAAGTCCTGGGACGGCAAGGTCGTCGGCGCCTGGAGCGGCCGGGGGATCAAGAAGGTCTACACCTTCACCTGCTGGGAGGGCAAGTTCGACAACTGCGGCCGTAAGTACCGCATCTACTAGACCTTCAGATCAGCACGCACCGAGGCCCGGCGATCACCCCGCCGGGCCTCGGCATTCGCGTGCGCGAGTTATGGAGCAAGAGGTACGGGCCCACGCGACGGCGGACCCGTACCTCCCTGAAACGAGATCAGAACGAGAACGCCTGGAACTCGGCCGCCCTGACCTGGTCCCGCGTCGCGCTGGCCGTGGCACAGTCCGTCGCGGAGTTCGGATCGTTGTCCTGCTCCCCCGCGTACAGCGGGTTGCCCGTGCACTGGCTGCTGACCACGCGGAGCATCAGATGCGTGGCACTGGTGTTCCGCACGTCGAACGACTTGAAGATCATGTCGGCGCCCCTGGGCCGCGGCAGCGCCGTCTTGAACGCGTCCGCCGGGCTGGTGTAGATCTTCTTGAAGTTCGCCGGGTCGGCGCAGCCGGAGCTGCACGCCAGCACCTCGAAGGCACTCAGGCTGGAGAAGCGGTTCTGCGCGCCGGGGTCGGCCGGGTCGTTGACGTTGGGCCTGAGCATCGCGCTCACCTGCACCCGTCCGACCTTGACCGGGGCGTCGCCCGCCAGATCCACGACGACCGACTTGCCGGCCGGGGGCCCGGTGAGCGAGGCCCAGTTGGTGGCCTCCGTCTCGTCGATCAGCTTGGCCTGGTTGACGCCGTCGCCGGACGCCGCCGCTCCGCTCGCCGCCGAGGCGTGGTTGCGGGGCAACAGCACCGGAAGCGGCAGCTTCAAGCCCGGGAGCACCGCGAACTTCAGCCGCTTGTGCCCGAACCCGCTGCCGGCGACCACGAAGTCGTAGACGCCGGGCGTCATCTCCGCGGTGTCGCCGAGCGGCGTGGCCGGGTCGGTGTCGGCGACCGGCACCACGCGGCCCTCGTAGTCGCCCGCGTACAGCCGCAGCGCCGCGTCCTTGGCCTCACCCAGGGGCTTGAGCTGCAGCGAGCCGTTCTTGCCCGCCGGGTTGACGAAGCTCGGCGTCGGGTCCTGGTCGTTCGGCCCGGTGCTGGCCGCGCCCTTGCCCAGGCCGTGCTCGGCGAACGCGCGCCACATGATGTCCTGGTTCTTGCCGCCGAAGCGCATCGCGTCGGCCGCCAGCAGCGCGTCGCGATGGTCGACGTACGTGACCGCGCCCGAGGCCATCAGCAGCAGGGCGTCGAACGACAGCTGCGCCCACTGCCGGTTGCCCGGGCATTTCTCGACCGGCGTCTGCCCGTCGGCGCAGGACCGCTGCTGCTTGGCCGTGCCGTCGCCGTACCGCTTGATGAAGGCCGCCCGCACGTCGAACTGCGTGGCCGACCAGATCTCGCCGTCCGCGTGGACCTGCTGGCCGACGAGGTCGTAGGCGACGTCGCTGTAGTTGAGCGGCGACTTCGACATGTCGTAGTTCCTGATGCCGCGTGACTTGTCGCCCGTCACGTAGCCGCCGGTGACGTACGGGGTCGCGCCGGAGGGGCGGAAACCGTACTCGAAGAGGTACTCCATCGCGAACAGGTCGGAGGTGCTCTCGTTCATGGCGCCGGCCTGCGCGCCGCTCCACCCGGCGGTCGGGCCGGCGATCATGCGGCCGGAGATCGCGTGGGTGTACTCGTGGCCGATGACCGACATGTCGTAGTCGCCGTCCACGCAGGGGGCGTAGAACGCGCCGGCGATCGGCTGCCACAGGTACATGTTCGTGATCGGCGCGACCCCGTCCGGCCCGGTGATCTGGTTGGCGTTGTCGCGTACGGACAGGATGCGCGCGCCCGCCTGCGCGTTGCCCTGCTCGGGGTCGTTTCCGAGCCCGCCCCGGTCGCCGTTGTCGGCCTGCATGTTCCAGGCGGTCTCGGTGAAGCCGAGCCGGTAGGACCAGTCGTGCATGCGGTTGTGCATGGCGTTCAGGTTGGCGATCGCGGGCTCGAGGTCGTTCTCACCCGGCTGGTCGAAGACGGCCGGGTCGCACTTGGCGTTGTACCAGGTGTTGAGCCACGGGTAGGTGTAGTTCCGGCTCGGCGTCGGCACGTTGGACCGGGTGCCGACGGTGAACGGGTCGCCGCTGGCCCGGTTCTCGAACGTGCGGGCCGCGTTGCCGAGGCTGGTGTTCGTCGGCTCGCCGGTGACGTGGTCGACGTCCCACGCCTTGCCGGTCGCCGGGTCCCCGCCGCTCACGTAGTCGCAGCCGGGGCCCGCCTTGTAGCACCAGGTCTGACGGGTGTCGGCGGAGGAGTAGTCGTCACGCGGGTTCGCCGGGAAGGCCGACCAGTGCGGGTCGTCCGGGTCGGCGTGGTGGTCGACCAGGTTCTCCCGTACCAGGATCGCGCCGCTGACCGCGTCCACGTGCGTCGTGTACGCCGCCGCTTCACCGTCCCCACCGCCGATCAGGACGACCTGGTACGCGTTGTGCACCCCGTCCGGCGCGGGCACCGCGACCGGGGTGGCCTGCTTGGTGGCCGCCGTGGCCAGGTCGATGCCGCCGTCCCTGGCCGCGATCTCCATCGCCTGCTGCGCGGTGATCGCGGCGGCCGGGGGGGCCTTAGTGTCGCGCGAGAGCGTGGACGTGACGTGCCGGACCGTACCGTCCACCACGCCGATCGCGACGAGCCCGTCCACCCCGGCCGGCAGGTCGCCGAACCGCTGCCGCAGCAGCACGGCGTGGCCGGCGCCGATGGGGTTGACCGCGACCCGCTCCAGCGCGTCGACCGCCTCGGCCGGCAGGCCGAAGACGCTCTCGTTGTTCTTGAGGTAGGCCCGCGCGGCCTGCTCGGGATCGGAGCCCAGGCCCTCGGCCAGCGGCTCGGCGCTGACGACGGCGGCCGGGGTGCCGAGAGCGTTCCAGCGGATCTCGGCGGCGGGGCCCGCCCTGCGCGCGTCGGCGCCGGGCGGCGGCGGAACCTGTCCGCGCCGGTTGTCCAGGTCGGGCTTGCCGTGCTCCTCCCCCTGGAAGTCGTGGACCACCTGGGACTGCCCGCCGGGTTCGCCCCGGGCGGCCCCGGTGGGGGCGAGAGCCGACGCGACCAGCGCGAGGGCGACGAGGGTGCTGCTGCGTAACCAGGACTTTGTCGACAACGATTCCTCCTGCGTGAAAGGGACGCGCGGATCACGCGCGTCCTCCGCAAGAGGTAACACCGCATTGACTGCCTGACAAGATCTAAGTGCGGGACAAGTGGCCGGCGCATCGGCTGACACGAAGAGTCGTTCTCAGCGACCATCCCTTACGTGACTCCTCCACTCCCTGAAGGAAGCGGCTTCTCGCTAAGCCGCTTCCGCAGCCTGGCGAAGGGCAAGCCCTGCCCTCAAGATATTGATCGCCGCGTTGACATCGGCGTGCGCCACGTGGCCGCATGCCATACACCGGAACTCGGCTTGTGTTAGGCGGTTCTCCTTCGCGCAGTGCCCGCACTGGGCACACGTGCGAGAGGTGTTGGCGGGATTCACTGCGATCAGCTCTCGACCGGCGCTTTCAGCCTTGTGCGACAGGATCTGCAGGAACACCCCCCATCCCGCATCCAGGATCGAACGGTTCAGTCCGGCCTTCGCCGCAACGTTACGGCCCGGCGCGTCGATCGTGCCGGACGCCGAGCGGGTCATGTTCACGATGCGCAGATCCTCGTGCACGATCACGTCGTAGGCACGCACCAGCGCCAGCGCCGCCTTGTGCGCGCCATCCAGCCGTTGCCGCCGAACCTTCGCGTGCAGCGCGGCCACCCGGACGACGGCTTTGCGCCGCCGCTTGGATCCGCGCTTCTTACGGGCGAGATCGTGTTGCGCGGCGGCGAGCCGATCGGCGATCGCCGCCAGGTGGCGCGGGTTGGCCACCTGCCCGCCGTCGCTGGTGGTGACCAGCGACGCGATGCCCAGGTCGATCCCGGCCACAGCGCCACTCGCCGCCAGTGGCTCGGCGGCAACGTCCTGGCACGACAGCACGACGTACCAGCGCGAGCCCTCCCGCTTGATGCTGATCGTCTTGATCCGGCCGCGCACCGGGCGGTGCTGGTGGACGCGCACGTGCCCGATGCCCTGCAGCCGCATGAACGTAGCGGACGGATGTTCGGGCTGGGAGTTCCAGCGGCAGCCGTCGCCGTCTTTGGGCCACTGCACGGTGTCGAACCACCCGCGCCCCTTGAAACGCGGGAAGCCAGCCGCCCGACCAGAGCGGATCCGTGTGAAGAACGCGGTGAACGCCTTGTCCAGCCGGCGCAGTGTGGCCTGCTGGGAGGAGAAAGACCACCGGCCCTGCCCGCCGGGGTCGTCGGCGCGGATGTGCTTCAACTCGGCGGACTGGTCGGCGTAGCGGATGGTGACGCCTGCCTTGCGGTAGGCGGTGCGGCGGTGCTCCAGCGCGGCGTTGTAGAGCTGGCGGTGGTCCTCCAGGCACTGTGTGAGCGCGGTGGCCTGTTTGCTGGTGGGGCGCAGCAGGAACTTGAACGACCGGCGCACACCCACCTCCCACGCTTAGTAACGAGATCACCACGCTATCGACAGACACCGACAGAATCCGAAGGGAGGGACGCGGTTCCCCCCGCTGGCTGAAGCAGGCGTTCCCGGGTACACGAAATGCCCTCCGAGGACGCCGTATGCACCCCCGCCCGGGGAGCCCCTCCAAGCGTCGGGCGGGGTGGGTCTATGCGCCCTTTCCTCGGCGTCGCTCATCGCGGCCGTCAGCCCACACACGTGCTGCACGTACCAGAGGCGGGCGTCGGCAGCCTTGCGGCGTCCCACTCCTTGAGGTCGTTCTTGGAGATGTGTGGCGCGCTGCTCTCGCCAGCGACCGCACTGTGGGCGATGGGCGCGTCTCCTCATCGCGGATGCTTTCGACCAGGTTGCGTGCGACGGCCTGATGCCGGAACCAGACGCGCGACTGCTCGCGCGTCCAGCAGCCGCTCAGTAGCCGCCTGGCGGTGCCAGGCATCGAGGTGGGGTGCGCCACGTCGATCAGGTGACGACCGTACGCGATGCTCTCCAGGTCACCAGGCCGGATTCGGCGCGCGGCCCGCAGCCCCAGCTCGGCCCGCCGGGCGGCGACGCCCTACGCGAAGCAGATCAGCGCCGTCCACAGCTCGGCGAAGGTACATCGGGTCGGGCGCGGGTACGGACCCGATCTCTTACGGCTTGACGTCCAGCCACACGAGCCGGTGGTCGGAGCTCGGGAACGGGAACACGCCGGTGAGCCGGGACAGCGGGTCGCTCGACACCGGCCAGAAGACGCCGCCGCCCGTCGCCTTCAGCCGCTTGGCCGGGAGCACGTAATCCGCGCGGAGATTTCCGGGCGCCGTGTCCGCGAAATCAGCCGTGTCGTACTTCGGGTCGCCCTTGTGAGTGGCATTCGCGCCGCCCTGCAAGGTGGTGGCCTCCGTCGCGCCCGCGCTCGACGGCGCGAATCCGCCGTCGATCCGTGGGTGGTCGAGGAGCTGGTGAATGGCGTCCTGGTAGCTGTCCCCGTCGCTGGGGTCGGCGTTCTGGTCGCCGGCGATCACGAAGGGCTCGCCGGGCGGGAGGCCGCCGCGCCGGCCGCGGTCGTCGTAGATGTAGCCGCCGCGGCCCGGATGCGTGTAGTCGGCCCACAGCCTGATCTCGTCGTGGTTGCGGCGGCCGTTGCGGTCCTCGGCGCCGTCGAAGGTGGGCGGCGTGGGGTGGCTGACCAGGAAGTGCACGGTACGGTGCCCGACGCGGACCGGCAGGTCCCAATGGCTCTTGGAGGACAGGCGGAACACCTGCCGCTCCTCCGCCGAGTACCAGTCGGCGGGCTCCGGCGTCGCCGGGTCGTCCGGCAGGACGGCGCCGGGCATGTCCTTCCACAGGAACTTCTGGAACGTGCGGACACCGCGTACGTCGATCGGATACTTGGAGTAGACCACCATGCCGTACTGCCCGGGGAAGGCCCCGAAGCCGAGCGCGTCGTCGCCGTACCCGGCCGCGCCCGGCGTGGTCACCACGGCGCCGTTGTTGTTCAGGTCGAACCCGGAGGCGATGCCGGTGTTGCTGGGGGCGGTGTACCGGTGCGGATAGGTGATCGCCCGCGCGCCGCCCTGCCCGATGGACAGGTAGTTGTCCTGGAAGAGGCGGGCGGCGGCGCCCTCGGCGTCGTAGTCGAACTCGTTGATGAGCAGGACGTCGGGCCGTGTCCGCTGGATGATCTCGGCGATGACCTTCGCCTGCGCGTTGCCCGGCGTGGACAGGTCGGCGACGAGCTGCCCCTCGGCGTTGCGGTTGAGCGAGGCGTTGAAGGTGGCGAACCGCGTGTCGCGGCCGGTGGCCTCGGCCGCGCCCGGCATCAAGGGCAGGAGAGCCGCCGCGGTGACGACGGCCAGAACTCGACGGACGATCACGATGTCTCTCCTCGCTGGGCAGGACCGTGGTCCGGATCATGGCATTCCGCCGGCGGGCACGCCAGTGCGCCAAGATAAGGTTTGGGTTTCAGCAGGGAGTTAGACATGCCGACGTTCCCTCCGGGAAAGCCGCGACCGCGGCTCACGGGGTCTCAGGGGGGTGAGCCGAAATATCAGGCCATCTACCGTGATCTGCTCGCCCAGATCGACGGCGGCGAGTTCGCGCCCGGCCAGCCGCTGCCCGCCCAGCGGGAGCTGAGCGACTACTACGGCGTCAGCCTGATGACGGTCCGCCAGGCGCTGCAGCGGCTCAGCGCGGAGGGGCGCATCGAGCAGCGGCAGGGTCTCGGCACCTTCGTGGCGGGGACCGTGATCCCCTACCAGCTCAACAGCCTGGGCAGCCTCGCCGAGGATCTCGCCGGACAGGGGATCGACCTGCGGACGGTGCTGCTCGGCGTGCACCGCGCGCGGCCGCCCGCGCCGGTGGGGGCGGAGCTGGCGCTCGCCCCGCAGGCCGACGTCACGGTCATCGAGCGGCTGCGCGTCGTCGAGGGCTCCCCCGTGATCCACCAGGTGTCCTACGTGCCCCTCGACCTGGGCGACGGGCCCCTGGCCGGCGAGCTGGAGCGGACGCCGCTCTACCGGCTGATCGAGGAGCGGTGCGGGGTCTCGCTGGCGTGGGCGAGCGAGGCGATCAGGCCGGTCGTCCTGTCGGAGGAGCAGGCGGCCCTGCTGCGCCGGCCGGCGGGGGACGCCGCGCTCATGAGCACGCGCGTCACCTATGACGTGCGGGACCGGCCGGTGCTGGCGGACCGCGCGATCATGTGCGCCGCCCACATCGTCTTCACCACCCGACGGCAGGCGCCGGAGCCGGCCGTCTCGCTCCGCATCGACGGCTGACCCGCACGGTACGCCGGCCGCGTCCTACGCTTTGACGGCATCCCTGCACCTTGACGGCCGAGCCCCAGCTACGCCGGCCGTGTCCCTACGCCCTGACGGCCGAGCCCCTCCGGACGCCTGCCGCCAGCTCTCGAGCCACCGCCTCGACCGCGGCCAAGCCCGCCGGTGCGTCGGGCGCGTCCATGAGGGCGCGGACGAACGCCGACCCGACGATCACGCCGTCGGCGAACCCCGCCATCTCGGCCGCCTGGGCGCCGTTGCCGACCCCGAGCCCGACGCAGACCGGCAGCCCCGTGACCTCTTTCGCGCGGGCGACCAGGTCCTTCGCCCCGGCGCTCACCAGGTCGCGCTCGCCCGTGACGCCCATGAGGGAGGCCGCGTACAGGAAGCCGCGCGACGAGCGTGCGGCCAGCGCCATCCGCTCCGTCGTCGAAGTCGGCGCCACCAGGTGGACGCGGTCGAGCCCGTGCCGGTCGGCGGCCGCGTGCCACTCCGCCGCCTCGTCGGGGATGAGGTCGGGCGTGATCGCCCCCGCGCCGCCCGCGGCCGCCAGGTCCGCCGCGAACCGGGCGACCCCGTACCGGTCGACGAGCGTCCAGTACGTCATGACGAGCGCGGGAACCCCGGCCAGCTCCCGGACGGCGGTGAACCCGTCCGCCGGCGTCACACCGCCCTCGAGCGCCGCCTCGGTCGCCCGCTGGATGAGCGGGCCGTCCATGAGGGGGTCCGAGTAGGGCAGCCCCACCTCCACGACGTCGACGCCACCGGCGACCATGGCCTTCATCGCCGCCACCGACGTGGCGACGTCGGGAAAGCCGACCGGCAGGTACCCGATGAGCGCGGCGCGGCCTTCCCGCCCGGCTCGCTCGATGACCGTTCGCGCGCTCATGCGCCGTTCCCCTTCTCGTCCAGCACCCCGAAGTAGCGGGCCGCCGTGTCCATGTCCTTGTCGCCACGGCCGGAGAGGTTGACGAGCACGATCCCGTCCGGCCCCAGCCGCCTGCCCTCCCTGATCGCGCCCGCCAGCGCGTGGGCGCTCTCGATGGCCGGGATGATCCCTTCCGTGCGGCACAGCAGCGCGAACGCCTCCATGGCCTCGGCGTCGGTGACCGGCTCGTAGCGAACCCTGCCGATGTCGTGCAGCCAGGCGTGTTGCGGCCCGACGCCCGGATAGTCGAGCCCCGCGGAGATCGAGTGGCTCTCCAGGGTCTGGCCGTGCGCGTCCTGCAGGACGAACGTACGGTTGCCGTGCAGGATGCCGATCGAGCCGCCGGAGACGGACGCGGCGTGCCTGCCCGTCTCGATCCCGGCGCCGCCCGCCTCCAGCCCCACCAGACCGACCCCAGGGTCGTCGAGGAAGGCGTGGAAGACGCCGATCGCGTTCGAACCGCCGCCGACGCAGGCACAGACGACGTCGGGCAGGCGTCCGGCCAGCCTCAGCACCTGCTGACGCGCCTCTACGCCGATCACCTGCTGGAACTCGCGCACCATCGTCGGGAACGGATGCGGTCCGGCCACGGACCCGATCAGGTAGTGGGTGTGCTCGACGTTGGTCACCCAGTCGCGCATGGCCTCGTTCATGGCGTCCTTGAGCGTGCGCGAGCCGGACGTCACGGGGACGACCTGGGCGCCGAGCAGGCGCATGCGGGCGACGTTCAGGGCCTGGCGCCTCATGTCCACCTCGCCCATGTAGACCACGGCGTCCAGGCCGAACAGCGCTGCGGCCGTGGCGGTGGCCACGCCGTGCTGCCCGGCGCCCGTCTCGGCGATGACCCTCTTCTTGCCCATGCGCACGGTGAGGAGCGCCTGGCCCAGCACATTGTTGATCTTGTGGGAGCCGGTGTGGTTGAGGTCCTCGCGCTTGAGCAGGATCCGGGCGTTCCCGGCGTGCCGGGCGAACCTCGGGGCCTCGGTGATCGGGCTCGGCCGGCCCGTGTACGTACGGTGCAGGGCGTCGAGCGCGGCGACGAACTCCGCGTCCGAGAGCGCCTTCTGGTAGACGATCTCCAGCTCGTCCAGGGCGGCCACCAGGGCCTCGGGAGTGAACCGCCCGCCGAACCCGCCGAAGTACGGCCCTGCGCGCCGGGAAAGCTCGAGATCTGTCATGGAGATCCACCCCTTAAGTTCTAGTCTTCTAGAACAGTTGTAGCCGCCCTCTCTCCGACGCGTCAACTCCCGGCACGCATGCGACGGCCGCCCGGGTCGTCGCCGGGCGGCCGGGGCGGTGCCTCCTAGGGGTGGGCGATGAAGCGGCCGAAGCGGCCCTGGTGGTAGAGGAGGGGACGGCCGGTGCCGTGCACCCTGGCCTCGGCGACCAGGCCGACGACGAGGACGTGGTCGCCGACGTCGACTGTCTCGTGCGGCAGGCAGATCAGGTGCGCGGAGACGTCCTGCAGCAGGGGCGCTCCGAGCGGACCCGGTCGCCAGCGGGTGGGCTCGGCGAACCGGTCGACGTCCTTGCGTGCGAACCGCGCCGCCAGCTCGGCCTGGTGGCCGGCCAGGACGTTGACCGCGAAGTGGTCGGCCGAGCGCAGCCAGGGCCAGGTCGTGGAGGACTGGTCGACATAGAAGGAGACCAGCGGCGGGTCGAGGCTGACGGAGGAGAAGGACGTGGCGGTGAGCCCGGCGGGCACGCCGTCGGCCTGCGCCGTGATCACCACGACTCCGGCGGCGTGCACGGACAACGCCCGCCGGAACCCGTCGGCGTCGACCGCCCTGCCCGGCGGCGCGAGCCGGACGTCGGTCCCGCGCCGAGGCTCTCCTGCGGGCCGTGTTCCGCCCGGAGGCTCGCCTGCGAGCCGGACACCGCGCGGGGACCTTTTCGCGGAGATCGTTTCCGTCATCGGAGCGCTCCTTCCTTGAGCGTCACGGCGGCCTGGGGCGCGACCCGGTCCGCCCATGTCGCCACCACCTCCGCCAGTCGAGGGAGCTGGGATTCGAGCACCGCCAGGCCGGGCGTCGGCACGAGCGCGCCCAGCTCCACCAGCAGCGGCCGCAGGTGAACCTCGACCGCCAGCGCGTGCCGGGCGTCCCCCATGACCAGCACCGGCAGCGCCGCCTTCCCCGCCAGCGCGTCCGGCGGGAACCGGTCGAGGAACGACTTGAGCAGCCCCGTGTAGGTGCCCTTGTAGGTCGGGCTGGCCACCACCAGCACGCTCGCCTCGGCCACCAGCTCCAGCGCCACCTCCACGTCGGCAAACGGGCCGGGTACGAGAAGATGGGGTCCGAGCGCGGACAGGTCCACGACGTCATGCGGCCCGGTCGTTCCGATCCGCGCCCCGATCGCCTCGGCGGCCTCGACTGCCACGGTCCGGGTCCTGGAGCCCTCCCGGGGGTTGCCTACCAGCGTGAGAACGCTCATCCGGCCACCGCCGCCGCCAGGCGCGCGTACCGGGAAGCCGGTCTCGGCAGGCCGTAGTTGTCACGAAGGGTGCGTCCCTCGTACTCGTGCCGGAACAGGCCCCTGACCCGCAGCTCCGGCACCACGTGGTCGACGAAGTCGGCCAGGCCGCCGGGCAGGATCGGCGGCATGACGTTGAACCCGTCGGCGGCGCCGCTGAAGAACCACTCCTGGAGCTGGTCGGCGATCTGCTCGGGGGTGCCGGCGACGACGCGGTGGCCGCGCCCGCCGGCCAGGCGGCCGAGGAGCTGCCTGACCGTGAGGCGCTCGCGCCTGGCCAGGTCCACGACGAGCTTGCGGCGGCTCTGCGCGCCCTCGGTCTCGACGGGCACGTCGGGCAGCGGCCGGTCCAGCGCGTCCTCGGTCAGCTCGATGCCGGTCAGGTGGGAGAGCTGGGCCAGCCCGTACGCGGGGATGATCAGATCTTCCAGCTCCTTCTCCAGCCGCAGCGCCTCGCGCTCGGTCGAGCCGATGATCGGCGAGATCCCCGGCAGGACGAGCACGTCGTCGTGCCGGCGGCCATGGGCGGCCAGGCGCCGCTTCAGGTCGGCGTAGAACTCCTGCCCCTCCTTGAGCGTCTGCTGCGCGGTGAAGACGGCCTCGGCGTAGCGGGCGGCGAACTCCTTGCCGTCCTCCGACGACCCGGCCTGGACCAGGAGCGGATGGCCCTGTGGCGGGCGGGAGGTGTTCAGCGGGCCGCGTACCGCGAAGTGCTCGCCCGCGTGCTCGATCGGGTGGATCTTGCCGGTGTCGGCGTAGAGCCCGCCGGCGCGGTCACCCACGATCGCGTCGTCCTCCCAGCTGTCCCACAGCTTGCGGACGACCTCCAGGAACTCGGTGGCCCTGGCGTAGCGGGCGGCGTGCGCGGGGCGCTCGACGCCGAAATTGCGGGCCTCGGCCTCGCCGGCGGAGGTGACGATGTTCCAGCCGGCCCGGCCGCCGCTGATGTGGTCGAGCGAGGCGAACTTGCGCGCCACGTGAAAGGGCTCGTTGTACGTCGTCGACACGGTGGCGATGAGGCCGATGTGGTCGGTGACGGCGGCCAGGGCCGACAGCAACGTCAACGGTTCCAGGCCGCCGAGCGCGTTGTGCGCGGCGTCGCCCTGCAGGGCCACACCGTCGGCGAGGAAGACCGAGTCGAGCTTGCCGCGCTCGGCGATCCTGGCCAGCTCCTGGTAGTGGCGCACGTCGGTGAGGCGGGCCGGCTCGGTGCGCGGGTGCCGCCAGGCGGCCTCGTGGTGACCGACGCCCATGAGGAACGCGTTCAGGTGGAGCTTTCTCGTCACGTGGTCCTCCAGGTGGAGAAGCGTCGCTCGACGGCGACCAGGAGCAGGTTGAACAGCAGGCCGAGCACGGAGATCGTGATGATCCCGGCGTACATGTCGGGGATGCGGAAGCTGGACTGGGTGTCCAGGATGAGGTAGCCGAGCCCGGCCTTGGCGCCGACCATCTCGGCGAACAGCAGCACGAGGATCGAGTACGCGCCGGCCAGCCGCACGCCGGTGAAGATCGTGGGCACCGCGGCGGGCAGGATCACCTTCTGGAACAGGCGGACCGGGCCGAGGCCCATGGACCTGGCCGACTTGATGAGCAGGGGCTCGACCGTCTTCACGCCGCTGATGGTGTTGAGCACGATCGGCCACGAGCACGCGTACAGCACGAATGCGATCTTCGTGGTCTCGCCGATGCCGAGGATCAGCGTGAACACCGGCAGCAGCGCCACCGCCGAGGTGTTGCGGAACACCTCCAGCAGCGGGGTCAGGAGGTCGGCGACCGGCCGGTACCAGCCGATCAGCAGGCCGAGCGGGATGGCCAGCACGATGGCCAGGCCGAATCCCGCCAGCGAGCGGGCCAGCGACGCCTGCAGGTGCTCGGAGAGCTGCCCGCCGATCAGGAGGTCGTACCAGGCGACGAGGTTCTCCGAGAGCGGGGGGACGAAGACGCGGTCCACGACGCCGAGCCTGGGGAGGATTTCCCAGGCGGCCAGGAGGAGCAGGATGGCGGTGGAGTTCGTCACCGCCCGCCTGGCCTTCACCGCGACGGCCGATCGCCACGTCCCCCCGGCACGCGGCCGATCCGGTCCGGCGCCGTCGTCACGTGCCTCGTGTTCGGCCTCGTCGTCCGAGAGGTCGTACCAGTGAACGTCCCCGGGGAGCCGTTCACTCACGGCGGTGTCGGTACGCGGGTCAGCCATGGGAGGTCGCAACCTTCCGCTCCTGCACCTGCGCCGCCGCCACTTCGTCGCGCAGCAGCTTCCACACGTGATGGCGGTACTCGCCGAATGCCGGGTCCGCTCGCAGGTCGCCCTCCCGCGAGTCGAAGTTCACGGTCACGATCTCCTTGATCCGGCCCGGTCTGGAGGTCATCACCGCGACCCGTTGCCCCAGGTAGACGGCCTCGTCGATGCCGTGCGTGATGAAGACGACGGTCTTGCCGGTGTGCTGCCAGACGCGTACGAGCTCCTCCTGAAGGGACTCGCGCGTCTGCGCGTCCAGCGCCGCGAACGGCTCGTCCATCAGCAGCACGTCGGGGTCGAAGGCGAGGCTGCGGGCGATGGCCACCCGCTGCCGCATACCGCCGGACAGCTCATGCGGGTAGCGGTCCTCGAACCCGGACAGCCCCACGAGCGCGAGGTGCTCGCGGGCCCGCCCCGCCCGTTCCTTCCTGGGTACGCCCTTGGCCTCCAGCCCGAACTCCACGTTGGCCTGGGCCGTGCGCCACGGGAACAGGGCGTACTGCTGGAAGACGACGCCCCGGTCGAGCCCGGGACCGGTGACCGGCGTGCCGTCGATGAGGATTCGGCCGCCGGTCGGCGCGGAGAGCCCGGCGATCAGGTCGAGGAGCGTGGACTTGCCACAGCCGCTGGGGCCCACGAGGGTGACGAACTCGCCCTCGCGCACGTCGAGGTCGGTGCCGGACAGAGCCGTGAAGCCTGTGTCCCTGATCTGGAAGGTCTTGGTCACGTCGCGGATGCTGATCTTGGTCATGACGCGCTCCCGCCCGCGTAGGGGTTGAACTCGTTGGTGTAGAGGTCGGCCGCCTTGACCTGGCCGGGCCGGATCTCGCCCTCGCGTTCCAGCCAGTCGATCCAGGTCTGGAACTCCTTCGGCGCGATGACGCCGCCCTTGCCGGCGATGCCGGTGCTCTTCCAGAACTCCACGGTGTCGGCGCTCTCGTTGCGGCCGCGCTCGGCGATGATCTGCTCGAACTTGGCGATGACCTCCTCGCGCGAGTGGGTCTGTGCCCATTCGATGGCCTTGGCGAAGCCAGTCACGAAGGACTTGGTGGTGCCGGGGTTGTCGGCGATGAAGTCCTCGCGCAGGACAACGGATCCCGCGGTGAAGGGGCCGAGCAGGTCCACGTCGGTGAACAGCGGCCGCAGCCCGCCGCGTTCGAGCGCCTTGTCCTTGAGCACGCCGGTGAGGGTGCCGACGTCGAGCTGTCCCTGCCGGAGGGCCTGCTCGGTGTTGACCGGCGGGATCACCACGAGCTGGACCTGCTTGATCTCCTCGGGCGTCAACCCTGCGCGCTTGAGGTATTCCTTGATGACGGCCTCGTGGTGCGCGCCGAGCGTGTTCACGCCGATCTTCTTGCCGATGAGGTCGCGGGCGGTCTTGATGGGGCTGTTCTCGGTCACGTAGTAGCCGCTGAAGTTCTTCTGGTCGGCGCCGTAGTAGCCGATCACCGCCTTGATCGGGGCCTTGGCGGCCTTGAGCTTGACGATCGCGCCGTTGAACGCCCCGCCGAAGTCGGTCTGGCCGGTCGCCGCCGACTGGATGTCCTGCGGGCCTGAAGTGGTGTTGCCCACCCACTTCAGCTTGATGTCGCCGAGGTAGCCGAGCTCCTCGGCCAGCTCGGGGAAGGTCACGGCGCCGGCGCTGCCCTGATAGCGCAGCTCCTTCACCTCGGACTCTCCGGGTCTCGCCTCGGCGATGCCGCAGCCGGCCAGGACGGCGGGCAGCAGCGCGGCCATGAGGGCATGTCTGATCTTGATCACGTTGGTTCCTCGAAGGAGGGAAAGAGAGGTCTGCCTGCGGTCCGTGATCAGCGACACTGCGCGCTGGCGACGTGGCCGAAGTCCACGTGCGGGCGTCGGGTCAGGTAAAGGCCCATGGCTATGAAGCTAGGGACCCGGAAGGATAAAGTCAACATTTCCTACAGGGCATACATGAAATCCCCCGCCGCTAGGCTCGTCCCGTAGCGCCGCCGATCCATGGAGACAGCCCGATGATCTTCATCACCGCGAAGTTCCGCATCCTGCCCGAGCACGCCGGCCGCTGGCCGGAGCTCGCCGCCGAGTTCACCGAGGCCACCCGCGCCGAGCCCGGGTGCCTGTGGTTCGACTGGTCGCGCAGCGTGGCGGACCCCAACGAGTACGTTCTGGTGGAGGCGTTCAGGGACGACGCGGCCGGGGCGGCGCACGTACGGTCGGACCACTTCAAGCAGGCCCAGCGCACATTGCCGGAATACCTGGCCGAGACGCCGCGCATCGTCAACGCCAGCATCCCGCAGGACGACTGGTCGGAGCTCGGTGAGCTGGCCGTGCCCGAGCGGGGCTGAGCCGGTCAGTTCACGCGCCCGTTGCCGTAACAGGCTGATCGGGCCAGGGCCGGTGGGCACGGGCTGCTCGGCGGTGACGGCCAGGGCCAGCGTGTTGTCCCGCGTTCGTTCAGGAGCCCGGCCGGGAGGGAGAAGTCCTTCTGGGGGCCGATGTCGCCGCCATACTGGCCGACGTTCCAGCCGTTGAGGAAGATCTGCACGCGGTACTCGGGTGACGGCTCGCCACCGAAGCGGAGCCCGACCGGCACGTCCTGGCCCTTGGGCAGGTCCAGCTGAACGACGCCCGATACCAAGTGCCGCCAGAGGGCGACTACACGGTCGAGACGAAGCTGGAGTTCGCGCCGACGCAGATTGCCCAGCAGGCCGGCATCCTGCTGTACGAGAACGACGACCGCTACTTCAAGATGGCGCACTCGGCGCTGGCGCTGAGCCGCGGGAACGGGGCCGTGTTCCAGGTCAGCGAGTTCGCCAAGGAGGGCGAGCGGCCGACGACCACACCGCCGACCGCCGTGTTCAACGGGCCGATGTTCGGGGGGCCGGCGGCGGAGACGATGTGGTTGCGGATGTCGTACCACTATGACGCCGCGAACAACGAGGTGGAGGTGCGTGCGGCGACCAGCCGGGACGGTGCGCGATGGGTGCGAAACGGCGTGTGGACGCTCCCGTTCAAGGGCAAGCTCAAGATCGGGCTGATCTCGATGAACAGAGCGGGCGCCGTCGCCAAGTTCGACTATGTCCGGACTTATCGCGACTGATCGCTGGTGGCGGGCGGGCGGTCCCGTCCGCCACTCACCAGCGACAAGGGCGGGTCGTCGGGGTTCCTGCGGGCCCCGATCCCGGCGCGGCGGCGGAATCCGCGTCACGGGCGGAGTGGCCGGGAAACCCCGAGAACGGCGGCGACCCGGAACGGATCCGGGCCGCCGGTGCCGACACCACGGTCGCGATCAGGAAACCCCACCCGCGACGCCGAGGGTGTACGAACAGTACCGACCGATCAAGCCATCATCGGGTTACTCGAGGGGCGGGACGGCTACATCCCGCCCCTCTTCGCTCTCGGATGGCGAATGATGGACGAGGAGCGCTGCCAGTGGAAATCACTTACGCCGATGTCAGCTGGCTGGCCCACGGGTGGGAATTGGGCGACGTATGGTGTCTGACCTTCGTACGAGGTATCGAAGAGACGGAGGCGCTACGGCGGTTAGGCGCCGCCGAGGAGAGCATCCGGCCGCTGAGCTACCAGGAACTGACGGACGAGGGACTGTTCCCGCACACGGTTCTGGCGGGGCGCCTGCATGGCTGGGTGGTGCTCATCGAGCGGAACGGCAGCGAAGGGACGAAGCCCGATGCCATACGGGCACTATCGGCCGGAACGGAGCTCGTATCCGTAACACGGCACGACTACGCGACCGATCTGTTCGTGTATGCCATCGACGGGGATCGGCTGACTTCCTTCGACCCGAGGAAACCCGCATGGCGGTACGGCAGCGATCCGGACCGCCTCCTCGACGCGATGCGGGAGGTAGGTGTCGATCCAACGTACCTCCCAGGAGGCCACGTTACTGGGCAGGAGGCCATCAGCTCTGGCACTCCGACAATGGGCGAGGCGCTGATGCTCGCGGCCCGGCTGACCGGTGTCGTGTTGACCCAAGAAGTGTTGAACGGACCGCTGGTGGGCGGCGCCGTGCACTCTCCGGCCGACGACACCTTGGAAGAGTGTGCCGAGCGACCGGGGACGACATCACACACGACCGCCAACCTGTTTGGGGCGATCCGGCGAGATGACCCACAGGGATAAGTCCCGGCGGCGAGCACGGCGTGGGCGAGGCCAATCCGCACCCCGAGGTGCGGCTGCCGTCCGGGCTCGCCGAGTGGTCCATCCCGGCTGAGCTGGAGGAGATCGGCGGGCAGGACCTGTTGCATCGCACCGAGGCGTTCGACGGGCAGGTGCCCCTTCCCGAGAGCCCGCCCTCCGACTCCGCCGGTTCTGCTGATCCCGGCGGCTCCCCTGATTCCGCGACCATGTCCGCCGCCACCAACTCCGCTGGTGCCGGGCCGCTGCCGTGGCCCGCCGGGAGTGCTCTTCTGATCGGCGGTGCCACGTTCGTGGCGGCTACGGGCGAGAAGGAAAGGCGGGAACGGCGCATGCGGGCCGGCGGCTGCGCATGAAACCTAACGCCTGCGGACGGCTGATCGCCTACACCTGAGCCGACATCCGGTCCAGGCCCCGGACCACAGTGGTGGTCAGGGTGCCGATCTCGGCGATGCCGATGGTCACGGTGTCCCCGTCCTGCAGCGTGAACGGCAGATCGGGGACCAGGCTGGTGCCGGTGGCCAGGACGGCGCCGTCGGGGAAGGCGTCGGCCCGGAACAAATAGCCGGCCAGCTCGTCCAGGCGCCGGTGCAGCTCGGACGTGGAGGACTTGCCGTCCCACACCGTCGCCCCGGCCCGGGCGATGGTGAGCGTGATGTCCAGCGCGTACGGATCCGCGACCTCCCACGCGGGCCTGATCGCCGGCCCCACCGCGCACGCGCCCAGGTAGATCTTGGCCTGCGGCAGATAGAGCGGGTTGATCCCTTCGATCGTGCGCGAGCTGACGTCGTCCACCACCGTGTAGCCGACGATCTCGCCGGCCGCGTTGAGCACGAGACCCAGCTCGGGCTCCGGCACGTCGATCTCCGAGTCGGACCGCACCGCGATGCGCCCGCCGTCCCCGGTCACCTTCCACGCCACCGACTTGAAGAACAACTCGGGCCGCTCGGCGTCGTAGACCAGCTCGTACACGTCGGCGGCCCGCTCGCTCTCCAGCACCCGCGCCTCGCGCGAGCGCCGGTACGTCACGCCCGCCGCCCACACCTCCATCAGCCCGTCCACCGGCGCCAGCCTGCGTACCGCCCCCGACGGGTGCCGCGTCCCGTCCGCCGCGGCGCACCGCTCGCGCAGCTCCCCGGCCGGCAGCCGCAGCAGCTCGCCGACGGTGGTGACTCCGGTCAGCTCCACCACCTCGTCGCCGTGATCGACGCCGACCGCGTCCACGCCGGTCAGAGGGCTGACGAACCGTACGATGCGCATGCCTGCTCCTAGCTTGATCGGACGTAGGCCAGATGCCGTCTGAGAAGAGTCTTCCCTACCCGCTCACGGCGGCGCCCCGCCGGGTGCTCATGCTTTCGGCTGCGATCGCCTGACGGCGCGGCCGATGGCTTGCTGTAATCGTGATCGTACGCAGCGCGACATTGACATCGACGGCGGTGACCAGTGACACAGGACGGCGCGCTCCCCCTTCCTCCCCGGCCGGACGACGCCAGGACGTGGGAGGAGTACGTCGCCGCCCTGCGCACACTGCGCCTCTGGGCGGGAGCACGGGACGACGCCGAGCTGGCCGGAGCGGTGCCGGGCCTGACCGCCGGGGAGGTCGGCGAGGTGCTGGGCGAGCGGCGCAAGGCCGTGCCCGACCGCCGCGTGTCGGAGCTGATCGTACGGGCCTGCCTGCTCATGCGGGAGCGCTCGGAGGAGGAGATCGCGGCGGAGCGAGCCGTGTGGCGGGCGGCGTGGGATCAGGTGCTCGCGGCCGGTCGTCAGGGGCGCAGGCCAAAGGGGCGGGCGCCGGCGATCGCGGGGGGCGTGCTGCTGCCCGCCGTGACCGGGGTGGTCGTCAACCTGGCCACGAGCAACACGCGCAATCCGTGGGCGTGGGGGGCGGTCGCGCTGGTGCTGGTCGTGCACGCGTCGCTGCTGGCGGCCGGGCCGGTGCGGTGGGCGCGCGAGCCGGTGCTGGCGGGGATCGCGTCGGTGGCCGCCGTCACCGTCACCGTAGGCCTCGTCCTCGCCCTCGTTCCCAAGGTACGGACCGCCGGCCCGGCTCTTGGGCCAACGCCCCCGACGGCCGCCCCGGTCGCCGTGCCCCAGACCCACCTCCCGTGCGTCCGGGACTATGCCGCCACGTACTTCAGCCGGCCGGCCTTGGACCCGGAGTCCGGCAGGACGTGGACGGTCGGCTACGCCTGCGAGAACCTCCCGGCGCCGGTCCACGCCGGGCCCGACGCCGCGACGACCCAGGTCGGAGTGCTCGACCAGGGCGATCCCAGGAGTATCTTCTTCTGCGTGGTAAGGGTCGGGGACACGCACTGGTACCGCACCGCGGCGGACAAGAAGTGGGTGGGTAAGGGCTGGGGCTACGTCCCGCAGGAGTATGTCCGGGCCGCGCATCCCGTTCGCCAGCTGCCTGCCTGCCCCCGCTAGACCACGTCGAAGTCGGCCATCATCGCCATGTCCTCGTGTTCGAGGTTGTGGCAGTGCAGCATGTACCGGCCCCGGTATCCGTCGAAGCGGGCGAGCACGTCCACGACCTCGTACGGCCGCACGTCCACCGTGTCCTTCCAGCCGCCGTCGGTGGCGGCCGGGGGTCTGCCGTTGCGCGCGAGCACCTGGAAGTGGGCCAGGTGCACGTGTACGGGATGGTGGAAGTCGCTGGTGAGGCGCCAGATCTCGGCGGTGCCCAGGCGGGGGCGGGCCAGTGGGATGCCGGGACGGTACGGGTGGCCGTTGATCGTCCAGGCGTTTCCGGTCCTGCGGAAGTCGAACGTCCGGGTGGTCACCGCCGTCGGCCGTGCGTCCGGGCGGGCCAGGGTCCGCGGCACAGCGCTGTCGTCGGCGGCCCGGCGGGTGACGATGAACCGCATGACGTTCCGCGCCGGGCCGCCGGCCAGGGTGTTGATGAGGGTGACCGCGCTGCCGACGGGATAGGCGGAGAAGTCCACCACCACGTCGTACCGCTCCCCCGGCGCGATCGGGATCGTGTCGTGGGCCACGGGCGCGGCGAGCAGGCCGGCGTCGCTGCCGATCTGGGTGAACCGGCCGCCGGGCGCGAGCCGGAGCCGGTACCGGCGGGCGTTGGAGGCATTGAGCAGCCGCAGCCGATAGCGGGTGGCCGTCACCTCGGCCACCGGCCAGGGCGCGCCGTTGACCAGGATCACGTCGCCCTCGACGCCCGCCATGTAGTCGCCGTCATGAGGGTCCGGGTAGCGGAAGGAGCCGTCCTCGCCGAACGCCCTGTCGCAGATCATCAGGGGCAGCTCCCGCTCGCCCCCTGGCAGCGGCAGCGCGTCCTCCTCCGTGTCCCGCACCAGCGCGAACCCGGCCAGTCCCCGCCACACCTGCGGCGCCGTGTGGTCCATCCGGTGATCGTGGTACCAGAGCGTGGCGGCCCGCTGCTCCAGCGGGTAGTCGTAGTCCTTCACCGTCTGGTGGCGGGTCTCCGCGTGCTGGTGGTCGTGGTGCGCGGCGTAGCCGCCGGGCACCACGAGGTCGGTCGGGTAGCCGTCGGAAGCGGGCGGGTTGACGCCTCCGTGCAGGTGGGTGGAGGTGGGCACGGGCAGTTCGTTGCGGACGGCGATCGTGGTACGGCTGCCGCGCCGCAGCTCGAAGGTCGGCCCGGGGAAGGTGCCGCCATAGCCCCAGACCTCGGTGGTCACGCCCGGGATGATCTCGACCTTGGCCACGCGCTGCGTCACCTCGTAGCGGCCGGGGCGTACCGGACGGGCGACCTCGGGGACGGGCAGCGGGACGGTGAACGGGCGGGGCAACGGCAGCCTGCTGGCCAGGAGCCGCCCTGAGGTCTCGGCGAACGCCCCGCACCCCGCGACGGCGAGCCCAGCACCACCCAGCATGCCCAGGAACGCCCGCCGGGAGGCGGCGCTCATGGCGTGCTCGCGCGGCCCGCGCGCCAGGTCCAGGCGGTGAACACGGCGGAGAGCCCGAAGATCGCCATACCGAGCGGGAAGTGCAAGGCGATGACCCGGGACTGCCCCAGCGCCACCTGCACCGTCTCCGCCGCCACGATGCCGAGGCTGGCCACCGCGGGCCACAGCGGTCCCCGGCCCGGCCGCCACAGCAGGATCGCGGCCACCAGCTGCAGGTAGAGCAGGCTGTGGGTGAACCCGCCGTTGTTCCGGTGCCAGGTCAGCAGGTCCACGTCGCCGGTGACGAACAGCCCGGCCAGCGCCGCCTGCGCGAGCACCCCGGCCAGGTGCGCGGTCGCGAGCGCCCGCAGCGACCAGACGATCCAGCCGGGCGGCGTGGGGTTTGGTGAGGTCATGGACGGAATGGTGCGACGTCAGACCCCAGGCGGACGTCCCCCGGCGGAGGACACCCGGACGTACTCCCAGGGTCGTACGCCACCCGTTCCGGCCCCGAAACGTACGACCGGGGGGTGACGCCCGGCCGGGAGGCGGTCCCCTACCTTGTGAGGATGGACAGCCGGAGGATCGACGCCCTCGTGGCGGCGGGGGCGCTGGTGGCGATCATGGCGGGCACGTACGCCAACCTGTCGTGGACCGGCGCCGACGAGCGGCCGCTGGACCCGGTCGGAGTGACGCTGATCGTCGTCTCGTCGCTGTCGCTGGCCTGGCGGCGGGCGGCTCCGCTGGCCGCCGGGCTGGTCGCGGTGGCGTGCGGGATCGTCTACTACAGCGCCCACTACCCCGGCGTGTTCGCCGCCGAGCCCGCGCTGGCGTCGATCTACACCCTTGCCGCCCTCGGCCGCCGCAAGGCGGCGATCTGGCTGGCCGTGGCGCTGGCGGCCCCGGTCTACGGGCTCATGGCGCTGGCCGAGGAGGATCCGGCGGCCGGCAACGGGATGACGCTGCTGAGCGGCTGGCTGGTGGCGATGGTGGTGGTCGGCGAGGTGGTCAGGAGCCGCCGCGCGTACCTGCGGGCCGTGGAGCAGCGCGCGGAGGAGGCCGAGCGCACCCGCGAGGAGGCGCTGTTGCGCCGGGCGGGCGAGGAACGGCTGTGGATCGCGCAGGAGCTGCACGACTCGCTCACGCACAGCATCTCCGTGGTGAATGTGCAGGTCGCGGTGGCCATGGAGCTGCTTGACCGCGATCCGGGGCGGGCACGTCAGGCGCTGGCGGCGATCAAGGAGTCGGGGCACGAGGCGATGAACGAGCTGCGGTCCACGCTGGGCGTGCTGCGCCAGTCCGTGCCCGAGGGCGTCGAGGCCGGGCTCGCCGGGCTGCCGCGCCTGGTGTCCAGGGCCGAGGGGGCGGGGCTGCGGGTGTCGTACACCGTCACCGGCACCCCGTACGCGCTGCCGCCCGAGGTGGACCGGGCCGCGTACCGGATCGCGCAGGAGGCGCTCACCAACGTGCTGCGCCACGCGGGCGCGGCGTCGGTCACGCTGGCCGTCGGCTACGATCCGGCGGGAATCATGCTGCGGGTGGACAACGACGGCGAGGCCGGCACGGCCGGGCCCGGAATGGGGTTGATCGGGATGCGCGAGCGTGCGGTCGCCGTCGGCGGCTCGCTCATCGCGGGCCCGGGCGAAGAGGGCGGTTTCAGCGTACGCGCGGAGCTTCCCGCGTCGGCGTGGTCCCCGGTGCGGTCATGATCAGGGTCCTGCTGGCCGACGACCAGCCGCTCATCCGCGCCGGCTTCAAGGCGCTGCTGGAGCTGACCGACGACATCACCGTGGTCGGCGAGGCGGGCGACGGGGCGGAGGCCGTGGAGCTGGCCCGGCGGCTGCTGCCCGACGTGGCGCTGCTCGACGTGCGGATGCCGCTGCTCGACGGCATCCAGGCCACCCGCAGGATCGGCGCCGACCCGGAGCTCGACGGGGTCCGCGTGGTGATCCTCACCAACTACGCGCTCGACGAGTACGTCTTCGCCGCGCTCCGGGCCGGGGCCAGCGGCTTCCTGCTCAAGGACATCGAGCCGGGCGACCTGCTGCAGTCGGTACGGGTGGCCGCCCGTGGCGACGCGCTGCTGTCGCCGTCGGTGACGCGCCGCCTGATCGAGGAGTACGTCAGCACGCCGCCCCGGCCCGTGGCCGTGCCGGAGGCGGAGCGGCTGACCGGGCGGGAGCGGGAGATCGTCGCCCTGGTGGGCAGGGGGATGTCGAACGAGGAGATCGCCGAGCACCTGGTGATCAGCGGGGCCACCGCCAAGACCCATGTGAGCAGGTCGATGACCAAGCTCGGCGTGCGTGACCGGGCCCAGCTGGTCGTGTTCGCGTACGAGTCCGGCCTGGTGGTCCCGGGCGGGCGCGCCTAGAAGGCCACCAGGAACTCGTAGACGTTCAGCATCCAGACGAGCATCCACAGCAGGACGGAGGGAAGCCGGACCGCCCCCCGTCCGGTTCCGTCACCAGGCACCCGATACCTCAACGCCTTCCTTCGACGTGACGATATCTACCCAGTCTGCGTCCCCCCGCCCGCCCATGCGCACGGCCACCGCGGCCACTCGCCGCCGTACCTCAAGCTCGCCCGCGCCCATCGACGCCGCGCGCCGGTTGGAGAGCCGCGCGGGCAGGAGGCTGGCGTGTTCAGCCGTTGACAGGTTTGCCGAGGGCGCTGCCGGCGAGCCAGTCCTCCCATGACTTGGCCCAAGGCGTCGGCCCGTTGCCGAACTGGAGTTTCCTGGATGTGCCGGTGACCTCGATGATGTCGCCCCGCTGGGTGAACTCGTAGAACCAGCGGGCGTTGTCCGGGCTGGCGTTCACGCAGCCGTGGCTGACGTTGCGGCTGCCCTGTGCGCCGGTCGACCACGGGGCGGCGTGGAAGAAGGTGCCGCTGTAGGTCATGCGGACGTTCCATTTGGTGCGGATGCGGTATTCGCCCGGCTTGCCGATGGTGGCGGAGTCCATGATGATGTCCGCGGCCTTCTCTTGGGCGATCATGGTGCCGGAGTAGCTGTCGTCGCCTGGTTTGCCCATGCTGACCGGGATGGTCTTGACGATCTCGCCGTTCTCCCGTACGACCGCCCGGTGAGTCTCGTCGCTGACCTTGGTGATGTGCGAGGGGCCGACGGTGAAGGTCAGGCTGCGGTCCTTGGTGCCCCACAGGTGCTCACCCGCGCGCAGGCCCGTCAGGTGCGCGGCGACCGTGACCCGCTCGCCGACCGGCCAGTACTCCCGCGGCCTGAACTGCACCTCGCGGTCGCTCACCCAGCTCCACGCGCCCTCGACCGGCTTGGACATGCGCACCACCAGCGCCCGCTCGATCCGCGCCCGGTCCTTCTTCGCGGTGATCGGCTGGGACAGCAGGAGCTGCACGGGCATGCCGACGCCGACCTTCTCGCCGTCCAGGGGCGACATGCCGCTCTCCAGCACCCGTTTCGGCTTCAGCGTGGTGAACTTCGCCTGCGCCGCGACCGGCTTGCCGTCGGTGCCGGTGGCCTGCGCGCTCACGGTGTACGCCGTCGAGGGCCGTAATGCCCACCGGGGCCGCCACGTCCCGTCCGCGGCCACCGAGCCGCGCACCTCCCGCCCCTTGGCGTCGGCCACGGTGAGCTTGGTGACCTTGCCGTCGGTGACCTTGACGCTGATCCCGGTGTCCGGGGGGACCTTCTTCGTGCCGTCCGCGGGCGTGATCGACAACTTGGCGATCGGCCCCTGCTCCACCGGCTTGGCCGGGGAGGTTGTGCCGCCGCCGGAGGTGCATCCGGCGGCTAAGAACACCGCCGCGACAACGATCACCGTGCTGGTCCGGCCGTTCCGCATCATCGATGCCTCCCGCGCCTGACAAATAGGCATCTATCCAGATAAGTCCCGCCGGAAGGACTCATGCCCCCGATGGCGGCGAGCATGCGGCTTCCGCCGGGGCTGACAGGGGCAGAGGCGGGGCTTCTCTCGACGGTACGGGGGTCCGTGCCGGCCGGGCAGGCCCAGGCGGACGTGCTGAACCCGCTGCTCGACCCGGTCACCGTTCCCGCGGTGCCGGTCTCCTGATCGTCAGCGGCTCCAGGAGCGTTGCGCGGCGTCCCGGATCCGGCGCTTTACCGGGGGCGGGACGTCGCCGTTGCCCGCGGGCGGCAGGGCCGGCGCGGCCGGTGGCACGAGCACCGCGGACTCCTCCTCGGTCACCGGCCGCTCGATCTCGGTGAACCGGCCCTCCGCGCTCCGCACGATCACCCCGGTCTCCACCCCGTGGACGGTGGTGTGCCGGTCTTGGGCCAGCAACCCCAGGCAGATCCGCCGGGCGACCACGTACCCCAGCACCGGCCCGGCCACGACGGCGACGCGGAAGATCCAGGTCGTCGCGTTCAGGGAAATGTGGAACGTCGAGGCGATCAGGTCGTTGCCGCCGGCCAGCCAGAGCACGCCGTAATAGACGACCCCCGCCACGCCGATCCCGGCCCGGGTCGGGACCTCGCGCGGCCGGTCCAGGAGGTGGTGCACGGTGGTGTCACGGGTGACCCACCGCTCGGCGAACGGGTAGAGGAACAGCACGGTGAACAGCAGCCCCGGCGCGCCCAGCGCGGGGATCAGCACGCTCATGGTCACCGTGTGGCCGAGGACGGTGAACTCCCAGGGCGGCATGATCCGCAGCGCGCCCTCGAGGAAGCCCATGTACCAGTCGGGCTGCGAGCCGGCGCTGACCGTGCTGGGGACGTACGGACCGTACAGCCAGATCGGGTTGATCTGGAACACGGTGGCGAGGAGCGCGACCACCGCGCACACCCACAGGAACAACACCGTCGTCTTGGCCAGGAACGCCGGGAAGAACGGCGCACCGCGCACCACCCGGTCGCTCAGCCCCTTGGCCCGGAACTGGGTGTGCGTCTGCCGCCAGGTCAGCACCACCGCGTGCAGCGGGATGAGCAGGAGCAGCAGGCCGGGGATCAGCAGCACGTGGATGCTGAACAGCCGGGAGATGATGTCCTCGCCCGGGAACTCTCCGCCGAACAGGAACGCCGCCAGATACGTCCCCACCAGCGGGATCGACAGCGTGACCCCGTGCAGGATGCGCAGCCCCGCGCCGGACAGCAGGTCGTCGGGCAGCGAGTAGCCGAACAGCCCGTTGAGCATCACCAGCCCGAACAGGGCCACGCCGATCAGCCAGTTCAGGTCGCGGGGCCGGCGGAAGGCACCGGTGAAGAAGTTGCGCAGCAGGTGGGCGACGATGGCCGCGAGGAACACGAGCGTCCCCCAGTGGTGCATCTGCCGCATCAGCAGCCCGCCGCGCACCTCGAAGCTGATCTCCAGCGTGGAGGCGTACGCCTGGCTCATCCGCACCCCGCGCAGGGGCACATAGGCGCCGTCGTAGAGCACCTCGGCCATCGTCGGTTTGAAGAAGAACGTGAGGAAGACGCCCGTGATCAGGACGACCACGAAGGAGTACAGCGCGACCTCCCCCAGCAGGAACGTCCAGTGGTCTGGGAAGACCTTCCGCATCGCCTTCTTCAGGAAAGCGGCCCCGCCGACCCGATCGTCGAGCGCACTGACCAGTGAGCTGCCCTTCATCGTCACTCCGCCACATGCTTGGTTGGTCCATTACCACCAAGACGCGACAGAGCGCCAGAATGTGACACATTTTGCGGATCAGGCGAAGCGTTCGACCGTGACCGGGATCAGGCCCTGCTCGCGGATGGCCTGCCGATGGTGGAGAAGCAGCGCGCCGAGCGTGGCGACCGGGCCGGCGCCCAGCCGTACGGTGACGTCCACACACCAGGCGATGCCCGCCCCGATCCGGCGCAGCTCCCAGGTGAAGCCGTGACCGTCGGCGCTGCCCGACGCCTTCCCGACCACGCGGGGGTCACCGGTCGGCACCAGCCGCAGGACCGTCTGCACGTTCGCCAGCCCGTCGGCGCCCAGCTCGCCGGCGAACAGGATGCGGTAGCGGCGCGCCTTGGCGGGCGCGGTGCCCAGGTGCAGCGGCGTGGACGCGGGCAGGGGCTGGCGGCGCTGGAAGTAGGCGCGCAGCCGGTCCTCCTCCGGCAGCTCGCCCCCGCCGAGGTAGGCGTAGGCGTCGCGGGCGTCCCGCCGGCCGACCGGCGTCACCCGCGCGCGCAGGGCGCGGTCGGACCGGATCGCGCGGCTCACCTCCGGGGCGGCCAGCCACTCGCCGGTCTCCGATCCCCATTCGGCGCTGTCGATGCCGGCCGCGGTGTAGTCCTCGCAGAGGACGAACTCCTCCACCAGGACTCCCGCCGGGAACCGGTCCTTTGCCGAGGTGGAGATCAGGTAGTAGTCCATCCACCGCATGATCCCGGGCGCCGGAACCCCGGATCAAGCTCACGCGCCGGTGCGGCGGCTCTCCGGCGGACCGGTGACCGTTCCGCGAACGGATTCCCACTCCCTCATCCGGACAGCGGTCTCCCGCGAACCATTTGCGTACGACGGTTGTCGAACTCATTTGGGCGGCTCCGGCGAGGCCGGGGCCGCATTCAGGGAGCCGCACCGGGGGCGGTGCGCAAGGGGGATCGATGGACATCGGTGCTGCATCGCGCCGGCCGCTTCGGCCTGGCGTGAAACGGGGGACGGCGAGGACGATCGCCACGGCCGTCCTGGTGACCGCGGCGTGCGGGGCCGGCCAGCTGGCGGCCGGAACTGGAACGGTCCAGGCCGCGGTGCTGCCGGGCATCCAGGGCGGCGGCTCGCCCGCCGCCGAGGCGTCGCAGACAGGGTTATCCGGGTCGGGGGCGCCGTACGCGGGGCTGGCCGAGACCTGGTCCAAGGCGTCGCGGGCGCTGCTCAAGCCCATGATCGCGGCGGCGCAGGACGTCCGGGGCCGCCCGGTCGACTGCCGCCGCGCCAAGTGCGTGGCGCTCACCTTCGACGACGGCCCGGGCCGTTACACGGACACGCTGTTGCGGCACCTTTCGACCCACCGCGCCCGGGCCACGTTCTTCGTCGTGGGCCGGAACGTCGCCGCGAACCCGGGCATCCTGCGCCGGACCGTCGCGGCCGGGCACGAGATCGGCAGCCACACCTGGTCGCACTCCGACCTGACGAGGCTGTCGGCCGCCGGAGTCCGGAGCGAGCTGGCCCGTACCGACCAGGTGATCAAGGCGGCGACGGGTCTCGTGCCGCGGATCGTCAGGCCGCCGTACGGGGCGCTCAACGGCGCCGTACGCATGCAGACCTCGCGTCCCATGGTGATGTGGAGCGTGGACACCCTGGACTGGCTCCACCGCGACAGCGCCAGGGTGGTGAAGAAGACGATCAAGTCGGTACGCCCGGGCAGCATCATCCTGTTCCACGACATCCACCCCACGACGGTGCGGGCCATGCCGCAGGTGCTGAAGAGCCTGTCCAAGCGCGGCTACACGTTCGTCACCGTCAGCCAGCTGTTCGGCGGCAACCCGCCGCGCCTGGTCTACAGCGGCGGCGGCCCCCTGCTCTGACCTCTTCTATCCGGAGGCCGTCCGGACGAGGAGGAGGGCGTCCTGGCCCGATGCCGCGCCCCATACCTCGCCCGGGCGGCCGTGGATCTGGCGCACCCCCGCGGCCTCGCCGTTCGCGGGGGTGAAGCGCTCGGTGGCGGGGTCGAAGCTGATCAGCCGGTCGCTGCCGAAGTCGCTGATCCAGACGATGCCGGCCGGATCGGCGTACACGGCGTACGGCTGCGGGGCGTCGCCGGGGAGCTGCCATTCCTTCCACGCGTTCGTGGCGGGGTCGTAGCGGCCCAGGCGGCCGCCGGTCCACTCGCTGACCCAGATCCGGCCGTCGCTGTCCGCCCACACCCGGCGCGCGCCCTGGTCGGGGGTCGGGGGTTCGAGCACCGTGGCGCGGCCGGTGCCCGGCGCGATTTTGGCGATGTGGCTGCTGGCCAGCGACGCGTAGTAGACGTCGCCGTTCGGGGCGGTCGTGATCCCGTACGGGCCGGGGCCGCGCGGGGCGTCGTACACGTCGATCTTGCCTGTGTCCGTTGCCAGCCGCCCGTAGACGCCGCTCTGGCCGGTGAACCAGAGCACGCTCGCCTCGCCGAACGCGGCCGTGTTGAGATCGGCGCCCGCGCGGTCCTCGGGCAGGGGGTTGTTAACGGCTGGGTCTTGAGTGTGCGTAAGTAGGCGTGAGTGTGCAGGAGTTTGTCGCTAGGGTTCTTGGGGTGAACCTTACGGAGTGGGCCAGAGCGCAGGGTGTGCACCCGCACACCGCGTATCGCTGGTTCCGTCAGGGGACCTTGCCGGTGCCCGCGACTCGGGTGGGTCCGCGCACGATCCTGGTGAACGTTGAGGCCGGCACCGGGCCCGGGGAGAGCAGTGGTGTGGGCCTGTACGCACGAGTGTCCTCCCATGACCAGAAGACGGACCTGGACCGTCAGGTGGCGCGGCTGACCAGGTGGGCGGCCCAGGCCGGGCACCGGGTCGTGCGGGTGGAGGCCGAGGTCGCCTCGGGGATGAACGGGACGCGTTCGAAGGCCCGCCGTCTGCTGGCCGATCCGCAGGTGACCACGGTCGTGGTGGAGCACAAGGACCGCCTCGGCCGGATGAACGTGGAGTTGGTCGAGGCCGCGCTGTCCGCGCACGAGCGCCGCCTGGTGATCCTGGACGAGGGCGAGGTCGACGAGGGCGAGGTCGACGACGATGTGGTCCGCGACATGATCGAGATTCTGACCTCGTTCTGCGCGCGGCTGTACGGGCGCCGCTCGGCGCGTAACCGGGCGCAGAAGGCGCTGAAAGCGGCGGCCGATGGATGAGCGCACCGCAAGCGGCCTGCGGGCCATCGATGCTCCGTTCGTGGCGCCGGGCCCGTCGGGGGTGGCGATCCGCACGAGGATCAAGGGCATGTCCCAGCGGGACGAGGAGATTTTGTGGGAGGCGGGCACCCTGCTGGGCAGGTTGGCCGCCGCCGACCTCAAGGCCCGCTGCCGGTACGGGACCGGACACGACAAGCACGCCTGGGCCGAACGCAAACGCGCGCTGACCGTGTTGTCGTCGGCTAGGTGGGCGGGGTCGATCACCAAGGCCAGCAACGATCAGTGGGCGTTGTCGCGACGCAATCAGGCCGCGTTCATCGCTGAGCGCCGGGCCGCGGTCGCCACCATCTCGCACCGGTTGTCGCTGCCGGTCGGGGAACCGGGGACCAAGGACAAGCCAGGCGGGTACCGCAGCAAGCACGAGTACTTCGTCAAGTCCCGCCGTCTGGGCATGCTGGAAGGCCAGCTCGCCCAGGCCCAGGCCGATGACGACGCGGGCCGGGTGCACGTCTGCCGGGGCGGCCGCCGTTTGCTCAACAATCGACACCACCTGCTCGACGACCTGACCGGACCAGACACCCCCGGCCTCAGCCCCGAGGAGTTGACGGCCGAAGCCGGACACCGGGTGGGCCAGTGGCGCACCCGGTGGAACGCGAAACGGCTGTTCCTGCACGCCGACGGGGAGACCGGCAAACGGTGGGGGAATCTGACCATCCGCCTCACGCCCGAAGGTGAGGTGTCGCTGAAGCTGCCCGCCGCCTTGGCGCACCGGGCGAACGCGCCGCACGGCTGGTATGTGCTGGACGGCCGCGCCACCTTCACCTACCGGGGTGCCGAGTGGGCCGACCGGGTGCACGCGGACCGGGCGGTGGCCTACACCATCAACTATGACGCCGACCGCGACCGGTGGTACATCACCGCCGCCTGGCAACCCGCACCCGCCCCGATCCTGCCCCTGCAAGCGGCGCTAGTCGCGGGGTGTGTCGGGGTGGACACCAACGACGACCACCTCGCGGCCTGGCGACTGGACGTGCACGGCAACCCGGTCGGCGATCCCAAGCGGTTCTGCTATGACCTGTCCGGCTCGTCTGCGCATCGCGATGCGCAGATCCGGCACGCCCTGACCCGGCTGCTGCACTGGGCCCGCCGTGAGGGCGTGAAGGCGATCGCGATCGAGGACTTGGACTTCGCCGATGAGAAGACCCGGGAGAAGCACGGCCGCCGCAAACGGTTCCGTAACCTGATCTCCCGGTTCCCCACCGCCCGGCTGCGGGCCCGGCTGACCTCGATGGCCGCCGAGGCCGGTATCCAGGTCGTGGCGGTGGATGCGGCCTATACCTCCAAGTGGGGCGCCCAGCACTGGCGAAAGCCCCTCACCACCAAAGAACGTCAGGTCACCCGGCACGATGCGGCGAGCATCGCGATCGGGAGACGCGCCCTGGGACACAAGATCCGGCGCAGGACGGCACCGCCCCCACGGCACCAGAGCGATGCTGCGGGGCATCGGACCGTGCAGGCCCGCGCGCACGCGCAGGCCTGCGGAGACGGCGTCCCAGGGCGTGAGGGAACCCGCCCTCCAGAACCCGGACCACGCACACGATGCGTGAAGCCGAAACCCATGCCACCCATCGGCCCACCGGCCGGTCCCACCACCGGACCGCCCGGAGCGTCCGGCGGCGTGGCGGGACGGAAAGCGGGGGACCAGCGTGCCCAAGACCGTTCGGGGCACGCGGGTGAGCATGGGTCCTGGGTCCAGGACCCGCTCCCGCTCACTTGAGAGGAACGGTAGGTGCGTACCTGGCGGGTGTCCGCGTTCACCCGGACGATCGCGTTAAGGCCGCTGTCGGTCACCCACGCGTGGCCGTCCGGTCCCGTGATGACGCCGTGCGGGCGGGAGTGGCGGTGCAGGCGGCGAGCGCGACCAGCACCGCCACCCCAGCAGCTCCGGGTGGAGCAGCTCGGACGGGGTGTGGTCGCGGAACGCCAGGGCGAGCCAAGGGAAGGTGCCCGAGTCGACGGCCCGCGGGACGTGGAACCAGGCGTACCCGCCGAACACCTCGTCGGCCGACTCCCCGGACAGCGCGACCGTGGAGCGCTCGCGGATCGCGCGGAACAGGGGACTTTGCGCGCACGTACATGGACGGCCAATGCATTCCTGAACTTTTCCTGACACGTCCCCGTATCTGGTGGTGTGAGCGGTGATCGCGCATGAACCCCGATCAGAAAGGACGGGGCGGCACCGGCAGCAGGGACGGCGCGCAGGCCGGCATGGCCGGCCTGCGCGGCCTGCGGGCGGCGGTGTTCGCGGCCGTCTGCGTGTACGCCGCTCTGGGGATGCACATGCTGGCCGGCGGCCCGGGCGCCCGCCTGGAGTTCGTCGCCGCGGCCACCGCCGCCACCGGGGCGGGGGCGTTCCTTCTCGCCCGCCGGCGCCGGTCCAAGGGGACACTGGTCGCCGCCTCCTTCACGGCGCAGTACGGGATGCACCAGCTCTTCAGCTCGGGTGCCGCGGCCTTCTCCGGGCACCACGGCGGGAGCGGGCTCCAGTCGGGGATCGGCATGCTGGTGGCGCACGTGTTCGTCGCCACGGTGTGTGCGTGGTGGCTGGATCGGGGCGAGACGGCGCTGGTGGCGTTCCTGCTGGTGCTGGCCTGCTCGCTGCGCGGCCTGTGGCGGCTGACCGCCCCGCTCGCGACCCCGCCGACGCCTCGTCCGGGGCCGGTCACGGCGACCGCACCCGGCATCCGCGCACCGCAGGTGCTCGCCTGGGCCATGTGCCGCCGCGGCCCGCCTCGCCGGCAGGATGACGTGACTCTGTGACAGACATGGCTCTGTAGCGGCCGACGTGGCTCTGTGATGCCTCGATGCGGCCGTGGGTGAGCCGTCTGTGCCTTGCTGCCGCCCGCGACCGGCGAGTCCGCGCGGGCCGGTTCGTCGTGGCCGGATGCCGGCCGTGACCGTCTCCCTGCTCTTCGCGCACCCCTCCGGCGTGCTGTCTCTTATACCCATCTCCGAGCCCACGAGACCCTAAGAC
>NZ_VCJS01000630.1 GCF_005893125.1 Nonomuraea basaltis | reverse complement strand
CTGGCCGGCATGACCGAGACCGAGCAGTCAGACGCGTTCCGGATCCTGCGGAGCATGATCCATTCCCTGCGCGATGGCAACGACGGTGCCTAGCTCGTTCCCCGGCGCACGTCTCGTCGCGCTCGGATAGGAGTGCAGCCGAGCGTGAAAATCCGTGCGGGAGCTGTCGCAGTCCAAGACGCTGATCACGCACGCCGCTAGCCAGGCGGCGCGCTTCCTCGGCTATGACATCCGGGCCCAGCACTCCGACACCAAGATCTCCCGCAACCGGCGTGCGGTCAACGGAGCGATCGGCCTGTTCGTGCCCAAGACCGTCATCAGGCAGCACGCCCCGTTCGGGAAAAGACCGACGGAAAGGACCTGGCCAAGGGCACCTCGCCAGCGGTCGACTTCACTCCGAGGGGGACCGTCGCAGCAATGCCGCGGTCCTGCCCGGTGAGCGGAGGGCCTCCATCTGGGCCACGTGCTCCTCGACCTGGTCCACGCTGGGCACCTGACCGGCGGCTCCAACGCCGAGCAGCCGCTGCAGGTCATCGGCGGTTGTGGAACACCGCTTGGCGGGTCAGCTGTGCTGGCTGTGCGGAGGATCTGCGTCCTGCGGCTGGTCGTTCTGGTCGGTCTGGTCAAGGGTGGCCGCCCAGCTGGCGAGCAGGCGCAGGGCGTCGCGGGAGGGGGTGTCGGGGGC
>NZ_VCJS01000078.1 GCF_005893125.1 Nonomuraea basaltis | reverse complement strand
AGATGTGTATAAGAGGCAGGCCGTTCACCGAGGAGAGCGCCCGCGTCAAGGTCCAGGCCGCCGAGGACGCCTGGAACACGTGCGACCCGGACCGCGTCGCGCTCGCGTACACAGAGGACTCCGCCTGGCGCAACCGCGGCGAGTTCGTGACCGGCCGCGACGAGATCAGGGAGTTCCTGCGCCGCAAGTGGGCCAGGGAGCTGGACTACGCGCTGCGCAAGGAGCTGTGGGCCGTGCTCGGCAACCGCATCGCGGTCCGCTTCCAGTACGAGTCCCGCGACGCCTCCGGGCAGTGGTGGCGCAGCTACGGCAACGAGCAGTGGGAGTTCGACGAGTCCGGGCTGATGAGGCGCAGGGAGGCGAGCATCAACGACGTGCGCATCGAGGCCGCGGACCGCCGGATCTTCGGCCCGCGCGGCGACGACGAGCGCGGGGTGGACGTCCTGCCGCTCAGGTGAGGTAGCGCAGCCACAGGTACGGCACCGACAGCGCCACGGTCACGAACGTCACGACGACGCCGTACCTGGTGAACTGCCAGAAGCTGATCGGGGTGCCGTTGCGGGCGGCGATGCCGAGGATCACCACGTTGGCCGCCGCCCCGACGGCCGTGGCGTTCCCGCCCAGGTCGGCGCCGATGGCCAGGGCCCACCACAGCACCTGGGCCGAGCCGTTGCCGCCGTTGGCCTGGACGAGGTCGGCGACGATGGGGCTCATGGTGGCGACGTACGGGATGTTGTCCACGACGGCCGACAGCCCGGTCGAGGCCCACAGCAGCAGCATGGTGGTCAGCGCCACCTGCCCCTGCGTGGCCTGCGCCGCAGCCTCGGAGATCAGCCGGATCACCCCGGTCTCCACCAGCGCCCCGACCATGACGAACAGCCCCGCGAAGAACACCAGGGTCGGCCACTCCACCTCGCCGATGGCGTCCTCGGTCGTCACCTTGGTCGCCGCCACCAGGACCCCGGCCCCGAGCAGCGCCACGACCGACGGCTCGTAGTGCAGCACCGGATGCAGCACGAACGCCGCCATCACCAGCGCCAGCACGGCGAGCGACTGCCAGAGCAGCCTGCGGTCGGCGATGGCCTCCCGCTCGTTCAAGGCCATGATCTCCGCGGCCCGCTCCGGGTCGTAGATGAACGATTTCCTGAACAGCCACCGGCACAGCCCGACGAACACGCCCAACAGCACGATGATCAGCGGCGCCAGGTGGATGAGGAAGTCGTTGAAGGTCAGCCCGCCCCGGCTGGCGATGATGATGTTCGGTGGGTCGCCGATCAGCGTGGCCGTGCCGCCGATGTTGGACGCCATGGCCTCCGCGATCAGGAACGGCGCCACGGGTAACGCCAGCCGCTCGCACACCAGGAACGTCACGGGCGCGATCAGCAGCACGGTGGTCACGTTGTCCAGCAGCGCCGACGCGGTCGCCGTGATCAGGACCAGCAGGACCATGAGCCGGAACGGCCGGCCCCTGGCCCGCTTGGCCGCCCAGATCGCCAGGTACTCGAAGACCCCGGTCTGTTTGAGCACCCCGACAATGATCATCATGCCGAGCAGCAGGAAGATCACATTCCAGTCGATCCCGGCAGCCTCGTCGAAGAAGGCCGCGTTCGCGTCGGTGGCGTGGATCAACAGCATGATCCCGGCCCCGCCGAGCGCCGCCGCCACCCGGTGCACCTTCTCGGTGGCGATCAGCGTGTACGCCGTGAGGAAGGCGGCCACCGCCACCCAGGCCGTAACCGTCAAGCCATCTCCAGGATCAGCGAGTGGACCGCCGAATCGGACCTTTCCGGCGAACCCGCCGATAACTTATCAAGAGCACTCGCGTTACAGCAGGGGCGGGGGAGCTCTGCCGGAAGGGGTGGGCTGCACCGGCTGCGGTCCCCTCCCGTCCCGTCCCGTCTGCGGGAGCTGTGGTCCGAGATCGAGTGGTGGTGGCTCTCCCTCCACCGGCACCTGGAGGGCAATGCGCTCTCCGTCTTCAACGCCCTGCCGGCGGCGGCCACGCTCTTGGCGGGCGCGGCCTGTCTCTGGGGAGGGCGGCGGCTCGGCACGGTGGCCGGAGTGCTGGCGGTGCCGATCATGGCCGTCGTCGCCCTTGACTGGGCGTTCATGACCCTCTCGATGTTCTTGATCAACTGCGGTGGCTGGGAATGGCACTACGGATGGACGCTGTGGCGCCTGCTGATCCTGCTCGGATACACCGCCGCGATCGTCCTGATGACCACCGCGATCCGGGCCCGCCACGGGGCACGCTGAACGCCGTCAATCCGGCCGGGGCTCCTCGTGCGGCCGGCCCTTGAGCTCATGGAACCCCGGGGTCCCGGCCACCAGCAGCGTGCCGTCCCAGAGCCGGCCGGCCGCCTCGCCCCGGGGGACGCGGGACACGACCGGTCCGAAGAACACGACGCGCCCGCCGTCTACCGAGACGATCGGGGTGCCCACGTGGTCGCCGATCAGGCCGATGCCCTCGGCGTGCGAGGCGCGTACGACGTCGTCGTAGTCCGCCGACATCCCGGCCTCGGCCAGCTCCACCGGCAGCCCTGCCGTGGCCAGCGCCTCGCGCAGATCCCCGATCCAGTCGCCCGAGCCGGTGGTCCACATCGCGGTGTACAGCCTGCCGAGCGCCTCCTGCCCGTGATCGTGCTGGACGGCCGCACAGACGCGTACCGGAACCCACAAATACCCCTCGGGATCACCCTCGGGGTCGTCGTCGCGGCCCTCGTTGAGCACCGACAGGCTCATCACGTGCCAGCGCACCTCGATCGGCCGTACCGCCTGCGCCTCCAGCAGCCACCGGGAGGTGAGCCAGGTGTACGGGCAGGACGGGTCGAACCAGAAGTCCGCCACAACAGCGCCACTCATGATCCCCACAGTAGGCCCTTGGCTGGGTGATCTTTCCACAATCGCTTGCAAGATCTGTATCTCACTACAGGATCGATGCACCTCCTGCCACAGCAGAAGAGCCGACCAGCTGCGACAACCGATTGCAACAAAACTGCACACCATTCGAATTGACTCGCCTAACAATCGGCTGCATAAAGGTGTGAAGCTCGCGAGTTTACGCGCAACACCACATCCAGTGAGGAACCCGTTCACGGCAGCGGGTTCCACGGCCACGGCTTGCCGTCATCACTGCGATCGGGCGCGGACATCGCTCGCGAGGGCGGAGCGCGCCCGGTCGCCATCACGACCGGAGGCTCCACGGTGCGCAGAACGAAAGCACGCAAGACCCGCTTAGCCCTCGCCGCGCTCGCCGCGGCCATCGCCACCGCGACGGCCGCGGCGCTGGTGCTGCTGGGGGTGCCCAGCGCGTCCGCCGCGACGCTGTACGGCGACGACTTCGAGGACGGTGACGCCACGGGCTGGTCGCGGTCCGGCGGGAGCTGGTCGGTGGTGACCGACGGCTCCAGGGCGTACCGGCAGTCCGGCACCAGCGCGGACGCCCGGGCGGTGGCCGGCGCCGGGTGGGCGGACCAGGCGGTGCAGGCGCGGGTCAAGCCGATCGCGTTCAACGGCTCAGGCCGGCACGTCGCGGTGCTGGCCAGGGCGCAGAGCACCAGCAGCTACTACTTCCTCGGGCTGAGCAACGGGGGCTCGGTCGTCCTGGGCAAGCGGACCGGCGGCGGCCCGGTCACGCTGGCCACGGCCGCGGCCGGGGTCACGGCCGGCACCTGGTACACGCTCCGGCTGGAGGCGTTCGGCACGACGCTGCGCGGCTTCGTGGACAACGTACAGGTCGTCTCGGCGACGGACTCGTCGTTCGGCTCCGGCCGCGCCGGACTGGCCGGCTACTACGCCAGCGCCTCGTTCGACGACGTGCTGGTCACGGATGTCGGCGGCCCGACCGACCCGCCGACCACCCCGACGATCCCGCCGGGCACGTGCGCCACCTCGGGTACGCCCACCGGGTTCGCCTCGGTCAACGCCTGGGGCCAGAGCGGAACCACGGGCGGCGCGGGCGGGCCCACCGTCGAGGTGGACACGGCAAGCGAGCTGATCGCCGCGATCGGCCAGAGCGGCCCGCTGAACGTCTGCGTACGCGGGATGATCACGGTTCCGGCCGGCATGCACAACGTCGCCTCCGACAAGACGATCGTCGGCGTCGGCGCGGGTTCCGGCATCACCGGGGGCGGCTTCAACATCGGCCTCGCCGTGGACGACTCGATCACTTCGCCGCCCGCGAACGCCGTCCACAACGTCATCGTCCGCAACCTGGTGTTCAGGAACGCCACCGACGACTCGATCAACGTCCAGATGTTCAGCCACCACGTCTGGATCGACCACAACGACCTGGCCGGCGGCTACGACGGGCTGGTCGACGTCAAGCGCGGCTCCTCGTACGTCACCATCTCCTGGAACCACGTGCACGACCACACCAAGACCATGCTGCTCGGCCACGACGACGGCAACGACGCGCAGGACGTGGGCCGGTTGAAGGTCACGTATCACCACAACTGGTTCGACCGGACGCCGCAGCGCAACCCGCGGGTGCGGTTCGGGGAGCCGGTGCACGTGTTCAACAACTACTACGTCTACAACACCGACGTCGGGGTGGCCTGCCAGGCGAACGCCGGCTGCGTGGTCGAGGGCAACTACTTCGAGCGGGTCGAGGAGCCGGTGACCAACTCCTACGCCGGACCGGGCGGACGCTGCGTCGCGCGGAACAACGTGTTCGTGGACGAATCCGGTACGCCGGACTGCAGCGGCAGCGTGCAGGAGCCCAGCACGTACTACGCCTACACCCTGGACGATCCGAACTCCGTGAAGGCGGCGGTCACCGCCGGCTCAGGGACCGGGAAGATCTGAGGAGGCCACCATGTCAACGCTCTTCCGCCTCGTCGCCGCGGCCGCGCTGGTCATCGCACTGACGCCGGTGCCGGCGGCCGCCGCTGACGGGCCGATCGGATTCGCGTCCGTCAACGCCCTCGGCCAGAACGGCACCACCGGCGGCGCCGGCGGTACCGAGGTCACCATCACCACCGGCGCCCAGCTGCAGGACTACGCCGGGCGGGCCGGGGCGTACATCCTGCGGATCTCCGGCCGCATCCAGATCAGCGACATGATCACCGTGGTCGCCAACAAGAGCATCCTCGGCGTCGGCAGCACGGCCGAGATCACCGGCGGCGGCCTGCAACTCGGCTCCACGACCCGGCCGGGCAACAACGTGATCATCCGCAACATCACGTTCACCAACGCCGACGACGACTCCATCAGCGTCACCAACAAGGCCCACCACGTGTGGATCGACCACAACGATCTCTCCGCCGGCTATGACGGCCTGCTGGACGTCAAGCGGGAGTCGGACTACGTCACCGTCTCCTGGAACAAGTTCCACCACCACAGCAAGTCGATGCTGCTCGGCCACTCCGACACCTACACCGCCGACATCGGCAAGCTGCGGGTCACGTACCACCACAACTTCTTCGACGGCACCGACCAGCGCCACCCGCGCGCCCGCTTCGGCGAGCCGGTGCACGTGTTCAACAACTACTACCGGAACAACTCGCTGTACGGCATCGCGTCCACGCAGAACGCCGGAGTGCTGGTGGAGGGCAACTACTTCGAGAACGTCGCCCATCCGATCCACGTCGGTTACGCGGAGAGCGATCCGGGCCGGGTGGTCGAGCGCCGCAACGTGTACGTCAATTCCGGGGCGCCGGAAACGGCGGGCACCGTCGTGGAGCCCGGCACCTACTACTCCTACACAGTCGACGACCCCGCGACCGTCCCGGCCGCGGTCCAAGCGGGCGCCGGGGTCGGCAAGATCGGCCTCTGACCGCCTCGGGCCGCCGCCCGTTCCCTCCGGGCGGCGGCCCTCGCCCGCACCATCCCTTCACCGCCCCGCCGCCCCGGCCTCGCGCGGCTCTCGGAGCTGACTGCCGTCACCGGGCGTGACCGGCACCTCCGCCGGAGCGCGCCGGCCGCAGGGCGTTGCGAGCGGCGATCGCCGCGCCGCGGGCCCCGGCCATGTCCAGGTCGGGGACGAGGGCGAAGGCCGCCACTCGCAGTTGCTCGACGCGGAGCACCGTGTGCTCGCGCACCCGCGCCAGCAGCCAGTTCCGGAACCGGGACTCGGCCGCCACGACACCGCCGCCCAGGAAGTAGGCGTGCGGATCGGTGAAGTCGGCGGCCATGGTGAAGAGCCGCCCCAGTGCCTTCGCCTGCTGCTCGAAGATCGCCAGCGCCATGGGATCCTCCCGCTCGGCGTACGAGCGAAGCGCCCTGGCCGCGTACGGGAGTGGCTCCGCGGCCAGGGGATGCCCCGGGAAGCGGGTCAGCCAGTGGGGCAGCAGGTTCCGCTCGATCGCGGTCAAGGACGCGAAGCTCTCGACGTCCCCGGCCTTGCCGCAGTTGCACGCAGGCGGCGGCTGCCCCTCGTCGAGCAGGCCGTCGAGCGGCAGGCCGATGTGGCCGAGCTCGCCGGCCATGCCGGACGCGCCCCGGATGACGTGCCCGGACTCGACCACTCCGCCACCCAGCCCGGTGCCCACGATCGCCGAGACCGAGGAGCGCCGCATCGCCTCGGGCCCGAAGTACGTGTGATGCGCGTAGAGAGCCGCCGCATTGGCGTCGTTGCTGTACACCACCGGAAACTGCAGCTTGTCCTCGAGTGCCGTACGGATGTCGAAGCCGCACCACTCCGGGTGGATGAAGTTCGTCGAGCCGCGGGCCGAGATCACCCCGTCGGCGCTCGCCGGCCCCGGTGTGTCCAGTCCGATTCCCGCCACGGCCGATCTGGGCGTGTCCGTGAGCTCCAGAACCTGGTCCAGTGCGGCGGTGAGCGCTTGCAGGGCCGCCTGGGGACCTTCGCGGACGTGGCTCGGCGACTCCGCCATCCCCAGCACGAGGAACCGCCCCGAGGAGTCGAGGACGGTGGCGTTGTTCGCGGTGCCGCCGTTGTCGAGACCGACGATGTACCACGGACTGGAGCTCATGCTCGCTCCTCATGGTGAAGCCGACCATTCTGGGCAGCCGAGGCCCCGCCGCTGACCCACCCACAGCATGGCCGACCTCCGCCGGACCAGCAAGGTCCGCTCACCAGCCCCTGCCGGTGGGCGTCGATCTGCTCCTGCGTGCCCTCCCACGATCCCTGAATCCACCGGCGAAAAGCGCTGTGAAATTGTCGGTGGCCGGTGATAGAAAGCAGGTTCGAAGTTTGCCTAACCGCAGCGGGGGCGGTGCCAGTGACCACCAGCCATTCGGAGTTCTCCGTTTCCGGTCCACGCCATAGCCGGCATGGCCCGGTGCGCTGGCTCTGGTCCCATCTACGGCGCCATCCGCTGCACCTCGCCGGGTTTCTCGGCGGGTCGGTGGTCATGGTGGTGCTCAACGCCATGGTGCCGCAGTTCACCGGCGACGCCTTCGACGCCGTGCTGGGCGAGCGGGGTGAGCCGCTGGACGCGCTCGGGTTGATCGCGCTGGCGCTGCTGGCGATCGTGCTGGCCCGAGGGCTGTTCGATCTTGTCGCGCGGCTGGCGAGCGAGGTGCTGGCCAAGCGGCTGGAGCGGGATACGCGTGACGAGCTCTACGTGAGCCTGCTGGGCAAGAGCCAGACCTTTCACAACCGGCAGCGGGTCGGCGACCTGATGGCCAGGGCGGCCAACGACATCCGGCAGCTGTCCTTCATGATCACGCCTGGTGTCGATCTCATCGTGGACTCGGGGCTCACCGGGATCGTGCCGCTGTTCTTCATCGCCACGATCGATCCGCGGCTGCTGCTGGCCCCCGGAGTCTTCGCGGTCGTGTTCGTGATCGCGCTCTGGCACTACATGAGGCAGCTCAACCCGGTGGCGACCCGCATGCGGGAGCAGTTCGGCGATCTCAACGCGGGGCTCAACCAGGCCGTGCGCGGCATCGAGGTGATCAAGGTCACCGCGCAGGAGGGGCAGGAGCGGGAGCGGTTCCGGGCCAACGCGCGGCGCTATCGCGACCTGTTCGTACGGAACGGGCTGGTGCAGGCTCGCTACCTGCCCACTCTGCTGTTCTCCTTCGCGATGGCGGGGGCGTTGTGGCACGGCCTCTATCTGCAGGGCATCGGAGCGATCACCATCGGGGAGATGGTGGCGTTCATGGGGCTCATGGGCATGCTGGGGTTCCCGACCCAGATGTCCATCTTCACGTTCTCGCTCATCCAGATCGGGCTCGTGTCCTCGCGCAGGATCCTGAGCATCATCACGTCCGAGAGCGAGATCGACCAGCCGGCCGACGGGCACGCCGCGCCGATCAGCGGAGAGATCGTCTTCGAGGACGTCACGTTCGGCTACGAGGAGGACGGGGATCCGGCGCTGCGCGGGGTGACGTTCACCGTGCGGCCGGGGGAGACGGTGGCGATCGTCGGGGAGACCGGGTCGGGCAAGAGCACGCTGACCAAGCTGGTTCCACGGATCTACGACGTCAGCTCCGGGCGGATTCTCGTTGACGGGGTCGATGTGCGTGAGTGGGACCTTGACTCGCTGCGGTCGCAGATTTCCACGATCGAGCAGGACATCGTGCTGTTCTCGCGGTCCGTGTCCGAGAACATCGCCTTCAGCCTCGGGCAGCGGGCCGATCATGAGGCGGTGGTCAGGGCGGCCGAGGATGCCCAGGCCGCGGAGTTCATCGCCGAGCTGGACGACGGTTACGAGACCGTGATCGGGGAGCGGGGAGTCACGCTCTCCGGCGGTCAGCGGCAGCGGCTGGCCATCGCGCGGGCGTTGCTGACCGATCCGGCGATTCTCGTGCTCGACGACTCCACCAGCGCCATCGACTCGGCGACCGAGGACATGATCCAGCAGGCGATCGGGCGCATTCTCGATGGGCGCACCACACTGCTGATCACCCATCGGCTCTCGCAGATCCGGTGGGCGGACAAGGTGCTGCTGCTCAGGCGTGGCGAGGTCGTCGACTTCGGCACGCATGACGAGCTGATCGCGCGCAGTCGCCTCTACCGCCGGGTCTTCGCCCATTACGACGAGGTCGAGCTGGGCGATGAGGTCCATGAGGAAGGGCCGGTCATGGCGAGCGAGCAGGGAGGGGCACGCTGATGGGCTTCCTCATGGACGGCCTCGACGCCGAAGACTACGACCGCACCTACAACGACCGCGACCTGGTGCGCCGGATCCTGTCGTACTTCCGGCCGAAGCTGGGCGCGATGGTCCTGGTCGCCACCATGATCGTGCTGCTGTCCGCCGGGCAGGCGGCCGTGCCGGCGCTGAGCAGCCTGGCCGTCGACGCGCTCGCGGACGGCACGATCGGCGAGGTGGGCTGGCAGCTCACGGCGGGGATTCTGATCACCGGAGCGCTCTCCTGGGGGTTCAACTTCGTCCGGCAGAAACACAGCGCCCGGGTCACCGGCGACGTCGTGCTCCGCCTGCGCGAGGACGCGTTCGACGCGGTGCTCCAGCGGGACCTGTCGTTCTACGACGAGACGCCGTCCGGCAAGATCGTCAGCCGGGTGACGTCCGACACCGACGACTTCGCCACCGTGTCCACCCTGACGATGGACCTCATCAGCCAGGTGCTGATGGTGGGCTTCGTCACGGTGCTGCTGTTCGTGCGCAGCGTCGAGCTCGCGCTGCTGACGTTGCTGGTCGTGCCGGTCGTGGTGGGGCTCGCGCTGCTGTTCCGGCGGCTGGCCAGGGCCGGCACGCGGCGGGCGCAGCGCTCCCTGAGCAGGGTCAACGCCAACCTGCAGGAGACCATGGGCGGGATCGCGGTCGCCAAGAACTTCCGCCAGGAGCGGCAGGTCTACGACGAGTTCCGGCCGATCAACCAGCAGAGCTACCAGGTGACGCTCAGGCAGGGGTTCGTCTTCTCCACCATCTTCCCCGTGCTGTTCCTGGTGGCCGGGCTCGCGACTGTCGCGCTCGTCCAAGCGGGCGGGGCGAGCGTGGTCGCCGGCGGCCTGTCCGCCGGCGACTGGTACCTGTTCCTGCAGGGCGTGGCGCTCTTCTGGTTCCCGCTGACGTCGATCGCCGCGTTCTGGTCGCAGTTCCAGCAGGGGCTGTCCGCCTCCGAGCGGGTCTTCGCGCTGATCGACGCGCCGCCGCGGGTGGTGCAGACGGATGCGCTGCCTGCGGGGGAGCTGGCGGGGCGCATCGAGTTCCAGGGCGTGACGTTCGGCTACGACCCGGACAATCCCGTGCTCCGCGACTTCGACCTGGTCATCAAGGCCGGCGAGACCGTGGCGCTCGTCGGCCACACCGGGGCCGGCAAGTCGACGCTGAGCAAGCTGATCACCCGGTTCTACGAATACCAGGACGGTCGCCTGCTGATCGACGGGCGCGACATCCGCACCCTGGAGCTGGGCAGCTATCGCCGGCAGATCGGCGCGGTGCCGCAGGCGCCGTTCCTGTTCAGCGGCACGGTCGCGGACAACATCCGCTATCCGCGGCCGGAGGTGGGCGACGACGAAGTGCGCGCGGCAGCCGCGGCGGTCGGCGGCGGAGACTGGATCGACGCCCTGCCGAACGGCCTGCAGACGGACGTGGGCGAGCACGGCCGGGCCCTTTCCATGGGGCAGCGGCAGCTCGTCGCGCTGGCCCGGCTGCTCGTCCAGGACCCGGCGATCGTGGTCCTGGACGAGGCCACGGCCAGCGTGGATCCGCTGACCGAGGCGCAGATCCAGGAGGGCCTGGACCTGGTGCTGGCCGGCCGGACCTCGATCGTCATCGCGCACCGGCTGTCCACGATCGAGCACGTTGATCGGATCATCGTGCTCGATCACGGGCGGATCGTCGAGGAAGGCGATCACGCGACGCTGCTGGCGAGCGGGGGCCGATACTGCGAGGTCTACAACACCTATTTCCGGCACCAGTCGCCGAACTACCGGGCCGGAAGCGGGTTCGTGCAGGTGGGGACCGACTGAGGGCCGGTCAGCTCAGCTCAGGGCGCCGACGGGTCCTCGATGGGGAACAGGATCGGGCTGAGGAGATAGCGCGTGCGGTGCGGCTCGGGGTCGTGCGCCAGATGGGGGACTATGGCGGCGCGCATCTTCTCGATCAGGTCGGCGAGCTCGTCCGGGCTGAGCCAGAGCGCGTGCTGGCGGTAGCCCACGGAGTCGGCGACCGGGTCGGCGTGGTCGCGGTCGAGGTAGGCGTTGAACTCGGCGAGCAGTGTGGCGATCGCCGCCTCGAACACCTTGCGATGGTCTTCGCGCGACAGCGCCGCGATCATCTCGGGATCGACCGTCGCGCGGTCCCTGCGTAGCCGGTAACGGCGTTCCACGGCGCCGCGTATCCGCTCCTCGCCGTCCACGCCGAGGACGCCCGCGTCGGCCAGCACGCCGACGTGCCGGTAGACGGTGGCCTTCGAGACGTCGGGGATGAGGTCGCAGAGCTGCGAGGTCGTGAAGACCCGGTTGCCGGCCATGGCATGCACGATGCGCAGGCGTACTGGATGGGCGAACAGTTTCAACGCGTCCACCACACCATGATTTCATGTCGCGATAACGTTCGCAGCGATTGCGAACATTATCGTCTATTGATAGCGTCTTAGCCAAGGACGCGACATATCGTGACCGGACTCAAAGGGTGGTTCTGGTCCGAGGAGGAGAGGAAGGCGATGGACGCGACCGTGCGAGAGATCGATCTGACGGTGACGGCGGATGACGGGCTACCCCTGTCCGGCACGCTGACGTTGCCCGCTGCCGAGGGCCCGCACCCCGCCGTACTCCTGCTTCTTCCCGGCAAGCTCGACCGGGAGGGCAACATCGGCAAGGCCCGGATCGCGCTGGGCCGGGCGCTCGCCGCGGTGCTGGCCGACAACGGGGTGGCGACGTACCGATATGACCGCCGCGGTGTGGGTGCGACGCCCGGAGACTGGCGGGCGACGGGGTTCTACCAGCACCGGCAGGACGCCGCCGCGGCACTTCGCGGGCTGGCGGACCGTTCCGAGATCGGTGCCCTCGGCGTGATCGGCTACAGCGAGGGCGCGCTCCACGCCGCGGCCCTCGGCGCGTACGAAGGCGCAAAGGCCGTCGTCATGCTCTGCGGGCATGCCAAGACCGGCGAAGAGACACTGCTGTGGTGGGCTGCGCGGCAGGACGAGGCCGGGTTGTCGTGGCCCATGCGGATCCTGGTGCGGCTGACAGGGCGCCGGACGATGCGGGGTCTGGCGGCGCGTTTGTCCGGCAAGCTCAAGGCGACCACGGGTGATGTGGCACGCATCTACGGCATCAAGGTCGGCGCCCGGGCCTTGCGCGAGTTCCTGACCCACGATCCCAAGAAAGACCTCGCCGACGTCCGGGTTCCCCTGCTGGCGATCACTGGCGACAAGGATGTGCAGGTCGACCCCGATGACCTCGATATGATCGCCGAGCTGGTGCCCGGACCTGTCGAAACGCGCCGTTTCCCGGACCTTACTCACCTGCTCCGCCGCGACTTCGGCCCGGCCACTCAGCGCACCTATGGTGAGCAGTACAGCCGTCCGGTGGACGCCGGCCTGCTGGAAGAGGTGGCGGCATGGACCGCCGCCCGTCTCGGGGCGCAGGCGGAGCGTACGTAACCGCCGCCGCAGGCCGCTCAGCGAGCTCGTCCTGGCCGCGGTCGACGAGTACAGGCCGGACTCGGCGCCGGGGCGCGCCGGCCCATCACAGCTCAGGTCCCGTGGCCGGCGCACCGGCCAGGGGAAAGACCCAAGCGCTGAGGGCGGGGCGTCAGCCGCCGATGCCGGTCACCCCGATCAGCAGCGGCAGGAGCACGATGAGCAGGATGGCGCCCAGAACGTCGAAGCTGACGCCCGAGCGGATCATCGTGGTGATCGGGACCACGCCGGAGCCGTACGCGATGGCGTTCTGCGGCGTCGAGACCGGCAACATGAACCCGAACGACGCCGCGAACGTCGCCGCCAGGGCGGGCACGAACGGGTTGATCCCGGCCGCCACGGCGATCGGGATGATGATCGGCACCACGACGGCGGCGGAGGCCGTGTTGCTGGTGGTCTCCGAGACCAGCACGGCGAGCAGCACGGCGAAGGCGGTGATGGCGAACACGCTGCCCAGCCCGAGCGCCGAGGCAGCCGAGGAGCCGATGGTCTTGGCCAGCCCCGTGTCCTCCAGCAGGGAGCCGAAGATGATGCCGGTGCCGAACAGCACGATCGTGCCCCAGTCGATGCGGGCGGCGTCGCTCCAGTTCAGGGTGAACTCGCGCCTGCCCCAGTCGGTAGGCAGCAGGAACAGCAGGGCGGCGCCCAGCACGGCCACGATGCCCTCGTTGAGCCGGCCGCTGACGGTCGTGTAGAGGGCGGACTCCGTCCCGGCGACCAGCGCGATCACACCCGGGAAGATCCACAGGAACACGGTGACGCCGAAGGCGATGAGCGTGTTCTTCTCGGCGCGCGACAGCCTGCCCAGGGTGGCCCGCTCGGTGTGCACGTACTCCTCCACGCCCTCGATCTTGCGGATCTCCGGCCGGTTGAGCAGGAGCAGCACGGCCGCCAGTGCGACGAACATGAGCGCGCAGATCGGCAGGGCCGTGATCATCCACTGCGCGAACGAGATGCGCCGCCCGGTGGCCTCCTCGATGAGGCCGCGGCCGATCAGGTTGGGCGGGCTGCCGACCGGGGTGAGCAGGCCGCCGACGCTGGCGCCGTACGCGAGCATCAGGACGAGCGCGGCGCCGACACGCAGCCGCAGCGGGTTGAAGTCGGCGGCCACCAGCCCGCGGTCCTGCAGGAGCTTGGCGATGACCGCGAGCATGCCGAGCGCCGTGGGCAGGAGCATCGCCACGGTGGCGGTGTTGGACACGAACGCCGACAGCAGACAGGTGATGGCGCCGAAGGCGACGATCAGGCGGAACGTCGAGCGGCCCACGCCGGGCAGCGACAGGACCCGGAAGGCGAAGCGGCGCGCCAGGCCGTGCTTGAGCATCGCCTGAGCCAGGATGAACGCCCCGATGAAGGTGAAGATGGTGGTGGAGCCGAACGGGGCGACCGCGTCCACCGCGGAGACCACGCCGAGCAGCACGATCACGCCGACGCCGATGAGGCCGCCGACGGGGATGGGCACCGGCTCGGTGACCCACAGGACGATGACGCCGAGCAGGACGGCCGCCAGCGTGTGCTGGTTGGCGGGCATGTCGATGGGCAGCAGCAGGAAGCCCACCGTGATCAGCGGCGCGAGCCACATGCCGGTGGTGCGCCTGCCCTTCTCGAACTTCTCCTCGGCCGGTGACAGCTTCTGCTCGCCGAGGCTGCGGTAGGTTGCGTGGCCCAGCAGGGCTTGGTCGACGTCGGTTCTCGGACCGTTGGAGTTCATCGCCTGCTCCTCACGTTTCCGCCGTCATTGAAGATCGGGGTAGCGCGCGGTGCAAGACGCGTCGGCTACTTGGCTTATAGGTACCTCCGATGAGGAGCGTTCAAAGGGCGTCCGGAGAGGGATCTGGGCCTGCCGCCCGCGGCCGTGCCGGAAGTATCGAGCGCGTGTGTTGGACGCTTTCGCGGCCCGCCGATTGAATCGAGAGCATGACGACGCATCACATCGCCGTGATCCCTGGAGACGGCATCGGGCTCGAGGTCACCCCTGCGGCTCTGGAGGTGGCGCAGGCAGTCGGCCGGCGGCACGGCTTCGAGTTCCGGTTCACCCAGTTCGACTGGTCGTGCGAGCGGTACCGGCGCGAGGGCGCCATGATGCCTCCCGACGGACTGGAGAGGCTGCGCGGCCACGACGCGATCTTCCTGGGCGCGGTCGGCGCGCCCGGCGTACCCGACCACGTCTCGCTCTGGGGCCTGCTCATCCCGATCCGCCGCGCCTTCCGGCAGTACGTGAACCTCCGGCCGGTCCGCCTCTTCGAGGGCATCGAGAGCCCCGTACGCGCGGCGATCGACCTCGTGGTCGTCAGGGAGAACACCGAGGGCGAGTACAGCGAGATCGGCGGCCGGATGAACCGCGGCTTTCCCGAGGAGATGGCGGTCCAGGAGGCGGTGTTCACCCGCGCGGGCGTGACGCGCGTGCTCGACTACGCCTTCGAGCTCGCGGGCCGCCGCAACGGCTACCTGACCTCCGCCACCAAGTCCAACGGGATCGTCCACACGCTGCCGTTCTGGGACGAGCTGGTCAGGGAGCGCGCGGCCGGCCACCCGGGCGTGCGCTGGGACCAGGAGCACATCGACGCGCTCTGCGCCAAGCTGGTTCTGGAGCCGTCGCGGTTCGACGTGATCGTCGGCTCCAACCTGTTCGGCGACATCCTCAGCGACCTGGCCGCCGCGGTCGCGGGCAGCATCGGGATCGCCCCGTCGGCCAACCTCAACCCCGAGCGCGAGTTCCCCTCGATGTTCGAGCCCGTGCACGGCTCCGCCCCCGACATCGCCGGCCAGGGCGTGGCCAACCCGATCGGCGCCATCTGGTCGGCCGCGATGATGCTGGAGCATCTCGGGCATCCGACGGCGGCCGACGAGGTCGTGGCGGCCATCGCCGCCGTCCTGGCCAAGGGCGACGTCCGTACGCGCGACCTCGGCGGTACGTCCGGCACCAAGGAGTTCACCCGCGCGGTCCTCGCCCTCCTGACCTGACGCCCTGCAAGGCGTTCGCACGCGTCAGAACGCTCTGCCACCGCCCAGCCGCGAGCGAGTAGCCGACGGACGCCAGCGGGCCCCGGACGGACTCAGAGAAATTCTCGCAAGAGACGTCGAGACCCGGCCCCGGGCTCCGACCACTGATCAAAGGCACCCGGCCGTGGGCGCCACGAACGTGAGGAACTGCCATGCGGTACCTGCTGATGATCTACACGAACGAGCACACCTGGGGCCACCCCGCCTTCCTGTATACGCCCGAGGCGCAGGCCATGCCGGAAGAGGGGCGCGAGGAGCTGAGCGCGCAGTTCGGGGCGCTGATGCAGGAGCTCGTCGATTCCGGCGAGCTGGTCGGCGGCGAAGCGCTCGCCGACCCGGTGACCACCAAGACCGTCCGGGTACGCGGCGGCGCCCCGGTGGCCACGGACGGGCCGTACGTCGAGGCGAAGGAGCACCTCGCCGGCTACTTCGTCATCGACTGCGAGAACGCCGAACGGGCGATGGAGATCGCGTCCCGCTTCCCCGACGCCCGTTTCGCGGGAGTGGAGGTACGCCCCATGATGAGCTCCTCAGGCGAGGAAATGTGAACAAGGAGCAGATCTTCGCCGCTGTGACCGAAGCCCGCCGACTCCAGTCCTGACCTGGGGCGATACCGGTCCTCGGCGGCTGTTGACCACGTCAGCGGCCGAGGACCCCGTGGAGCGGTCGCCCTACGAACTCGCCTTGAGGAGTGCGGCGGCGAGCTCGGCCGGGCGGGTGAACTGGGCCTCGTGGCTGCCGGGATGCTCGATGACGGGGGTGTCGGCGCCAAGGCGCTCCGGGAAGCGGGGCGTCCAGCCCATGTCGCCGGGCGGCAGCGCGATGTCCTCGGATCCGACCACGTAGACGGCGGGCACGCCGAGCGCGGCCGGATCCACCGGCGTGACGGTCTCGGTGAAGTAGCGCATTGGCTGGGGGACGAGCAGGCCGTGGATCAGGCGCTGCATGTCCTCGGCGGCGTCCTGCATGAACGCGGCGCAGAAGACCTCGAAGGGGAAGACGACGCTGTTGTTCCCTGACGCCGCCGCGACCTGCGTGAACATCTCGGCGAAGTGCGGAGGCACCTCCTCCATCAGGGGCCTGCCCTCCGCCGGGACGAACGCGCCCCAGTAGACGAGCTTGCGCAGCCTGGGGGCGAGCCGATGGCTGGCGCCGGTGAGCGGGTAGCCGCCCCAGCTGTGCCCGACCAGGGTGACGTCCCTCAGGTCGTCGCGTTCGACGAGGTCGACGATGAAGTCGCTGACATCCGCCAGGCTGTGCTGCCGCGGGTCGTCGCCGTCACCCAGGCCCGGCAAGGTGGGGGCCAGGACCCGGTGGCCTGCGGCACGCAGGTGCTCGGCCACGAGTCTCCAGGTCCAGCCGCCATGGCAGGCACCGCTGATAAGGACGAAGGTCTCGGCCATGACGTCTCCTCGCGACGTGGCGGCACCGCCACTCGGTGTGGAGGCGCGCATTTGAAATATGGGCCGAATGTGAGACGTTCGTCAAGCAATTGACACATATTGTGAGTGGCTTGTGCGTAGCCTCCATGATCTGTTCGGGGAGATGGCGGGCTCCATCGGCGCTTGTTGCCTTCCAATTCCCATACGGCCGCCTCGGAGATGTCACATTTTCCCGGCGGACGCCCAAGTGGCGTGACGTGAAGTGCCCGCCTAGCGCAGGTATTTGGTCACGATCGTGCTGATCTCCTTGGCCAGCCCGTCCGCGTCGACCTCGCTGGCGCGGCCGATGAAGCGGTGGGTCAGGGACTCGATCGTGGCGATGACGAACCGTGCCCGTACCGCCACCTGTGACGCTTCCAGCCCGGGATCGCCGCGTAGCAGCTCCTCGACGGCGATCACGGCCTCGTGTTCGAGCCGGCGGAACAGGCCACGCAGGTCGGGCGGCCGGGGAGCCTCTTCGAAAAGCACCTGGTGCAGGCGTGGATTGCCCGCGTGCAACTCGACCACCGCTTCGGTGAGCGCCGGGAGCCACTGGTCCAGCGGACGGGGCTCGGCGAGTGCCTGCCGTACGGCTTGGGCGGTCTCGTCCAGGTGAGTCCGAGCGAGGATGAGCAGGATCGCGTCCTTGTTCGGGAAGTACTGATACAGCGAGCCGATCGACAGCCCGGCCTCTTCGGCGATGCGGTCGGTGGTCCCCGACGCGTAGCCGTACTCGGCGAAAATGTGAGCCGACGCCGCGAGTATGCGTTCACGGGTCTGCCAGGCCCGCTGTTGTCGCGGCGTCTTCCTGGGCTCATACGCCGACCTGGGCATCGGCATCGCGCGCCTCCAATGCGAATACAAAAACCGAGGAATTCCTCATATTCTAGCGACCTCCTCTTCCAACAACCCCCAGGAGGTATACGTTGACGCTCACATCCAGCACACCGAGCACTCAGGCACCGGTGCACCCGGCGGCACTCTTCCTGCTCCCGTTCGTGGTCTACGTCCTGCACACTCTCGAGGAACTGCAGGGCTTCGCCGCCTGGGCGACAAGGCACTTCGGCCCAGAGACCACGGACATGTTCGCGGCCTATCACATCCCGCTGATGCTGCTGGTCCTGCTGTGCTCATGGCGGGCGACCCACGCAGGACGGCACGGTGGCTGGGTGGTGATGGCCACCGCCTTCCAGTGGCAGTTCGGTGTCAACGCCCTCTTCCACCTGACCAGTTGGGTCATCCTCGGTGAGTACGCGCCCGGAGCCGTCACCGCGGCCGTGGTGTCCATCCCGGCGACGGCGTACTATCTCGCGTGGATCCGGCGCGAAGGCCGTGCGACCGGCCGGGAGATCGCCCTGGCGATCGGGATCGGGACCATCATCGCCGCCCTCGCGATCGGCTTCCTCTTCCTGTGAAAGTCACCAGGTCACGCCAGTCCGAGCAGCACCGCGCGTTCGACGGGCGAGTGTGCGCCGTCGGGGTGGTCGAGATCAAGAGGGGCGGTCGGGAGGAGCGGGGGCTGGGCGATGAACCGGGGCACGGTGCCGCGGTGGGGCTGTGCGCCGTGGATGAGGAAAGGGTGGCACAGGTAGACATCGCCTGCCTGACCGGTGGCCAGCGCCAACGGCCGATCCGGTGAATCGAGCTTGCCCGCGGCGTCCATGGTTGTGCACAGGTCGAACATGTTCATGCCGCGCTCGCCCGTGGGTGCGAGGAAGGGCGGGACGTCCAGGTGCGAGCCGACCTTGATGCGGGTCGGCGCGTCGTCGGCGCCGATGTCGGAGAACAGAAAGAGCATCAGCAGCGCCCGGCCGCGGGAACGCAGGTTGAGCCAGAATCCTTGTTCACCCTCGGGTGCGTAGCTCGCGTCCATGTGCCATCCGGCGTCGCCGGGATCGTCCGCGTGCGGGAAACGGATGGGAAAAGTGCCCAGGCCGCTGCGGGGCACCCATCGGCCCGCGCCGACGATCTGGTCGAAGGCGCTGTGGAGGCGTGGTGTGCCGGCTGCTTGCTGGAACGGCCCGTGCCCGTACCCGTTGAGCCTGATGACGGGCTGTGTCCAGGTTGTGGGGTCGTCCGGGTCGAGACCGGTTTCACGCCAGAGAAACGCCCGGCACTCATCGGCCACCGAGCGGGGGAAGGCCGCGGGGAGATGGACGAAGCCGTCGGTGATGAACCGCTCGACCTGATCTGCCGTCAGCGCTGCCGTCATGCTGACGATTGTCGAAGATTCCGGTAAAGATCGACAACCGATTTTCCGTCCGCCAAGAACGGGCGCAACGGGTGGCGTCCCTCACCCGACAAGGACCGGTGCCCTTAAGCGGTACGGCGCGGTTGCCGGCACCCGGCTCCTGAACGATCTCGAAGATCACCATCTGACCGAGGTCCTGCGGCGGGCGGGAGCAGCGGAAGCCGACTACTTTCGAGGAGTGGAGCGTCGGCGGAGCCAACCGGCCGCGCGGTGAGCGACCGGGCCGAGCAGGCTGACCTCTCTGGTGGCCTTCTTCAGCGCCTGAACGGCGTTCCGCGACTCCGCCGTGACCCCTTTCAGCTCCGCCGTCGTGCGCCGCAGCTCGGCGGTGAGCCGGTCCAGGTCGTTCCCCGGCGACGCGGGCTTCGGCTTCTTGCGCTGGTTGACGCGTACGAGATCCCGATCCCCGAGCACGTCCGTCGTGTGCCACAGATCGGTACGGGACTCAAGCCATTCGAGCAGGCGCCGCTGGACGGGCACTGGATCGCCCCACGTGGCGTACAGCTTCTGCGTGCTGATGCAGATCGGCGCCAGCCCGAGGCCGGCGACGGCCTCCCAGACCGCGAGCGCGACACCCGGCGTGTGCTCGCTGCGGTAGTCGTCGAAGGCGACGATCCCGTCGTCCTTGAGCACGGCCCGCGCCGCCAGGACGTCACCCTTGACGTGGGTGTACAGGTGCGACGCGTCGACATGGACGAACCTGCAGGTGTCCGCCTTCACGTGATCGAGGATGATCGACGTCGGCCCGTGCACGATCTCGGGCAGGGTGTCGTGGACGCTCAGGTAGTTCTGCTCGAACTGGCGGCGGGTGAGCGTGGAGTACGACCCGGTGGTCTCGGCGTTGTTGTCCGCGTCCGGCGCGTCCGACTCGAACAGGTCGCAAACGGTGAAGGTCTCTCCCTGCCGCACATGCCCGCCGATCAGGACGGCGCTCTTGCCGAGGTACGTCCCGAGTTCGAGGACGTCGCCCGGGGCGCTACCCGACAGGAACCACTCGAACAGGCGCTGGTCGGCCGGCCAGAACCAGCCGGGAATGCGCTCCAGCGCGGCGGTGAGATCTTCTGTGGACATGCCCGGACGCTAACAGCCTCGGTTTCCGAGGTAGAAGGGACTTTGCCGCATGGCCATCGGGAGGTCGCCGGGAGTTCCAACAGCCCCGGCGAAACGCTGGGGCAGTGACGCGGCGAGAGGCCTTCGCGGGTTTCCCACCACCACAGGGGAACACCCCGTACGAGAGCATGAACATGGCGAACGAGACGGGGCGCACAGGCGACGGCCGCCACCGGGAGCGGCTGCGCGTGCGAGGCGTTGCGCTGCCGTCGGAGGAGTGGGTCGAGTTCTGGATCGCGAACGGCAGGCTGACGCGCGAGCCGCTGCCTGGCGCCATCACGGTCGTGGACGGCGGCTGGCTGCTGCCGGGGCTCGTGGACGCGCACACGCATCCGGGTGCCCTGCATCCGGGAGACCCGCTGGATCCGGCGCTGCTCCGGCGGCACGGCCGCGAGCACCTGGAGGCCGGCGTGACGCTCCTGCGCGTGCCTGGCTCGGCCGACAGGCTCCCCGCGTGGTTCGGCACAGAACCGGACCAGCCACGCGTCGTCTCGGCCGGTCGCTGGCTGGGACTGCCCGGCATGTTCTACGACGGATGGACGCGGCACGTCGGCGAGGCAGAGCTGGCGGACGCGGCGGTCGAGGAGGCACGCGCGTCCGGGGGCTGGTGCAAGGTCTACGCGGACTGGGTGGTCGGCGAGGAGGGGCTGGAGGCGCAGCCGCTCCCGGCCGGCCTGCTCGCCGAGCTGACCCGGCGGGTGCACGCGATGGGCGGCCGGGTCGCCGTGCACGCGCAGACGGCGGCGGGCGCCCGGGCCGCGGTCGAGGCCGCGGTGGACAGCCTCGAACACGGCCTGTGCCTCGACCCGGCGCTGCTGGACCGGATGGCCCGCCAGCGGACGGCCCTGGTGCCCACGTTCACCGTTTGGGAGACCTTCGAGCAGGTCGCCCGCTCCTCGGGCTCCGAGCGGTTCCGTGAGTGGTTCCGGGCGGCCCACGCCCGTCTGGGGCCGCTGGTGTCGGCCGCGTACGAGGCCGGCGTGACGGTGCTGGCCGGGACCGACAGCTACGGGACGCCCGAGCTCCCGCACGGACGGGTGGCCGGCGAGGTGCGCCATCTGGCGGCGTCCCCCATGCCCGCCGCAGCGGCGATCGGCGCGGCCTCCTGGACGGCGCGGTCCTTTCTCGGCTTTCCCGGACTCGGCGAGGACGCCCCCGCCGACCTGGTCGCCTACAACCTGGACCCGCGCACCGATCTCGCCGTCCTCCACACGCCCGCGCGCGTCATCCACCGCGGCCGGATCATCCGCTGAGCCCTCCGCGCACGTCGCGTACCGGCGTTCGATGTCGGATCTGGGCCGGATAAGAGAGGCGGAGCGTAACCGGCGTAAACCTGAGACAGAGGTGCAACCTTTCGCCTAGCGGGTCGCGTTTGAACGGGGGGAGAGGAGAGCACATTGGATCATGACGACGGCTTCCGCGAGTTCGTGCTGGCCCGTCAGCAAGCGCTGATGCGGACCGCGTACCTGCTCATGGGAGACGCCCATCTCGCCGAGGACCTGCTTCAGAGCGTGCTGACCAAGGTCGTCGGGCATTGGTCCAAGCTCGCCAGGGACGGCAATCCCGAGGCGTACACGCGCAAGGCGCTGGTCAACCAGTACATCTCCTGGAGACGCCGCCCCCATCCCGAGTTACCGAGCGCCGACCCGCCCGAGCGGAGCGCCTCCTATGACGAGGCCACCCTCGACCGGATCGTGCTACGCCAGGCGCTGGCCAAGCTCACCCGCAAGCAGCGAGCCATGATCGTGCTGCGCTTCTGGGAGGACCTCACCGAGGCTCAGACGGCCGACGCGCTCGGCTGCTCGATCGGCAACGTCAAGAGCCAGACCCATCACGCACTGGCCCGCCTGCGCGCCCTCGCGCCCGAGCTGGCGGACCTGCACACCGAGGAGGTAGCCCGATGACGAGGCTGCGCAACGCGATGAACGGCCTCGCGGAGGAGGCCCCGCTGGTGAGCCTGGCCGACGTAGCCATCGTGGCCCACCGGCGCAGGCGGCGCACCACGCTGGCGGTGACCACTGTCGCGACGGTCGCGGCGCTGGTGGCGACGACGGCGGGCGCGGTGGTGGTCTGGCCCCGTGGCGACCACGCGGCCACCCCGCAGCGCGTGGACACGGTGCCTGACCTGCCCGACGGCAAGGTGGGAGCGATCAGGTACGCGTACCGGACGGACTGCAAGATCGACACGGTGAGGCGTGACGCCGACTGCAGTGCCGTGGAGTGGCGGGTGGTCACCCAGAGCGGCAAGACGTACAGGGCGCCGCAGGCGCTCGTCTCGTCCCGCAAGGCCCCGCGGGTGCCCGTCGCGATCAGCCGGGACGGGCGCATGCTCGCCTACTACAGCCGCGACACCCAGGCGCACGTGGTCCGCGACCTGGCGACCGGCGCCGTGGTGACCTCCCCCGTCACGGTGAAGGAGGACCGGATCGGCATAGGCTCCCTGCTCGCGGTCTCCGACGACGGCCGGTACGTGGTCTTCGACCCGCGCGAGGGAAGCAAGGAGCCCAGTCTGCTGATCGACATGCGCACTGGCAAGACGGTGTCGATACCTGGCAAGTACGAGGTGATCAGCATCAAGGACGGCGTCGCCGAGCTGATCCGGTACGTCAAGACCGACCTGTGGCTGATGCCTGTCACGGGCGGAGGCAAGCCGGTGCGCTTCGACGGTGTGTTCATCATGTTCAGCGAGCTGTCTCCGGACGGCCGTACGACGGTCGCCGTCGAGTTCCCAGAGCTCAAGAAACGCATTCTCACCCTGCTGGACACCAGGACCGGGCGGACCCTGCGGAAGGTGCCCATCCGCGGCCTGCCGAAGGCCGGCTCGGTCGACGGCACCGCCATCTGGCTGAGCCGATCCGAGGTTACGGTCGTCGTCAATGACAGGGGAGACAGGTACTCCTACGCGGTCGACGTCAACACCGGGCGTGCCCGGCGCTGGGCCGACCACTCCGCCCAGCGCAGAGGTAGCCTGATCCTGCCCGGAGTCAGCTACGGCTGGTGATAGCCGAACGGCTTGGGCCCGCCGTGTTCCTCCCGATGAGTTTTCGGCGGCTGAGTGGTCCATCTCCTGAGCGTGAGTTTCAGGAGGTCTGGATGAGCATTGTGGTGCTGCACAAGAGCATGTCGCTGGACGGCTTCGTCGCCGGTCCGAACGTCGGCGCCGAACATCCGATGGGCGAGGGTGGCATGCGGCTGCACGACTGGCTGCTGACCGATCGTCCCGATACGCGTGACAAGGAGGTCGCCGCCGCGGTGTCGGCCTCCGTGGGTGCGGTGGTGGTCGGCAGGCGGACGTTCGACGTCGGCGTGCCCATCTGGGAGGACACCCCGTACCCCGTGCCGACGTTCGTGCTCACCCACCGGGCCCGCGAGGAGCTCGTCATGCCAAGCGCGACGTTCACCTTTGTCACCGATGGCGTCGAGAGCTGTCTGAAGTCGGCCCGGCTCGCGGCCGGCAACGGAGATGTGGTTCTGATGGGCGCGGAGACGGGGCGGCGGTTCCTGGCCGCCGGGCTGGTGGACGAGATCCAGATCAACCTGGTGCCGGTCGTGCTGGGCAACGGCCTCCGGCTGCTGGAGAACCTGCACCACATCGAGCTGGAACGCATCGGCCTGGTCGCCTCCGAAACCGTCACTCACCTGCGGTTCAGGGTGCTCAAGTAGGGCGGGGCGTTCGCGCCACTTCGCTGAATCCTTTTACCAGCAGCCAAACCGCCAGCACCATCTCGTTCAGCGCCAGTGGGGAGACAAGAATGGCATGGAACGCCGAGGACGGGGCGAGCAGGCCGAACATGACGAGGAAAGCATCGGCCAGGTACGGCACCACCGCGACGAGCGCCCAGCCCGCTATCCATCGGGGGACGAGTCTTGACCGGTACAGCAGGTAATTGAGAAGCAGGGCGCCGAGGCAGAAGAAGAACAAGCTGCTGGCGTGGCCCCACCGGTCGTACGTCTGTGTCAATATCCGCACGGTATCCAGGTGCACCGCGTTGTCAGGTGTGCCGGCGTCCGATTGAGTGGTGCTTATCGACACCATCATGAGGGGACCGATGGCGGCGGGAAGCAGGAGGACGACCTCGATGATCCTGGCGGCGACGTAGCCAAGCGCGGGTGCCTCGCCGTGTTTGTTGAGAACCGGAAACAGCGTCGGCGGGATCATCGCGATCGCGAGGGTCATGACCAGCACCATGATGGCGCCCGCCGTTATTCTGTGCGCATTGTCGGCGATGGATTGGGACGAGTACCAATTATCGAGTGGCCCGAGAAGGACCGCGCTGAGCACTCCCGCGGCCGTCGCGGTGAGGAAAAGTAAACCCGTCACCCGTGCCGTTGTCTGCTTGTGCATACCCTCGCTCCGTCAGTCCGATGTTGCTTCCACCACGATCGGGCTCTTGACTGGCCCACCGTCCGGGAGGCCGGCAAGTCATGGAGCCGTTGGCCTGTCGTGTCCGCCGTGCCGATGGTCGCCGACGCCGGTGTGCGGACGGTGGGTTCCCGGTGTGCGGGCGGTGGGGGCTTGCCCAGTGTTTGGGCCTGTGGCAGTCTCGGCGAAGGTCAACGTCCGGGAGCAGCCCTGTGGTGCGGATCGGTCTGCTCGGTGGTGTCCGCGCCGCTACCGACGACGGCCGGCCGATCGACATCGGTCCGGCGAAGTCGCAGACGGTGCTCGCGGCGCTGGCCTTGTCGCCCGGGGCACCGCTGGCGGTGTCGCGCCTGGTGGAGCTCGTGTGGGGTGACGCGCCCCCGCGAACGGCGTACAAGACTCTGCAGTGGCACGTAGCGCGACTGCGCAAGGGCCTTGGTTCCGCGACGATCGTGCGGGTCGGTGCCGCGTACCGCCTCGACGTAGCGCCCGACGCGGTCGACGTGACGCGCTTTCAGCGGCACTTGCGCGAGGGCGATCTCGCTGCGGCCCTCGCGCAGTGGGGCGGACCTCCGCTGGCCGGTCTGGACGCGCCCGGCCTCGCGGCGGCGGTGGCCGGTCTGACCGAACAGTGGCTGAGCGCTGTCGAGGCCGACCTTGAACGCCGTGTCGAGTCCGATCCGAGGGGGGTCATCGGGCCATTGGCGGAGCTCGCGGAGCGTCATCCCCTCCGCGAAGGTTTCTGTGCCCTGCTGATGACGGCTCTGTACCGGGCGGGCCGCCAGGCCGACGCCCTCGCGGCCTTCCGGCGGGCCCGGCACCATCTCGTCACGCAGCTCGGTGTCGAACCTGGGCCGGCGTTGCGCGAGCTCGAGTCGCGGATCCTCGACCACGACGAGCGGCTGCGCGGACGTGCCGTACCGGAGCACGCGCCGCCACGCCGTCCGAGCGGGACGGTGACCTTCGGGCGGCTGACCGGGACCCGGCGGGGCTACCTACCCCATGGCGTCGGCCGCCTCATCGGCCGCGACAGGGACCTGCGGGCCGCCGCCGACGCGCTCGCGCGGTCCCCGATCGTGACCTTGGTGGGACCAGGAGGGATCGGCAAGACCCAGCTCGCGCTGGCGGCGGCCCGCACGGCGGCAGCCGGTCACGGGTCGGACGGCTGGCTGATCGAGCTGGCGGAGATCACATCGCCGGCCGACGTGCCCCGCGCGGTTGCCGACGTACTGGGAGTCGCGCAGCGTCCGGGACACACTCTGACCCAATCGATCGTCGCGGTCCTGCGGTCGCGCCGGGCATTGCTGGTCATCGACAACTGCGAACACGTCATTGACGGCGCGGCCAAGCTCGTACAGGCCATCGTGGCGGGCTGCCCGCAGGTGCGCGTGCTGGCCACCGCACGGGAACGTCTCGCTGTCGCAGGCGAACAGGTGCTGGTCGTGGAACCACTGGACCCGGCCGCCGGCACCGAGCTGTTCCATGCCCGCGCGCTCGCCGCCGACCGGACCTACGATGCGGATGCGCATCACCGCCACGTCGAGGAGATCTGCCGGCGGCTCGATGGCATACCGCTGGCCATCGAGTTGGCCGCCGCCCGGACGATGAGCCACCGGCCGGTCGACCTCGTCGCCCGGCTCGACGATCGTCTCCGGGCGACCGGTGGCCGCCGGACCGGCGCCGCACGGCACCGCACGTTGCGGGCAGCCATCCAATGGTCCTACGACCTGCTCACGCCAGCCGAGAAAACACTGTTCCAACGCCTGTCCGTCTTCAACGCACCGTTCGACCTCAGCGCGGCGGAAGCCGTCAGCGACGAGCAGGACGTCGACGACCTTCTGGGCGACCTGGTCGAGCGGTCGATGGTCACCGTCGCCTTCGGCCCGTCGGGCCGGCGTTTCCGGCTGCTGGAGACCATGCGCCAGTTCGCCGCCGAGCACCTGCGTGAGCATGGGCATACCGACCTGGCCGCCGGACGCCACGCGCGTTGGTGTCTGCGCGAAGTCACCCACATCCACCGCCTGCTCACGGGCCCCGGCGAGATCGAGGGCGTCGCTCGCCTCGGCGACCTGTGGGCGAATCTGCGTGCGGCCGTCACGTGGGCGTGTGCGGCCGGAGACCCGCGGCTGGCCGACGCGCTGGTCCGGCCGGTCGTCACGGAACTCCCCCTGCGGGGGCGGCAGGAGATCGGCGTCTGGGCCGAGCACATCCTGGCCACGACGCCGGCGGAGGACCAGGAGGACCAGGACCTGCGTGCCTTCTGGCTCGTCTGGGTCGCCGAGCGCTACACCCAGAACGCCAACCAGGCAGGTTACCGCCACGTGGCGGACCGGCGCGGCGAACCCGCCCGGCCGCTGAGCCGCTATGCGCACGCGTACGCATCCGGCGACGGCGAGGCCCTGCGGCGGCACCTGCCGGACGCCGTGACCGATCTACGCCGCCAGGATGAGCAGTATCTGGCGGCCTTCCTCGAAATGACTTCGGCGGGGCCGCTGCTGGGCATCGGGCGTTTCGAGCAGGTCGATACGTCAGTCTCGGCCCTGGCGGATCGCTATCGGACCCACGGCCCGCCAACCCTCCTGCACTGGGCGCTGCAAACCCTCGGCTACTCCGCCTCGTTCCAGGGCCGGCACGACGAGGCCGACCGGTATTTCGACGAGGCAGCCCGCGTCGACGTCCCAGCGGGCGCGCTGTCGGCCAACAAGACCACCGAAGCCCGGTCCGCGTTCCGGCGAGGCGACCGGCCGCGCGCCTTTCAACTCCTCCGGTCCCACATCGACGAACTGATCGACACCGACAACGTGATCGCCGCCAGCGTCGTCTGCATCGAATTCATCAACATGATGGCCGCGATCGACCGGATCGCCGAGGCGGCCCGCATGCTCGGATATCTTGAGGCGGCCAACGACTTCGGCGCCCTGGCCGCCCGGACTCTCGTCACCGAAGCCGCCGACAAGATCGCTGCCAGCGTCCGGCACAGCTCAGATCCGACACCGGCATCCGTGCGCCACATCGACGACCGCGCCGCCCTCGTATACATGCGTGACGTTCTCGTAGGACTCGCTCGGCCTGGCGCGCAGCCCGAAACCTCGGCCAGTTGAGCGTCTGCAGTTCGGCTACAACCGCACCTGTCCCGGTCACCGAAGACGAGCGCGCGGCGGTGATCGAGGAACTGGAAGATCTCGACGCCGAGCATGAGCGCCGCCGCGGCGGCGGGCGCGGTCCCGGCCGTCCGGCGCGGCGGCCGTGTCCGCCGCCGGCGCCGGAACAGCGATCATCTTTGTCGCCCGGTCAAGCCGGTGACATCACCGGCAGCCTTACACGCACCACCAGCGGATGCCGTCGTACCGGTTTGATCGAGCCCACTTGAACGACCTCCACCTGTTGGCCCCGACGGAGACGCAGGGACCGTCCAGGAAGAGTCTCTTGAGCACCAAGCTGACGCGGTAGCGGCAGCGGTTCTTGACGGTCACCGTCTGCGTCGCTATCCCCACGGAGTGGCTCACCGACACGCAGGACGGCTTGGCCGCCGTGGCGGCCTGAGCCGGAGCGGCCGCGACTCCTGCGCCGCCCAGCAGTCCGGCTGCCAGGACCAGCGCGCCGGCGGTGGTGCGGACTTTGCTCGTGATTCCCTGTGCCATTGCGGCTCCTTTCAGATGAGCGAGGAATTGGCCGGCGGCCGGCGCCCTCATGGCGGATCTCCGCGTTCTCGTGGACAACCTGATGCACCGAAGCGACGATGTAGGTGCTCTTTCGCGCGTCTCGATGTCACCTGAGGACGTCGGCCGCCCCGTTGCCATGGTTTTCCGCGGATGGGGGCGCCCGCCACACCATCGAGTTGCGCAATGAAAGGCGCAACAAAGGCAACAATTCCCGGGAGACGGCGGGTCCTCCATGAGCGGACGTGGAAGGAAAGACCGCCCCATTGATCGGAACGCGGGGCCGGTTGCGGAGTTCGTCGATGACCTGCGCAGGCTGAGGGGACGGCTATCCCTCAGGCAGGTGGGACAGCGCATGCTGTACCACCCGAGCACGGTGTCGCGCAGGCTCACGCCGACGGAACTGCCGCCTCTCGACTTCGTCCAGGCCTACGTCGCCGCGTGCGGGGACGACCTTGAGACGTGGGAACGACGCTGGCACTCCTTGGCGCATGACGGAGCCTCCACATCCGGGGAACCGGCCGCATCCTGGGAACCGGCGGCATCCGGGGAACCGGCCGCATTCGAGGAACCTGCTCCCACCGGGACACCGTCCGATACCGTCGCGCCGGCCCGCCGCGGCCGTCCCCTGCTACTGGCGGGATCGGCTGTCGCGGTGGTCGCCGTGGTGACCATCGTGTTGGTCCCGCGCCTGGCCGGAACCGCTCAGCCGCCAGCCGAATCGGCCGCCTCCGCGAGCGGCGTCCCACCGTCGGTGCCCGCCGAGTACGGGTTCAGCTGGGAAGTCGAGCGAATGTCGGTACGTCTGATCTCACGGTCGTGGACACAATCGGCACCGGGCGCGATCGAGGTCTGGGCGAATATCGCCTGTCCTCGCGAGGTCGCCTCGTACTGGATGGCGATACGCCCCGACACGAAAGCGGTCAGGTTCGCCTGCAACTCCTGGCAGTACCACAAATGGACGGAAGTGGCGGCGGGCACGCACCATTTCGAAATGTGGAAGGCCGGCAATGGCCTGGCCATTCATGGGAGGGGCGCGCTGCGCTCGAGCATGACCATCCGGCAGCAACCCAAGCCCGTGTCGCCTTCACCTTCTCCTGCAACGTGACCCGGGCACCGGGTCTCCCACCGAGCGCTCGTCGAGCAGCGCGGACAGCTTTCTCATGGATGCGCAGCAGCAAGGCGCAGCGCCACTAGCATGAGCGGCTACGCCGTCCAAGTCCGAGCGTGCCCGCCTCGACGCGCTCATCGAACAGGCCACCGTCGACGCCTATGACGAGCACGAGCAGCTTGTCGGGTTCCAGACGGTCATCGAAGAGCACCTGGCCGTTCCGTTTCAGACGCAGGTGCTGGGCGTCGAGGTGACCGTACGGAAGATCGACTGGCGTCCCGGGTCGGGGATCGTCGCGATCTGCGCCCGAGGAAAAAAGAGCGGTAGGCGATCGGCATTCTCGACCTGCCGATGCCTGCTCCGCCTCCCGCCGGCGCCGAATGGATCGAAGCCTTCCGTCAGTGGGGGCCATGAGGGATGAGCGAGTACCAGTACTACGAATTCCTCGCGATCGACCGGCCGCTGGACGATCACCAACAGTCCCAGGTGCGGGCACTGTCCACGCGAGCGCACATCACCGCGACGAGTGCCGGGTGCTGCTTCGCCTGCTGTGCACCGTACTCAGCATGAAGACCGCCGAGCAGTTCTGCGTGGGCGAGCACGTCACCGCCCAGGCCTCCGGCGGCCATCTGATCCTCGACCTGTCCAGCGAGGGCGAGGAGGAGTGCCCGGGATGAGGAGGGGGCGTGGGCGCGGGTGGAGGCGTTGATCGCGTCCAAGCGGCCCGGGGACTATGACGAGGCGGTCAAGCTGCTCAAGGATCTCGAAGCGGTGGCGTACGGGGCCGGCGCGATCGGCCCGTTCTCGGACCGGTTCACGAACCTGCGAGCCCGGCATCTCCGCAAGCCGACCCTTATCCAGCGGTTCGATCGCGCCGGGCTCATGCCGAACTGAGCACAGGGCGGCGAACGGATTCGCCTGTGAATCAGCTCGGGATCACCTCCGGGCACCAAGGTCGCCCCCCTGCTAGGGCTGTCCACCACGGCCGACCCGCTCTGCGGTGGCCCGAAGCCTTTCACTCCCGGTCAGGAGACCTTGGCAGAGGAAGTCGTCCAGGTGTTGCAGGTCTTTGGGGAGGTGGCGCGGAAGCCCTTGCCCAGCCAGGCCGCTATGTTGCGCCCCTTACCGTGATCGCGGACCTTGGACTGTTCGTCCCCGCTTTCCCGCATGATCTGCAGCAAGATGTCCCAGTCTTCTTCACTGCGCTCTTGGAGGGAGTCCCAGACGCTGCCGATGAACACCCCGCCCAGGCATTCCGCCTGCAGCTCAAAACGGCGGATCTGCTCGTTCAACTCGCTCTTGTTTCGGTACGGATAGCGATCGTGGGCGCGGCCGATCCCGGTGAGATACTGCACGTGGTGCCCGTACTCGTGGGCGGCCAGACGGAACAGGAACAGGTCGGAGGTGTCCTCGAGCAGATCCCGCTCCAGCAGCACGATGAAGCGCCGCTCGGCGTCGCAGTAGGTGGCCGCGGCGGCACCCCAGGCGCTGCCGCAGTACTTGCGCGGCTTGGTGATGAATCCGATCTTCGCCTTGGTGAAGGGCAGGCCCGCCCGCTTGAAGTGCGCGCCCCATGACCGGTTGAGGCAGTCCAGCACTGCGGTCAAGTACCGCTTGGCGGCGGCGACGTCGTTCGGCTTGATATCGCGCTCTGGGCAGTCGCTCTGTTGCAGCTCGCCCGTGCCGTACAGCTTGTTTCCGGTCAGCGCTCGGTCGCGGATGGGGTAGGCGCCGGCCGCCGCGGGCGCAGTGCCGGATAACAGTAGGCAGGCGAGGGTGGCTGCGGCGAGAAGGGGAGCAAAACGCATGATCGGCATCGTAGGGTATACAGCCTTCACCTCCGGCCGATCCCTCGCAGAAGGAATGCATCGGCGTCACCAATGACCTGCGCGGCCCGCTCGTGCCCACGATGCATCCTGTCGCTGCGACGCTCATCCTTCGACAGGCCCTGCCGCCAATTACGAGCAGCAACTCACGTCTCGGACATCGACGCGCCGTTCGGCGGTGTCCGGCCCGTCGGCGGCCGGGGTCGTGCACGAGGTCGCCGGCCAGGGGGACCTGGTCAGCCGGGCAGTGGCACGCGATAAACCCGTTGTGACGTCGGTGATCATCTCCCGATAATGGCCGGCATGGAGGAGATTGAGGTCGTCGTCGCCCACAGCGAGCGAGCGACCCTGCGCGTCGGTGATGTGTTCCTGAAGATCGACGCTGATCAGACGCGCACCGATGTCGAGGTCAAGGCGATGGCCATGGTGCCGATCCCGACTCCGGAGGTGCTGTGGCGCAAGCCGCCCGTGCTTGCGCTCGCCGCCCTGCCCGGCACGGCACTCGGCCACCTCGGTGAGCCGTCGACCGCGTCGTCGGCGGCGTGGGCCGCGGCGGGTGCCGCCGCACGACTGCTGCACGACGCGCCGCTGCCGCCCTGGCCCGGCCGGAGCCTCGACGAGATCGCATCGCGCCTCGACGGCGAATGCGCGTGGCTCGTCACGAACGGCGTCCTTCCCGCCGACCTGATCACGCGGAACCGCCGGATTGCCGAGGCTGCGCTTCGGCCATGGACACCGGTGTTCATGCACGGCGACCTACAGGTCAGCCACGTGTTCGTCGACGGTGACGAGATCACCGGCGTGATCGACTGGTCCGAGGCGGCCCCGGGCGATGCCCTGTACGACCTCGCCATCTTGACGCTCGGACACGAGGAGCACCTTGGCGACGTCGTCGCCGGCTACGGCACCCACGTCGACCTCGACGTGATCCGTGCGTGGTGGTCGTTGCGAAGCCTGCTGGCGATCCGCTGGCTGATCGAGAACGGCTTCGACCCGTCCATGCCAGGCTGCGAGTTCGACGTGCTGCGAGCCCGGATGTGAGGCCGCACGAGCCCGACGACCACGAGTACGCGCCCGTGACCAGGCGTAGAGGCTGACGCGAAGACCGGCAGGCGGGTGATCAGCGGCGCGCCGTACCTCGGGCTCGCGATCTTTGTACGTCGTCAATACGTACCTGTCTCTGCAGCAGAACCCGTACGCCGACGCCCGGGAGGACAAGGAGGAACCATGGGATGACTATGGTCGGGATGTTGCGGCCAATGGCGGTCCCGGGCCTGGACGGTGACGCGGCGGCGGACCTCGGTGACGGCCTGGTTGGCCAGCTGGACTACGTGAAAATGATCGACCACCAGCCTGGCCCGGGGTAACGCCGCCCGGACAGCGGACCTGAAAACCGTGGACAGAAATGATCAACGAGAGCCGCGAGCTCCCTCAAGAGGTGACCTCATCCCACACCCCGCGCGAACATGCCCGGTCAGGCCTCATGCCCTGTCTCGCTGAAGCTGAGGCAATCTCATCGATCACGAGGCATCTTGTCGTTGCCTCACCGATCTGAGGCTTGATCACCGTCTTGGGTCAGAGAAGCTCGTCCAGGAGCCGGTAGTAGTACATCCGCTCTTCCTCGATGTGATCGACGAGGGCGTAGGCAGAAAGGAACCCCTCCCAGGCCGCCGGGCCGTGGTCCTCGGACAAGTCCCTGTGGGCGATGGCGAGGTCGCGGTACCGGTCGGCCACACCCAGTGCCGGGACATCGATGACTATGGGCTCTCCCGAGGCGGGCACCAGCACGTTGGAGGGGGTGTAGTCCCCGTGCGCGACGACGAGGTCCTCGACGCGCGGGCGCGTGGCCAGCAGTCGTTCGTAGACCACCTCAGGGGTCAGCCCGAAATGGTCGGCGTCGAAGTCGTCCGGGTCCACGAGGCCGTCACGGATATTGGCGTCGGCGCGTTCGAGAACCGCCGGCAGTCGGCCGTCGAAGGGGCACTCGGTGATGGGCAACTCGTGCAGCATGCGCAGCGTCCGGCCCAGCACGGCGCCTATGTCGGCGGGTGCGGCGGCTTCCAGGGACGGAGCGCCCACGTCGGCAAGAACGAGAACAGGGTCTTCGAAGGCGACCACCTCAGGGATGGGAACGCGTCCATGAAGCCAGCACAGTCGCAGGTGCTCGGCTCTGGCGAGGGGGCCGTGCTTGACGTAGAACACCTTCGATCCCGACATGACCCTCAGGGCCGTACCACTGGCTCCTTCGTGGTCAGTCGACCAGGAGGCGTCCTGCTCGATTAACTGGCGAAGTTGGTCTGGGAGCTGCATAGATCACGTTCTCATCAAACATGCCGAACTGAGCACATTGCCCGCCCAGTCGAGGGGCCTGACGGTCAACGTCTGAGGGAACACGTTGGTGGGCGTGAACGTCACCGTCGCCTACCGCCATCCAGTGGTCCGATGTGTCGACCCGCGGCTGGATGGTGGCAGGCCCCTCCGCATCGGCCCAGTTCGGCGTGAGAGACACAGCTGGTGCCTGCCCGGTGGGTGAAGGCGAAAGAGCCTGCGGGACCAAGACGACTCACACCGGGCTCGGGAAGAGCCGGACCCGGCGTCGCTCAGCTGGTCAGCTTGTCGGTCACGGTCTTGGGATTCGGCGCCTTGACCGACACCTTGCTTCCCCAGCCGGTGTAGCGGGTGTCGACGATGAAGGTGCTGCCCTCGTAATCGGAGTAGTCGTCCGGGACGCTCTTGGCCGTGAACGAACTCCACAGCTTGCTGACCAGGCCGGCCGAGGTCAGCGTCAGCGTGTAGGAGACCTCCGTGCCGCCGGGCCAGGTGCTGAGCTCCGAGCGGGAGAACCATGGCGAGACCTTGGCCAGATCCTTAAAGGCGATCTTTCCGGTGACCTTGTTCCCGGCCGTCGTGCCCTTCCTGAGCAGCGCGGACAGCGTCGCCGACTCGGCGGGATTGAGGATCTGCCCGTACAGGTATGGCAGCCCGCCGCCGCCCTTGTACTTGTACCAGGTCTTGCCCTTGGGCAGCCCCTCCGCGAGGGCCCCGGAGAGGTATGTGGTCTTGTCGATGTAGATGACGCGATCTTTCTCCTCGTCCCAGGCGGTGCTCACGATGTCGTAGGCGGCCGGCTTTTTCGCGTCGAACTGCAACACGCCCTTGTTGGTGTACGCCTGCTCGGTGTCGGTGCCGTCGGACCAGTCGGCTATCTCGGTGAAGTGCACGCCGTGCCCGGCGACCAGCTTGGCCTTCAGCGCGCGTACGGGATCTTGGGGAGCTGCCTGAGCGGGCGCCGTAGCCACCAGGAGAGTCCCGCACACTAACAACGCGCTGATCATCTTCTTCATAACGGGCGATCATGCCGCACTCGGATCACATCCAGAGCACGAGCCCTGCATGGATCTGCATCGCAAAAGCGACGGGGTTGTGTCACCCCCAGGCCCAACCGCTTCTCCGCAGGCCACTTGAGGTCTTTTGGCAGCTCTGCGCCGTTGAGGACGAGCGAAGGCGAAATTGATGATCTTCCTGCTGTGTGGTCAAGTCGGCTGCACGGTGGGGGTCCGGCCCGTTCTGCCGCCGTTCGCCACCCCTTCAGAACAAGCCCGCCTGTACCCCCTTCGAGATCGTTTAGGAGCCGGGTGCCGGGAACCGCGCTATGGGCCCTTCAGTGTCTCTTCGAGGACGAGGATCATCCAGCGCGGGACCGGTCAGCACTGCTGCGCCGACGGAACCAATGCCGGTGGCCCCGGATGAAGGTCACAACGAAGAGGACCTGGATGCCGCCTTCGATGAGCACCAGGAGCCCGGAGTCCAGCGCCAGGAGCACCGGTCCGCCGTTGAAGCCGTCGGCGATGGCGAGGAGGGCGCGCACCAGCGCCGCGATCGCGATCGGAACGCCGAACAGGGCGAAGAAGCTGAGGCTGATGGTGGCACCGAGTACGAGGACGACGGAGTAGACGCGGGTCGCCCGCCGCTCATGGGGGGCCAGCCCGGTCGTCGGGTCCGCGACAGGAGCGGGACGGCGGCGCAGGCCTGCGACGGTTCTCGCGAGCAGATACCTGGCGTAGGCGAGCCCGTCGTCGAAAAGGTTCCGGGTCCGCAGCAGATCGCGGAGGACGTAGTACAGGTCGGTGCGCATGTAGACCTGGAGCTGGAACGGAATGGTCATGAGGACGCAGACGACGAGTGCCTGAAGTACGGCCTTCACCGGCTGAGGCATGGCCACGTGGGCGACCAGCAGGGTCAGGGTCGCCATGAGGAACAGATCCCAGACCATCCCCGCCAGATACACCCGATAGCGGGATCGCCTCGGCACGCCCCACACCGCCGTGACGTCGGTCTGCACCACCAGGTTGTGGAGGCGGGTGCCGAAGCCGATCCGCCCGGGAACGCCGAGTGACCGGGCCGCCGTCAGGTGCATGAGCTCGTGCATGCTGATGCTGATCGACATCATCACCGTGTTGACCAGCACCGTCAGGCCGACGTAGTCGCCCCAGAAGAAGTCCGTGTAGTTCGGCAGCAGATCGGGCCGCATGGCGAGGGTGACCAGTGCCGCGCCCATGACCAGCAGCCAGACGAGTTTCATCGGCCGGCTGAAGAGCCACGCCACATGCCGCTCGGTCAGTCGGCTGAAATGGCTGCGCGGAGTGTTCGCCTCCGGATCCGGCAGCGGCTGTCCGTTGACGGAACGGACGAATCCCAGGTCCGCCAGAGCTTCCACGAGCTCCGCGACGTCGAGCTCCACGTCCTGCTCGGCTGCCATCCGCTCCTCGGTGGCGCTTATGGAGAGCCCTGCGCCCAGGAGACTGATCGCGTCGCCGTAGACCGCCGGTAGCTCTATGAACTCCCCGATCTCTGACCGGCCGACGACCACGACTTCCGGGTCGTCGTCGTCCGGGCGGACGATCAGCGCGTGGAAGCCGACGTGGCTGTCGGCGGTGAGCGGTGCGGCACTCACGACGCTGTGGGCCCGCAGGCGGGGCAGTCGTCGTCGTGCGGAACGTCGATGTAGTAGGAGTGATCCCACATGGCGTAGTTCCAGTGGAAGACCCGGCCGCGCACCTGGGTGGGCAGGCCGCCGAGGTGATACAGGACTTCCAGCGCGCAGAGGTGCCCGCTGATGTTGGCGCTGGCCGCGACCACGGCGTTCGGGCGCTCCTCGGTGAGTGAGCGGCCGTGGGCGTTGAGCTCGCGACGGTCCTCCTGACGGTGCAAGCACGCCCAGCACCCGGTCTCGCGTGGGATCAGGGATCCGACGACGGCCATCGGCCCCGTGTAGAAGCTGACGAACCATGGAGTGCCGGTGCGCAGCGCCGCCTCGTTGGTCCAGAACATGATGTCCGGGTGCGGCTTGTCCGCGCAGAGGACGAACACGTCGCAGTCTTCCATCAGGGCGGCGATGTCATTGGACGCGCCTGCCTTGACGGTGTTGCCGGTCACGGTGACCAGACTGTTCATGTCACGTAGCCGATCCACCGCGCTGTCGACCTTGGGGCGGTCGATGTCCTGCTCGGTGTACAGGAGCTGGCGCGTGAGGTTCGGTTCCTCGACAGTGTCGAAGTCGGCGATGTGCAGAGCTCCGATACCGCTGGAGACCAGTCCGGCCGCCACGGCGGAGCCCGTGCCGCCGATGCCGAGCAGGCACACCTTGGCAGCTTTGATCTTGGACTGGATGTCGTACGGAGAGCTCCGCGGAGTGGAGTCGATCCACGCGAAGAAGTTTTTCGCCGGTTCGTAGCGTGCCTCCTCACGTGGGGTGAGGTTGCCGGGAAGCGGCGCGCCGGCGTCTTCGACGAATCCGTTGTCGATCAGCCCCGCGATGACCTCGCGGACACTCTGGTCATCGAAATCTGGGTGTGTCTCGGCGAAAGTGGCACAAATCTGATCGATCGTCTTGGTGCCGTCCATAAGGACGATCAGCCGGGCGATCGAGCCGTCCTCATCGTCCTGGATCTCGGAGGAGATGCCCTGCTGCATGAGACCTATGACGATGCGACCATCCGGCAAGGCCATGGGCTGATGGACACTCTTGATGCGGGGGAAGAGCACGAGAACCTTCCAGATCACGCCGAGAACACAGGAGGGCCGGCCAGGTCCTGCCTGACCGGCCGGGTATTCGTCGGGGTCAGCCGAACTGGCGGAGCATGGTGGTCTCCACCTTCTCCAGCCGCTTGATCTTGAGATCGATCTTCTTCGTGGGCTTCTTGTCCTCGGTTGCCTGGCTTGACTTCTCCACGTTGCCTCCCCGATCGAAGGGCGGTGCGCGACGAGTTACGCACCATGATCAGTGATCATAACCACAAGATCCCGCCGACGTAAGCCCCGATTCCCTGCGTCTCCGGATTGAACCGTGTGACTAGGTCATCGGGTCGCTGAACGCCCGTTCCATCACATACCGCCCCGCTCCTACTGCCCAGCGAGCGGCTCAGCCCGGTTTGTGATCTCCGTAGCCGAGAAGCCCGGGGCCCGATAAATAGGCCCATAAGCTGTCGCTGTGGGACTCTCCGATCTTCGTCGTGAAATGATCCTCGCCGCCATTGCGGAGTACGACACGATGGGCCGGGATGCCTTCCTGGACACCTACGGGTACGGGCCGGCGCGTGGGTACTTCCTCGTTCACGAGGGTCGGCGCTACGACTCGAAGGCCATCGTGGGAGTCGCCCACCGTGGAGTCACCGGGCGACCGCTTCTTCCTGAGGAGTTCTCCGGCGGCAGGGACACCGTGGCGCGCCGGCTCATCCGCCTGGGGTTCGAAGTCACCGCCCCGGGGCTGGCGCTCGGTGAGCACACGATCGAGAACTTGCTCATGAAGATCGATTCGCTCCGCACCGACAGATCGAAGCTGACCGATCAGCCCCGCCGGCATCAGCCGCTGACGCTGTTATGGGCGCTCGGCCGAGCCGCACAGGGGGAGCCGCGCCTGGAGACCTGGGCGCGGACCAGCGCTGAGATCTCCTCACTCATCGACACGTTCGGCCATGGCGACGACCGGCCGAATCCCGAATTCCCTGTCCTCAGGCTGTTCCACGACGGCCTCTGGGAGTTGGACGAGTCCGACGTCCCGCCGGCCAGCACGAGCACTGCCCAGCGATGGATGCGCGACCACGCACCCATGGGAGGCCTGCGACCATGGGTCCACACCATCGTGACCCAGCACGCGGACGTGCGCGCGCAGATCGTGTTGCATCTCCTGGAGGTGTACTTCCAGGGCGTAGATCACGAGGCGCTGCTCACCGCTGTGGGCCTGTCGAGCGCCTCTGACGCCGAAGTGCCCTTGAACGACGGCTCCCCGAGCCCACAGCGCCGACAGTCCACCACGATGCGGGTGATTCGCGATTCGGTCCTTGCGCAGCAGATCAAGGACTTACACGGACATCACTGCCAGATCTGCGGTGTACGGCTTCGACTTCCCGACGGCTCGTACGCCGAAGGCGCCCACATCCGCCCAGTGGGCCAGCCGCACAACGGCCCTGACGAGCCGGGCAACATCCTCTGCCTCTGCCCGAACGATCACGTTCTCTTCGACCGTGGCGGTCTCACTCTCACGGACGACCTGCTCATCTTCGACGAAGTCGCCGGCCAGGTCAGAGGCAGTCTCCGCCTCGCTCCGCAACACGTGATCAACATTGCGCACGTGGCCTACCACCGCGAGGCGGCCCGCCAGGTGCCGGGTCGGGCTTGACGAACGTGCCGTCAGCTGAGGTTGCGAAGCCACTGCTCGATGCCATGTGCGTCGCTTCTTCCGCCCTGCGGCACCCGGTTTAGGAGAGCGCGGGCGGAGATACTTGTTCGCGTACGCTGACCTGCCGAAACACTATGCTAGGCCAGTGCGGCCACCTTGATCATCCCGCGCATGTCCCGCGTCTCCAGCTGACCACGGTCACCTCGTCATCCGGTGGCAAGCCGACCCGGAGCGCAGGGCCACCAGGCCCGAGCACCGGAAGCGGCGCGGCAGCCTGACCTCTTGTTGTCCCGAAAGTGTGCTCACCCTGCGTGTGTAGGCTCGGAGACGTCGCCCAGCCAGACCGTTCGTCCTAGTTCGGCGAGTCGACTCTTGCGGGCCGCGAAGTCGGGCAAGATACACTCGACTCTCTCCCAAAACTCCGGACCGTGATGATGGCCGTCATAGTGCGCCAGTTCATGGACGATGACGTAGTCGACCAATGATGGATCCAGTTGAAGCAGCGCCCAGTGAAAGGCCAGGCCGGATGTGCGGTCGAGCAACCCCCACCGCTGCCCTAGATCGCGTACGTCGACAGCGGGCTGGACGATGCCGAGCCGTCCAGTCCAACGGTCCAGGCGGGGCGTCAGCCACTGGCGACCTTGATCTCGATACCAACCAACAATGGCCTGTGCACCTGCCTCCGGGGCCATTCGTCGCAGCCGTAGCCAGTTGCCTTCGAGCTGGATGGGAACGTCCTGCTCGCTGACGACAAGGAGTCGCTGGTGGCGCCCGAGGTACGGGTAGTTCTCACCGCTGACGATCCGTTTGATGGGATGGGCGGCGAGCGTCGCCGCACGCTGGGCGCTTTTCTTGAGCAGCCACGGCCGTCGATTGCGGATGAACGCCGCGACCATCTCCGGATCGACCGTAGGAGGGACCGCGACGGTGACCGAGGCATCGCGTTCGATCGTCAATCCGAGCGTGCGTCGTTGGCTGACCCGGATCTTCCAGGTCAGTCCTTTGAGAGCGCCGGACGCCGCCAGCGCCGCATAGATCTTTTCGGGCGCGGTCACCTACACCATTATCGGACCCGCCGTTCCCAATCCGAGTACCGGCTCGCGTTAACCCGTACGACCTGCATGAGCCGGACGGCGACAGGACCGGCATCCTTCAGATCGCAGACCCCTTCATCGATCAGGGTGTTGAACAGCCATCGGCGGAGCTTGTCCTGGGCGTACGGACGGTGGACGAAGTCGATCCTGCTTGTTTCGGCGGCGATGTGACGAGTGCAGGCGCGGGTAAGTGCCTGGAGCCGCTGCTCGACTAGCGCCTTGCCCTGATCCTTCATTGCCTCGGCCATGATTTCGTACAGCGGGCGTTCCAGCCGTGGGTCCAGCCCCGAGTCGTCGGTCTGGGGACCGCGGTTCACGTCTCGGATGAGTGCGCGCAGTTCTAAGGCGAGCTGGTCGACCTGAGTTTCCAACTCGCGTAGAAGCCGCCCCAGCCGTTCACTGAGCCGCTGGTACCGGATCGGGTCCTCCGGGGCGTGCCTCTCGATATGGAACCGGAGCGCGTGCTCCATCTCGGCGGCGGCCGCCTGGCTGTCGGGCAGAGCATCCACGCGATCGAGGAACTCGGGAGCCGTGATCTCCACCGGCGGGATCACCTGGTCGATGCCGAGAACCTTGATGTGCTTGTCGAGCAGTCGACGGATCTTCGCCCCGTACAGCTCCGGATCCAGATCGCCTGTGCGGGTGTCGCGGTAGCGACGCCGGGTCAGCTTCTGGATCAAGGCCAGGTTGCGGGCATCCTCAACGTATTGGAGTGACTTGGGATGCGGCAGCACGCTGTTCAACGGGTCGAGGAACTCACGGAGGAGTTCATCGAATTCGCTCCGCAAGTCCTGGTCGCCCAGGACCTGTACGGCTTGTTCGCGCTGACCTGGACCGTCGAACGACGTAACACCGTGACGGGCGAAGAAGTTCTGGACCGCGCGGTGGGCGTCGGCCAGGCTGGGAAGCGTGCTCCGCAGGTCGATGAACGCGTTGGTTAGGACGCTGTCGACGTCCTCCTCGTCATAGGCGTCCAGCGCCTCGCGCAGGTGCAGGGAAACACCGACGTAGTCGACGAAGTAGCCGACCTCCTTGCCAGGGGCCGGCCGGTTGGGGCGGGCGATAGCTTGGAGTAACTCCTCGGCACGGATGACCCGGTCGCCGTACAGCACCTGCTCGATCGGGGCATCGAATCCGGTCAGCAGCATGCTCTGAACGATGAGGAACCCGATGAACGATGGCCCTTCGTCGTTGTCGTGGGCCGCTGCTACTCCCCCAGGGGGACCTTCCGGACCGCCGTCCGACCCCCAGGGAGTATGGGACACCCCCCCGTCCTCATCCGGCTCATCGTCGTCATCGCCTTCGGAGGACCAAGGCGTTGCAGCGATCGATGGGAGCGGCTCGTCTTTGAAGCGGGCTATGTGGTCCTGCTGCTTGTCTTTGTCTGTCCACTCCGACCAGTCTTCGGGGTCATTGGCGCCCTCCGAGATGACTGGGACGAACTGCATCCGCTGGAGCACCGGACGGTGAAGCCGTACCTTGAGCAGCAGGTCAGTCTCAACCTCTATCTCGGCGTTCGGGTCATGGGCGATGCTCGACGGCACCGACGCCGCCCGTGCGAGCAGATCGTCGCGGGCGTCCATTAGTGCCGCGCGATAGCGCACGACCGCCAGCCTGCTTGCCGCGATGACCTGAGCCTTGAACCGGCCGGGCAGCACATACCGCACGTAATGGCGGAGCATGTCGGCTGCCTTATTCTGGATCTCGTCCTCGGATTCGAGGATGGCCCGGATGCTGGCATGCCGTCGCTGAACCTGCTGCCGACCCTCGGCGGTGGCCTGGGGGAACAGGTCGTCGAAGCCGCGGTCGAGCCGCTCGGCCTGGTCAACGTCACCAACCGCGATCTTTGCCTGGTACAAGATCGGCACGGTGGCGCCGTCCGCGACGGCGTCTCGCAGTCCGTAGTCATCGATGTAGCGCCCGAAGATCTCGGTGGTGCGCTTCTTGCCCTTGGACACGATCGGCGTACCAGTGAAGCCGATCCGGGCACAGTTCGGCATGGAGGCGAGCAGTCGAGCCTGGAGCACCGACGCGTGCGACCGGTGGGCCTCGTCGATGAGGACGAGGATTTCCTCGGACGTGTTAAGAACGGGAAAGTCGATCTCGTCGTCATCCAGGTCGTCGGCGAACCGCTCGCTGCCAGAAACGGTTTCGGCGTTGTCGTCCCGAAGATACTTCTGGATCATGGCAAAGACGAGCGAGGCATCGTCTTGCCGCACCAGCGACTTGACGCCCGAGGCCGTCTTGGCCACCTGGATCGGCTCATCGGCCAGCAGCGCGGTGCCGTGCAATTGGTCCTGCAAGTCAGTGCGGTCGGTAACAATCACGATCTTGAACCGGCGCAGTTGCGGATCCGATCGCATGGCCCGGATCAGGAAGACCATCGTTAGGCTTTTGCCAGAGCCCTGCGTGTGCCAGACGATTCCGCCACGCTCGTCCCGTTCGCCCTGCTTTCGCCGGGTTCGGCCAGTACGTAGCCGGTCCAGTATCTTGGTCACGGCACGGTATTGCTGGTAACGCGGAGCGACCTTGATGCGTCGTTTGCCGCCCGCCCCGGCCGGCATGAAGATCACAAAGTGTCGGAGAATGTCGAGCAGTAGCCTTGGACGTAGTACGACCGCAGCGAGCTTCTCCTGGCCGGTCAGCCAGTGTCCCGATCCCGCGCCTAATTCGCTGAGAACTTGTGTCTCCGGAACAGGATGGATTTTCTTCCACTCGGCGAAGTGGTCGGGGTCGGAGGAGATGGTTCCGAGTCGGGCTCGGTCGCCGTGCGTGGCGATCAGCAGCTGATTGGTGTAGAAAAGCTCGCGGATGCCTTCGGTAAAGGCGCTGTCCTTCTTCCCCGTGTAGGCGAGCAACTGGTCAATCGCCTCGACCATCGCTGTGTCACGATCACCGCGTTTGCACTCAATGACGACAACGGCGATTCCATTGATGAAAAGGGTGACATCCGGAACGGAGAAAAGTCGGCCGCGCCCGGTCGGCCGATCCACCCGGAACTGCCGGACCGCGGTGAACGTATTGTTGGTCCATTCGTCCCAGTCAACGTAATGAACCGTGCGTTCCTTGCGGGTCACCGGGTCGGGGATCCTGGTGCCTTCAACAAGAAGGCGGGTAGCCGTCTGGTTGGCCTCGACCAGGCTGTCTTCGTTCCTCCGGATGAGGTCGTTGACTGCCTGTGTCAAACGCTGCTCATCCAGCCACGGATTGATGCGCTTCAGGGCCTCCCGCAACCTTGTGTCAAGGTGGACCTCAAAGAAGCTTGTGCGCCCCGAGGGCTCCGGGACGCTCGGAATCGCACCTGGGGCGGCGCCGTCGAGGACCTCCCACTCCATGGCTCTAAGCTGCTCAATGAGGGGTTGTTCGACCTCCTCAAACTCCGCGCTCGCCACCTCGTGCCTCCGTCGCCGCTGACCAGGCCTCACACCAACTTGAGCCGCACCTTACCCGACAATAGGTCATCGATCAGCCCCTGCCGGATTTGCTGTAGTTTATCTACTTTGTGACACTCTCGAGTGATAAGTTCCATATGGCTCTCATAGATTCGAGCGATCTTCCGCTGCTCTTCTGGAGGAGGCAGCGGAATCCTGAAGGGTCGCAGGTCTTCTAGATTGATGTTTGCCTGCGCGCTCTGTGGGGCATGGGCTCTGAACTGGCGCTTCGCTCTTCGGAGGCACAACTCGACGTATCGGTTCGAGTGTGGCTTGTGCACGACCACGCCAACGATACTGTCGGGAAAGCACATAGGCCTTCCGAGGATTCCGGTCTCACCGATGTTGGCGGCAATGGTCACAGCAATAGAGCCAGCCGGGAACTCTCGACTCCCCTTAAAGCCAAGTTCATTCAGAGTCTGCGAATAGTTTTCGATAATGCCGCCAGCTGCCGCAGTCACATCTCCGGTCTGAATAAAAGGAAACGTCCCTCCAAAGAATCGGGAATCGTTGCGGGGTCGATAAATAAATTTCCCGCGGTCGACCCGGGCAATAGCGTCCAGGCGATCCCACTGGACTCCGGTGTCCGACTGAACAACTTCTGTAAGCAAGTGTTCTATAATCCCCTGCTCGATCACCTGGCGCTTCTTTATGTCTTCCCTGCACCACGCGATCTGTTTATCGAGTGCATCAAGGATCTCTGTTGCTTGTTGCTGATCGGGCAGTGGCGGTAGTGCAATCCTCATCGTTTTCAAACGTGAGGTCATAAGCTCAACTTGGTTGGTCGATCCCGAATAGCAATGAGTCTCCAGAAAATTCTGACCGGCAGGGCTGGCCAGGACAGCCTGTATCCACTTCCCGCTGGCCATATTTCGTTTTGGCCTTATAATAGTGACATGGGAGTCGACAATGAATTTGTCGTCTATATCAAAAATGCAAGAGCGGCCAATTGTTCCCGTTCCAGTAGAGTTAAGTAGAACATCGCCTGGTAGCGGACGAAGATGTCCCCTAGTCAAACTGGCATCGTGCGGACGAGTTTGTGATGCATCAAAACCCTGTTCTCTAACACAGCGCTGGCCGATCGCATGTACCGGGCTCTCCCCTACATAATTAGGTGCTTTACCGCGCGATACGAGATTACAAACATCGCCCAGCGGAACGTAACGCCAGTCAGGCGGAAGGAGAAGGGCGGAGTTAGTCGGCATAGCCCAACTCCTTAAGGTAAGTGGTGACAGTGACGGCGCTTTGTTCGCGAGACCTCTCGATCTGAACGAGGGGGACGGCGTATTTGTCCGCCCAGACGCGAACGAATGTCTCTAGTTCGCGGCGATGGGTGGCCATGGCAGTGGTCAGGCGTTCGGACAGTTGGTCGCGGAGCACTTTGAGGACGAGGTCGTGCCGGTCAGGTTCCTCAAGGGCGCGGACTTTGGTACCGAGTTCATTGAGGAAGTTCTTCTCGAAGTGCTTGCGCTTGCGTCCGAGGGTAGCGCGGACTGTCTTGAGCAGCTCCAAGTCTTGAGGAGAGATCTCCTCGATGCGCTCGGACTCGTTCTCCTCATCTTCGGTCTCGGTATCAGGGATAGCTGCCTTAATACGGGCAGAAATCTCCATGTATTCGGCCTCGACTTTGTCCCAGTAGGCCATGTAGTCCGGCATGAGCGCTTTTACAAGGCGATGATCATAGCCCTGACGTCGTTCGGCGGGTTTCCTGCTAACTACAGACCCATCGGGCAAGACCTCATCCTCTACGGCGGCCTGGATAGTGGTTACCCAGCCGTCCAAGACCTGAGCAAATCCGCCGGCTGACAGGGCCTTGAAGTCGTACTGCGACTCCTCCCACCAGCTCGCGACTACACCTGCGAGCTGATAGCGGTTCAGCATAGCGGTTGACAGCAGCGTATCGACGAAGCTCAGGATCAAGTCCGCCCGTACAAGCCATAGTGCCTTGGTGGAGGGCAGTTCGACGATCTTCTTCAGATGAGAGCGCCACCAGTCGTCAAAGAGCTCGACAATTTCGCCTTCGCGGAGGATGGCCAGTTCTGCGATGCGTGAAGCCGTTTCCTCCGGGCCTTCGGGAAGGAAGTCGTAGTAGCTGGCATCTCGCTCTCTGAACAACTTAGTGACGTCGATACCGTGGGCGGTGAATCGAGTCGCCTTGGCTTCGACTTCTCTCTTTGGTACGCCGCCGTACAGGTGCGCACGCACGTCCTGGGGCTCGGACGGCGGTGTATTGTCTGCATAGCGGCGGATATTGAGATTGTCGTCATTCTTGTCCAATTCGGCGCGCGCGACAATCTTGGAGAAACCTTCGATTTCAGTGTATTCGTGATAAACGGTTACGATCTTTTCAATATGCTCAGGCGTCAGGTGGTTCTGTGCCCGCCCTGCTGAAAACTCGCGTTCGGCGTTGATAAATAGCACCTTTTTGCGCCGCTCCGGAGGCTTGCTGTTCGGCGCACGCAGCACCAGGACGCATGCCGGAATGCCGGTGCCGTAGAAGATGTTCGGCCCCAGGCCGATTACGGCATCGACCAGATCCTCATCCAACATCTTGGTACGGATGTTGCCTTCATCGCCACCGCGGAAGAGCACGCCATGGGGCATGACGGTGGCGATAATTCCCCTATCGGCAAGCACGGCCAGCATGTGCTGAACGAACATCAGGTCGGCCTTCTTGCTCCCCGGTGGTGTCCAGCCGAAGCGGAATCGGTGTTTGAAGTTCTCCTTCAGCTCGTCCGTGTCGTACCCTTGAGAAAACGGCGGGTTTGTGACCACTCGGTCGAAGCGCATGAGCTGCCCGTCGCGTACATGTTTGGGATCGGCAAGGGTGTCGCCGTTCTGCAGGTTCGCTTCGATGATGTCGTGCAGCAGCATGTTCATCTTCGCCATCGCCCACGACCCGCCGTTCGCCTCCTGACCGGCCAGAACGAGGTCCTTGCCGTCGCCGCCGTGCTCTTCGACGTGCTCCTTAGCCAAGATCAGCATGCCGCCGGAGCCCGCGCAGGGGTCATACACGCTCATCCGGGGCTGCGGGGCGACCAACCGGACCATCATGCGGACCACGGGACGCGGAGTGTAGAACTCGCCGCCCTTCTTGCCTGCGGAGTCGGCGAACTCGCGGATCAGATACTCGTAGGCGGCGCCGAGCAGGTCGGGGAACTCGAAGTCGTCGTTGCGCAGCCGGTAGCGGTTGAAGTGGTTAATGAGGCTACGCAGCTTACGGTCGCCGAGGGTGGTCTGGCCTACCCTCTTGTTGAAGTCGATGTGCCGGAAGACCCCTTCGAGCTCGGGGTTCTCGTGCTCGAGCGCCAGCATGGCGGCGTTGAGTTCTTCGCCGACGTCCTTCTTGACGTCCTTAACTAGATACGACCAGCGGGCGACCTTCGGCACGTAGAAAGAATTTAGGTACGAGTCGCGATGCTCGGCCCGTCCGGCGGCATCCTCCTCGCTCCAGTTGTGCTTGTGCGCTTTGTCGAGGATGGCTTCGTACTCAGCGTCGAACTCGTCCGAGCAGCGCTTCAGGAACAACATCCCGAAGATGTAGTCCTTGAACTCGGCCGCGTCCATCTTGCCGCGCAGGATGTCGGCGGCGGCGAACAGGTGCCGCTCGAGTTGCCGCAGGGTGAGCTTTGCCACGTGGTTGCCTCGTTCAATAGATGATCTTCAAGGAGTCGACCAAATCGGCCATATTGCAGGATGGACTACGCTTGCTCGGCACGCAATCCTCTCCATGATGCGGCGGCCGGCAGATGCAGCCACAGTGAGAGATCAGCTTCTGTGCGTTCATACGGGCCGTTGGATAGAGCTCTTGCAGAGCGTTCCACCGGTCAGAGGTCAGGTGCTTGTTCTTGCTCAGCCCACGAAAGGCCCGCGTCTGGCTGAGGCGGCCAAGCTTCATCTTGATCGTATCGGCGTCGAGACTGCTGGTCACAGGCTGAAAGTGCAGCAACCACCAGAGTTCGAGGCACGGATGGGAGAATGCGATCTGAACGCCGTGTCGCGCTGCCTTTCGGAAGAGACTGTCGACGCGGTCATCGTCGTCGTAGTCGAACACGCACCATGTCCGAGGGTATTCGTGAGGCCTGCGCAGGTCGGCGGCCTTGCCCATTCTCGATTTGCGGAGCGCGATGGCGTCCTCCACGAGTCGCCTGCGGTCGGTGCTGCGTTCCTCGATAATGAGGTGAAATTCCGCTGTCTCTGAGTTCAGGTGACGAATGTAGTCTTCTTCGGTCTCTCCCTCGACGAAGAAGTAAACTGGTGTCTGTGAGCGAAAGGCTCTGTTGCGGCTATAGAGTGGGACGCCGGGGGCTGGACGTGGCATCAGTTTTCGCCCTCGGCTGCTTTCTCCAGGCGGATCCACCAGGCTAGTTCACCTGGGGAGAACTGTGGTTTGGCGCCGTATCTGCCTTCGTGGTAGCCCCGATAGAGGTTCTCGTCTGGTCGAGGTTTTGCGGCGGTGAGCGGATAGAGATCGGTCGCCCCGTCGTCGTTCTTCTCGGTGAGCCAGACCTGGGCGCGATCCAGCGGGCGGCCTCCAGGGAGGTACCCGAAAAGCGCGGTGTCGTGCGAGGTGAAGACGAGCTGGGCATTCTCGGAGTTGGCTTCAGGATCGTTGAATAGCCGGATCACCTCGGCCGAGATCGCTGGATGAAGGCTAGCGTCGAGTTCGTCGACGAGCAGCACGGCGCCCTGACTGAGGCTGAGCAGTATGGGTCCCAGCATTGCGAACCATGTGCGTGTGCCGAGCGACTCGTCGGCGAAGTCGAGTGTGACCCTTTCGGTGCCGGTTCGGTGGACGAAGCGGATCTCCGGGGGATCGGGGTCTCTGGGGATCGCTTCAATGCCCTCGATCCCCATGTCGGCGTGCTGGAGTAGTCCCTCGATCCGAGATTTGAACCGGCCCAGCATCTGCCGTCTGCTGTAATTCTCCCGAGCCTTGCGGCCTCGTTCCGGTGTAACCAGCCAGAAGTTATCGGCGAACCAGCGTTGGAGTGCTCCCAACTGCTGTTGATTGTTCGCCGCGGCGGTAGAGAGGAATAGCGCGTTTTCCCGGGTGAGCTTGGCTAGGGTTGCTTTAGGGCCCTTGAGATTTTCACCAGGAAATTCGAAGGGGACCCGTGCCGATGTGTCCCGGTTGAACAAGACTTGCCGTGTATGCCGCCGGGTTCCCGGATACGCGTACAACCATTCGGATTCGACTCGTCGATCACTTAGGGAGAACCCGTAGGTGTAGTGCACCGGCGGATTTCCTAGCACGACATCAATCTCAAAGAACGAAGGTTCGTTGGCATGGACGGGATCAAACGCGAACGGCTTGCGTGGAACGCCTTCCCCCTTGGCCCACTCCGCATGCGAGTCAAGTACGGCACTACGCATGAACTCCATTGCCCGCAGCAGGTTGGACTTACCAGCGGCGTTTGCGCCGTACACCCCTGCGACGGTGTGCACCTGCACCGCTTTGCCGTCGATCGTCACGCCAGCATCTCTGGCATCTGGAGCGCCATACTGGTCTACCACGAACGACAGCTCTTGCTCGTCGCGAAGCGACATGAAGTTCGCCACGCGGAACCTGAGCAGCATTAGACCTCCTCGGTAGGGAGGTTACCGTCTCTAAGAGCTTGTCATGCATGACTCCTGCACACAATCCCCTAATGGCAAGGCAACTACTATTCTAAGGTGCTCGCGTTGAGTGCTAGGCCGTGTCCGGTGCATCTTGGCGTCGGGCAGTAGGTGGTCTTGGCGGGCTTTGGCTGTGCGCTGTGGCGCTTCGTCGCGAGTCGACCGATTCGGCGTGTTCGTGGATCGAGCTGCCTTGCTCGTGCAGTCGGTGGAGGTGGCGATGGCTGGATCGCCGCACCGTGCTAGATCGGATTCTATGGAAGCTGGCCGCCATCCTGATCATGCGGATCGACGCGTGGGCGGCGTGGGCCGCGACCGACCGAAGAGCCGCAGCGCGGCCAGCGACCGCCCCCAACGCGCGCCGACCGCCGTAGGCGGGCGGCCTTGAAACCGTAGAGTAAAGTCTCATCCAGCCGATCTTTCGCACGATCTTTCGCGCCTCTGAGCTGCGGCTATGCTGCCTGGTGACTGCTGTGGCCGTTCCGGTTGATGCTTGACACCACTGGCTGCGGGGTGAGTTTAGCCGATGTGCGGGCTGTCCCCTTGGAGGTAGTGGCTGATCCTCAGCCGCATGGAGCGGTGCATGCCGTAGTTGTCGAGCTCGTGCCGCGGCACCCGGCGGACTTCCCGAGATTCTGTGCTCGGAGTCGGCTGGCCGCCGATGGGCCGGGCCGTAAGGACGAGAGAGAACTCCTGCCGGACCTCGCCGTTGCTGGTGTGGAGGATGACGTGGCGAGGGTCGCTGTAGGTGCCGACCAGTCCCGTGATCTCGCAAGTGATCCCGGTCTCTTCGAAGGTCTCGCGGATGGCTGCCTGAGGAATGGACTCGCCGAGGTCGATGGCTCCGCCGGGTAGGGCCCAGTTGTCATTGCCGGAGCGGCGGATCAGCAGCAACTCGCCGGCGTCGTTGGTGACCACGACGTTCACGGAGGGGACGAGGCTGCTGGGGGCAGGCGCGTCTGGGTCGTTGTGATAGTCGATCCGCTGGCTCACGGCCCCAGGAGCCTACTCTGCCGAGGGTTCGTCGTTAGGCTCGTCGGTGTCGTTGCGGAAGGCTGACGAAGCTGCCCATACGCGGGTTGCCGAAGCTCGAGCGCGGACGGCCTGGGCGAACAGCTGGCGTGTTTCGTGCGACAGCCTGTGGATGTGAGTAAGTGCGGGCGGAAATTCGCTGCGATCATTGGGACATGACGATCGCTGCGATCTACACGGAGTTCGCCGCGCGCCAGGCGCGCGGCGTGTCGCCCGCGTACGAGCGTCTGGCATCCGGGGTGTCGCGGGACAGCGAGCTCCTGGCGTTGCTCGCCGCGCTTCCGTCGGCCAAGCGCCAACCGAATCTGCTGTTCGGCGTTGTCCGGCTGCTCGGCGGGCCGGTTGAGGACCCGGCAGCGTTTCATGACTACGCGGTGGCGAATTGGCCGGTGATCGAGGCGGAGATACGCATCCGGGCCACGCAGACGAACGAGGCCGGACGGTGTGCCGTCCTGCTGCCGGTGCTCGCCGCGCTTCCGCAGCCGGTCGCGCTGTTGGAGGTCGGCGCGTCCGCCGGACTGTGCCTCTACCCCGACCGGTACGCCTACCGTTACGGCGATCACTTGGTCGGCTCCGGTGAACCGGTCCTCGCCTGTACGGCCACCAACATGGCGCCGCCGACCGGCCTACCGCAGGTGGTGTGGCGGGCTGGGTTGGACCTGAACCCGCTTGATGTGACCGACCCCGCGGATGTCGCCTGGCTCGACGCCCTCATCTGGCCGGAACACACGCATCGCCGCGCCCGGCTGCGGGCGGCTGCGGCCGTCGTCGCGGCCGACCCGCCGCTGCTTGTACGAGGCGATCTGGTAGACGACCTGCCGGCATTGGCTGCGCAGGCCCCGCCCGACGCGACGCTGGTGGTGTTCCACAGCTCGGTCATGTACCACGTGCCAGCGCCGCGGCGGGTAACGTTCGCCGAGGTGGTACGCAGGCTACCCGGACATTGGATCGCGAACGAGGCCCCCGACGTGCTGCCCTACAACACGCTGCCGACGCCGCCGGGCGAGGAGCTGTACAACGTGCTCGCGCTGGACGGGACCCCGCTCGCCTGGACCCGACCACACGGGCAGGCAATCTTCTGGTTCGCGTGACAGCCCATGCCAGGTCGGGGGAGCCTCGGACGTTGCAGGAGCATGAGCAGACGGCGCTCGGGTCGTTGTAGTAGTCGATCCGCTTGCTCACGTCCCGGGAGCCTACTCGTTGATGGCTCGTGTTCGGGGTCGTCGGTGTCGTGCCATGGCTTCATGACCACCGGGAAGCGGGGTCTGATCTTGGCGATTGGAGCACTCGACAGGGCTACTGCGGCGCGACTATAGAGCCCTTGCCCGGCTTGGTCGTGATCAGTCCTCGGTCCCTGAGGGCGCCCATCGCCTTGCGGACGGTGACACGCGCAACATCGAACTCCTCCTGAAGCTTCACCTCGGAGATCAGGGCAAGAGGAGGGTAGGTGCCGCTCTCGATGCGTTCGGCGACGACATTCGCTATCTGCTCCCACTTGTAGAGCCTGGGGTCCCACTCAATCACAGGACGACTCTATGTATCTCTGTACCTTCCACCATAGAACAGCCATTGCTAGCAATGGAGCAGACAGCTTAGGACATGCTGATATAGGCTTGCCGTATGGCGTTGGTGAGCGAAGGCCAAGAGTCCCTCCGGGTGGGGCTTTGCATGTGCGCTCCGGCCGGGCCGCCGATGAGAGCGCGCAGTGCGGCTGAAGTTCGCCGCCCGCTCACCAACGCCTGTCCAACGCCCACGGTCTTCGCTGGCATCGGCGGCGGGATATGGGCGCTCACGCGGTACGGAGGATGGTGAACCTGTGGCTGAGTTCGGCGACTTTCACAGCATGCACCCTGCCTCGCCCCGCCCTGATGCGGTGCCGGTGCAGTGGTCGCGGAGCCAGCGGCGTACAGACCGTGTCCGGGTCCGCGCCTACACCTGTGAGTGCTGGCTTCTGGTCTTCGAGCACTGCATGGCTGCCGGGCTGGGGTTTGTACGGCGGTATGACCGCTCCGTGTCCCCGCCGGCCATCGTAGAAAGCCCGTGGATGAGGGTCCGCGACGCCGAGACGCTGTGGCAGCAGATCATGCAGGGCGAAGCGCGGTGACGACACGCCAGGCTGACGACTCGCATACGTCGCGTCACGCTTGTGAGTACCCCGATGTACGAAGCTCGGAGTGGCGGTCGTGAGGATCGCCGCCTGGGGAGATGATCAGGCGTTCGGCCATGGGGCGGGTCAGGGAGTCCTTGTCCAGGAAGGCCCAGCCGGTGATGTCGGTCAGGAATCGGGAGAACTCTGTCTTGCCCGAACCGGCGTAGCCGCCCACGAGGGTGACGGCCTGGGGCTGCCCTGACCGTGGCGGCGTCGCCATGCGTCGACGACGCGGTTGAGCAGCGCGTTCCGTTCGGGGTTCTCGGGGGGCCGGAGACTTTGATCAGGGTCTGCTCGATGACTTTGGCGCGCGTCGCATCGGATGGCACACGTCGCACGCAGAAGCGATTGTCAGTTCGGCTTAGGGGTGCATCTGTGGAGTTCGCCGTACCGTTTGCGGGCGAAGCTGAGTAGTTGCGTCAAGTCGGTCACTGGGTCACGTCCCTTGGCTACCTCGGACAGATCGACGCTGATCCAAGGCCGCTCGTCGCCGCACCGGAACAGCATCGTGGTGTAGTAGGGCCTGGTGCGTGGCAAGCGGGCGGTGTAGGCGATGAGTCCGGTACCGAGATCTGTCGGCAGCGCGGCCAGTTGATGGCTGCCGTAGTTCTTGCGCGCGAGGTCCGTGATGCCGTCGCCGTCCCATACCGACCACACGACGGAGAGCCGGTCATATTCGTTGCGAAGCGCGCATTGCCCGTGGGTCGCGGGTACTCAGCTCTTGCGCTCCTCCAGTGGGATCGTGAGGCCGGTGATCGTACGGACGGCCTGTTGCGGGAGGAAGTCGCACCAGTAGGGCGGGGAGCTGTCTCTTATAAACATCTGACGCTGCCGACGATAGGCAGATATGACGTTT
>NZ_VCJS01000077.1 GCF_005893125.1 Nonomuraea basaltis | reverse complement strand
TGTCTGCGAAGACAGGTTCCAGAGCGTGCCGCTGAGGAAGCACGGCACGGTGGGTCTGCTGTCCTGCGTGAAACGTAGCCATCAAGGATGCACCTCCTTGCCGGTGATGGCTCGGGCTGGTCAAACAGGGCCCACCCGCCTACGGCGCACGGCCGTCCACGCCGGGCAAGGCCCCCGGCCTTAAGGCCGAGGAGCGTTTGACGAGCATAGATTCGCCACGCTCAGAACGGGAGCCGGCGGCCAGAGGGGGTGCGCAGATCGAGCGGTTGCAGCCGTCGTGTGTACTGGGGGCGGCGGATGACCTGGACTCTCTTCACAACGCATTAGGTACCCAACGGATCGCCATGAAGTCATCATCCTTGGGTAGCGTGAAGTCTGATGCTGGCCGAACCGTTCTCGCACCCGGCGCTCATCTACCGGAGCGACCTGGAGTACGTAGCTGCCACCACGGCCTTCGTGCGAGAGGGACTGGCCGCGGGAGAGCCCGTCGCGGTCGCGGTCCCCGGCAGGAATCTCGCCATGATCGAGGCCGAACTCGGCGCGGACGCCGAGGCGGTGCGGTTGCTCGACATGAGCGTGGCCGGGCGCAACCCGGGGCGGATCATCCCCGCCGTGCTGCGCGACTTCGCCGACCGGCATCCCCACGACCGCGTGCGGATCATCGGCGAGCCGATCTGGCCAGGGCGCAGCGCGGCGGAATACCCCGCGTGCGCCCAGCACGAGGCGCTGATCAACCTGTCGTTCGCGGGCCGGCCCGCCACGATCCTGTGCCCGTACGACGCCGTGGGCCTGGACTCCGCCATCATCCGCGAGGCCGCGCGCACCCATCCCGTGCTGCGCGACGTCTCGGGGGAGTGGCACAGCGACGACTACGCGCCCGATCGGGTGGTCGACGGGCACAACAGGCCGCTGGACGAGCCGAAGGAGTGCCTGTCGCTGCGCTTCGACCACACCAACCTGTCGGCGGCGCGGGGCCTGGCCGCGCGGCAGGCCGCCCTGCTGGGCTTCACCGGCGACCGGCTCGACGACGTCCGGCTGGCCGTGGCCGAGCTGGGCGCCAACAGCCTCGACCACGGCGGCGGCTCCGGCACGATCAGGGTGTGGGCGGAGGCCGGCCTGCTGGTGTGCGAGGTCAGCGACACGGGGCACATCACCGACCCGCTGGCGGGCCGCCGGCCGGTCGATCCGCGCAGCGCGGGCTCGCGCGGCCTGCTCATCGTCAACCTGCTCAGCGATCTCGTGCGCGTGCACACCCGGGCCGGCGCGACCACCGTCCGCGCCTACTTCGACGCCCTGTGACCTCAGTGCTCCAGCTCCGTCACCCTCCCGCCGGGGTAGCGTTCGCCGCGCACCGCATCCACCGGCACGGCCGCCGCCAGCGCCGCCAGTTGCCCGGGCGTCAGCGTGATGTCCGCCGCGGCCGCGTTCTCCTCCAGATACTTCAACCGCTTGGTGCCCGGGATCGGCACGACGTCCTCCCCCTGAGCGAGCACCCAGGCCAGGGCGAGTTGCGCCGCCGTGACGCCCGCCGCGTCGGCGATCTTCCGTACCTCGGCCACCAGCGCCGTGTTGTGCTCGGCGTTCTCGCCCGTGTAGCGCGGCATGCTCCGGCGGAAGTCGTCGGCGGGCAGCTCGCCGGCCGGCGGCAGCGCGCCGGTCAGGAAACCGCGGCTGATCGGCGAATACGCCACCAGGGCGATCCCCAGCTCGCGGGCCGCAGGCAGGATCTCCGTCTCGATGCCCCGGGTGAACAGGGAGTACTCGCTCTGCAGCGCGGCGATCGGGTGCACGGCGGACGCCGCGCGCAGCGTCGCCGCGCTCACTTCGGACAGGCCGAGGTGGCGTACCTTGCCCTGCTCGACCAGCTCCGCCATGGCTCCGACCGATTCCTCGATCGGGACCGCCGGGTTGCGGCGGTGCATGTAGTAGAGATCGATGTGGTCGACGCCGAGGCGGCGGAGCGAGGCGTCGCACGCGGCCCTGATGTACTCCGGGCTGTTCTCGACCGAGCGGCTGCCGCCCTCGCGCTTGACGCCGAACTTGGTGGCCAGCACCACCTCGGCACGCCGGTCCTTGACGGCGCGGCCGACCAGCTCCTCGTTGGCGCCCTGGCCGTACATGTCCGCCGTGTCGAGGAAGGTTACGCCGAGGTCGAGGGCGCGGTGGATGACGGCCGTCGACTCCTTCTCATCGCCCTTGCCGTAGAACTCGGACATGCCCATGCAGCCGAGGCCGAGCGCGGAGACCCGAGGGCCGCCGGTTCCGAGAATGCGCCTGTTCATGCGTGTCCCCCGTAGAGGTCGATCTTGTAGTCCAGCACCTTCAGGTCCTGGGTGAGCTCGGCGATCCTGCTCCTGACGCGCTCCCGGTGCAGCTCCAGCATCTGCCGGCGCTCGTCGGCGGTGTGCCCGCCCATGCGGCGCAGCTCCGCGTAGCGGCACATGTCGGCGATCGGCATGCCGGTCGTCCGCAGCTTGGTGAGGAACTCCAGCCACCGCAGGTCCTCCTCCGCGTAGTCGCGGTGCCCGCTGCCGTTGCGGCCGACGGAGTGGATGAGCCCGATGCGCTCGTAGTAACGAAGCGTGTGAGCGCTCAGGCCCGACCGCTGCGCGGCCTCCTGGATCGTCATGTCTTCAGGTTCGCCCTTCGAGTGCGCTCTAAGTCAAATCAAGGGTGGTTCCCGTACCCACCCTGAGGGGGCAGGCCCTACCCAGGGTTACATCCGCACAGGTCAGTAGGGGTCCTCCCAGCCCGTCAAGACTTAAGTATTAGGGGATGCCTCAGGGCCGTTTCGGGCCGATCTCCGATACTCCGGAAGGCCGCGTTCCACGAGCTTTGAGGCATGAAGGCATTGCTTGTCAGTGGATTCGCGGCCATCGGCACCGGGACCGGCGCCATGCTCACCCTGCACGCCGAGGCCGGCCTCGACCCGTTGCACAGCGTCATCAGCGAGTACGCCTTCCACGCGTCCGGCTGGCTGCTGCCCGCCTCGCTGACGCTGTTCGCGGTGGGCTCGGCGCTCATCGCGGAGGCCATGCGCCGGGCGGACATGAACCGCTGGGTCGTGGGGCTGCTGCTCGCGTGGGGCGCGAGCATGTTCCTGATCGGCGCCTTCCCCACCGACCGGCCCGGCGTGCCGCTGTCCCTGTCGGGAGGCATCCACCGGTACGCCGCCTTCGCGGCCTTCCTGGTGATGCCCCTGGCCGGGCTGCTGCTGGCCAGGGCCAGGATCCGGTACGCCAAGGCGATGCGGATCCTCTGCTGGCTCGCGCTCGGCGCGCTGGTGATGGTCGTGGTCCCGTACGTGGTGCGGATGTTCGGGATCCCGCTCACGAACGACGACATCCCGGCCGGGCTGACCCAGCGGGCCGTGGTCGTGACCGAGCTCGGGGTGCTGGCGGTGGCGGGGCTGTCGATGCTGCGCTCATCGCCTCACTCCGTGAGGCTGGCTCGGTCGCCCTATGCCGCGGCCGTCCGCTAGGCGCTCGCTGGTGGCGCGTCCTGTCGTCCGCCAGGCGTGAAGCGGGCCGCTCGGGAAAGAGGGACGATCCGACCTCTTGCTTCGGGAGTGGCCGACATGACGATTCTGATCGCGTACGACGGGTCCGACGACGCCAAGGCGGCGATCGCCTTCGCGGGCCAGATCTTGAAAGGCCGGTCCGCCGTCGTGCTGACGGTGTGGGAGCGGCTGGCGATGACCTCGGCCAGGACCTCGGCCGGGCTCATGACCGCCATGGACGGGGACCCCGCCGCGGACGAGGCGATCGGGGAGGCGATGCGCGAGCTGGCCCGGCACGGCGCGGACCTGGCCCGGCAGGCCGGGCTGGACGCCACCCCGCGGTGCGAATCGGACGCGGTGGCCGTATGGGCGACGATCGTGGACGTGGCCGACGAGATCGACGCCGATCTCATCGTGACCGGGACCCGGGGGCTGGGCGGGGTGCGTTCGCTGCTGCTCGGCAGCACGTCCGACCGGGTGCTGCACCACGCGCGCCGGCCGGTCCTGGTGGTCCCCGCCCCTGAGACCGGCAAGTGAACCGTTCCTGAAACCGGGACCTGATCCGCCCGTGAGACCGGCGCCTGGAGTGTTCGTCCCTACGTAACAGGCCCAGCGTTCGCGTTGTCGATCGGATGCGGCGGAGTGGGTGTCGCAGGCCCAGGACTTCACTCGGCCGCAAAACCCGACCTTACGGTCAACCACCGTATCAGGCAGGTCGCCATTGGGCTGGAGTTCTCCCATGGCCTCGACTTCACCGTGGACGGCGTCGCCGCGGCGGGAGGCGTGGGCAGGGCGAGCGTGGTCCGCCGCTACGCCACCAAGCGCGGCAGCTGCTCGAAGGCGACCTGCGCGTGGTGATCTCAGACGCCCTCGCTCTCTCGCAGCGCCTCGACATCGCGCGCATGGCCAACCAGGTGTACGTCGAGGCCGGCCGGGACCCCACCGACGCCGAGATCGTCCGCACCGGGATACGCATCCCGGAGGAACCAGCCATGGGTGGTGCACGAGCGCGGCGAATTGCCCCTAAATGATGACTATGGTCGCCAACCGACATGTTCGCCGGATTTGTCGCCCACGAGGGCTCCTAGATCTTTCACTGCCCGAACCGGAGGAAGTTGCGCAGGTCCCGCTGCACGGTTTTACGCCGGCTTGATGCCTGTGGTGTTAGTGGGGTGCAAGTGATGGTCAAGTCACCATCCATAATGTTCCCTTCGTTCGCTTTACCTACGAAGGGCATGGAAATGACTCCCCCTCGCCGTCGTCTGGCCGTCGCGGCCGCGACGCTTACCCTTGCCGCTCTCACCACCGCCTGCGGTGCCCTGGGGAACGCCGTTGACTGCAACACCGCCGCCAACGACGCCAGCAAGATCATGACGGACTGGAGCTCGGAGGTCACCAAGAACGCCACCGACACGAAGGCCATCGGGACGGCCTCGAAGACGGCGGCGGACAAGACCAAGGACCTGGCGGGCAAGTACGACGGCGAGGTCGCCGCCGCGCTGAACGAGCTCGCCTCCGGGTTCGAGTCGCTGGAGGGCGGCGACCTGACCAGCGTCTCCGAGTTCACCGGCAAGATGAACGGCTTCTCCACCAAGATCACCGCCGCCTGCACCTGATGAAGCCCGCGGTCGCCGCTCCGCCTGTGGGGGGCAGGCCGGCGCGGCGGCCGCGTCACATTAGTGCGGATTCGTTCTAGTCTTGCTGCCCGTGACGGGTGACACACTTGCGGCGCGACCGGGGGCGAGCGCCGCCGCCTCTTGGAGGATCCGGCTCAATGGCCACCGCATGCGGGTGGGCGCCATGGCGCTCCTCGCCGCGGTGGCCTATGCCGTGCTGGGGCTGGTCAAGCTGGCCTCCTTCCGAGCCACCACGTTCGACCTGGTGATCTTTGACCAGACGGTGCGCAACTACGCCGCCTTCCGGCCGCCGCACGTTCCGGTGCTGGGCATGTTCCACGGGCGCGGCATGGAATACCTCCAGCTCGCCGACCACTTCTCCCCCATCTACGCGCTGCTCGCGCCGCTCTACTGGATCCACGACGGGCCGGAGACGCTGATCGTGGCGCAGGCGGTGCTGTTCGCCGCCGCGATCCCGTTCCTGTGGCGCTATACCAGGCGCGTGCTGGGCGTGGTGCCCGCCTACCTGGTCTCCGCGGCGTACGCGCTGTCGTGGCCCGTGGCCCAGGCGGTCGCGTTCGACGCGCACGAGGTCATGTTCGTCCCCGTGCTCACCGCGATCATGATCGAGCGCTACCACGCCGGGCGGACGCTGCCGGCGTTCCTGGCGATGCTCGCGCTCCTCCTCGTCAAGGAGGACATGGGACTCATGGTGGCCGGGGTCGGCCTGTGCCTGGTCGTCATGGGCGACCGGTGGCGCGGCGTCCTGTGCGCGATGCTCGGCATCGGGGCCGTGCTGCTCACCCGCGGCCTGGTGACCTCGGTCTTCGGGGGCGAGTCCAGGGACTTCTGGGCTTACGGGCACCTCGGGGCGGACATTCCCGGCGCGATTCTGGGGATCATGCGCGATCCGCTCGCCGCCCTGCTGCTGCCGTTCAGCGAGGAGGCCAAGGTCGACACGCTGTTCCTGCTGGCGTGGCCGACGCTGATGCTGTGCCTGCTCTCGCCGCTGTCGCTGGCGGCGCTGCCGCACGTGCTCGAACGCATGCTGTCCGACCGGGCCCAGTGGTGGCAGGCCGACTTCCAGTACGCCGCGTTCACCGTGGTGATCCTCTTCTGCGCGGGCGTGGACGGGCTGTCCAGGCTGCTGCGCCGGCTCGAACGCTCCGACGACGAGCGGAGGAGCTCGGCAGGAGAGAGCGAAGCCAGCCGAAGCGGCCGCGACCATAAGCACGCCGCGCTCAAGCTGGCCTGGTCCGTGGCCGCCTGCGCGATCGCGCTCACGCTGGTCCCCAAGTTCGCGCTCGACCAGCTCTACCATCCGGCCTTCTACAAGGAGCCCAAGGCGGCCGCCGCCGCGGAGGCGGTGAGCAAGGTCCCCTCGGGCGTCACCGTCGAGGCCGCCAACTCGATCGGCCCCGCGCTGACCTCGCGAACGACCGTCCTGCTGTGGTCGCCCACCCCGCACGGCGCGCCGTGGGTGGTGGCCGACACGGCACGCTGGGAGTATCCCTTCGGCTCGTTCGACGACCAGCTCGCCAAGGTCAACGAGCTCCAGGGCCAGGGGTACGTGAAGGTGTTCGACCGCGACGGTTACGTGGTCCTGCGCCGCGCCCTCTCGTAGGCCCGCTCGAACCCTTCCAGCACCGTCGGCCACGAGCCCGCCGCGGGCGGCGTGGCCCGGTTGTACGCGGCGATCGACTCGCGCAGCCCGGCGTCCGCGCACAGCCTGGCCACCGCGCGGGCAAGGTCGCCGAGAGTGCGGCCGAGCAGCCCCTCGGTGCCGTCCTTGACGAAGTCCGCGACTCCGCTCTGCGCCCTGGCCACCACCGGCACCCCCGCCGTGCGCGCCTCCAGCGCCGCGATGCCGAACGACTCCCGCGGGGCCGGCGCCACGAACACGTCCGCCGACTCCAGCACCTTGGCGATCTGCTCTCTCGAGTAGCGGCCCGGCAGGGACACCCAGTCCGCCATGCCGTGCCTGGCCAGAAAGCGGGCCATCTGCCCCCGAGCGGGCCCGTCGCCGACGATCGTGGCCCGCATGGGGATCCGGGCGGGCACGCGGGCGCGGGCCGCCTGGAGGAGCCTGAGCAGGCGTACGGGCTGCTTGCGCGGCGCCAGCCGGCCCACGGCCACGATGTGCACCTCTTCTCGGTGCAGCTCGTCACGCCGGTCGGCGAGCTCCGGCGCGCCCGGGACCGGCGCCCAGCCGGACAGGTCGAGGCCGTTGGAGACCACCCGCACCGGCACCCCCGGCCCGGCCACCGCGCGGATGGGCACCGCGGCGGCGTTGCTGACCGTGGTGGCCACCAGCCCCCAGCGCTGCCAGCCGAACGCCAGCCGCAGCAGCCGGTAGATCCCGCGCGTGGCCGGATCCCACATGCTGTGCACGGTCACCACGCACGGCACGCCCGCCCGCGCCGCGGCCCGCACGCCCATCCAGGCGAACGGCGAGACCGCCCCTGTGTGCACGTGCACCACGTCGGGGCGCGAGGAGGTGAATCTGCGAGTGAGATGCCCTACCCCGAACGGGTGCACCGGCAGGTCGAACGGCATCCTCGCGACGATCCTGTGCACGCCCGGCAGCGGCTCGCCCCTGGTCGCCGTGGCCACCGACACCTCGTGGCCGGCCTCCCGCTGCATGCGCACGAGATCGGCCACCTGGACCTCGATCCCCCCGAGTCGTGGCAGGTAACAGTCACTCACGTGAAAGATCCGCACCCCTCCCAGACTAATCTGGGCGTGTGCCTCCACGTACCGCTGTGTTCTTCCATGCCCACCCCGACGACGAGGCCCTGCTGACGGCGGGCACCATGGCGATGCTCGCGGCCGAGGGACACCGCGTGGTGCTCGTGGTGGCCACCGCGGGCGAGCGCGGCCTGGCCGAGATCGAGCCCGGCGAGGCGCTGCGCGAGACCAGGCTGAAGGAGCTCTACAAGTCGGCCGCCGTGCTGGGCTGCGCCCGCGTCGAGTGCCTCGGCTACGGCGACTCCGGGCTGAGCCCCAAGGGCGGCAGCGCCGAGGAGCGGCCCGACGACGCCTTCATCGACGCCGACACCGAGGAGGCGGCCAAGGCCCTGGCCGCGATCCTGCAGGAGGAGGAGGCCGACCTGCTGGCGATCTACGACCCGGCCGGCGGCTACGGGCACCCGGACCACGTGCAGGTGCACCGGGTGGGCAAGAGGGCCGCGGAGATCGCCGGCACGGAGATCGTGCTGGAGGCGACGGTCAACCGGGATCCGCTGGTCAGGCTGCTGACGCTGGCGGGCAGGTTCTACAAGTTCCCGCCGGAGTTCGACGTGCGGACGTTCGAGAGCGCCTACTCGTCGAGCGAGACCATCACCCACCGGGTGAACGTCAGGAAATACGCGAAACAGAAGCGGGCGTCCATGGCCGCGCACGCCTCCCAGGCCAGCGGCGGCGACAGCGACCGCACGCTCGCCGTCATGCTGAAGGTCCCCCGCCCGCTCTACCGCTTCGTGTTCGGCACCGAGTGGTACGTCCGCCGCGACCTTCCCCCCGGCGCCCGCCTCTCTCACCCGTTCGACGGCCTGTAGAAAGAGCAGGGCCCACGTAATACTTCAGATGGAGGAGGCCGACCGCCGGCACCCGGCAGACTGGACCCCGATGAAGAACAAGTGGCTACAGATCGCCCTGTCCGTGCTGTCGCTCGGACTGGCCGTGCTGCTGGTGGTCTACCTGCCGCAGATCGTGCGGGCCCTCACCGGCAAGCCCGTCTCCTGGACCGAGATCGGCGCGGTGTTCGGCGCGCTCGGCGCGGGCGAGATCGCCCTGATGACCACGCTGTGGCTGCTGAGCCTGCTGGCCTACACGTTCGTGCTGACCAACTCGCTGCCCGGGCTGAACAACCTGCAGGGCCTCGCGCTCAACGCGGCGGGCAGCGCGGTGAGCAACCTGCTGCCGTTCGGCGGCGCGGTGGGCGTGGCGCTGTCGTTCGCGATGACCAGGGGCTGGGGCTTCGCCAACCGGTCGATCGTGGTCATGACGCTGGTCAGCGGCATCTGGAACACCCTGTTCAGGTTCATCCTGCCGGCCATCGGGATCATGGCGTTGCTGATCGCGGGCGAGGCGCCCAACGCGACGGTCGCCAACGCGGGCTGGACGGGCGCGATCTCGATCCTGGCGCTCTGCGCCGTCGTGGCCGCCGCCCTCTACTGGGACCGCGCCGCCGCCGTGCTCGGCCGCGTGCTCGACGCCGTCGCGCGGCTGCTGCGGCTGCGCTTCCACGCCTCCGATGCGTTCCAGCGGCTGCGGGCCGACACCGCCGGAGTGGTCAGGACCCGGTGGCCGGGCCTGTCGCTCGGCATGGTGTTCTTCCTCGGCTTCCAGTGGACGATCATGGCCACCTGCATGTACGCCACCGGCGCCTGGCCGGGCCTGGCCCAGTCGATCGCCGTCTTCGCCCTGTCGCGGGTGCTCACCAGCGCCGTGATCACGCCCAGCGGGGCGGGGATCATGGAGGGCGGGGTGGTGCTTCTGCTCACCACCGCCTTCGCCGTGCCGGCCGCTCCGGCGACCGCGACGGCACTGCTTTTCGGCTTCTGGACTTACACTATCGAGATCCCGTTCGGCGGCCTGGCACTGGGCGCATGGGCGCTCCTGCGCAGGCGCAACGGCCGGAACACCGCCGCGGAATCCCCGTCCGCGATCTCGAAGGCCCCCCAGTGACAATCCCAAACCCATCAAACACCTTGTGCCTGATTCACAGGCCCGCATACCGTGGCGGCTGACATGGTGGCGTTCCGAGTTCTGGGGCCAGTCGAGGCGTACGAACACGACGACGAGCTCGACCTCGGCGGGTTGCGGCAGCGGGCCGTCCTCGCCCGACTCCTCGTGGCCAGGGGTCAAGTCGTACCGGTTGACACGCTTCTTTACGATCTGTGGGACGACGACGCGGCCAAGGGCGCGCAGTCGGGCCTGCAGGTCTACATCTCGCGCCTGCGCAGGGTGCTCGAGCCGGGCCGCCCGCGCGGCGGCCCCAACCGGCTGCTGGTGACGGTGGCGTCCGGCTACGCGCTGCGGGTGGCCTCCGACCAGGTCGACGCGCTCAGGTTCGAGCAGCTCGTCCGCGCGGCGGGCGAGCACCTGGAGGAGGGCGACCCGCAGTCGGCCCGCGGCCGCCTGGAGAAGGCGCTGGGCCTGTGGCGCGGCACTCCTTACTCCGACTTCGCCGACCAGCAGTGGGCCGAGGCCGAGGTCAGCCGGCTGACCGAGCTGCGGCTCGTGGCGCGCGAGCGGCACGGCGACACCGGGCTGCGGCTCGGCATGCACGCCGAGACCGTGCCCGATCTCGAGGCGCTCACCACGGAGCACCCGCTGCGCGAGGAAGGCTGGCGGCTGCTGGCGCTCGGGCTCTACCGCTGTGGCCGGCAGGGCGACGCGCTGGCCGCGCTGCGCAGGGCCAGAAACATGCTGGCCGACGAGCTGGGCATCGACCCGGGCCCGGCGCTGCGCAAGCTGGAGTCCGACATCCTGTCCCAGGCGCCCGAGCTGGAGCTGGCCGTCCCCGCGCGGCAGTCGAGGCCGGCGCCGGTCACCGACACCTGGCCGCCCAGGCGGGCCACGCCGGTCGAGCCGCCGCCGTTGGAGCCGGAGCCGTTCGTCGGCCGCGACGCCGAGCTGTCCAGGATGACCACGGCGGCCTCGCGCACGGGAAGGTTCCAGGTCGCGATCGTCACCGGGGTCGCGGGCGCGGGCAAGACCACGCTGCTGCGCCAGCTCGGGGGCAGGCTCGGCGGCGACGGCTGGATCACCGCGTCCGGCGCCTGCCCCGACTCCAGCGCCACCCCGCCCGGGTGGGCCTGGGTGGAGATCCTGCGCACGCTCATCGGCATGACGGGCGCGGGCGAATACCAGCAGCTGCTCGCGCCGCTGCTGGACGACGCGGCGCCCGATCCCGACGAGGACGAGGTGTCCGGCGGGTTCCGCCTGCACCGGGCGGTCGGCGGCTACCTGGCCGGGGTCGCGCGGCGGGCACCGGTGCTGCTGACGCTCGAGGACCTGCACTGGGCCGACGACCAGACGCTCGCACTGCTGCGCGCGCTGCCGAGCCTGCTCGCGACCAGCCGGGTGCTGCTCGTGGTGACGTGCAGGGAGAGCGAGCTCGACGACCGCCAGTCCGACGTGCTGGCCGCGCTGGCCAGGCTGGGGCCGGTCCGCGTGGGCCTGTCGGGGCTCGATCCGAAGGCCGTGGCCGAGCTGGTCAGGGCGACGTGCGTCCGCGAGATCGACGAGGACGCGGTCGAGTCGATCGTCGAGCGCACCGGCGGCAACCCGTTCTTCGTGCGGGAGACTGTTCGCCTGCTCGACTCCGAGGGCGCGGCCGACCGGGCCAGCGCCACCGAGGTGCTCTCCCAGGTGCCGTCCGGCGTCCGCGACGTGCTGCGGCGGCGCATCTCACGGCTGCCCGCGGGCGCGCAGCAGATCCTGCTGCAGGCCGCGGTGATCGGCCGCGACGTCGATCTGGACGTGCTGGTCAACGTGGCCGACGACGAGGACGCGGTGATCGAGGCGGTCGAGGCGGCGCTGCTGGCCGGGCTGGTGACCGAGCCGGGTCCCGGCATGCTGAGGTTCGACCACGACCTGGTGCGCGACACGATCTACTCCGACGCCTCCCGGCTGCGCCGCACGAGGCTGCACGCGCTCGTGGCGAGGGTGATCGAGCAGCGCGCGCCGTCCGACGTGGCGGCGCTGGCGCACCACTACTTCCTGGCCGACGCGGCGGAGAAGGCGGTCCACTACGCGGGGCTGGCGGCCGAGCAGGCCGAGCGGCGCTTCGCCCACCGCGAGGCGGCCAGCCTGTGGGAGCAGGCCATCGCGGCGTTCGACCGGTCTAGGAACGAGGAGCAGGGCGGCGAGCAGCAGGAGCCGGAGCGCGCCAAGGAGCGCCTGCGGCTCATGCTGCGCCAGATCAGGGCGCTGGCGCTGTGCGGCGACATGCACGCGGCCCGGCTGCTGCGGCGCCAGGCCATGGACGCCGCGCTGCCGCTGGGCGACCTGGAGATCACCGCGAAGGTGGCGGCGTCGCTGGCCGTGCCGCACAAGGGCATGGCGCGCGACTTCACCCGCACCGCGTGGGAGATCGTGGACGTCACCGAGAAGGCGCTCATGGAGCTGCCGGCGGGCGAGCAGCGGCTGCGGGCCAGCCTGCTGACGACGCTCGCCCTGGAGCTGGAGGGCTCCTCCTCGCCCGAGCGGGGGCGGCAGGCGTCGCTGGAGGCGCTGGAGCTGGCCAGGCAGAGCGGCGACCCGACGCTGATCGCGGCGGCGCTGAGCGGGCGGCTGCGGCAGTCGTACGACATCCCGGCCGTGGACGCGCGCGAGAGCATCGGCAGGGAGCTGCTGGAGGTGGCCCAGCTCTCAGGGCAGATGGCCACGCAGGCGCTGGCGCACCTGGTGCTGCTGGAGTGCGCGGCGGCCAGGGGCGAGTTCGCGGTCGCCGACGAGCACGCCGCCGCCGCCGACAGCTTGGCCAAGCAGTACGACCTGTCGGCCCCGGCCGCGGTCGTCGTCTGGTACGCCGGGCAGCGGCTCATGATCGCCGGCGACTACGCGGGCGCCGAGCGGGCCTACCGGGACGCGGCCAGGATGACCGCGCGGGCGGGCATGCTGGAGGGCCGCCAGGACCTGCCGCTGATCACGACTTTCTGCCTGCACCTGGTGGACGGCCGGGCGGCGGAGATGGTCGAGCTGCTCGCCGAGAAGCACCATCGCGGCGCCAAGTGGACGCTCGACGCCTACGCGCTGGCCCTGGCCTCGGCGGGGCACGTCAACGACGCCAAGGCCGTGGCCGCCACGCGTCCGCCGGTGCGCCCCGACTTCCTGTACGAACTGGCGATGACCTGGCGGGCGCTGGCCGGGATGCTGCTGGAGGACCGGGAGCGGATGGTCGACTGCTACGACAAGCTCAAGCCGTTCGCCGACCGGGTGGCGGGCGCGGGCACCGGCGTGGTGGCGCTGTGGCCGGTGGCGCTGACGCTCGGCGACCTCGCCATCCGCCTGGGGCAGCCGGACGCCGCGCGCGACCACTACACGAAGGCCCTGGAGGTGGCCGAGCGGGTCGGCGTGCCGCGCTGGGTGGAGGCGGCGCAGCGGTCGGTCAGCAGCTCACCTGGAAACGGTCGCTCTTGATGGTCTTGGCGCCCTCGGCGGTCACCTCGACGCGGTACCAACCGGGGTTGCCCGAGATCTGCGGCCGCCACTCGACGGTCTTCGTCGCGCCCGCGAAGCCGTCGTGGTGAACGACGTACGTGCGCCAGGCCTTGGTGGCGGGGCTCCAGCGGGCCAGCCGCCAGCCGTAGTGCACGCCCTGGGCGGGGTCGGGGTTGACCAGCACGCTGCGGGCCACGTACGACTTGGCGCATCCGGGGCCGCCGTCGGCCAGAACGCTCACGGTGACCTGGCCGGCCCGGGCGGGCGTGGCCAGTTGCTCGGAGATGGGCAGCTCGCGGGCCGACAGGGTGACGCTCCGCGCGGGCTCGGGGACCGAGCTGGCGTTGCCGTAGGCGGCGAAGCCGACGTACGCGCTGGTGAAGGCCAAGGCGGCCACGAACAACTTGGCCGCGTTCGCGGTACCACTGGCCAGGACGGCTGCGCTTCTCGTCGTCGACATCGTCAACACCCCTTTTTGCTCACCCATAGAGTGAGGCTGGGTGGTTGAGTGGTGGTTGTCGGCCGGTTGCACCTTTTGCCAGGGTGCTTGCAAGCGGGTGTGGCAATCACTTGCACGTTGAACTAAGGTAAGCCTGACCTAAGGCTTCAGGAGGGTGGTGAGCCGCGGATGTGGCCTGCGAGGATCGCCGTCCCCGCCCCCACGGAGCCGTTCTTCCTCGGCCTGCCCTACTGGCTGGTGGGCGCCATCCTGATCCTCGCCCTGTTCGGCGCGTTCCAGATCTACTACTGGGTCGGCCGGAGGCTGGGCGAGAAGCTCTACGACTCGCGCGTCGGCGTCAAGCTGGGCCGCGAGCGGATCGCGAAGATCGAGCGGGTCGTCGAGAAGTGGGGCGCGCTGGCCGTCTACGGGTGCTTCTGGGTGCCCATGCTGCGGCACACGCTGCCGTGGGTGGCCGGTGCGCTGCGGGTTTCCTACCCCTGGTACGTGGTCGCGAGCGCGCTGGGCTGCCTGACCTGGGCGCCCATGTGGTGGTTCGGCCTGACCGCGTTCGTGTGGGGCTGGCTGGAGCTGGCCGCGCGGTCGCCCGTCGCGGCGGCGGCGGTGGCGTTGCTGGCCGTCGCGGGCGGGCCCTGGTTCATGGTGCGGCGCAGGAGGAGGCAGCGCGCCGCGGAGCAGGACGCCCTCGTCTCCTAGCCCTCGCCGCCGCTCTGGTCGTCGATGACGGCCTCCGGGGCGTTCCTGCGTACCGTCTCGATGCCGTTCACGCAGGCGACCTTGGTCGGATAGCCCTCCCCGATCGCCAGCGTCTGCCCGTTGTTCGCGACGAGTGCGAAACGGTAGCCGCCCCGCCCGTCCTCGCTGATGATGAATCTGCCTGCCACGGCCGCCCCCATCGGATCTAGCATTCATTTACCCCGGTCTGATGGGGCTTTATGGCGGAGTTCGGCAAACGAACCCTTGATCTCCTGCCAACATGTTTTCCATGCCAATTGCGGGAATGATCAGCTCTGCCGTACTCGCCGTGGTTGTGGGCATCTCCGTCCCGGCCGCCGCGGCCGACGCGCCCACGGTGAAGGCCGCGTCGGCGTACGTCGTCGACTCGGCGGGAACGATCCACTTCGGCAAGCAGGAGACGCGGCGAGTCCCGGTGGCGAGCCTGGTCAAGGTCATGACCGCGTACGTCGTGCTGCGCGAGGCCCGGCTGAGCGACACGATCACGATCACCGCGACCGACGTCAAGTACGCCGCCCGTGGCGGCGCCACCACGGCGGGGCTGAAGAAGGGCGAGCAGCTCACGGTCAGGGACCTGCTGTACGGGCTCATGCTGCCCTCGGGCGCGGACGCGGCCAACGCCCTGGCCCGCCAGTACGGCCCGGGCAAGACGGCCTTCGTCGCCAAGATGAACAGCACCGCCCGCGCCCTCGGCCTGGCCGGCACCCGCTACACCAACCCGGACGGCATGCCCACGCCGGCCAACGGCGGCTACTCGACGGCCGTCGACCAGGCGAAGCTGGCGCAGCGGGCACTGGCGAGCAGCACGTTCAGGACCGTGGTCGGGGCGAAGGTGCACAAGGTGGCCAAGACGTCGCTGCACCTGGCGCACACCTGGCGCAACTCCAACAAGCTGCTGTCACGCGCGGACGGGGTGCTGGGCGTGAAGACCGGCTACACGAACGCGGCCGGGTACTGCCTGCTGTTCGCGGGTGAGCGGAACGGCAGGCAGGTGGTGGGCGTGCTGCTCAAGGACGAGAACGAGCGCCGTTTCTCCACCGCCGAGCAGCTCCTCGACTACGCCGGGGAACAGATCATGGGGGGCTAGCGTCAGGTGCGCCCTTCCCCCGCTCACCACCCGCGGGATCTTGCACATTTCGTAGGGCGGCGACTAGCCGAACGTGATGCGGCCCGCGCCGGGCAGGTGTCGCATGCCCTGGGTGGCGCAGGTGAGCAGGCCCGTGGCGGGCGTGATCCCGCCGCGGACGCGCTCCCCGTCGAGCGGCCCCGTGGCGACGGTGCCGCTGAGCAGGGTGTCGGCCGGGCTCTGGGTGGCGAGGCGGTCGCCCCGGCTGCGCAGCTTCGAGGTGCCGATGGGGCGCCCGTCCGCGCCGAACCAGGTGATGACGGCGCTGCCGCGGACGCGGCGGGCACTCGTGCACGAGGCGTGCGCCGTGGCCTTCATGGCGACCCAGCCGGAACGCAGGCCGGCGGCCGAGCCGTCGGGGGACATGCAGCCGGTGAGCCGGAGGTAGCCGCTGACGCTGACCTGACGGGGAGTCAGCCCGACGCCGGGCGTGAAGGTCAGCGGCCGGCTCCACGGGGTGGCGACGGAGCAGGTGAGGACGGCCGGCCCGGCCATGGCCATGGCCGGGCCCGGCGGGCCCAGCGCCGTCGCGACTGCGGTGATCCAGGCCAAGTTCATGAGCCCTCCGGCCTACACTGCTGCGAGTAATCGATACGTCACATTGTGCAGCATCACGCGGTGCGGCACGCCGGGTCCAGGCGGTCCGCGGTCCACCTGAGCGAGTACGCCGGCCGGGGCGTGTCCCGGGCCACCGTTTCCTACGCCTTCTCCCGCCCCGACCAGCTCAGCGAGGGGCTGCGGCAGCGGATCCTGGAGGTGGCCGACGAGCTCGGCTACGCGGGGCCCAACCCGACGGCGCGGTCGCTGCGGCTGGGCCGGGCGGGGGCGCTCGGGCTGATCTTCAGCGAGACGCCGGCGTACGCGTTCGCCGACCCGTACTCGATCGGGTTCTTCCAGGGGATGGCCACGGCCGCGGAGGAGGCGGGCTTGGGTTGCTTATCCTGCCGCTGCCGCACGGCGACCGGCGCGGCGAGACCGTCAGGGACGCGGTGGTGGACGCGTTCTGCGTGATGTCGCTGCCCGACGGTCATCCGGCGCCGGCCGAAGTTCTCGCCAGGAAGCTGCCCGTGGTGATCGTGGACGAGCCCTACGTGCCCGGCCACCCGTTCGTCGGGATCGACGAGCCCGCGGCGGGGGCGGCGGCCGCGCGGCACGTGCTCGAGCTCGGGCACCGCCGGATCGCGGTGGCCATGGTGGGCCTGCACGAGGACGGCTACACCGGGTGGGCCGACCTCGATCGTCAGAAGAGCGCGGGGTTCGAGGCCATGCGGGGGCGGCGCGGCGGCTACCAGAGCGCCTGCGAGGAGGCCGGGCTGCACTGGGCGGGGGTGCCGTTCTACGAGGTCGCGCGCTTCGCCGACCGCCCCGCCGCCCTGACCCGGGCAGGCGACCGGCCCGAGCGGAACGACCGGCGCCGTCATCTCCGGCCGCTCGACGAGCGCGTGGCGCGGATTTCCCCGGCGTATCAGGCTTCCTCGACGGCTCCGCAGATAGGGTGGTGTTCTCCCCTTCTGAAGGACGACCTCATGGCGGAATTCATCGAGGTTCGCACGACGATCGACGGCCACGAGAAAGCAGCCGCACTGGCGCACGGCCTCCTGCGCGCGGGCCTGGCGACCTCCATCGACATCGACGAAGTGCCATCCGACGAGAGCACGTGGCAGCTCACGCTCATCACGGCGGAGCGGCAGGCGCACACCGTGGAGCAGCGCATCAGGGAGACCGGCGAGAACGGCCCGATCATCAGCCGGCCGGTCACCCACGACATCGACTGCTACCCCGACTGGCTCACCGACCAGCCGTGACGCCTGGTCCCAAGCCGAGCGGGCACCTCCGGCAGGGGCGGCCGCCATGTGGAGCTGCACGAAGCGCCGCCGCCGCGTCCCGGCGGGTCAGCCCTCCGCCGCGCTCCTGCGCTGGAAGGTCTGCGCGCCCGCGCGGTGCACCGCGGCCTTGACCAGCCCGAAGATCGCTCCCTGCACCGCCGCCGCGACAAGGATCTCGGCCCAGCCGCGCTCCAGGTCGTCGGCGTCCGGCGCGTCGTCCTGACCAGAGGCCAGCTTCCACACCCGCTTGAACAGCGCGGCCGCCAGCGTGGCGCTGAGCATGCCCATTCCCAGCGATACGACCTTCTCTACGGGATGCATCTCATCTCCTCACCACGACATGGTGTCTTTCCGTGCCCCGTGTCACGCCCCTAAACGCCCATGCGCGCCAAAAGGCGATGTCCCTTCCTTGACATGGGGATTGCTCTTGTATGTGCTGACCCCGGGCAGTTCGCCGCTCAAAGGTAGTGAAGATCTTGCCGACAACCGGCAAAGATCGTGGGCCTGCGAGGAGGTCGTTTCACATGCGTGTTGTCATCGCCGGTGCCGGCATCGCCGGGCTGACCGCGGCCCTGAGCCTGCATGCCGCAGGGATCACCGATGTGGTCGTCCGCGAGTCGGTCGACGAGATCCAGCCGCTGGGCGTGGGCATCAACATCCTGCCACACGCCGTGCGCGAGCTCGCCGAGCTCGGCCTGGGCGACCGCCTGGCGGAGATCGGCGTGCCGACGGCGGATCTGACCTTCGTCAACCGTTACGGGCAGGTCATCTGGTCCGAGCCGCGCGGGCTGAACGCGGGCTACAAGTGGCCCCAGTATTCGATACACCGGGGAAGGCTGCAGTTCATGCTCCTGGACGCGGTCAGGGAGCGTCTCGGCCCGGAGGCGGTGGTGACGGGGTCGCCCGTCACCGAACTCGATCACGATGCCGACGTGCTCGTAGGCGCCGACGGCATCCGCTCCGGCGTCAGAGCCGCCCTGTTCCCCGACGAGGGCGCGCCGTTGTGGAGCGGCGAGGTGCTGTGGCGCGGCACCACGTACAGCAAGCCGTTCATGACCGGCAGGTCCATGCTCATGGCCGGTGACGACGTGCAGAAGGTCGTCGTCTACCCCATCGCGCCGCCGGACCCCGACGGCAACGTGCTGATCAACTGGGCCATCCAGCGCCGGGCTCCCGAAACCACACCGCGAGGCGACTGGAACCGGCCGGTGGACATCGGCAAGTTCATCCACCACGTGGCGGACTGGCGGTTCGACTGGCTCGACGTCCCCAAGCTCATCTCGGCCGCGGAGGCGGTGTACGAGTATCCGATGGTGGACCGGGACCCGTTGCCGTATTGGTCGACGGAGAAGGTCACCCTGATGGGCGACGCCGCGCACCCCATGTACCCCACCGGCTCCAACGGTGCCGTACAGGCCATCATCGACGCTCGCGTCCTGGCCTACGCCCTGGCGACCGGGCGCGGCCTGGACTTCTACGAGAGCCGGCGCCGGCCGGTCACGAGCAAGATCGTGCTGGCCAACCGGCAGGACGGGCCCGAGGTCATCTTGAGGACGGCTCACCAGCGAGCCCCGCGGGGTTTCAGCGACATCGAGGAGGTCATGCCGCTGGCCGAGCGCGAGGAGATCGCTCTGCATTACAAGCAGATGGCCGGGTTCGTCCCGGAGGTGCTGAACGAGCGTCCAAGCTGGTCGGTACGCGCAGAGGAGCACACCGACGCCCCTTCGCAGTGAACGGAGGCAGCCGCCGATCTGAAGATCGCGCCGACGACGACCACACGGGCGCTACCAGGCCCATCCGGGGCGGCGAGCGGATACTCCTGCAGAGGAGAGCAGGAGCCGGCCGCCTTCGAGAACGACTCTCGTCAGATATTCATTACCGTCAGAGTCAGAGGGAAATCGCACCCTCGATACGCTTGAGACTATGCCGGGCAAGCGCGAGATTGGCGCGGTCCCGGTCGAGGACGATGTACAGGAAGAGCTGGCCGCCAGGAGCCGAGAGCAGCCGGATGACGTGATACTGCTTCCTCAGTGTGATCAGGATGTCCTCGATCTCTTCGTCCATGTTGAGCGTGGCCAGGGTGCGCAGCTTGGCCCGTACGACGTCAGTGTTCCCGGCAGCCGCGAGCTCCAGGTCGAGATCGCGGCCGCCCCCGACGGCGCCCAGAGCCATGCCGCTGCCGTAATCGACGAGCGCCGCACCCAGCGCACCCTCAATGGTCATTGCTTCTTTGAGCGCAGTATCGATGTTCATTTGGCCCTTTCTGATCTTTTGCACCTACAGGGACATAAAGTACTCTTGTGGCTCCAGATAGTGAAGGGCCGTAAGTGTCAGCGCAAGAGGTCGAAGACTTGAGCCCTGTGGGCTCAATGCTGCGATACGGCACGCAAGTGATGCCCTCCGGTCGGCTGCGGGTCGACGGCAGCCCCGGCGGCGTCGTCCACTTGCGAAACGGCCTTGTGATCGCCGCCACCACCCCGGCGTCGCCCGGCCCGGAGTCGCTGCTCATCCGGTCGGGGCGCGTCAGCGAGTCCGCTTGGAACGCCGCATTCACGGCCGGCGCTCCCGCTGGACGGGTCGGTCCCGAGCTCATCGCGCGCGACAGCGTCGGCATCGCCGGGCTGGAGGCGGTGTGCCTCTCGGCCACGTTCGACGCCCTCTTCGCGATGGCCCTGTTCGGCGCCGGGCCCGGGGCGATGGAGCCTCTGGGCCCCGACGACCTCCTGCCTCAGCTGCTGGTACTTCCCGGCATCCCCGTCGAACGCCTGGATCGCGAGACCGCACGCCGCCTGGAGATCGCCTCCAGCTGGGAGGACGCAGGTGTGACACCTCAGTGCAGGCCGCTGGCCGTGCGGCCGGCGGCTGCCCCGGCGATCCAGGCTGCCGCGTTACGCCACTCCGTACTCGCCAAGGCCACGGGCCGCCGCACCCCCCGCGACATCGCCTTCTCTCTCGGCCAGGGCCTCTTCGTCGTCATGCAGGAAATCGCGCATATGGTGCAGGAAGGGCTGCTCGACCCGAGCCCGACCGCGGCGGACGCCGATGACCATCCCACCGACACTTCGTTGCGCCTCCCGCTGCTACCACGCCGCAGTGCGGCAGCAGGCACGATCGCAGGAGCGCTGAACACCGATGACCACAGTAATTAGCAGCGAGGAAGTCGTGATCATGGCGCAGAACCCGATTCTCACGGAGCTTCACCTCCTTCGAGAGCAGGTGACGGGGGTGATGGAAACCGCTGTCGCAACGGTGGACGGACTGCTCGTCGTCGCCGATACGGACGGCGCCCGGCCCGAGGTGGTGTCGGCACTGGCCGCCGCGACCCTCGGTCTCGGGAAACGCACCGGGGCGGAGGTGGGCATGGGAGACCTGCGCGAGGTCGTGATCCGGTGTCGCGGCGGCTACATCGTCGTGTACGCCGTGGGGCGGATGGGCCTGCTCGCCGTACTGGCCGACGAGGGGCTGGACGTACCGCGGTTGCACGTGGAGTCGCGCCCCACGGTCGAGCGGCTGGACATCCTGCTCACGAAGGGAAGCCTCAACTGAGGGGAGACCGCCAGGGAGCGGGCGGGTGTCAGCGGCACCGGCCACTCCACTCGCCGTCACGCCCGCCTTCGGCCGGCATGGCTGTCACATCTGGAGTCGACGACGTCATTGACGCCAGGATTTGGCGTACTTGCTGCGGTATTTGAGGTCGTCCTCGGTCTCGATGAGCGCCTGTGCCCGTCGCTCGATCGTCTCATCGCCGGTGGCCTTGTGCAGGTTTCGCAGTCCGACGACGATGTCGTTCCGGATGAGGGTGGAGTTCTTCTCCGGCGCGCAATCGGCGAATCGAGCGGCCAGCGCGCCGACCACGGCCGTCCGCTGGGCGGGTCCGGCGAGCCCGATCTTCCACAAGGACTGCAGGCAGTGCCGCGCCGTCACGAACCGCTTGTCCCTGGTCACTTCGATCAGCGGGGCGAGGCCGTCCAGAATGCGCTGCTCCGGGTCGCTGAGAGCCAGGTTGCAGAGGATCTGCGCCGCGATCGCGCGGTTGTGATTGTCCTCATGGGCAAGGTTGCCGACCACCTCGTCCCACACCTCGTAAGCCCAGGAAACCGGCTCCCCGGTCGCCTTCATCATCTCCTCATAGGCGGCGTTCTGCCGCTCCCGGTCCTCCGACCAGAGGTCGCTGAACCCTTGCGGCGCCGAACTGCTGATCACAAGCTCGTCTCCCATCTCGAACGGCAACAAGCGTGATCACTTCACGCCCATCAAACCACGGCAGGCGATCGCGGCGGCGGCCACCACGTTGAGCGAGCCCACGCCGTTGGACAACGCCGCCGCGCTCCAGATGTTCACCGCAACTTTGCGACGGCATCCTTGAGCCTGATCACGTCGCGTTTGCGCGCCTCATAGGTCGCGCCCACCACCAGGAGCAGCAGCCCGCCGACCGCGATCGGCATCCACCTCGGCACCACGCCCACCAGCTCCGCGATCCATGGCGCGAGCTCCCGCAGCGTCACCGCCGCCAGCGTGAGCCCGCCGAGCACCGCCGGGGCCTGCAGCCTGCCCTTCGCCCCGGCAAGGGTCACGGCCAGCGCGGCGATCCCCAGCAGCAGCGAGCGGAGCGAGCCGGCCTCGGCCAGCAAGCTCGGCGCGAACGCCAACGCCAGGCCCGGCCCGTAGACCGGCCAGGACGAGATCTGCCTGCCCCTTGTGCGCCACCAGCCGAGCGCGAGCAGCACCAGCGCGAAAGGCAGCGTGTAGGCCTCGATCGCCTCCACCCCCATGGCCCGCGCGACCGCGACCGCCTCCCCGGCGACGAGCAGGCCCGAGACGGCCATGGCGGCGAACCTGGCCCTGCCCAGCACGGCCGACGCTCCGGCGACCAGCGCCAGCGCGGGCAGCACCGCCAGCGTCGCCCACTGGAACGCCAGCGCCCAGCCGATGGCGAGCGAGCCCAGCCAGAGCGCCGCACCCGCACCCATCCGGTTCCTGGTGGCCACGGCCGCGGCTGCCGCCGTTCCCGCCACCAGCAGGACCAGGACCAGCGGGTACGGCATGGGCACCGTGACCGGGACCACCGCGACCACGACGGACCCGATGATCACCGCCGCGAACGGGCGGGTGACGAGTGTCAGTACCGCTCCTGACAGAGCGAGGGCAGGCGCGACCAGCAGGCGCTGTTCGGCGAGTTGCGGCAGGCCCCGCCAGGGGGCGACCGCCGGAACGTAGGAGCCGAGCACGGAGGCGACGGCGTCGATGACCGGCAGAACGGACAGTGTCGCGAGAACGACGGCCAGTCCATGGCCGAACGTCCTCGGCGACCAGACCCCCGGCTGTGCGGACGGCGTATCGTCGTCGTGCTTTGCGGGCGGCGTGCCGTACCCGGCGGCAAGGGCCAGGGCGGCCGCCACGGCCAGCCCCACCGCGCAGGAGTCCAGCACGGGCAGGCCGGCTCCGGCGAGCAGCGCCCACAGCAGTCCGCCGCCGCTCAGCACCGCTCCGGTCAGCGCGGCGGGCCTGCGGTAGAGGATCGCCCACGCGGCGAAGAGGACCCCGAGCGTCACGTAGGTCGCACCCTCCATGGCCAGCGACCAGGTGACGGCCTGAACGGCAGCGAACCCGGCCGCCCAGGTGGCGGCCTGATACCTCGTCGCGACCGCCGTGAGCAGCAGCGCGAGAGCGACGAACACGGCGACCGCCGGTACGTAGCCGAGCCCGTAGGCCACCGGCACCAGCACGACCGCCGGCGTGCCGAACACGAATGCGCCCGGATTCCGCCTCCACCTGGCGAGTACGGCGCAGGCCAGCGCCAGCAGCGCAAAGGCGATCGTGGCGGGGCGCGCGATCCCGACCGGGGCCCATGGCCAGGCAGGGCCGGCCCAGACCTCGTCCAGCCGGCTGAGCGGGCTGAGCAGGACGATCACCGCCTCAGGCGTGAGCGGCAGCGCGGACACCAGAGCGAGCACACCGCCGGAGGCCACACCCGCCGTGCGCAGGCGGCTCGGCAACAGCACGGCGAGAGCCATCACGGCCAGGGCGGCGGCGGTGTACGGCAGGACCTGCCAGTCGTCTCGCAGCAGCGGGCGGATCGGCGCGGCCAGGGCGAGGGTCAGAGCCGTCGCCGCCAGGACGACGGGAAGCGCGCGAGTGGAGCCGTCCACACGCAGGGCGATGAACATGCCGACGGCGGCGAGCACGACCAGCGCTCCCGCGTGCGGCAGGGCGGCAATGACGGTCTCGGCGATCACCGTGAGGAAGCCGGCCGTCATGAGGGCGATCGTCCCGGTGCTGCCGAGGCAGACGGCCGCGGTCACACGGAGCCCCCGCGTCCGTGCTGCCGCGGCCCGGCGGGCGGCGATCCAGACGCCCGCGTCCAGCACGGCCGTGGTGGTGAGGGCCACGGTCAACCAGGTACGGCCCGCGTCGATCGCCAGCAGCGGCAGCGGGATCTGGATCAGCACGATCGCGATGGGCATCGGCAGCGTGAGCCGGAGGAGCCTGGCATACGCCGCCGCCACGAGCGCCGTCAGCCCGATCGCCCCCGCTGCGTAGTCCGCCCCCGACAGGCTGTCGAGCAGGCCGACGCGGCGGGCCGCATAGCCGTCGAGCAGCATCAGCGCCAGACCCAGCGCCCCGACCGTCTCGGCGGTCGAGGTGAGGCCCCGCCTGAGCAGGAGCGCGGGTACGGCCAGCGTCACCCCGGTGATCGCCACGAGGACCGCGCTCCGCCCGGCGATACCGAGATGGCCCCAGCTCACCAGGATGAACACGACCGCCGCCACCGTGAGCAGGAGGCCACCGAGGATCAGCAGCAGGTTCTGCGTGGTCCTGCGCGAGACCTCCTGAGCGGGCCACGGCCGGCCCGCAGAAGCACGGTCACCAGCGCCTGAACCGGCAGCACCGCCGGCCCACCCGCGGGCCCCGGCCACCACCGGCTGCTCGTCGGCCCCGGCACCCTGCCGCCCTTCTGCCTCGGCCTCCCCCGGACCGCCGCTCGACCGGGAGCCCGTAGCGATACGTTCGCGGTCCACCCTGAGCAGGCTGAGCAGATACCCGCGTCGCCCGAGCAGTTGGGCCTCGCGCGCCCGCAGGCTTGCCAGCGCGCCGTCCACCTGCCACAGCTCCGCCGCGACGGGCCCGCTCAGCGGCAGGCCGCAGCGCGGGCACGCGCGTACGGGCCCGCTGAGCGCACTGCCACATTCAGGGCAGGACGGCCTCAGCCCAGCAGCCGGAAATTGCGCGCTATCGGAATGCATAGAGAGAACAATGCCGTCTCCGGAGGACCGTTCGCTTGGGCCGAGCTACTCACCCACGCCTGAGCGCATCGACTCAGGCCCGCCGAAGCGACACACACCGAGCACGCTGTTGCGCAGCCATCGGTGAGCCGGGTCTGCGTCGAGTCGGACGTGCCACAGCAGCGACACCGTCACTTCGGGAGCGCTGAAGGGCAGCTCGAAGGAGCGCATCCCTCGCCGCAGGTTCTCGGTGTGACGCTCCGGAACCGTGGCAACCAGGTCCGAAGCCTTCGCCAGGGCCAACGCGGCGCTGAAGCCGTCGACGACCGTCACGATTTCCCGCCGGCGGCCCGTCGGGCGAAGAGCCTCATCCACCAGCCCCTCCGTCAGACCGCGCCGCGAGACGTGCACGTGTCGCGAGGAGGCATACCGGGCCGTCGTCACCTTCCCGGTGCTCAGCGGGTGCTCGCTCCGCACCACCCCGATGAACCGGTCGGTGAACAGGGGCTTGCTCAACACGTCCGGAGCCAGAGCGTGCTCGACGACGCCCGTCTCCAGGTCGACCATGCCCTCTCGCAAGGGACCTGCGTCCTTCTTGGTCTTCTGCAGGAACCGCAGTCGCACGCCAGGGGCCTCTCTGCCGACCTTGGCGACCAACGCGGGACCGAATCTTTCCACGAATCCATCGCTGCTGCGCAACGCGAAAGTCCTCTCCAGCGTCGCCAGGTCCAGCTTCTCGGCCGGCCGCAATACCTCTTCGGCGTCCTGGACCAAGCCATGCACGCGCTCGCGCAACTCCAAGGCGCGGGGCGTGGGCACCAGCCCTCGGCCGGCCCGCACCAGCAGCGGGTCACCCGTGGCTCGCCGCAATCGCGCGAGCGCGCGACTCATCGCAGACGGACTGAGCGCAAGCCGTTCTCCCGCCCGCGTCACGCTGCACTCCTCGAGCAGGACGTCCAGCGTGACCAGCAAATTCAGATCGGGCCGGGCCATGCGAACACGATCTCACAGAAAAACCAGACATGGCGCTTCATACACAAATGGCTTTCCATCATTGCGCCTTCCGCCAGGTCGGAACCGAGACCTACGTTCATTGCGACCCCGGACTCCAGGAAGAGGCCATCATCTTGAGACCAGCAACCCCTGCGGGCACCGAGCCTGAGCAGACATCGCCTGCACGCCGTCCACCACTGGCCTGGGCGCTCACCGCACTGTCGCTGTCCATGCTCCTGCCCTCACTGAGCATCAGCAGCGCAAACGTCGGCCTGCCGAACATGGCTGCGGCCTTCGACGCGGCCTTCAACGAGGTCCAGTGGGTCGTGATCGCCTACCTTCTGGCCATCACGACACTGATCATCGGAGTCGGCCGACTCGGCGACCTCGCCGGCCGACGTCGCCTCCTGCTGAGTGGCATCGCCGTGTTCACCCTCGCGACGCTGCTGTGCGGTCTCGCCCCGAACCTTCCCCTCCTGGTCGCCGCCCGGGCACTCCAAGGAGTCGGCGCCGCGTGCATGATGGCGCTGACCATGGCCTTCGTCGGCGAGACGGTGCCCAAGGGCCGTACCGGCAGGGTCATGGGACTGCTCGGAACGATGTCAGCAGTCGGCACGGCGCTAGGACCCTCCCTCGGTGGAGTCCTGATCGCGGTCTTCGGCTGGCGTGCGATCTTCCTGGTCGGCGTGCCGCTCGGCCTTCTCACGCTCGCGCTCACATTCCAGGTGCTGCCCGGCTCCGCACCAGCGACGAGCTCCGCACGCCAGCGGTTCGACACCGTGGGCGCGGCGTTACTGGCGATCACCCTGGGCGCGTACGCGCTGGCCATGACGGTCGAAGGGAACTCGTTCGGCCCGCTGGCCATCGGATTGCTCATCATCTCGGGGGCAGGCCTCGCCCTGTTCGTCATCACCGAGAGCCGGGTCTCATCCCCGCTGCTCACCCTTTCGACGCTCCGCGACCCCGTCCTCACCGCCGGCCTGACGACGAGCGCCCTGGTCTCGACCGTCATGATGACCACTCTCGTCGTGGGGCCCTTCCACCTGGCCGGGGCACTCGACCTCGACCCGGCCATTGTCGGTCTGGTGATGTCAGCGGGCCCCGCAGTGTCCGCCCTCACCGGCGTCCCGGCAGGCCGCGCCACCGATCGCTTCGGAGCCGAGGCCATGGTGGTCGTCGGGCTCATCGGCATCATCGGCGGCGCCGTAATGCTCTCCTTGATGCCCACGGCAGCCGGTGTGATCGGATATGTCCTGCCCCTGGTTGCCGTCACCGCCGGCTACGCGCTGTTTCAGGCAGCCAACAACACCGCGGTCATGAAGGATGTCTCCTCGCGCCAGCGTGGCCTGGTGTCGGGCATGCTGAATCTCTCCCGGAACCTGGGCCTCATGACCGGCGCGTCGGTCATGGGGGCGGTCTTCTCCTTCGCCGCCGGCACGAGTGATGTGACCACAGCCGCGTCAGCGGAGGTGGCTCGCGGGACCCACTGGACTTTCGCCGTCGCGGCCCTGCTCGTGACCTTCGGTCTGGCCGTGGTCCTGGGGCTTCGGCTGCGTTCTCGGCTCTCGCCGGGCCACAGCGCTGACACCTAGAGGCTTGGCAGGGCGAGCAGTACAAGATGGGCAGTCCGCCTAAAGGGCGCCTTTGTGTTCGGGAACATCGGCGCGCCCTGAGGTCACGGCGGGATCGCCGGCCGTATGGCAGCATGAACGGCGGGATAGGCCACGCGAGCCCTGTGCAGTGTTTCACGAACTACCTCGGCGGAAATACGGGCAACAGCAACCGAGTTTGGAGGATGCTTTGTATAGCAAGAAAATCCTGATCCGCAAAGCTGCCGCACGGGCGCTCGTGCTCACGACAATCGCTTCGTTGTTCACCGTCACGGCGCCCTCCGCCCGGGCCGAGCCAAGCGGCTACTACTTGCAGTGCAGCATGAACGGGTGGGTCTTCAGCGTTGACGACCCGGGCCAGTGTTACGACGGCGTCGTCTCGGTAAAGAGCCTTCGGGACAATTCGGTCTATTACCGGATCGACGTTTACAAAGCCCGTTGGAACCAGAAACAGTTCCAGACCTGGGAACAGGTGTACGACGGCTGCACATCGCACTGGATCTGCAGCGCGGTCGCCACTGCGGTGCTCGCGAAATTCATCAAACCGCTGAAATTGCTGTGGGTCTGGCTCAAGAAACAGCCCTAGACGGATTTTCGTCCACAAAGTGGAGCATTGGTCAGTCCTGCTCAGAGGAGAAGTCCGCTGATCGCATCAGCCCATGGCAGGCGATGGCCGCCGCAGCCACAACGTTCAGCGAGTCCACGCCGGCGGCCATCGCCCCCGCGCTCATCGGGATGCACACCGCCTGGTCGGCTTCCTCCAGCCAGTGCGAGGACAGCCCGTCGCCCTCGGAGCCCAGCAGCAGCGCCACTCGATCTCGCAGCTTGACGGCATCCATAGGTGTGGCTGTTTGATCCGGAGTCAGAGCAAGCGTCTGGAAGCCCGTCTCACGAAGCTGCTCCAGGCCCGTGTACCAGTGGTCCATCCGCGCGTACGGGATCGAGAACACCGCCCCCATCGACACCTTCACGGCACGCCGGTACAGCGGATCGGCGCAGCGCGGCGACAGGATGATCCCGTCCACCCCCAGCGCGGCGGCCGACCTGAAGATCGCGCCCACATTCGAGTGGTCGACCAGGTCCTCCAGAACCAGCAGGCGCCGGGCCCCGCCCTTGAGCAGGGTCTCCACGGCGGGCAGCGGGAGGCGCTCCATCGAGGCGAGGGCGCCGCGGTGGACGGGGAAGCCGGCGATGCTCGACATGATCTCGTCGGTCACCACGTAGACGGTGGCGTCGCCGAGGACGTCCGTCAGCTGGGTCAGCCAGCGGCGGGTGGTCAGGACCGAGCGGATCGGGTAGCCGGCGCCGATGGCGCGCCTGATGACCTTCTCGCCCTCGGCGAGAAAGAGGCCGCGTTCGGCCTCGAGGCTCTTGCGCAGCTCCACGTCGCGCAGCCGGGTGTAGTCGGAGAGGCGCGGGTCGTCGGCGTCGGTGACGTACTCAAGCACCCTCCCGATACTGCCAGTGCTCAGACACGTCCCGATACTGCCATGCGCCGCCTGACCTGCCAGGCCACCGCGTAGCACGCGAGCACCAGGCACAGCCCGATCACCGTGCCGGCGCCGGTCTTGGTGATGACGCTGGGCAGGCCGAGGGCCGGGCTGGGCTCGTCCACGAGGGGCCAGAGGAACGCGCCGGCGACGACGCCGGCCGAGGCGGCCGCCATGACGACCCGCCGCAGGCGTGGGGAGATCTTCAAACGGTCGGGTACGGCCATCGGCGCCATTCTGGACAGCTCTCGCCACCCCCACCACACCACGGCGGCCAGGCCGATCACGGACGACGTGTACTGCAGAAGGCGGAAGAGCCTGATCACACCGAAGACCGAGACGGACAGCCAGGGACCCCACTCCGTGGGGCCGGTGGAGTGGGTGAAGGAGTCCCACAGGACGTGCGAGGCCGCGCCGATAACGGCGCCCGCGGCGATGGGGAGCGGCCGGAGCCGGTCGGGGGCCAGCAGCGCGGCGCGGCCGGCCAGCGACGGCGGGAGCAGGGAGATCAGCGGATCCCTGAAGACGGCGTGGAACAGCGGCACCAGCACCAGCACCGCGAACAGGTCGATGGTGACGACGCCGGCCCAGGAGTGCCAGTTGGTGTAGTCGGGCAGAAACGGCAGGAAGATCGGCAGATCCGGGACCATCGCCCCCATCGCCAGCGCCCACGGGTCGACGAACCGGCGTACACGCGGCGACGAGATCAACGGCACGACGGCGGCCATGTGACTGGGCGTGAACGGCACGATCCTTCTCCCCCCGAACGACCCGAATGCCACGAAACTACCCCGAATCGACCCCCGACGATCATCGCTGATCATATGCGGGGAATCTTGACCATCCTTTGCCGACGCCTTCCGAAGCCACGATCCGTGATGGGTACGTTACGTATCGCTGTCGACGGCCGGATAGCCGGGAGTTCGGGGGTTCACGGTGCCTGACCAGCGGATTCATGAGCGTCCGGCCGCGTCAGCCGACTGGCTGCGCGCCGCCCGCTCGGCGCGCGCGCTCTCGGTGGTCACGCTCGCCTGGCTGGGTGTGGAAAGCACGCTCGGCCTGGCGGCGGGCTTGTCCGCGCACTCGGTCGCGCTGATCGGGTGGGCGCTGTCCGCGCTGGTGGAGGCGGCGGCAAGCCTGATCGTCCTGTGGCGGTTCACCGGGAAGCGCACGCTGTCGCCGAGCGCGGAGAGCTCCGCCAGGCGGGCGATCGCGCTGAGCTTGTGGCTGCTCGCTCCCTACCTCGTCGTGCACGTGGCGCACGATCTGGGCGAGGGGCACCGGGCGGCGCCGAGCGTGCTGGGGATCGTGGTGACGACGTTCAGCCTGGTCAGCATGCCGATTCTGGGGATGGCCAAGCGGCGGCTCGGCCGGCGGCTGGCCTCCACGGCCACGTCCGGCGAGGGCACGCAGAACCTGATCTGCGGGGCCATGGCGGCCGGCGTACTGACAGGGCTGTGGCTCAACACCCTGGGCTGGTGGTGGGTCGACCCGGCCGTGGCGGTGGCGCTGGCGGCGGTCGCGGTACGGGAGGGGAGGCGGGCCTGGCGCGGTCACAGCTGCCATCATTGAGCACCGGCCATCATGAAGGACCGGCCGCAATGGAGCGCCGGCCGTCATTGAGCGCCGATGGTTTCACCTGCCGCCGCAAAACACGACACACGCGCATTTGCCGACATTTCTCGCAATGTTGATGTTGAACGCATCGCATTAGAGAGTGCCGCCATCGCCGGCATCCGGTCACGCTTGCCGCCAACCGCCGCAACGCAGCGTAATCGTGGCACCAAAAGGGCTGTTTTGCACCACTGACCGCACCGAGTATCGTTCCCGGAGTAATTGCGGAGCATCTCCCGCTAGGGTCTCCGGAAGGTCTCAACACACCTAAGAGGACATCGTGGGGCGACACCGCACAGACGAGCTCGACGGCGGATACAGAGCCAGCGAACCCCCCTCCCGCAGGCGGTCACGGGGCGGCCGTGGCCGCGTGCTCGTGCCGCTGGCCGGGGCCGTCGCCCTGGCCGTGCTCCTCGGTGTGGCCGCGTTCGTGATTTTCAACCGCGACCACGACTGCTCGGGCGGCAAGCTGCCGCTGCGCGTCGTCGCGACCCCCGACATCCAGCCTGCGCTCAACAAGATCGCCGGCAACTACAACAAGGCCATGCACTCGATCGACAGCAAGTGCGTCGACGTGACGGTGGCCAAGGAGGCGGCGGCCAGGACCGCGAACGCGCTGGCCGCGGGCAAGGCCACCGCCGACTTCTGGGTGGCGGACTCCAGCCTGCTCATGGAGACCATGCGCACGACGCCGGCGGGCAAGGCGCTGCCGGAGACGGAGGGCTCGATCGCGACCTCCCCCGTCGTGCTGGCGGCGGCCAAGTCCGCCGCGGCGAAGCTGTCGGGCAGCCTCACGCCGAGCTGGTCCGGCATGATCGCGGCGGCGAACGTGGCAAACGTGGACGGGCCCGGCAAGAAGGTGCGCGTGCTCGCCCTCGACCCGCAGAAGAACTCCGCCGGCCTGGCCGCGCTGCTGGCCGCGGCGGGCACGGCCAAGGAGGCCGGGCAGGACAAGGCGCTGGTGGGAGCGCTGAAGGAGCTGTCCGGCCAGATGGCGTCCGACTCGACGGCGCTGCTGGCGAGCCTCACCGTGAAGTCCGGCAGCAAGGTCCCGGTGGGCGTGACCTCCGAGCAGGCCATCTACGCCCACAACACGAAGAAGCCGGAGGCTCCGGTGGTCGCCCTCTACCCGGAGGAGGGCACGCTCAGCCTCGACTACCCGGTCACGATCCTCACCAAGGACGCGGCGACGCTGAAGGCGGCGGCGGACTTCAAGCAGGCGCTGACCACGGAATCGGCCGTGAAGATCCTGCACGAGGCCGGTTTCCGCACGACCGACGGCAAGGCGGGCGCCACGCTGTCGAAGGAGAAGGGGTTCACTCCGGAGACCCCGCCGGCGCTGAACCCGCCGGACGGCGCGACCGTGGCGCGGATGGTGCAGACCTGGTCCAGGCTGAACCTCGGCACCCGGCTGCTCACCCTCCTCGACGTCTCGGGGACGATGGCGCTGCCGGTGACGGGCACGGGCATGACCCGCATGCAGGCCATCGGTAAGATCGCCACGGAGGGCCTCAGCCTGTTCCCCGCCGACTCCGAGCTGGGCGTGTGGACGTTCTCCACGCATCTGGACGGCCGGGGCAAGGACTGGAAGGAGCTCGTCCCCGTCGGCCCGCTGACCGAGAGCCTCAACGGCACGCTCCGCAAGGATCTCCTGGTCAAGCAGCTCACCACGACCCAGGCCAAGGCGACGGGCGACACCGGGCTGAACGACACGCTCAAGGCCGCGTACACGGAGATGATCAAGACGTACCAGCAGGACAAGATCAATACGATTTTGATCCTCACGGACGGCGCGGGCAACGACGACCCCGACGGCGGGATCAAGAACCCGGCGATCCTGAAGTTCCTGCAGGAGACGTACAACCCCAAGCGGCCGGTCAGCATCATCCTCATCGCCTTCGGGCCGGACGCCGCGCCAGGCAAGCAGCAGATGGACGCGCTCGCCAAGGCCACCGGCGGCGAGGCGTACATCGCCAAGAACATCCTGCAGGTCCGCGACTTCTTCCTGCAGGGCATGGAGCGCCGCCTCTGCTCCCCGAACTGCGACGGCTGAGCCCCGGCGCCAGCCGGCCTCCACGGAGCGGAGGCAATAAGCAGAGTCATGCCTGTTGGGCATGGCGGGCGAACCTGCCAGAGCAAGGCGGCGTCCTCTCCGCGTGGGGCTTCAGTGCCCGTCGCACCTGCGGGGAGGGAATCCGTGCCTGGATGGCCGACCGTCGATCGCGCCGACGACCAAGAGCTCGTCGAGGCTCTGCGGCGCACGGACGCCGACGCTCCCGCCACGCTCTTCGACTCCTACGCCGAACGGCTGCACGACTACGCGTTTTTTATTGACTCGGGAGCTCCGCGCCCTTCGTACTCCCTGGCCGGGGAGCGCGACCTGGCGGCGGACGCCGTTCACGACGCCCTGGTCACCGCGCAGGGGTACGTGTCCCGGCTGAAGGAGCCGGGCCGGCTGCGGGCCTGGCTGTACGCGCTGACCAGGTTCCAGGTGCGGGCCAGGATGGCGCACAGGAGCGGCACCCCGGCGCAGGGCCTGCCGCTGCCCGAGCCCGAGGAGCAGGAGGACCCCGAGCTGGCCGACCTGGTCCACGAGACGCTGGGCGAGCTGGGCGGGACCGAGCGCGAGGTCCTGGTGCTGTCGCTGCGGCACGGCCTGACCCCGTCCGAGGTCGGCGCGGTGCTGGCGCTGACCTCGCGGCAGGCGGCCGCCAAGCTCGGCCGGGCCCGCGACCAGCTGGAGATCGCCGCCGCGGCCGTGGTGCTGGCCAGGACGGGCCGGGCGCACTGCCCCGATCTGTCGGCGATGGTGGACTCCTGGGAGGGGCCGCTCACCCCGCTGCTGCGCCGGCGGTTGTCGGGGCACATCGGCGGGTGCGAGGTGTGCACCGAGGGGCGGCACCGCCAGGTCAAGGCCGGGCGGCTGCTGGACCTGGTGCCGGTCTCGTTCCCGCCGATCTCGCTGCGCCGCCGGGTGATCGACACGTGCGTCAGCCCGGAGCGCGACCAGATCCGTACCCTGATCATGGATCGCGGGGACAACTTCGACCGGACCGGGTTCCCCGTGACGGCCGGGCGCCGCTCGCGCCGGCGGCGGCCGCGCCGCCTGGCGCCGGTGGTGCTGGCGGGGGCGTGCGTGCTGGCCGCGACCGGTGCCATGGTCGTGATGAACGGCGGCGAGGCCTCGAACGGCACCGCGCCGCGTCCGACCCCCTCCCCCGCGCTCGCCACCGAGGAGAGCCCCACGCCCGAGGCCGTGCCGGAGCAGGACGACCTGACGCCGTCACCGACGCCGACCGCGAGCCGCACCCCGTCGCCCAAGGTCACGCCGAGCGGGCGGCCGGCCGCCTCGCGGCCGAGCACCAGACCCGCGGCCGTGCCCACGAGCACGCGCCGCCGGGCCGCGCCGGGCGCCAGGCTCGGCGTCTCGTGCCCGCCGGAGCTCGGCGGCATCGACGGCGCGGCCAAGATCGGGCTCAGCGCCCGCAACGCCTCGGTGTCCTGGGTCGCGACCGCCGCGCAGGGACTGGACGTGTTCCCGGCGAGCGGGTCGATCAAGGCCGGCGGGTCCGTGCAGATCTGGGTGACGATCATCGACCCGAACAGCGGAGGCGACGGCCGGGTCTCGTTCACCTCGAACGGCGGCACCGCGAGCTGCTCGCTGTCATGGAACGGCCGCGAGCCGCAGACGTCCGGCCCGCCGACCGACGATCCGACGGCGTCGCCCGAGCCGACCGAGTCCGCCACGGGGATGGAGTCCTCTTCTGTGGAGACCATGGAGGAGTAAAGCCGGGGTCGCGTCACAGTAGACTCTCGTTTACCCGACAAATGCGGGTAAATCGGACCCTGGCTCGAAGATGCCAGGTCCATAGGGCATCCTGGTGTGCTTGGGGACCACGTCGGGGCCGGAGATCGCTGACCGTGTGTTGAACGTCACACGAGAAATCTCTTCCTGCCGGTGAACCGGAGCGCGTCACCAAGCGTCGGCATTGACGCGCCCATGCGCGGATTGGTCCCATGAACTGCGATCAATCGTCCTTGACCAGTAAGAGCAGGAGAAAAACAGGAGATGCTCAAGCAGCACCGCAGAGCCCTCGCCTGGCTGGTGGGGCTCGCCTGCATAGCGGGAGCAGTCGTCGCGTTGTTCGACATCGAGACGCCGCTGCGCCCGTTCTTGATCTCTCTGTTCCTTCTGGTGGTTCCTGGGGCGGCTGTGGTGGGACTGTTGCGAGATCGTGATCCTCTTGCCGCACTATCAGTAGGAGCCGCGGCAAGTCTCGTACTGAACGTGCTCCTTGCCCAGGCCATGTTGCTGTTCGGTGCGTGGTCGCCACGTGCCGGCGTGGCGACGGTCGCCGTGCTCGGAGGGTTCATGTACGTGCTGCGGGTGTTGTACCGGGGGAAGAGCATGCAGACCGAACAGGGGGCCAGGGCAAGGTGAACATCCAGGTAGTTCGGCCGGGAGAGCTCGGGACCTCCGAGCGGGCCCGTTGGCGTGAGCTGCAGAAAGCCGACCCCAGTCTGGACAACCCGTTCCTGTCGGTCGAGTTCGCCGTGGCGATGGACCGCTTGCGCGACTACGTGAGGGTGGCGGTCCTCTCCGACGGAAGCGGCATCAAGGGGTTCTTCCCGTACGAGCGCCACAGCTTCGGCATCGGCAAGCCGCTCGGCGGCTTCCTCACCACCTGTCACGGTCTGATCTCGATTCCGGACCTGGAGCTCGACGCGAAGGCTCTGCTGCGGGCCTGCAAGCTCAGCGTGTTCGACTTCGATCATCTGGTGGCCGGGCAGCCGACGTTCGCCCCGTACGAGACGGACGTGCGCCCGGCGCCGGTCATGGACTTCACCGCCGGCTTCGAGGCCTGGATCGAGCAGGTCAAGGCCAACTCGCCGAAGAACCTCAAGACCGTCCGCTACAAGGAGCGCAAGCTCGGCCGGGAGCACGGTGAGCTGCGCCTCGAGTGGACCTCGCCCGACCCCGAAGTGCTGCGCACGCTCCTGGCCTGGAAGTCGGACCAGTATCGCCGCACCGGCCGGGTCGACAGGTTCGCCCAGCCGTGGATCGTCGAGCTGACCGACATGATGCATGCCGAGAACTCATCGGACTTCGCAGGCGTCCTGACCATGCTTTATGCCGGTGACGTGCCGGTCGCCGGACATTTCGGCCTCCGTACGGCCACCACGCTTGTAGGGTGGTTCCCCGCCTACGACACGGAGTTCGCCCGTTATTCGCCCGGCATCGTGCACCATCTCCAGATGGCCGAGGCCGCCGCGAACGACGGGCTGCACATGGTCGACATGGGCAAGGGCGGCAAGGAGTACAAAGACTGGCTGAAGAGCGGTGTTCTGTACGTTGCCGAAGGCCGTATCTCGCGACCGTCCGCGACGGCGGCGGTTCACTGGATGGGCCGAACTCCTTTCAACAAAGCCCGAACAATTGTGATGGATCGACCGTCTCTCTATAGAGCAGCCGATCGTGTCCTCAAGGGCTTTGGTCGGGTGCGCACCTCGATGCAGCAGCAAGAGCCACCCAACGCAGTAGTCAAGGAACCGACCGGAGCACGCTGAGCGCTCCCCTAAGCCCCCGGCAACACCCTCACTCCACAGGACCCTTCGAATGCACCGTTCACCGGCTTCGCCATTCCCGCAGCACCCGGGGGCGGCTCCGCCCGGTCCGCATGAGGAGGGCCCCGGAAGGATTTCCCTCGCCATGAGTCCCGAGATCACCAAGCACAACGGCAAGGTCCACTCCTCACCCCTCCGTTCGATGCCGCCACCCACGAGCTTCACGCCCGTCACACCTCACCTGGCCATTTCCCCGACGGTGAGCGTGGTCGTGCCGGCGATGAACGAAGCCGAGAACCTGCCTCACGTCTTCGCCACGATCCCGCAGTGGATAGACGAGATCGTGCTCGTCGACGGCAACTCCGTCGATGACACGGTGGCCGTGGCCAAGCGGCTGCGTCCCAACGTCAAGGTGGTCATGCAGACGGGCAAGGGCAAGGGCGACGCCCTGGCCGCCGGTTTCGCCGCGTGCACCAGCGACATCATCGTGATGATCGACGCCGACGGCTCGACCGACGGCCGCGAGATCATCAACTTTGTGGGCGCGCTGGTGACGGGCGCCGACTTCGTCAAGGGCTCGCGCTACGCCTCCGGGGGCGGCAGCGACGACCTGACGCTGAACCGGCGTCTCGGCAACAAGGTCCTCACCGGCATCGTCAACGTCATGTACAGCACCAAGTACACCGACCTGTGCTACGGCTATAACGCTTTCTGGGCCCGCCACCTGGACGTGCTCAACCTCGACTGCGACGGCTTCGAGGTGGAGACCCTGATGAACGTGCGCGCCGCCAAGGCCGGGCTGAAGGTGCACGAGGTGCCGAGCCATGAGCGCAACCGCATCCACGGCGAGAGCAACCTGCGCGCCGTGCGAGATGGCTTCCGCGTGCTCAGGACCATCCTGAAGGAGTGGCGTCGCCAGCCCACTCAGTCCCAGCCTGAGCCCACCGCCACTCCTGCCGCTGACCGAGGCGTCGCTTAAAAAAGGATCGTTGTGAACACGTCTGTTGTCATCTGCGTCTACACCGAGGAACGGTGGGAGGACATCAGGCAGGCAGTCGAGTCGGTCGAGAACCAGACACGCCCGGCACACGAGCTGATCCTGGTGGTCGACTACAACCCCGACCTGCACCTCAAGCTCAAGCGCGAGTACCCGCAGGCCATCGTGGTGGAGAACAACCACGAGCAGGGGCTGTCCGGCGGCAAGAACACCGGTGTGGCCACGGCCAGCGGTGAGATCGTCGCCTTCCTCGACGACGACGCGGTCGCCGATGCCGGATGGCTGGAGGCTTTGGAGGAGGGCTTCCAGGAAACCGGCGTGGTGGGCGTGGGCGGCCGTACCGACCCCTTGTGGGCCTCGGGACGGCGGCCGCGCTGGTTCCCGTACGAGTTCGACTGGACGGTCGGGTGCACGTACCGCGGCATGCCCGCGGTACGCGCGCCGATCCGCAACGTGATGGGCGGCAACGCCGCCTTCCTGCGCGACGTCGTGTCCGAGGTGGGCGGGTTCCACAGCGGCATCGGGCGGAGCGTGCAGGGACGTAAGTCGCGCCCGCTCGGGTGCGAGGAGACGGAGTTCTGCATCCGGCTGAGCCAGCGCAAGCCCGGCTCGGTCATGCTGTTCGAGCCGCGCGCGCTGATCGGGCACAAGGTGTCCGCCCAGCGCGAGCGGTTCGCGTACTTCAGGTCCAGGTGCTACGCGGAGGGGCTGTCGAAGGCCCTGGTGACGCAGGAGGTAGGGACTCAGGACGGGCTGGCCAGCGAGCGGGCGCACGCGCTCAAGACGCTGCCGCTCGGCGCGCTGCGCGGCCTCGGCGAGGCGCTGCGCGGCGACCTGGGCGGGCTCGGCAGGGCGGCCGCGATCGTGATCGGGCTGGCCTGGACGACCTGGGGTTACGTGGTGGGTTCCGTACGGCTGAAGGCGGCGCGATCATGATCCGGGTCCCGATCCTGATGTACCACTCGGTCACCGACACGCCGAACGACGAGACGCGCCCGCACTCGGTGCGTCCTTCCGACCTGGCCGAGCAGCTCGCCTACCTGAAGGAGAGCGGCTTCACGCCGCTCGCGCTCGGTGACCTGGTGGCCGCGCTGAACAAGATCGACGGCCGTACGGTGCCGGAGAAGCCGATCGTCGTGACGTTCGACGACGGCTACGCCGACTTCCACAGCCATGCTCTGCCGTTACTCGAGCGCTACAGCTTCCCGGCCACGGTCTTCCTGACCAGCGGCTGGGTGTCCGACGCGGGCGGGGACTCCGCGGGGCGATCGCTGGACGACATGCTGTCCTGGGGCCAGGCCCGCGAGGCCGCGCAGACCGGCATCGAGATCGGCGGCCACAGTCACAGCCACCCCCAGCTGGACCAGCTCCGCACCGAGGACCTGCGGCAGGAGCTGCGCAGGAACAAGGGCCTGCTGGAGGAGAAGATCGGCGCGCCGGTCGCCACCATGGCCTACCCCTACGGGTACTCCAGCGCCCGCGTACGCCGTGAAGTGCGCAAGGCCGGATATTTCGCCGCTTGTGCCGTGAGCAACACGATCGCCGCCGACCGGCACGACATGCTCGCCATCCCCCGGTTGACGGTCGGCAAGGGCACGACCATCAACATGTTCAAGCGCGCCGTCGAAGGCACCGCCGTACCTCTCATCTACCTGCGCGAGCGCATCCTCACCAAGGGATACGCGGTCGTGCGGCGCACGAGGTACGGGCTGCAGCGGGTGCGCCGCAATGTCTAGGGTCTGGGGGAAGATCCTCGTCGACCTCCGCAACCCGCTGTTCCGCCAGGGCTACTCGCTGATGGCGAACACCGTCATCACGGGTGTCCTCGGCATGGGCTACTGGTTGCTGGCCGCCCATTACTACTCGCCCGAGGAGTTCGGCCGCGGGCAGGCGGTGATCACGGCGATGCGGCTGTTCGCGTCGCTGACCGCGCTGGGGTTCGTGGGGGCGCTCGCGCGCTACCTGCCGGTGGCGGGCCGCCGCACCCCCGAGCTGATCCTGCGCGGGTACGGCCTGGCCGCCGCCACGGGCGGGGTCGCGGCCGTCGGCTTCCTGCTGACGCTGCCGATGTGGGGCAAGACGTACTCGGTGCTGGCCGGGTTCGGACCCGGGCTGTTCTTCCTGGCGGCCGTGATGGTGTGGGCCGTGTTCACGCTGCAGGACGTGGTGCTGACCGGGCTGCGCCGGGCCACGTTCGTGCCCATGAACAACCTCGTCTTCGGCCTGGTCAAGATGGGGCTGCTGGTCGCGCTGGCGGGCGCGCTGCCCGAGGGCGGGATCTTCGTCTCCTGGGTGATCCCGACCGCGCTCGCGCTGATCCCGGTCAACTGGCTGATCTTCGGCGTGGTCGTGCCGCGGCACGTCAGGCAGGCCGATCCCGTCCAGGAGCCTCCTCGGCTGCGCGAAATTGGAAGGTTCCTGGCCGGGGACTTCCCGGGGACGCTGTCCATCCTGGCCATCGTCTACCTGGTGCCCGTGGTGATCGCCACGCAGGTGGGCGAGGCCACGTTCGGGCGCTTCTCGATGGCGCACACGCTGGCCAGCATGATCGAACTGCTGGCCATGAACATGGCGGTGTCGCTGACCGTCGAGGGCTCCTTCGACCGGGCCAAACTGGCCCTGAACTGCCGGCGGGCGCTGCGGCGCGCCTTCATGATCGTCACTCCGCTGATCGCCGTGGCGATCCTCGGGGCGCCGCTGATCCTCACCATCTTCGGCTCCGCGTTCGCCGAGGAGGGCACGATGCTGCTGCGGCTGATGGCACTTGCCGTGCTGCCGCGGGTGCTGATCGAGGTGTACCTGAGCGCGCTGCGGGCCCAGAGCCAGGCGCGGATGCTGGCGATCGTCCAGATCGGGCTGGCCGTGCTGGTGCTGGTGTCCGTCCTTGCGCTGTTCCCGTTCGCCGGTGTGAACGCGGTGGGGTACGGGTTGCTCTTCAGCGAGCTTCTCATGGCACTTTTGATCTTCGGAAATCTACGTAAAATTCTCAAAGTCGGCGAAACCGGCAAGGCGACTGTCACCCAGGGGTCGTCCGGGGCCGCATGATGGTCAACGTGAGGCAACGGGACGGCGATGGCATGACCACGGGGATCACCGGATCCTCTGACGTGCGCGGGGACAAGGAGGAGTCAGACGTGCCTTTCGATCCGGAGGCTACCGGGGTCATCCCGAAGCTGACGTTCGACAAGGAGCCCTCCACGACGGAGGGGGCCGAGGGCGCGGCTGAGAGCTCTTCGACGGGGGCCAAAGAGGCGAAGGCGGAGGCGACCACGTCCTTCCGCATCCCTGGGCCCGTTCACATCGGCCACCCGCCGAACGTGGAGGACGCCGATCCGGCGGTCGCGGGGACCGTGTCCATGCCCGTCCAGCGGCCTGACGACGAGACGTCCGGCACGCCTGGCACGCCTGGCACGTCCGGCGCCAAGGGCGGGGCCGAAGGGGCGGAGGGCGCCGAAGGGGCTGAGAGCGGCCCCACGACGCCTAGGACGCCGCGGAAGACCGGCACGCCCGAGCCCAAGAAGACCGGGACGCCCGGGGCTCCTGAGCCCAAGAAGACGGGCACCTCGAAGACGGCCACGCCGGCAAAGGGGGACGCTTCCGGCGCCTCCACGCCAGAATCTGCGGCGCCGACGCAGCCCGCGGATGCGGACGCTCCGCCGAAGGACGGCGGCACCGCACCGGCGAAGGCGGGTGAGGCTCAGTCGTCGGCAGTGCCGGACACCTCCCCGACCAAGCCGGGCCTGCGCTTCCAGCCACCCAGCGGCCCTCAGCCCGCCGGTGCTGCCCAGCCGCCCACCAAGGCGATGCCGGCCACCAAGGGGACGTCCAGCACCAAGAAGCCGTCGGGCGGAGCGCCACCAGCCGGTGGGCCGCCCTCCGGCGCGCCTGCCGCCAGTGGGTCGGCAGCTCCCGTTGGGGCGCCGCCGCACAGCGGTGGCGGGGCTCCGGCCGGGGCGCCACCGCAGCAGGCGCTTGCCCAGCAGGCCGTCCCGCAGCAGGCGCTTGCCCACCAGGCCGTCCCGCAGCAGGCGGCGCCCAAGCCGCGCCCCGCCCGCGGCCGCGTCGGCGCGCTGATCGCCAGTGCGCCCACGTGGCTGCCCGTCCTGCTGGTCCTCGAGGGCCTGCTGATGTACATCCTCGCCATCAAGGTCGCTCCAGGGCCGCTGCGTGGCGTGGATCCCAACGACATCGACGGCCTGGGCCTGATCTCGGCGCTCCCGGCCACGGCCTTCGTCGCCATCCTGATCATGCTCGTGTCGTTCTTCGTCACGGTCGCCCAGAGCACGGACCGCAAGTTCCTGCTCCTGTTCCAGATCGCCGCCATCACGTTCGCCCTGCACGGCGCCGGTGCCCTGGTGGCGACCGAGCCGCGCTTCCCCACCGCGTACATCCACGCCGGTTTCGTCGATTTCATCAGCAGGACCGGCGAGGCGGCGATCAGCATCGACGCCCGCATGGGGTGGCCGGGCTTCTTCGCGTTGTTCGCCTTCGTGACGAAGTCCGCCGGCATCACCGACCTGTCGACGATCCTCATGTGGACGCCGCTCCTGTCGAACCTGCTCTACCTGCTCCCGTTCGTGCTGATCCTGCGCCAGGTCGTGGCGACCACGCGGGCGCGGTGGTTCGCGGCGCTGCTGTTCGTGCTGGTGCAGTGGATCGGGCAGGACTACTTCTCGCCGCAGGGCTTCACGTTCGCCCTGTATCTGGCGTTCGTGGCGATCCTGTTGCGCTGGTTCGGGCGGGTGGAGCCGCGTACCAAGCCGATCGCCCCCAAGGGCCTGCGCAAGCTGCTCGGCAAGCTGGACGCGATGACGCCGGGCGAGTTGGCCAACACCGGCACGTACCGCGCCGACAAGCTGCTCATGCTGATGATGCTGCTGGCGCTGTTCATCGCGTCGGTGGCCTCGCACCAGATCACGCCGTTCATGATGCTCGGCGTCGTGACCGCGTTCCTGATCTTCAAGCGCACGTCTCTGACGTGGGCGCTGCCGTTCGCCCTCGGGCTGGTGGTGCTGGCCTGGATCAGCTACATGACGGTCGGGTTCTGGTCGAGCCAGATCGACACGATCTTCGGCGGCCTGGGCAACGTCTTCCAGAACCTGCAGCGCAACACCGGCGACCGGATCGAGGGCAGCGACCCCGCGCACGCGATGGTGCTCCAGGCGCGCCTCGGCATCCTGGTCGTGATCCTCGCCCTGGCGGCGGTCGGCCTGTTCAGGCGGCTGCGGCGCGGGGTGTTCGACCGGTCGGCGCTGATCCTGCTCTGCGTGCCGGTGCTGGCGCTCGGCCTGCAGAGCTACGGCGGCGAGATCGGGCTGCGGATCTACATGTTCGCGCTGCCCGGCGCCTGCCTGCTGGCCGCGTACGCGTTCTTCCCGAACATGCCGGCCGACAGCGCCGACGTGCGCGAGGAGACCGTGCCGCTGCGCAAGCGGAACGTGCGCTTCAACCCGCAGGTCACCAGGAAGATCTCGGTCGTGCTCGCCGCCTGCTTCGCGGTGCTGTTCGCGATGGCGTTCCTGGTGGCCAGGTACGGCAACGAGAAGTTCGAGCGGGTCACCACCGGCGAGGTGGCCGCCATGCACTACGTCTACGAGCACGACCAGCCGAGCGCCCAGGTGCTCTACCTGGTGCCGAAGGTGGGCCCGGAGGTCACGCCCACCATGCCGTGGGGCGAGCGGGACATTGAGCGGGTCAGCTTCAACGTCCAGGCCCTCGTGTACAAGGACCCGACGAAGATCGACGCCGCGGTCCAGAAGCTGAGGGAGTCGTCGCGGAACTCGTACCTCATGGTGAGCCGCGGCCAGGTGAGCTACCTGCAGCTCAACGAGGGCTACCCGGCGGACTGGGGCGAGAGGTTCCGGGCCACGCTGGACGCCTCGCCGGACCTGAAGCGGGTCTACTCGAACGAGGACGCCGCGCTCTACACGTGGAAGAAGTTCGTCCGCGGCACGGAGATCCCCGAGCCGAGACCGTATACGGGGCGCGGCGACCCCACCTCGCCCTGGACGCCGGTGGGCATCGGCGCGCTGGGCGTGACCTGGGTCACGCTGTTCGGCTACGAGATCATCCGGCTGAACGGGCCGAACCGGGCACGGAGGGCGCGCAAGCGGCTGCTGTTCGTGGCGGTGCCGGCGTTCGTGGTGGCCTTCGCGGTGATCGTCGAGCGGTTCATCTATATCGCACAAAATAACTGAATTCACAGGAAACACTCAGGATGTGCGGAATGATGGTCTTCGATGAGGACGCAGAAGACACTTCCCGCCATCCCGATCGAACTACCAACCGCCACGGCGAGGATCGCTTCTGTTGACGCCTTAAGAGGCTTCTCACTGCTGGGCATCCTCGTCGTGAACATCGCTTTCCTGGCCTCCGGATACCGGATGGCCGGGATGGCGGAGCCCGCCTTCGGCTCGTCGCTGGACTGGGGCGTGCGATGGACCGTGACGCTGCTCATGGAGAACAAGTTCTACCTGCTGTTCTCCTTCCTGTTCGGCTACAGCTTCACGCTCCAGCTCGACTCGGCCGCACGGCAGGGCCGGCCCTTCGTGCCGATGTTCCTGCGGCGGCTGAGCGGGCTGTTCCTGCTCGGGCTGGCGCACGCCGTGCTGCTGTTCCCCGGGGACATCCTGACGACGTACGCGGCCGTGGGGCTGGCGTTGCTGGTGCTGCACAGGATCACACCGAGGGCGGCGGTGCTGCTGGCCGTCGCGCTGACCGCGCTGCTGGCGCTCGGCTTCGTGCTGCTGGCCCTGATGGCCATGGGCGGCCTGGACATGTCGGGGCAGGTCGCGGACACGGCGGCGGAGGCCACCAGGTCCGACGCGGCGCTGGGCGGGAGCGTCTCGCAGATCATCTCCGAGCACGTACGGAAGCTGTCCCTGGTCATCGTCCTGCGCGTCTTCTTCCAGGGACCCGCCGTGCTGGCCGCGTGCCTGATCGGCCTGGCCGTCGGCAAGCTCGGCGCCCTCGGGAACCTGTCGGCCCACACGGCGACGCTGCGCAGGCTGCAGTGGACCGGCTTCACGGTAGGGCTGGCGGGCGCGCTCTTCTACACCCTGTCAGCCTGGAACGGCACCGTGCACAAGTTCTGGGGCGAGGCGGTGGACCTGGTGACGGCCCCGCTGCTGGCGGCCGCGTACGGGGCCACGTTCCTGCGGCTGCTGCCGTACCTGCCGCGCCTCGGCCGCGCCCTGGCCGCGCCGGGGCGGATGGCGCTGTCCAACTATCTGGCGCAGTCGCTGATCTGCGCGTTGATCTTCACGGGGTACGGGCTGGCGCTCGTGGACCGCGTCAGCCCGCCGGTGGAAGTGGTGATCGCGCTCGGCATCTTCGTCGCGCAGGTCTTCTACAGCCGTTGGTGGCTCAGGAGCCACCGGTACGGGCCGGTGGAGTGGTTCCTGCGCTACCTCACGTACTGGAGCAAACCCAGCACCACCCACCGACCCCGCCACGGCGCGTGAAAGGCGATCGATCTCAGGTGGCGGGTGTCCAGCGCTCGCCCGGCGGCAGGTCCACGACCCGCACATCCGGCCCGGCCAGCGCCACCGCGTCCGCAGCGGTGCCGCTGGGCCGGAACAGCACCGACAGCGGATCGTGTCCGTGGGCATCGTGCACCGGGACCAGCACCTCCGCACCCAGCACGGAGGCCCCGGCCACCGCGCGGGCGGGATCCATCACCAGGCGCGGGCCGAACACCGGGCGGAGCCCGTTGACCGGCAACAGGGCGAGGTCCACCGCCTGGTGCTCGGCCCGGTAGCGCTCCAGCGGACCCACTTCGGCGATCTCCCCGCCGAAGAAGACCCGGGTGCCGGCCGCGCCGAAGACGTAGGCGTTGTTGGGCCACATCAGCGTGCGCCCCGCGGGCACCACCCGCATCTCCACGCCCGGCGCGATCTGCCGGGTCTGTCCCCAGCGCAGCCGCTCGGCACGCCGGAAACCGAGCGCTCTGGCCTGGCGAGCCATGTGCGGGATGGGGACGTACACGGGGATGTCCTTGTCCGGCAGCATGCGCAGCGCGCGCAGGTCCCAGTGGTTGGTGGCCGGGTTGGTGACGACGACGGCGGCCAGTGGAGGCAGGTCCGCGATCCGCAGGCCCAGCGGCTCGCCACGGCGGAGCCACCATCGCTCGGTGAACCAGGGGTCGGTGAGCACCGGGTGACCGTCCAGTTCGAGCAGCACGCAGGAGTTCACCACGCGGGTGACGGCGATCGATTGCTTGATCATGCCGCCACGGTGCCGGTTAATGTATGGATGAAGTCAAGCGACGACCTGACGATCGGCGAGCTGGCCCAACGGTTCGGTCTGCCCACGCATGTGCTGCGGCACTGGGAGAGCGCGGGCCTGCTCCGGCCGGCCCGGCGGGCGGGCGGCCAGCGGAGTTACGGGCACGCTGATCTGGAGCGGGTGGCGCTGATCCGTATGGGCAAGGAAGCCGGATTCACCCTGGGGGAACTGCGCGCGCTCCTGTCCACGCCCAACCCGATGGATCACCGGGACCTGTTGCACCGCCAGGTCGCGGAGCTGGAAAGACGCATCTCGCGGGCACGCGCGGCCAAGGAGCTCATCGAGCATGCCCTGGCCTGCCCGCACAGCTTCGCCGAATGCGAGCACGCCCGCGAGCGGATCGCGGCACACATCCCGCCCGCGCCCGGCTAGTGTCGCCACTGGCGAGCCGCCGCCCACGTGGGCGAGCGGCACTCTCACCGCCGGGCCAAGACACTGATGCGCTCGATTCGGCGAGCCGTCCGGATCCTCGCCACGGCGCCCGCCCGGCCGGGATCGGCGGGGATCTCTCAGGGGCGATGCTTCGCGGGCCGGCCGGTCTTCGCCGGCGTCCGGCCGGTGGAGGCGGCCGGCTCGGGGGCGTGGTGTCCCAGCTCGACGGACATCGCCTTGGTGGTCTCGAGCAATTCGGCGGTCACGGTGCGCAGCACGGCCTGCGTCGCGGCCCGCGCGGGCAGGGCGATCGCGACCGCAAGCGGCAGCGACTGCCCGGTGGTGAACACGGGGGCGGCCACGGAGGTGACCCCCGGGATCACGCCACCCGAGGTGATGGCGACGCCGTCGCGACGCACGCCGGCCTTGATGCCCTCGATGTCCTCGTCGGTGAGCCGCTGCTCGAACGTGGCATCCTGGGCGCGGATGACCGGGTCGGTCAGCGTCTTGGGCAGGTGGGTCAGGTAGACGCGGCCGACCGAGGAGGCAAGAACGGGGAGCGTCGCGCCCACCCGTACGGTGATGGGCAGCGCGTAGGAGCCGTAGTCCCAGCGGACGATCACCGGGCCGTGGTCGCCCCACACCGCCAGGTTGACCGCGTGCTTGGTCCGGTCGCGCAGGCCTGGCAGGTATTCCGAGGCCAGGCCGACCTCGTCCATCCTGCGCAGCGCCTCCGCGCCGAGCCGCCGCATCGCCGGGCCCAGGTCGTACAGGCCGGAGCTGGGCGACTGGGAGACCAGTCCGACCCGGCTCAGGCTCACCAGGTATCGGTGCACCTTGCTGGGTTGCATGCCGCTGAGCGCCGCGACCTGCGTCAGACTCGCCGGCCCGGCATTCTGCTCCAGGGCCAGCAGCACCGTCATCGCGATCTCGACCGACTGGATGCCCTGACGGGACGGGGACGGGGACGGGCCTGAGCTCTCCTCGGCGCCGTCGTCGTCGGCATGCTGGTGGTCATCCAACGCCAAAACGCCCTGCCCCACGCGAAAGTGGTCCCCTCATACGCCGAAGACTATACGGATCGCCCGGCGCCCCGATCCGGCGTGCGAGCCACGTCCAGCACGAAGTCGAATTCCATGGTGGAGAAGGCCCTGTCGAGGACCCGCCCGCCGGGAGCGGGGCCGGGGTCGTGCCGCGCGAAGGTCCGCACCAGCGAGTCCGTCTCCCCGAAGACGGCGTCCGAGCCGAGGTACGGATCGCCTGCCACGAAGACATGGGTGGTGAGCGTGGCGAAGCCGGGGGCGCTCACCCTGAAGTGCACGTGCGCCGGCCGCATCGAGTCGCGTTTCGCGGCGTCGAGCAGCTCTCCCACCGGCCCGTCGTGCGGGATCGGGTACGGCACCGGCAGCACCGAGGAGAACCGGTAGCCGCCGTCGGCGCCGGACCGCAGGCGTCCCCGGCCCTGGGCCCCGTCGAGCTCCGGATACTGCACGTCGTAGTTGCCGTCGTCGTCGGAGTGCCAGACGTCGATCCGCGCGTCCGGGATGGGCGCTCCCGTCGCCGAGAGAATCCGCCCGGAGTAGAAGCACGGCTCTCCGGCGGCGCCACCGGAGATGTCGTCGCCGTCGGCGAACTCGGGCGCGTTCTCGACGAAGAACGGGCCGACCACGGTGGAGGCGGTCGCGGCCGCGCTCACCTCGTGGTTGATCCCGACGACGAGCATGGACAGGCCCAGCACGTCGGAGAGCAGGATCAACTCCTGGCGCCGGTCGTCGCTGATCTGGCCCGCCCGGGTGAGGAACGAGACCGCGGTGGCCCACTCCTCCTCGGTCAGCCGCACGTCGGAGGCGAAGGCGTGCAGATGAGCCACCAGGCCGCGCATGACCTCGCGGAGCCGGGCGGAGGGGGCCGCGTCGAAGCTGGCCAGCACCCGATCGGTGAGCGCCCGGTCGGCCGTGGGCAAGCGGGCGGGGTCGTCCGGCTGGGTGGTCGCGTTCATCCCGATCCTCCTCGTGTCGCGGCCGGGAAGCCACCGTACAGGGCGTCGCGCAGGATCCCGCGTATCTCGGGCTCTCCCACGTGCCGGGGGTTGTCGCTGAGATCCTTCTCCAGCACGAGCCGTACGGCCACGTCCAGATCGTCCTCCGCCAGCCCGATCTGCGCCAGCGACATGGGCGCGCCGATCCGGGCCGCGAGCCGGTTCAGCCCGCCGGCGACGTCGTCCGCGCCGAGGGCCGGAGCCACCCGCGTGCGCAGGGCGGGCACCGCGGACTCGTTGAAGGCCGCCACGTGGGGAAGCAGCACCGTGTGGGTCTCGGCGTGCGGCAGGTCGAACGCCCCGCCGAGCACGTGACAGATCTTGTGATGCAGACCGGACCCCGCGCCGGCGAACGCCGACCCGGCCAGGTAGGCGCCGTACAGCAAACCGCTGCGCCCGGCCACTCCGGCGGGGTCGGCCACGGCGGCGGGCAGCGCGCCGGCGATGACCCGGACGCCCTCGGTGGCGACGAGATCGGTGATCGGATTGGCGCCGGGCGCGTAGAACGCCTCGACGCAGTGCGCCATCGCGTTCATCGCGCTGGCGGCCGTCATCGCCGCGGGCAGCGTCATGGTCAGGGCCGGGTCGTACAGCACGGTCTTCGGCACGACGGCCGGGGACCGGCCCGTGGTCTTGCGGGCGCCCTCGGTCGTGCCCCAGACGGGGGTCACCTCGGAACCGGCGTACGTGGTGGGCACGGCCACGATGGGCAGCGACATGCGTAGCGCGATCGCCTTGGCCGTGCCCGTCGTGGAGCCACCCCCGACGCTCAGTAGCGCGTCCGCGCCGGCCCGCGTCGCCAGCGCGACCGCGCGGTCCACCGTGTCCACGGGCACGTGCGGTCGTACGCCGTCGAAGGTGGCCACGATCGGCAGCGGCTTGGCCAGCGTCGCGGCGAGCGGGGCGGTGCGCGGCGTGGTCACGATGAGCAGGCGGCGCGCCCCGAGCCGCCCGATCTCCTCGGCCAGCGCCCGCTCGGCGCATCCCGTGCCGAAGACGATGCGGACCGCGGGCGTCTCGTAGGTGAAGTCCCTCATCTCGCACCCTCCGGCACAGCCTGGTGGGCGCCGCGGGCGGCGCGAACCAGGGGCACGAGCGCGACCGCCGTCGCGCCGATCAGGCCGGGGATCGCGAACAGGTAGAAGTTCCACTCCACGCCGAGCTGCGACGAGAGGATCCAGCCGCCCATGGAGGGGCCCAGGATGGCGCCGAGCCGCCCGACCGACAGCGCCCAGCCGATCCCGGCTCCCCGGACGTCCTCTGGATACCGGCTGACGATGAAGGCGTTGGTCATCACCTGCGAGCCGATGAACCCCAGCCCGCTGACGAACATCAGCAGGAACAGCAGCACGATCGCCGGCCGCATGCTCATCGCGATCAGGCTGATCGATCCGACGAGGAAGGCGGTGGACACGACCGGCTTGATCCCGATCCCGTCGGCGATCCGCCCTCCGGCGATCATGCCGAGCCCCGCGCCCACCCACATCGCGGCGGTCTGCAGCAGCGCGGAGCCGAGCGAGTAGCCGCTGTTCCTCATGATGGTGGGCAGCCAGGTGCTGATGCCGAAGACCAGCAGCAGCCCGCAGAAGGACGCCACCCAGAACAGCACGGTCACCGTGCGCGTCCCGGGGGCCAGCAGAGGTCGCAGGCCGAACATGTCGTTGCGCCGTTCCGCGCGCCGGGCGCTGCGATCGGCGTGGACGGGACTCTCCGGGAGGATCCGCGCGGCGAACGGGAGCAGCACCAGGGCGGGTGCCGCGCCGATGACGTAGATCCAGTGCCACGACGCGTACGGCAGCAGTCCCGCGCCCAGCAGCGGCGCCATGAGGGCGCCGAGGGCGTACCCCGACATCATGAGCCCGACGTTCCGGCTGCGCCGCCCAGGGTCGGACAGGTCCGCCACGTACGCGGTCAGGGTCGGCAGCACCACCCCGAGCCCCACTCCGACGAGCAGGCGCGCCGCGCCGAAAACGGCGAAGCCGGGCGCCACGGCGCACGCGAGCATGCCGGCGGAGAACACTCCGGCCCCGGCCAGCAGCAGCCGGCGCGGACCGAGGCGGCCGATCGCCGCGCCGGCGAGGGCGGCGCCGATCATCATGCCGACGGCCACCAGGGATCCGACCGTGCCCGCCGTGGCCGGGTCGCCGCCCATGTTCCGGTCGGCGAGCATCGAGGGCACCGTGACGCCGTAACAGGCGAGGTCGTAGCCCTCCAGTGCCGCGAAGATCGCGACCACGATGAGCATGGTCTTTTCGGAAAGCGTCCGTCGGGCGGTTGTGGGGTTGGACTGCATGGCCGCTCCAGCCGTTCGTCGCAGGATGGGGGTGTTGTGGAGATCAGAGGCTGTGGGATGCGCCTGCTGGTACGGCCGTCCCGGCGCTGAGGGCGCCGACGAGCTCCCGGGCGAGATCCAGGGCGGCCGCCGCGTCGCGGGCGGTGCCGTAGACGTAGAAGTCGGGGCGGACGGCGACGGCCGCGCAGTCATGCTCGGCGAACCATTCGCGGTACGTGCCGTCCACGTCGGACACGACATCGCCGCCGGTGACAGGCTGCCAGGTCAGCGCCACGACGCGCACGCCGGCCGCCTCCAGCGCGGCGACTTCGCCGTCGAGCTCCCGGCGCACCGCTTCGGTCACCAGCAGGCGGAACCCGTGGCCGGCGATCTCGTCGAAGCGTCCACGGCGAGCCCCGTCGTCGATCACGCCTTGGACCGACAGCTCTCCCCGCCCGGCCGTCGAGGTCCGCGCCAGGAAGCCGGACGCCAGGCCGGGAAAGCGGATCTTCTCCTGCTGCCGCCCCTGAGCCCGCCGGGCAAGCAGCTCCTGGTTGCGTACGGCGGCTCGCTCCGGGTCGCGAATCGTCTGCAGTCGGCCGAGCTCGATCCCCTTCTCGACGACCGCGCGCACGTGCGGCTCCCGCTCGACCTGGTAGCTGTCGAGCAGTTCCTCCCCCGCCCGCCCGGTCAGGACCAGGTCCAGCTTGAAGGCCAGGTTCTGCGCGTCCCGGATGCCCGAGCACATGCCCTGCCCGAGGAACGGGGGCATCTGGTGCGCGGCGTCCCCGGCGAGCAGAGCCCGCCCGACCCGCCACCTGCGTGCGATCAGCGAGCGGAAGGTATAGGTGGCCACCCTGATGAGGTCGGCGTCCTCCGGGCCGAGGTACGCCGCGACCCGTGCCCACACCAGCTCGGGGTCGCGCTGGACCGCGAAGTCGTCCTCCGAGTCGAGCATGAAGCTGAACCGGTGGTGCACCGGCCCGAGCGAGATGATCGAGGTGGGCTGCCGGGGATCGCCGACCTGCCGCGCCATCGGCAGCTCGACGGCGCGGCGCAGCCGGAAGTCGCAGACCAGCCACGGCTCGGAGAACCCGTAGTCGTCCTGGTCGACGCCGAGCGCCTGGCGGACGAGGCTGTTGCCGCCGTCGCACGCCACGACGTGGCGCGCCGAGACGGTGCCGCCGCCCTCGACGGTGAGGATGACACCGGACTCGGTCTGCTCCAGCCCGGTCACCGGTGTCCCGTGCCTGATCTCCACGTGGGGAAAGCCGCGGCAGACGCGATCGAGCGCCTCCTCGAGGTCGGGCTGGTACATCATGTACCACTCGGCCCAGCCGCTGCGGCCGACCTCGGCGAAGTCGACATCGATGAGCAGCTCGCCGTCGGCGTCGCACCATTCGTAGGTGCGCTGCACGTGCACCTTGGGCAGCAGTTCCTGCGCCACGCCGAGCTTGTCCAGCGTGCGCATGGTCTCGTCGTCGAAGATCGCGGCGCGGGGCAGGTTGTACAGCCCGGCGTACCGCTCCAGCACGACGACCCGGTGCCCGGCCTGTGCCAGCAGGGCGGCCGTCACCATCCCGACCGGCCCGTATCCCACCACTGCGACATCGGCGTTCATGGCCTCTGACCTCCGGTCACCACGCGGAAACAGCGTTGTGAGCTTGACATGCGGTCAACGTACTTTCCATCATTAATGAAGTCAATGCACAATGATGAAAACACTCGAGCAGCCGGGAGGCACGCGAATGCGCAAGATCGGCCTGGAGGAGCACTTCGTCACCGAGGAACTGGTCGCCTATGGAGCGGGCACGTCCTCGGTCGCCCGGCCCGAAGCGTGGCGGGAGGCCTCGCGGCGGCTGCTGGACCTCACAGACGAGCGCCTGTCGGCGATGGACGCGGCAGGCGTCGACGTCCAGGTGCTGTCCCTCAACTCGCCCGGCATCCAGGCCGAGGCCGACCCGGCGGTCGCGGCGTCGCGGGCGGCGGCGGTGAACGACTTCCTCGCCGGCGTCATCGCGGAGCACCCCACGCGCTTCGCCGGCTTCGCGGCCCTGCCGTTGCAGGATCCGCAGGCGGCCGCCAAAGAGCTGGAGCGCGCCGTCACCCAGCTCGGCCTGCGCGGCGCGCTGGTCAACGCGCACACCCAGGGCCGGTACCTGGACGATCCGTCGCTGCGCGCGGTGTGGGAGCACGCTGAAGGGCTGGACGTGCCGCTGTACCTGCACCCGGCCAACGGCTTCGACGTCCCGCACGTGTTGTCGGGCCATCCCGAGCTCATCGGGCCCATGTGGAGCTGGGGCACCGACACCGCCGCGCACGCGCTGCGCCTGATCTTCGGCGGCGTCTTCGACGACTTCCCCAACGCGAAACTCCTGCTGGGACACATGGGCGAGGGCTTGCCGTACGCGCTCTGGCGGCTGGACTCGCGCTGGGGCTTCCACAACCACCACGGCATCGAGCTGGCCCTGGGCAAGCCTTCGGCGTACCTGCGCCGCAACCTCTACATCACCACCAGCGGCGTCTGCTCGGCCCCGCCCCTGTTGTGCGCCATGCTGGCCCTCGGCGCCGACCACATCCTGTTCGGCAGCGACTACCCCTTCGAGGACATCGCCGAGGCGGCGGCCTTCCTGGACACCGCCCCGATCAGCGAGTCCGACCGGGCCAAGATCAGCCACCTGAACGCCGAGAGGTTGCTCAAGCTCTGAGCACTTTGGTGTAGCGGTGGGACGGTACGGAGATGGGCCCGGCGGGGCGTGTGCGGGATAGTCGAACGCCCCGCCGTCGCTCCACCCGTGCCGCTCGTCGAACCTGCGGGGCCCGACGCTATGCGATCATCATCGCAACTACATTCCGCGCGAAGAGGGTGGGCCATGACAGACCTGTCGGTATTCACCGAGGATGAGCTCAACCAACTGCTTCACGTACCACGGCAGGTGGCATGGGCGGCCATGCTCGCCGAGAACGACGGCATCATCGGAACCGCCCAGGAGCTCTACGCCGGCGGCAAGGTGCTCGTGGAGGCCGAGCAGTACGACAGCGAGTTCATCAGGGAACTCGCCGCACGCACCCCTGAGGGCGAGACTATCGGTTCGGACCCGGACGAAGCGATCGCTGATGCGCTCGCCAAGGCACCGGTGGCCATCGCCGTGCTTCGCGCCAAGGGCACTGAAGACGACGTCCATGCCTACGGACAGTGGCTGATCGAGATCGCCGTCAAGGTCTCCGACGCCGCCAAGGGGATCTCCTCAGCCGAGCAGAGCTTTGTCGCCCGGCTCACCGAAGCGATCAAGGGCTGACAGGTCGCGATTCACGGGTGTGCCAGGCACTTGGCGCCGGCGATTCCCACGGAGAGTTCCTTGCCTGATCTGCCCTGCACGCTGATGGAGTTGGTGTCGCCGGTGTAGGCCACCTCGGCTGCCGAGTCGCAGA
>NZ_VCJS01000076.1 GCF_005893125.1 Nonomuraea basaltis | reverse complement strand
TGCAGTCGGAGTACTCGCTGTGGACCCGCGACCAGGAACCGCAGGTGCTGCCGCTGCTGCGCGAGCTGGGCATCGGGTTCGTCGCCTACTCCCCCCTCGGCCACGGCTTCCTGACCGGGAAGATCCGGTCGGAAAGCGACTTCGGCCCCGACGACTTCCGGGCGAGCAACCCCCGCTTCACCGGCGAGAACTTCCAGCGCAACCTCGCCCTCGCCGACCAGGTGCAAGCCATCGCCCATGAGGCCGGCGCCACGCCCGCGCAGGTCGCGATCGCCTGGTTGCTGAGCAAGGGCGACGACATCGCCCCCATCCCGGGCACCAAGCGGGTCTCGCGCCTGGAGGAGAACGCCGCCGCCGACGACCTCGTCCTGACCGCCGAGCAGATCGCCAAGCTCGACAGCCTGCCCCCGGCCGCCGGCGGGCACCACAACGAGGCGCAGATGCAGATGATCGAACGCTGACCGTTCGATCCGCCACGAGAAAGGACGTCCATGCGGACGGTCACCCTGAACAACGGCGTCGAGATGCCGATCCTCGGCTTCGGCGTCTACCAGATCCCGCCCGAGCAGACCGAACAGGCCGTCACCGACGCCCTCCAGGCAGGCTACCGGCTGCTCGACACCGCGGCCGCGTACCAGAACGAGGAGGCCGTCGGTCGCGCGATCAAGAGCAGCGGCATCCCGCGCGAGGAGCTGTTCGTCACCACCAAACTGTGGATCTCCGACGCCGGCGAGGAGAACGCCCGGCGCGCCTGCGACGCCTCCCTGACCAAGCTCGGCTTGGACTACCTCGACCTGTACCTGATCCACCAGCCCTTCGGCGACGTCTACGGATCCTGGCGCGCCATGCAGGAGCTCAACCGCGAAGGCCGCGCCCGCGCCATCGGGGTGTCCAACTTCTATCCCGACCGGCTCATCGACCTCATCGACCACAACGAGATCACACCCGCGGTCAACCAGATCGAGACCCACCCGTTCTTCCAGCGCACGCATGACCAGCAGCTCATGGGCGAGCGCGGCGTCCAGATCGAGTCGTGGGGACCGTTCGCCGAGGGCCGCAATGGCCTCTTCACCCATCCCGTCCTGAGCGACATCGCCGAACAGCACGGCAAGTCGGTCGCGCAGGTAGTGCTGCGCTGGCTCATCCAGCGCGACGTCGTCGTGATCCCCAAGTCGGTCCGTGCCGACCGGATGGCCGAGAAACTTCGACGTTCTTGACTTCGAGCTCACCGACGACCAGATGAGCCGCATCGCCGGCCTGGACACGGGCGCCTCGCTGTTCTTCGACCACCGCGATCCCGGCGTGGTCAGCCGGCTCGGCAACGTCCGCCTCACGGACTGATCAGGCGGGCAAGCGGCGGCTGTTGACCGATACACAGGAGGTAGTGATGCATATCAGGACGCTGGGACAAGGCCTGCAGGTGTCGGCCGTGGGGCTGGGTGATTCGGACGTATCAGGGTGCCGGGTTTCCTGAATTGCCAGGCGATAGGAACAGTTCGATGACGGGTACGGCGACGTCGGGCCGCTGGACGGGCAGTTCGAGGGTCAAGCTGTCCGGCGCCGGAGCGGCCATGGTCGTGGTGTCGGCCGTCTGGTGCTGATCGATGATCCGCGTACGTATCTCGGATGCGTCGTGCAGGAATTGCGCATACTCCACCCGGCCGGCCAGGCCGGGCAGGTGGAGATGGGCGAAGGGCCACGCGAACAGGTGCAGGTAGAGGCGGTCGCCTCGCTGGGTGTAACGGCAGTCGGCAGGTGCCGTGAAGTCGCTGGGGCCGCATCCGTAGACGGAGCGGGAGTGTGATCGCATCCAGGTGCCGATGGCGCCGAGAGTCCGCTCCGCGCGGGGGTCGATGAGTCCGCGCCCGGTCGGGCCCACGTTGAGCAGCAGGTTGCCGCCCTTGGCGACGCTGTCGATCAGCATGCGGACAAGCAGAGCCGGGGACTTGTCGTCGAGGTTGTCGCGGTCGTACCCCCAGCTGCCGTTGATCGTCTGGCATGCCTCCCAGGCCACCTCGCGGCCGTCGACGCTCAGCGGTGCGGAGGGCTGGTACTGCTCGGGGGTGAGGAAGTCCCCGGGGATGTCGAGCCGGTCGTTGACCATGATGCCCGGCTGGAGTCGCCGGACCATCGCGAGCAGTTCGGGCGATCGCCAGTCGGCCGCGCCCTTACCGCCCCATCTCCCGGGCCTGCCCTGGTAGGAGAAGTCGAAGAACAAGTAGTCGATCGTGCCGTACTCGGTGAGCAGTTCGCGTACCTGAGCGTGCAGGTAGTCGGTGTACTTCGCCATGTCTCGGCCGGCGGTGGCCGCCTTGAAGGCTTCGTCGTCGCGCTGCGGATGGTGGCAGTCGACGGGAAATTCAGGGTGATGCCAGTCGATCAATGAGTGGTAGAAACCGACCCGCAGGCCCTCGGCCCGGACGGCTCCCACCAGCGGCGCGATCAGATCCTTGCCATAGGGGGTGCGAGTCGCCTTGTAGTCCGTGTGCGAGGAGTCCCATAGACAGAATCCGTCATGGTGTTTGGTGGTGATGACGATATAACGCATGCCGGCGCTCTTCGCCAGTCGCGCCCACTGCGCGGGGTCGTACAGGTCGGGGTCGAAGTGGTCGAAGTAGGGCTGGTATTCCTCGTCGGTCAGGCGCTCGCGGCTTTTGACCCACTCGTGGCGAGCGGCGAGAGAATACAGTCCCCAGTGGACGAACATGCCGAAGCGGGACTCGGAGAACCAGGCGTGGTCGGCTGCGGTGGACGGGTGCTGCATGGTGTTCCCTTCATGGCCAAGGGCGGACGCGGTGGTTCACCGGCCGCCGAGGCCGCTCGTCGCGATCCCGCGCACGAGGTGTTTCTGCAGGATGATGAGGAGCGCCGTGGTGGGCGCCATGGAGATCACGGACGCGGCCATGACCAGATTCCACTGAGTGCCCTGCTGCCCGAAGAACAGTTGCAGTCCCAACGGGACAGTGGCCTTCTCGTCCACCGAGTTGATGATGATCAGCGGCCACAGGAAGCTGTTCCAGTAGTTGATGAACGTGAAGACGGCCAGGACCGCGAGCGCCGGTTTGACCAGCGGCAGCATGATGTGGGTGAAGACGCGCACGGCGCCTGCCCCGTCCAGGCGGGCGCTCTCCTCCATCTCGCGGGGGATGGTCAGGAAGAACTGGCGCAGCATGAAGGTGCCGAATGCGGTGAACGCCCAGGGAAAGATCAGCGCCTGATAACTGTCCACCCAGCCGAGCCAGCGCATCAGCATGAACATCGGTACGACAAGGACCTCCTGGGGGATCATCAGGGTGGCCAGGAAGACGAGGAAGAGGCTGTCGCGGCCGCGCCAGCGCAGCTTGGCGAAGGCGTACGCCGACATGCTGGACGCCACCAGGACCACGATCGTCCCGCAGACGGCGACGGCGAAGCCGTTGACCACGAAGCGGCCGAACGGCAGGAACTCGAACGCCTCCCGATAGTTCTGCCAGCGCAGCACGGATCCCAGCAGGCTCGGCGGCGAGGCGAAGACCTCGTCAGCGGGCTTGAGCGAAGTGGACACCATGTACACCAGCGGCGACACGAAGGCGGCGGCCACCAGATAGAGCGCGAGATGGGAGATGACCAGCCTGGTCCTCCTCGCCCGCCGAGAGTTCCAGGACGGCACGGCGTGCGCGTGCTCAGGCATCGTAGGTGACCCATCTGCGCTGGCCGGCGAACTGCAACCCGGTCACGCCCAAGATCAGCACGAACAGGATCCAGGCTCCGGCGGAGGCCAGCCCGAACTGATAGATGGAGAATCCCTGGTCGTAGACGAACATCATGAGCGTCTCCGTATCGATTCCGGGCCCGCCCCCGGTCAGCAGGAACGGCTGGGTGAAGACCTGGAACGACGTGATGAGCGTCATGGTCGTGGCGAAGAACATCGACGGTGAGATCATCGGCAGCGTGACGCGGAAGAACAGCCGCCACGGGCCGGCGCCGTCGATCTGCGCCGCCTCCAGAATGTGCGGGGGGATGGCGTCCAGCGCGGCGGAGAAGACCAGCATGTTGTAGCCGAACCCCTGCCACACGCTCATGGCGACGACGGCGAACATGGCCCAGCCCTGTTCGCCGAGGAAGTTCGGCGCATGCGCACCGGTGATCGACTGCAGCGAGCCGTCGATGAGTCCACCTGGCTGGTAGATCAGACGCCAGACGATCGCATTGGCCACCATGGGCGTGACCACGGGGAGAAAGAATACGACGCGCAAGGCTCTGCGGCCCTTGATGCGAGGCGAGATCCAGACCGCCAGCCCGACCGAGACGATCAGGTTGAGCGGCAGGTAGAGCACGACGAAGAGCAAGGTGTTGAGCAGCGCCCGGCGGAAGACGGGATCGTCGAACAGCGTCGCGAAGTTGCCGAGCCCGGTGAAGGTACGGGTGCCGACCGCAGGCCACTGGAAGAACGCGATCACCAGCGACATCACGATCGGGAAGAGAGTGAAGAGCGCCAGGCCGATCACGCTGGGCGCGGCGAAGAAGGCCGCGATCCGGCCGTCACCGCGGCGACGGCCCCTGCGCCTGCCCAGGCTTGGCGGCGCCGACGGCCTGGATATGGCGTCGTTGTACACGGTCGCTCCCTGTCCATGGAGTCCCGGGCGTCCATGGAGTCCAGGGCGCCGGGAGTGTCCGCCCGGCGCCCTGTCCATCCGTCCTCCGGCTATCGGGCGGCTTGCTGCTGGACCTGCTGGAGAACGTCCGCCGCGGTCGCCTGGCCATTGAAGGCCTGCACGCCGTACTGATTGAGCGTCTTGGTCACCTGATCCCAGTTGCCGGTCGTCCGGAACGGCTTCGCCGACGCGTTGGCGGCGTCGATGACCTCCTTGGCGCCTTCGAAAGCGTTCTTGTACCACTTGTCCTGGACGGACTTGCGAGCCGGGTAGGCGCGTCCGAGCTCGCCGAGCTGCCCGAGCACCTTGGCGCCGGTCATCACGCTGATCGCCGTGAACGCCTCATCCGGGTAGGGGCAGGACTGGGAGATGCCGAAGCCGGATCCGGCCGAGTAGGTCTTGGACCCGCCGGGTCCGGCGGGAATGGTCGCCAGGCCCACGCCGAACTTGGCCTGCTGTTTGAGCGAGAGCACCGACCATGGCCCGTTGACCGACATCGCCACGCTGCCGTTGAGGAACTGGGTGTCGGGGAAGTTGTTGTCCACGCCGGGAACCTTCGGTGCCACGCCGTCCTTGGCGGCCAGGTCCGCGTACCACTGGAAGGCGGTCACCATCGGATCGGCGGTGAGGGCGAGTTTGCCGGACGCGTCGACCGGCTCGGCGCCGGTCCGCGAGAGCAGCATCGGGAACATGTACAGGTCCGTGGGATAGGCCACGAAACCGTGCTTGCCGTCGCGCGTCAACGCCTTGGCCGCCGACTCGAAGTCGGCCATGGTCCAGCCGACCTTCGGCGCCGGCACGTCCGCAGCCTTGAACAGGTCCTTGTTGTAAGTGATGACCAGCGAGCCGAGGTCGTACGGCAGCGCGTACTGCTTGCCGCCGGAGGCGAGCCCGGCCATGATCGATGTGTCGAAGTCGCCGACGTCGAGCGCGTTCTTCGCAATGAGGTCGTCCAGTGGGCGCATCCCGCTGGTGTATCCACCTGTCCGCAGGCTCTGCATCGAGACGATGCAGGGCGCGCTGCCTCCGGCCAGGCGCGTGCCGAGCTTGGTGAAGTAGTCGTTGAACGGCGCCGTTTCTAACGTGATCTTGATGTTCGGGTGTTCTGCGGCGACGTCGTCGGCCACCTTCTGCCAGGCGTCCCGGTCTTCCGTGCCGGAGGCCCACATCGACCACGTGAGAGTGACCGCGCCATTGGTGGCCTTGCTGCCGCCTGAACCCTGGTCGTCGCCTCCGCACCCGCTGACGAGCCCCGTCGTGATGACCATGGCGACGGCGATCGTTGACGATCGCGGGCCGCCCTTGATTCTGCCCTTGCCCATCGCAGCTCCACTCAATAAGCTCGGGGCCGAGTTAATTAGGAGGAAACATAGGCTTCGCGCCACTGCGATGTCAATAAGACTGTGATAGGAAACAACCGATGAATCAGCGGCGAAGCACTCTTCGTGGCGATCTGACCCCCGTCGAGATCCTGGCGCTGCTCGGCACCGCCGGTGCCCTGGACCGGCGGCAGATCGCGACCCGCCTGCGGCTCGGCATAGCCACGGTGCACGAGCACACCGGGCGACTGCTGTCCTCTGGCTATCTGCGGGCCCTCGCCCCGCAGACCGGCACCGTCGGCCGACCCCGCATCCCGCTGCAGGTCGTGCCCGAGGCCGCCGCCACCATCGGCATACGCGTCGCGGCCGACCATCTCGTCTCTGTCGTCGTCGGGCTCGACGGCCGGATCATGACATCCGATCAATCTTCGTTCGACCACCACTCGGATCCAGTGCCTCAACTGCTCGACGCGATCCGCCGGTATCTGGGGGACCCATCCGTCGGGCCGCGCCTGAAGGGCGTCGGAGTCGCCGTACCCGATCCCGTCGACCCTGCGACCGGTTACATCCGATTCAGCCCTCGATTCGGCTGGACCGACCTTCCACTCGGCCAGCGGCTACGCGCCGAACTGCCGATTCCGGTGCTGGTCGACAACGTCATCAGAGCCAGCACCACCGCCGAGCTGCTGTATGGGGCCGGACGCGAGCACGACGACTTCCTGGTGCTCGGCATCGGCGACGGCGTAGGGCTCGGCGCGGTCCTGCACCGGCGCGTACACCGTAGCCCCAATGGCCTGTCCGGCGAGTTCGGCCACACACCGGTCAGCTCCACCGGCCCGCGATGCCCGTGCGGCGCCCGGGGTTGCCTGGAAACCTTCACCAGTGACCGCGGAATCCTGCGCGCCGCCCGGCGCAAGGGCCTGGCCGACGCGGACACGAGCATCGAGGCGGTCCGTACCCGATCAGCATCCGGTGAGCCGGCGATCATCGAACTCCTCGCCGAGATCGGCACAATCCTCGGCCGGGCGATCGCCGGCGTCGTCAACCTGCTCGGCACGCCCGCCATCGCCGTCATCGGCGAGAACCACGACCTGTGGCCAGGGCTGGAGCCCGGATTCCTCGAAGCGATGCAGGCCAGCCCGGTCGCCGCCGCCCACCACGTCAAAGTGATCGTCCGGCCATGGCACGACAGCCAGCACGCTCACGGCGCGGCCAGCCTTGCCCTCGCCCACCCGGAAACGTTCTCCTGACCGCGCGCCCTCAAACCGTAGACGCGTGAGGGCGCCGATGTGTCTCCGGGCGGGAATGCGCTTACCGTACGAAACGGTTCCGTTGCGGGTCTCCGTGGGCCGAAGGTTTTGGCCGCGTATCGCGGCCAAAACCTCATCGGCGAGCGCCATGAGCCGTCCCCGCTGGGCGACGTCCGCGTAGCCCCGTCAGGCGGGGGACAGCCTGAGAGCGCTGCGTTGGCTGACGCTGCGAAGTCAGGCCGCCCAGCCGCGCAGCGCGGCGGGGATCGTCGAGCGGAACGTGGTCTCGGCCGTGGCGGTATCGAGGGCCCCGGCCAGTTCGAGAGTCACCAGACCGTGCAGGGTCACCCAGAGGGAGAGCGCGATGGAGGTCGCGTCACCCGAGAGCGCGGAGGCCGACCGAGCGCGGTCTATCGCCTCGATGAGCGGCCTGACGGGATCTGCGGCACCCATGTCGCCGGACGGGTCGAAGCTCTGCACGCCGCCGAACAACACCGTGTAGAGGTGACGGTGCTCGCGCCCCCATCGCCGGTAAGCGACCGCGAGCGCATAGAGGTCGGCGAGGGGGTCATCGGAGGTCGGTACCGCCGACAGGTCCTGGGACAGCCCGGCCACCGCCCTGTCGCGTACTTCGGCGATCAGCCCGTCCTTGCCGTCGAACAGCGAGTAGACCGCGGCGGTCGCGGTCCCGGCGGCGGCGGCCAGGGCGCGGATAGTGATCGACTCCCGTGGACGGGTGGCGAACATCTCGGTCGCGGAGTCGATGAGGCGGTCTTTCACGGTGTCGTCGTTTGTTCTCGGCCTTCCCACGACGACCAGCCTAGCGGAGCTGGTAGCGTATCCAAACATCGTTTTGAAACAGCGTTTGGAAAATATATGTCTCTCCCGTTCCTTAGCCTCGCCCCGGACGACGACAGGGTTGGACCGTCAGGGGCGTGACCCGACACAAGAGGGGTCGTTGACGGGCCCTCAAGCTCTGGTCGCTTGGTAAGCGAGCCATTGCTCTCGGGTGATCGCGTACTCGACTTCACCAAGATGACTGCCTGGGAGCGGTTCTTCCCAGTCCAAGTGGAACGTACGGACGTGCTGCATGCCAATTGCGGTCATCGTTGCGCGGGAGGCAGTGTTGACCGCCATGGTTTCGGCGAAGACGCGGGTCAGTCGAAGATCTTCGAACCCGTGTCGAACAAGCTCGCGGGCTCCCTCACTGGCCAAGCCCTGGCGCCAGCAGCGACGCAGCAACCGGTACCCGAGTTCGGCCTGTCCTTCGATCGGGCCTTGGCCGACGCGCGTGGGTGGCTCCAGGATCCACCAGCCGACGAACTGCCCCTCTACGAAACCGGCCCAGAAGCCGAGCCCCGCGACGCGGCCCGCGGCGGCAAGCCGCTGGCGATGGAAGACCTCAACTTCCTCACGGCTACGTGCACGGCCAGTGATGTAGCGCATGACCTCGGGATCGGCGTCGAGTTCGATCTCGTGTTCGAGGTGTTCGTCGGACAGTGGAAAAAGCTTGATGCGGTCGGTACGCAGTATCGCCTGAGACATGGGACGCATTCTTGCGCTCGAGCAACTTGCCGGTCATTCGCATTTCCCCGAGGGGACGTCGGCGATCGCGGCGGGGCGGCCGAATCATGCTCAGCACGGCGGGCCAAGGTCCCGACAAGTCGATCTGGACGCTGACACCAGTGGCGACAGTTACTCGCGAACACCGACGCATTCCTCTGCAATGGACATCTGGCGCTCGTCCGGCCGGTGGGAGGAAGCCGTCACACACGCCAAAGCGTGATCGTCCCTGATCCCGGGTCTGGGGAGGCGGTGGTCGGTGTCAAGGCCTGCGGCGTCTGCCACCCCGACCTGCACTACCGGGAGGGCGGCATCAACGACGACTTTCCCTTCCTGCTCGGCCATGAGGCCGCCGGCGTGGTGGAGGCGGTCGGCGAGGGGGCCACCGAGGTGGCGCCGGGCGACTACGTGATCCTCAACTGGCGCGCCGTCTGCGGGCAGTGCCGAGCCTGCCTGCGCGGACGGCCATGGTACTGCTTCGCCACCCACAACGCCGCGCAGAAGATGACCCTGGCTGACGGGACCGCGCTCTCGCCCGCCCTTGGCATCGGCGCCTTCGCGGAGAAGACCCTCGTCGCGGCGGGGCAGTGCACCAAGGTCCCGTCCCAGGCACCGGCACAGGTGGCCGGACTGCTGGGCTGCGGGGTGATGGCCGGGCTCGGCGCGGCGATCAACACCGGTGGCGTCACCCGCGGCGACACCGTGGCCGTCATCGGCTGCGGCGGTGTCGGCGACGCGGCGATCCTCGGAGCGTCGCTGGCCGGCGCGGCGACGGTCATCGCCGTGGACGTGGACGACCGGCCACGGCGCGGATGTCGTGATCGACGCGGTCGGCCGCCCGGAGACCTACCAACAGGCCTTCTACGCGCGGGATCTGGCTGGGACCGTGGTCCTGGTCGGTGTGCCGCCGCCGGAGACGACCCTCGACCTGCCCCTGCTGGACGTCTTCGGCCGGGGCGGGTCGCTGAAGTCCTCCTGGTACGGCGACTGCCTGCCCTCCCGGGACTTCCCGATGCTGATCGACCTGTTCCTGCGGGACCGGCTGCCGCTGGACAGGTTCGTCTCCGAGACGATCGCGCTGGATCAGGTGGAAGAGGCGTTCGCCAAGATGCGTCACGGCGAGGTGCTCCGATCGGTGGTGCTGCTGTGATCGAACAGGTCGTCACCTCCGGGACGTTCTCGCTGGACGGCGGCACGTGGGAGGTGGACAACAACGTCTGGCTCGTCGGCGACGACCGCGAGGTGATCGTCATCGACGCCGCCCACTCCGCCGAGGCGATCGCCGAGCGGGTCGGCGACCGGAGCGTGTGCGCCATCGCCTGCACCCACGCACACAACGACCACGTCAACGCCGCCGCCGCGCTCGCCGGGCTGACCGGTGCGCCCATCCTGCTGCACCCCGCCGACCAGGTGCTCTGGGTCCAGCTGGTATCCCCTCTTCCCCAACCGCATCGTCGCCGCGGTCCTCCTCGCGGGCTGATCAGCTCCGAGCCCCCAGCCGCCGCCTGCGCACCGCCCTGTCCTCCGATGCGGTACTGCCCGGCGTCGAGTGACCGTCACGCGCTAATGAGCCTGGCCACACTCGTCCGCTTCGGCCTACGCCTGCGGCTCAGATCAAGCGGTGCCGGTCTGCAACCCCGCGATGAGTCCGTCGAGTATCCGCAACTGACGGGTGGGTGTGGTCAGGCCAGCGGTGAAGATCGCGTTGATCTGGAGTCCCATCAGCGTGGCCATCACGAGATCCAAGAACGCATCGAGATCGCAGGACGGGTTGATCTCTCCCGCTTCAGCCGCAGTCCGCAGATACGAGAGCATCTGATCGCGCCAGCGCGACATCGCCTGGTCGTAGACGTCGATCAGTTCCTCATCGGCTACCGCGTAATTCCAGAAGCCGATGACAACGCGCGCCTCGTTGAGACGCTCGTTATCCAGGGGCATGATCTCGATGCAGAACTTACGGAATGCGTCCACGCCGTTGGACCGGGCGATGGTGCGGGCGGCCCGCTGCTCGGTGGCTGCGTTCGCGCGCTCCAGCGCGGCCCGCAGAATTGCTGCTTTGGTGGGAAAGTATCGTGCCAGCGCACCGTTGGAGAACCCCGCTTCGGCTGCGAGATCTCGCATGTTCAGCGACGCGAATCCTCGCCGGGCGACAAGGCGCCACACAGCTTCGATGATCTCTTCACGCCGCTCGTCGTGGTCCACGATCTTCGGCATGAACACACCCTACCAACGGCTAGATTACTGCGACATGGTGGCCATGACCAGCACCATTGCGGTGGAAGCGAAAGCGTTCAATGACTGGAGAACGCGCCGTCCCGCCTGCGTAGAGCGTCGGGCCGTCGGGAAGGAAACCAGGACTCTGACTGCCCCGCAGGCGATCACGATGTGGGAAGGCCAGCCATGCGGAGGAGAAAGGCACAGTCCGACGGCGCCAGGCTCGGCGCGGGAAGCGGAGCCCCGGAAGGTACGGGCTTCTACGCGCCGGAAGATCCGCGAGATCTTCCGCAAGCCGGCCGACGCGTGGATGTGCCGTGGGCGATCTTGCTTGGCAAGAGGCTCTTCACCTCCGTCCCATCGGCCACGCAGGCGGCTTGACACGCTCATCGAGAACCCCTTCCCAGCAACCCGATCAGGGGGTTAGATTGGAGCTATTAATCTACAACTGTAGACTACAGGCGCTGGCGCGGCAGCAGTCGGTGCGGTGACATCGAGGCCCTCGAATCCGGCACCGGCCACTGCACCCGGACACCTGAGCCCCCAAAGCCCAGGTAGTCGTCGCCCCTCGCCATTGCCGCCTGAGTTGCCCATCGTCATGACCATTACGACCTCATAGGACGCAGCGTGCCCGATCTCGAGCCAGATGAATTCCGTCGCCAGGGCCACCAGCTGGTTGACTGGGTTGCCCAATACCGCACCTCGCTCCCCTCCATGCGGGTGCAGCCGAACGTCTCACCGGGCTCCGTGAAGGCTCAGCTTCCTCGTGAACTGCCTGAGCAGCCGGCCGAGGCGCTGGGTGATGACCTCGTCGCACTGCTCAACGATGTGATCGTCCCCTCGTCGCTCCACTGGCAGCACCCAGGATTCTTCGGCTACTTCCCGGCGAACGCGTCACTGCTGTCGCTCCTCGGTGACATCGCGTCGGGCGGGATCGGAGCACAGGGAATGCTCTGGTCATCGTCGCCGGCCGGGACGGAGATCGAGCAGGTCCTGCTCGACGGTCTAGCGGATGCGCTGGGCCTTGGCAGCGAGTTCACGTTCGCCGGGGGCGGAGGCGGTTCGCTGCAGGATTCGGCCTCGTCGGCATCTCTAGTGGCGCTGTTGGCCGCGCTGCAGCGCAGCAACCCGGACTGGCGCGAGCACGGCGTGGACGGCACCGAGACGGTGTACGTCACTGCCGAGACACACTCGTCACTGGCCAAGGCTGTGCGTGTGGCCGGGCTCGGCGCGCGAGCGCTGCGGATCGTCCCCTTCACCGAGGGCACGCTGTCCATGTCGGCGGACGCCCTGGCGGACATGCTGGCCCAGGACGCAGCCGCCGGAAGGAGGCCGGTCATGGTCTGTCCGACCGTGGGAACAACCGGCACAGGTGCCATCGACCCCGTCAGCGACGTCGCACTGGCAGCGCGTGAGCACGAAGCGTGGGTGCACGTCGACGCAGCATGGGCGGGAGTCGCGGCGTTGTGTCCCGAGTTCCGCTGGCTCGTGGACGGCGTGGACCTTGCCGACTCCTTCTGCACCGACGCACACAAGTGGTTCTACACCGCCTTCGACGCCTCGTTCATGTGGGTGCGCGATGCTCGAGCGCTACCGACAGCGCTGTCCATCACGCCGGAGTACCTGCGTAACGCCGCGACGGAATCGGGCGAAGTCATCGATTATCGCGACTGGCAGGTCCCGCTGGGCCGTCGTATGCGTGCGCTGAAGATCTGGTCGGTGGTGCACGGCGCCGGACTGGAAGGACTGCGCGAAAGCATCCGCGGCCACGTCGCCATGGCCGACTCTTTGGCCGGCAGGATCGATAATGAGCCGGGCTTCGCCCTGGCCACCCCGCCGTCACTGGCGCTCGTATGCCTGTATCTCGTCGACCGGGACGGTCGCCCCAACGACACCGCCACCAAGGCAGCAATGGAGGCGGTCAACGCCGAAGGGCATTCCTTCCTCACGCACACATCGATCAACGGTCACTTCGCTATCCGCGTCGCCATCGGCACGCCGACGACGCTGCCCGACCACATCGACACCCTGTGGGACTCGCTCCGCAAGGCCGCTCGCCAGAGCGGAGAGCACTGACAGCCCGGGGCGGGCGTCGCCGAGCGTGGGCTTCCACGGCGGGCTCGACCAGGTGCTCGGCAGACTGGAAACTCTGGGCGGTCAGGACGTGGTGGATGCGGTCGGGGGCGTCAATGTCCTGCTCGGGCGCTGGCCTCGTGGTCACCTGCACGATCAGGTTCGGTCCCGCATCGTACGATCGTGTCGTTGTCCGATGCGCGGACCCGGCAGGCCGTTGAGCAGTAGCGGCGCCGACGTCCTCACCTGACCGCCCACACCAGGACGTTGGCCAGGTCCTCCTTCTCAAAGAACGCGACCACGTCCTGCTCCGAGTGGCGCAGGCTGAAGTGGGTCAGCACGAACAGGTTGTCCGGATGCGCCGCCACGAACGGCCGCAGCTCGCTCCACACCGTGTGGCCCACGCGCCTGGCTCGGTCCAGCTCCGCGTCGTCCAGGTACGTGCACTCGGTGATGATCACCGGGTAGTCGGTCAGCCAGGGCGTGCGCGGCAGCGCGTCGGCGTGGGTGTCGCCCAGATAGGCGAACAGCGGCCGCCGGACCGGACGCTCCACCTCGCGGCCGTCCGCCCGTTCCCGGGCGAGCAGCCGCCCGAACTCCACCGGGCTCAGAGTCTCCTTGAGCGAGGCGTACTCGGGGGCCAGCGCCCGCCGGCTCTCCGCGACGCAGTAGCCGACGCTGGGCACCTTGTGCTCCGCGGCGAACACCCGTACCGTGTGCGAGCCGCCCTTGCCGATGGCGAACTCCTCCTCCGGACATACCCCGTGCACTCGCACGCCCTCGGCCTGGGCCGGGTCGAAGGCGGCGGTCTGGTTCAGCGCAGTCGTGGCGCGCAGGTAGTCGCGGACGTAGCCGGCCGCCTGCGCGGGAGCGTAGATATCCACCCCGGTGGGCCTGGTCGCCAGGAAGTCGAGGTCCTTGGAGTGGTCGAGGTGGGTGTGCGTGAGCAGGACCGTGTCGACCTGCCGGCCTTCCACGAGCCCGGCGTCCAGAGCCAGTTTCAGCTCGGGCACGTGGAAGAACGTCTTGTCGTTGGCCCGCGAGTATCCGGTGAGCGTCAGCCCGCCCGGCATGGTCCAGGTCTTCCACTGGCGGAACGGATGCTTGCGCTCCAGCCGGGAAGGAAACATAGTCACATCCTCAATAACTCGGGGTCGGCGGGCGGTAGTCCTTACCTGACCTGCGCAGCCATTCGGCGGCGGCCTTGGCGTTCTTGACGTCGGGCGGGACGCGGCGCGGCCCGTCCTGCGTCTCCAGCAGCCAGATATCCTCGGGCATCACCCACGACCTGCTCACGCCGTAGCCGCTGCTGCCGGGGTCCGTGACACACCACAGCCGCGCGCCCATTCTGATTTTCGGGACCTGGTCCAAAAGCCACTGGTAGCCCATGCGCTCGGCGATGATCAGTCGCACCTGGCCGCGCGGCTCCGCCAGCCATTGGGTGCCGGTGACCTGGCCGGTGATGACGTGCTCGGGGACCCGGGAGCCCCGCCACACGTGCACACCGAACCCGTCCGGATAGATCACCGCAGGCCCGTACGCATGGTGCGGCTGCCCATACACGTCGAGGTGCAGCTCGACAGGCCGTTCAGTCAGCACGGCGGCGCCGCGCAGCGGCCACCACCACCCCGCGCTGCGGGCGACCCGCGCCAGCCCGTCGGCCGGCGGCGCGTCGATCAGCCCGAGGCCGCGGAACGCCTCCTGCATGGCCAGCCGCGCCACGTCGTGCTGGCCCAAGATGGCCCCGTCCTGCAGCATTCCCACTTCCGAGGGCCGGTGCGCCTTCTTCGGCAGACCGAGGTCCTTCCAGCGGGTCGTGGTGAGCAGCTCGTACACCTCGTCCTTGAGCATCCCGCCGATCCGCTCCCCGGTCCGAAGCGGCGTCTTGACCTGCTCGGAGATCTGCCACCAGGTCGTCTCCCAGAGGTCGCCCCACTCCGGCCAGCCGCCCACGGCCTTAATCTCGCGGCTGACGTTGTCCTCCCGGTGGCGTGCCACGGCGATGGTGGCGGCCATCGGGGAGTCGGCCCACTCGATCCGGTCGGGTTCCGGCAGCCCAGCCAGCCGGTAGGCGTCGGCGACGCCTGCTTCCGCCTGCTCCCGGGCGGCCGGGCCGGTAGCGTCCGGGACGTGCAGCCACTTTTCCCGCACATCCGACAGGATCGCGCAATGCTCGGCGGAGAGCTTCGTGAGGCGGGGGACCTTCTTACTCATGTGATCAGTCTTGCAGCGGCCCCAGCGGAGGGGCATCGAATTTCCGGCCTGCCGCGCTCCTTGATCTGCTTCTGCCACTCCGGCGTCCGGAACCCCGTAGCTCAAGTCAGCAGGAGCGTCGATCTCACGCTGTTGCCCTCGAAGGCACGCACGCAGCGCGCCTTGTCGATGTGCGCCTCCTGAGAGGAGAGCAGCTTGTAGGTGTCCATCCCTCGGCGGCCACCTTGCGCAGGTAACGCGCCTCCTTCGCGGACTGTTCTTCGCCGGCTCCTGCGACAGCGGCAAGCCCAAGCCTGTCCCGGGCGACCTGCTCGACCCCTCCGCCTCACCTCCACGACAGCTTCTCCCCCAACCTCATCCCCCGTAGTAGGTGATCGGGCAGCGCCGCGCTCCCTCCTACGCCGAGACGGGTTTGTCGGGATCGAGGTGGCGGTAGATGGTGGCACGGCTGACGCCGAGCCGGTCGTCGTGTAGCAACCCGTACCCCGCTTCACCCCCACCTCCGACAGCGAAAGGACCGCAGCATGAACATCAGGATCAGCGACGACGACGGCGACGTGCAGGGCGACGTCGGAGTCGTCATCAAGGACACGAACGGCCCCCTCCACCTGGGCCACGGGACATCTACACCAACACCACGGTGGTGAGCGGAGACGGTGTCACCGTGGTCAACGGCGACAACCCCGGAGGGATCTCCAAGTCGTTCGGCAGCACGAAGAAGTACAAGAAGAAGTGATCGCCACCCTGGTAAGGCGACGGCCGCCGTACCCCTCGCGCAGAGTTGGGCGAGGGTTGAACGATCGTGGGACGCCTCGAGGCGCGTGGTAACACCGGTTGACATCACCGGCGCGCGCTGCCTATCCGCCGGATGTGTAAAGCGAACGAACGTTACCGGACACCTCCAATACCTCTCCCTCACCACCTTCAAGATCGCTATGGCCGCTCTCCGGCCAGTGCTGCCCCCCTGGTTCGCCCCAAGGCGGTGTCGGTTAGGGGGCGAACTGCTGGTGTCCTATGACGGAGAGGAGTTCGAGCTTTCCCTGGCTGTCGGTGCCGGGGCGGGCGGCCAGCACCACCAGGGTCTGAGTGCGGTCTTGGGTGCACAGGAACTGGGCGTCGACGTCGATACGGCCGAGGTCGGGGTGGAGGATGGTCTTGGACTCCTCATAGCGCCGGGCGACCTCCCCGAGTTCCCACACGCGGATGAACTCGGGGCTGAGTTCGTGGAGTTCGGCGACCATACGGGCGGCTCGGTCGACGTCGCTGCCGGCTGTCAGCGCGGCCCGCAGGCGTGCTGCCTGGGTGCGGGTGTGGCGCGGGCGGTCTTCTTCGGCGTAGTACAGGCGCTCGGCCGGGTCGGTGAACCAGCGGTAGAAGCAGCTGCGGGCCAGGCCCGTATGGCGGGTCCGGTCGCCGAGCAGGGCGGTGGCGATCGGGTTCATCGCGAGGGTCTCGGCCATGTCGGTCAGCACCAGGGCCGGGGTGTCGGCGTTCAGGCGTTCCAGGACCCGCAGGAGGGTCGGGCTGACGTGCTCGGAGGGATGGAAGCGGGCCGGGGCGTTGTGGCCGATGAGGGCGAAGAGGTGGTCGCGTTCGTCCGGTGTCAGGCGCAGGGCCCTGGCGAGGCCGGTGGTGATCTGGACGGACGGCTGCGGAGCGCGCTGCTGCTCCAGGCGGGCGTAGTAGTCGGTGGACATGCCGGCGAGCTGGGCGACCTCCTCGCGGCGCAGCCCCTGGGTGCGCCGACGTGGACCCTTGACCAGTCCGACGTCGGCGGGGCGCAGCAGCTCGCGCCGCCGGCGCAGGAACTCCGCCAGTTCTTTCCTGTCCATGCCTCCCATTGTCGTCGTTTTGCGTCGGCCCAGCCAGGGACCGCCGATCCATGGATGAACCTTCCCCTCCCGCCTCCGCGCGGGCGCCCCTACGGTCGGGGCTGCGGGCGCTCACCGGCCCCGCAGCCAGCGAAGGAGAGAACCCCCATGAAGATGACCGGCAACACGATTCTGATCACCGGCGGCACCTCGGGCATCGGGCTCGGCCTGGCGCTGCGTCTGCACGAGGCCGGCAACAAGGTGATCGTCGCCGGCCGCCGCAAAGAACTCCTGGACGAGATCACGACCGCCCACCCCGGCATCGCGGCGCTCGTCCTCGACGTCGCCGACCCCGCGTCGATCATCCGCGCCGCCGAGACGGTGGCGGCCGCGCATCCCGACCTGAACGTCCTGGTCAACAACGCCGGCATCATGCTGCGGGAGAACCTCCTCGACCCCGCCTCCCTCCCGGTCGCCGAGGACCACGTCGCGATCAATCTGCTCGGCACGATCCGGATGACGTACGCCTTCCTGCCCCTGCTCGCGGGCAAGGACGACGCGGTCGTCATGAACGTCACCTCGGCGATGGGCTTCGTGCCGCTGGCGGTCACCCCGACCTACAGCGCGACCAAGGCCGCGCTGCACGCCTTCTGCGAGAGTCTGCGCGTGCAGCTCGCCGACAGCGGCGTCCAGGTGATCGAGGTGATCCCGCCGGCTGTGCGCACCACCCTCCTCGGCCAGCAGGACGACGAGAGGTCCATGCCGCTGGAGGACTACCTCACCGAGGCCCTGGACCTTTTGCGGGAAAGGCCCGACACCAGGGAGGTCGTCGTCGAGCGTGCCAGGTTCTTTCGCGACGCGACGGCGAACGGTACCTACGACGACGTCCTGGCCATGCTCAGCAATTTCCGCTGAGCGGGCCGGAATGCGGTGATCTCGTTGTTTTTGGCGTCGGTCTCGCTCCGGCCAGCACGATGTGCGGGGCTGGTTGGGTCGGTGCGGTCGTCGGGGTGGATGTCTACGGGTTGGAGCCAGTCGGGCCAGGGCAGGTCGAGTTGGCTGGCCATGGCCCGGATCGCTCGTACGGGCAGGTCGTCGAGGTCGGTGGCGGTGGTGAATTGGCGGATGCGGTGAACGGGTATGCCGAGCAGGTCGGCGACCTGCTCGGCGGTGATGCCGCGGTTTCGGGCTTGCCGCAGGAGCCAGGTTCCGAGCGGCTCGGGCTGGTTCAGGTCCATTCGGGGGTGCTCAGGTCGAGGGCGTGGGCGTTGCCGACGAGCGCAGGGCCAGGCGGCGTTGCCTCATCCAGAGAGTGCCGTGCCCGGCGGGACCACTGCCGTCGCCTATTCGAACAGGGACGTGTCTCCCGTGCCCCGGCGGAGAATCTCGGGTTCCTCCTGCGAGAAGTCGACGACGGTCGTCGGAGTGGCGCCGCATTCGCCGGAGTCGATGACCGCGTCCACCACGTGGTCGAGCCGCTCCTTGATCTCCCAGCCCTGCGTCGAAGGTTCGGTCTCGTCGGGCAGCAGCAGGGTGCTGGACACCAGCGGCTCGCCGAGCTCGGCCAGCAGCGCCTGGGTGACGACGTGATCAGGGATGCGAACGCCGACCGTCTTCTTCCGGGGATGCAGCAGCCGCCGCGGCACCTCCTTGGTCGCGGGCAGAATGAACGTGTAACCGCCGGGAGTCGCCGCCTTGACCTGGCGGAACAGCGCATTGCTCAGGTGAACGAACTGACCGAATTGGGCGAAGTCACGGCACACCAGGGTGAAGTGGTGGTCGCTGCCAAGGCCGCGGATCTCTCTGATCCGGTCAAGGCCCTCCTTGTTGCCCGGTCGGCATCCAAGGGCATAGCACGAGTCGGTGGGGTAGGCGATGAGCCCGTCCGCCCGCAGGATCTCGGCGATCTGGCTGATCAGGCGAGGCTGGGGATTGTCCGGATGAAGATCGAAGTATCTGGCCACGCCTCGGATCCTAGGGTCCAGCACCATGGCATGACAGGCGGCCCCAGGGCGATACGGTCTCGCCGTCCGGCAGCGTCTCCCTGACTCCGCACCAAGACTCCTGATTTAGGTGATTGACGTCGGCGAAGAGGGCCAGTCCCCCCGTCCAGGGCTCGGGTCACCACCACATGGCTATGCCGTGCCGGAGGTCGGGATGAGCGGTTCGAGGCTCATCTCATGCTCGGCGAGCGGTAGGCCGACCAGCGGCTGGACCGGCCCTTTTTCGTATAAGTCGGCGACGTCGCCGGTGACCCCCAAGATAACGATTGAAAGGCCGCCCGTGCCCGCGTAAACCACACGGAATCCTGCAGAGCCCAGCCCGCCGAATAGACGGTGGTCCAGGAGGGCGCCCTGGCGCCCGTCTCGAGACTCAGCCGGCGCGGAACGGGTCGGCCGGGTAGACCCCGAGGATCTTCACGTCCGTGGTGAAGAACGCCAGCTCCTCCAGCGCGTTCTTCAGGCCGGGGTCCTCGGGGTGCCCGTCGACCTCGGCGAGGAACTGGGTGGCCGCGAAGTGGCCGCCGACCATGTAGCTCTCCAGCTTGGTCATGTTGATGCCGTTGGTCGCGAACCCGCCGAGCGCCTTGTAAAGCGCGGCCGGCAGGTTGCGGACGTTGAAGACGAACGAGGTGACCACCGGGCCCTCGCCGCGCGGTGCCTGCACGAAGTCCGGGCTGAGCACCACGAACCGGGTGGTGTTGTGCTCCTCGTCCTCGACGTCGCGGGCGAGGATGTGCAGACCGTAGATCTCCGCCGCGAGCGGCGGCGCAATCGCCGCCTGGGTCGGGTCGTCCGCCTCGGCCACCTCGCGCGCAGCGCCGGCGGTGTCACCGGCGATCACCGGCACCAGGTCGTGCTCGCGGATGATCCGGCGGCACTGGCCGAGAGCATGCACGTGGCTGTGCACGGCCTTGATCGTGCCCAGGGTCGCACCCGGCGGCGCCATCAGGTTGAACTGGATGCGCAGGAAGTGCTCGCCGATGATGTACAGGTCCGCGGCCGGCAGGAAGTGGTGGATGTCGGCGACGCGGCCGGCGATCGAGTTGTCGATCGGAATCATCGCCAGCTCGGCCTCGCCGTTCTCCACCACCGCGAACACGTCCTCGAAGGACGCGCACGGCACCGCATGCCAGTCGGAGTAGTGGTGCTTGCACACCATGTGGGAGTTCGAGCCGGGCTCGCCCTGGTAGGCGATACGTCGTGCGGTCACCCCAGCAGTTTCCCATGCAGCCGGGCGCGGCTGCCCGGCGACGGCCCGGTCCCTGCCCAGGCTCGTCAGCGTGGACACCGCCCTCTCGTCGTCACCGGTGAGTTGATGAGAGTGGATGCCGAGCAGGTCACCGCACTTTCGTGGTTTCCGCCGCGGTGTTCGTCCTGGTGCGGCCTCGCTAATGCAAGCACGCCAGGAGCGGTGCGGGTTCGCCTCGAAGCTGCTGGAGGGGATCTCGGCTTTTGGCCGACGTCGTTGGCTGTGGGTGTTGACCTGCCTGCAGGCACTGACGTCCGCCTTGTAGCGTCCGGCTAGCAGCGGCATCTTCCGCGTGATCTTGGCATCCCTTCGGCTTCTGTGTCCGGCCGATGACATTGATCCTTGGCGATCCATGATCAGGTCCGAGGCGGCGTCACCCCGGGACGCCGCCGAAGCTGATCTCATTGCCTTCCGCGTCCCGGTAGGTCACCTTGGTCACGCCACCGTCGTACGTCTCACGCTTGGCGGGCTCGATGCCCCGCCGGGCGATCTCGGCGACCCGGTCGTCCAGGTCGTCGACGAACGACAGCACCAGGGCGTTCCCCGCCCGTTCCGGGTCCTGCACGATGTAGATGTACCGGTTCTCGGCCACCTCCCACACCGCCTCGATGTCGTTCGGCAGGAACGAGGGCTCCCCGCCGAAGAACTGCTCGTACCACGGCAACGCCGCGGCGTAGTCGGTGACGGGGATACCAGCAAAGAGGTCCAGCGCCATGTCGTCCTCCGCGCGTAGTCGATGCGTCGCCGGTACTGACCCCGGCAGCGTCGGAAACTCATCGGCGCCCGCCTCGCACCCGTGCATCCCGTCCCGAGAAGCCGTGATAGCACCGCGTGTCCCTCCCGCCAACCTCATCCGGAAGGGACACGATCTTTCCGGTTCGCCAGGAAATCGCCGAAGAGATCGGCGCATGCAATACCACTGTCATGGACATCCTCGAACGAGCAGGCACCCCCGGCGGCCCGCCCACGTGACGCGGCGACAGCAACGGCACCTTAGCTGAGGCCTCGGCCATACGGACGGTCGCCCGGATGCCATGAAGGCCGGACGAACCACGCCACGCCACCAACTGGACAACCAGCCAACGCCCTGTTCAGAGGACCGGCCTATGCCACAACACGCCGGAACCTACACGCCTGCTGGGGCGCCGGTTTCACGGTGCTCGGCCCGATCGTGGCGGTGCGCTATCTGGAGGGCGGGGCGATCATCTTTGGCGTGATCGGGTCCGCGATCGGGGTGGGGCTGGCATGGCGGCGGTCGCGCAGGAAGACCACCTCGGCGTGGCCAGCGTACTGATCGATCTTCGCGAGGACTCGAGGGCGCATTCTGCGCCGGTAGGTGGCGGCATACGTCAAGACACCCCAGTGGAGGCGGTTGTAGATGCCGGTGGCCTGGTCCTGCCCGTAGCCGTGCTTGAGCCGTCGGGACACCAGGCCCCGCAGGGCCGCCCACGTGGACACGTCCATGAAGATCACCATGTCACAGGCCTCCAAGCGAATCCGCAAGGTGGCGTTGTAGTTGCCATCTTCTCTGAAGGTCACGCAGAGTAATCATGGTGCGATGCTGATGAGCGAGGAGTCTCCAACCGGCCACGGCCTGACGGATCCGGGCAACGATCGATCGAGTAGCCTCCCCCGGCCTCAGGTCGGGCCATGTATCCCCCTGGAACGCCGGGCCGCCGACGTCAGACGTGGCGGGCCATCTTGATGGCAGAGATCAGCAACACAATGGCCAGGACAGGGATGAGCACCAGATCAGGAATGACCCCAAGCAGCAAGCCGCCGAGCAGAGCGCCGGTGATGGAGCCGGCGACCATGACGGCGACGAAGCGGAGGTTGGCGACCAAGACAGCGAAGCTGCCGCCGCGGCTGTAGCGGGCGAAGGCCACCAGCATGGTGGGCAAGGAGACGACCAGGGACAGGCTGCCGGCGGTCTTGATGTCGACGGAGTAGAGCAGCACGATCGTGGGGATCAGGAGTTCGCCACCGGCGACGCCCATGACGGCGGCGACCACGCCGATGCCCAACCCCGCCACGTCCCCCGCAAGCGCCCGCGCCAGGCCAGGCACGGCCAGGGCACCCAGGGTGGTGGTATGCGCTGAGTACCAGGGCGGCGGCCATCAACACCATCAGCGCCGCGAGCACCTTATAGAGGCGGCGCTGCGCATGCGGACTGCCCAGGAGGCGCCCGTCCAGGCCCCGAGTAGGCTGCCGGCCAGCAGGTTGGCCGCCACGGTCCAGTGCGCGGCCAGCTCGGCGAGGGAGACGGCCAGCCGCGCGGGCAGCGCAGTGAGCACCACTATCAGGCTCATCGCCTTGTTCAGGATGACCGCCGCCAGGGCTGCGAATCCGAACAGGCTGATCAGCGGAGGCAGCCGGAGCTCGGCGCCGCCCAGGCCGATCATGCCGCCCAGCACGCCCACCGCCGCGCCGGCGGCGAACGCCAGCGGCAGTGAGCGTGTCACGCGCGCAGGGACAGCAGCATCGTCCGCGACCATGCCAATCACGCTCCCTGCCCGCTCGATCCTTCGCCCGCGCCTCGGAGATCGCCGTTGTCCCGCAACGGACGGCCTTACCGGCAGTTGGGGGTCGCCCAGCGAATGGAACGGCAGTCCGTTGTGATCGCCGTGCACGCTGACCTCGGCAGTCTTGCGGAACTGAGACGGTCGTCGCCCCTAGAGTCGGAGCATGCGCAGGATCGCAGTGGTCGGGTGTGGGGGCAGCGGCAAGACCGTGCTGGCCAACCGGCTCGGCGCTTCGCTGGGCATCCCGGTTACCTTCCTGGATGCTCTCTACTACGACGACAACTGGAAGGCCTTGCCGCAGGAGGAGTTCGCGGAACGGCAGCGGTCGATCGTCGCTTGGGGCGTTCACGAATGGCGTTGTCCTGTGACGAAGCACCTGCATAGAAGATCGCTTCCCGAGGACAACTTGATCGCTTCCCGCCCTGGCAGGCCGCCGCCTGCAATGTCAAGATCGCGCTGTTGTGGACCCGTGGGTGTCCCCGGCGGCTTCCTGCCCGCCGATGGTGGCCGGCGCGCTGGGCGTGGTCTTCATTGTGCTGGATCTGACGCAAGCCGATCAGCTGGCCAGCGTGATCGGGGCGTTCGTCGGCCTGGCCGGGCTTGGGGTGTCGGTGTACGGGGTGGTGCTGGCCCGCCGCAGCGCGGCCGCCTCGCCCACCCCGCCGCGGAGCCCGCCTCGATCACCGGGGCGGGCGAGACGCGTAACACGATCGAGGGCGGCACCTTCCACGGGGCGGTGATCCAGGCCCGCGATATCACCGGCCCGCCGCCGACCGGCGGCCCGGGCGGGGTCGGCAAGACGGCCCTCGCCGTCCACGCCGCGCACCGCGCGCTTGACAGCTTCCCCGGCGGGGTCCTCTTCGCCGACCTGCAGGGCTACGACGAGGCCCGGCGGGTGGACCCCAGCCGCGTCCTGGACGGCTGGCTGCGGGCACTGGGCGTCTCCGGGGCTGGTGTCCTGGTGCACGGGCTCACGGTGTCGGGCAGGTTGAACAGCTCGGGGCCGAATTGCGCGAGTTCGGTGAGGAAGCCGTCTTCGAGGGCGACGACGGACAGCGAGAAGGCCCGGTCACCAGGGATGTGGATGTAGGTGGCTCACGGACTTCTACTCTTGTGATGAGTGTCAGAACAGGCCTACTGGAGCTGTTCCTGATGAGCCTAGGCACTTCCTCACCACATCGAGGGTGGCCGCCAGCTCGGGTTCGGGGACGAAGTGGCCGAAGGTGTCGTTGGCGAAGTAGGAGACGCCGGCCACGGACGTGGCATGCGCGGCCAGGGCCTCCCGCTGGTAGAGATAGGTGCGCCGGTCGTCGAGGTAGGTGCGGTACCAGTACCAGGGGTCGACGAAGTCCAGGCCGAGCAGCGGGCGCGGGCCGCCCAGCGCGGCCTTGCTGAGCAGGTTGGGCACGATCTCGGTACGCTCCACCAGCACGGCGAACGTGCTGATCAGGATCGCGTCGAGCGAGTGGTAGGCGGCGTCGGTCATGCCCCAGGCCGACCGCTCCACCTCGGCCCGCCAGTAGGTGTCCATCCAGTAGACGAGGCCCTTCCCCATGGCTTCGCGCAGCCGCAGGAAGAACCGCTCGATCCCGGCCGACCGCTCTGGGGTGAGCGGCGGCGCGTTGTCCGGATGCCAGAACCCGACCAGGCCGAACTGGTTGCCGAGCATAACCCCGTCCAGCCCGAAGTCGGCCGTGAACGCGGCCGTCTGGGCGGCGACGAAGTCCCCGGCCGGCAGCCCGGCCGGAATGCCTGCGGGGAAGGCGGCGTACGGGCGCGGGTCGGGCGCGAGCGGAGCTGTCACGTCGATCACGCCTGGGACGATGTGGCCGCCGGCGTCGGCGGTACCGGCGGCCACCTCCGGGTGCCGTATCGTCTTCCACTCGCTGCGGCAGAACTCCGGGCCCGGCTCCAGATACTCCAGCAGGTTGACCCGCAGGCCGCGCCGCTCCGCCTCGGCGCGCACGGCCGCGTAGATCCCGGCCAGCGTGCGGTAGTCCATCGGCTGCTCGGAGACGATGAACATCGGCCCGGCGGAGTACGGGTTTGCCGAGCGCTCGCCGCCGTCGCGCACCCGGGCCAGCCAGTTCCGGTTGTGCGCCCTCGCACTGACGGCCGGTCCACCGGGCGCGAGGGCGAAGCAGTTGTAGCGGGCCCAGTCGAAGCGGTCGTCCCACGCGTGGCGGCCGGCGTAGTTGAGGACGTGGTCACCGTTGCCCGCGCAGAAGACCACCGTCACCGGCCGGTCCGCCAGCCAGTCGGCGTGGTGGTCGAAGAACGCCTCCACCCCGGGCGTCGGGTCACGCAGGTCGTCGAAGATCTTCGGCGTGATCCACAGGCACGCCTCCATGGCCGTGTCCGATGGCGGCGAGGGGTCGAACGTCACTTGGCCTCTCCGAACGCCTTGTCCATGCGGCCGAGCACGGTCGGAACGTCGACCGTCCCGTTGAACAGCTCCTGGATGGAGGTCAGGTGCTCCTGCTGCACCTTCGGGTTGGGCCAGCCCTGGTCCGGATAGAGCGTGGACTTGCCCGCGTTGACCGCGTCCAGCACCGGCTGCTGCAGCGCGTCGGCCTTGAAGGACGGGCTGGACAGCGCCGGGCTGCTGCCGGACTCGGTCGCGTACAGCGCCTGGCCCTCGGGCGAGGCGAGGAACTCCATGAACTTCTTGGCCAGCGCCGGGTTCTTGGGATTGGCGTTGACGCCGTAGACGATGCCGACCGACACCGGCAGGTAAGTGCCGTCGGCGCTGTCGGTGGCGGGGAACGGGCTCATCGAGAACGTGGTGCCCTGGGGCGCGAAGTTGAGCGCCGACTGCACGGCCGACAACACGTGGACGGCGCCCAGCGCCTTGCCCTGCCCGAGCAGCTGCATCTGCTCGTCGTACCCGACGCCGTTGGGGCTGTCGTTGAAGCAGCCCGCGTCGCGCATCTGCAGGTACTTGTCCATGGCCTGTTTCCACGCCGAGTTCGCGAAGGTGGCCTTGCCATCCTTCTGCTGCTGGGTGAACTGCGGGTTCGGGCCGTAGACCAGGGAGGCGGTCAGCGCGTACGGCACCAGCTGGGTCACCCACGCTGACTTGAGACCGAGGGCGAACGGCACGACGTTCTTGGCCTTGGCGTCCTTGCAGAACGCCAGCACCTCGGGCCAGGTGGCGGGCTTGCTCAACCCGGTCTTGGCCAGCGCCTGGTCGTTCCAGATGGCGCCGATGGCGCCGATCGTCACGGGCACGGCCACGACCTTGCCGGCCGGGTCGCTGGTGACGGCCTTGAGATCGGCACTCAGCCCGCCCGCCCAGCTCTCGCCCGACAGGTCCATCAGCATGCCGTCTGCGCCCAGGTCCCGTACGGCCATGGTGTTGCCGCCGCCGGGCCACATGCGGAACACGTCGGGCGCGGTGCCCGAGGACAGCTGGGTGCGCAGCTGCTGCTGGTAGGAGGCGTCGTCCTCGGTGAACGAGGTCTGCACCGTGACCCCGGGATTGGCCTTCTGGAACGCCTCCACCGCCGCCTTGGCCGGCCCCTGACCGGCCGCGGCCAGCGTGAGGACCTGGTCGGACGCGGTGACCTTCGTGGTGCCGCCGCCGCCCGAGGTGGAGCACGCGGCAGCCGCGACGGCGAGGCAGCACACTGCGGATGCGAACGTTTTACCCGACTTCATGACAAACTCCGATCGAGGTGGGGGGTACTAGCCTTTGAGGCCGCCGGCGAAGCCCTTGATGATGTGCTTCTGCAGAGCGAAGTAGACGACGAGGATGGGGATCACACTGATCACCAGGCCGGCGAAGATGAGGGGCCACTGCGATACGTACTGGCTGACGAACCCGTAGATCGCCACCGGGGCCGTGGTGTTGTCGCTGCCGCCCAGATACAGCAGCGGGGTGAAGAACTCGTTCCAGATGCCCACCGCGTTGAGGATCACCACGGTGCCGGTGACCGGGCGCAGCAGCGGGAACACCACGGTCATGAACGACCGCAGCGGCCCGCAGCCGTCCAGCAGCGCGGCCTCCTCGTAGTCGAGCGGCAGCTCGCGCAGGAACATCGTGTAGAGGAACACCGAGAACGGCATCTGCTGGCCGACGTTGATCAGGATCACCGACCAGAGCGAGCCGAGCAGGCCGAAGTCGCGCATGGACGCGTACAGCGGCAGCAGGGCGAGCTGGCCGGGGACGAGCAGGCCCCCGATGACGAAATAGAACGTGTACCGCGACCACCCACGGGTCACGCGGGCCAGCGGGTAGGCGGCCGTCGCCGCGAAGGCGATGATCAAGACGACGCTGACGGCCGTGATGGCGAAGCTGTTGGCCAGCGCCGCGCCGAGGCTGGCTTGGTCCCAGGCCTGGGCGTAGTTGTCGAACGTGGGCGGGAACTCGAAGGCCAGCGCGCTGGTCTGGCTGTCCTGCGGCTTCAGCGACACGTTGAGCAGGCCGACGAGCGGCACGAGGAAGACCAGCGCGAGCAGGATCAGCGTCGCCTCGCGCGTCAGCGTCCGCCAGGTGTAGCGCGCGTGCATCAGGAGGCCTTCCTCTGCGTCAGGCGGAACTGCACGGCGGCCAGGACCGCGATGACCACGGTCATGACGACGGCCAGGGCGATCGAGAACGGGAAGTCGCCGAGCGAGAACGCGCTCTTGTAGATCGCCGTCGAGATCGACTCGGTCGCGGTGCCGGGACCGCCGCCGGTCATGGCCATGACTTGGTCGAACTGCTTGAGCCCGCCGATCAGGCAGAGCATCACGTTGATCACGACCGCGCCGTTGAGCAGCGGCAGCACGACACGGCGGAACTTGCTCCAGGCCCCCGCGCCGTCGATGGTCGCCGCCTCCAGCACCTCGGCGGGGATCGCCTGCAGCCCGGCCAGGTAGATCACCATGGAGTAGCCGGCGAACTGCCAGACGATCTCCAGGACGATCGCGTACAGCGCCGTGTCGGGATCGCCGAGCCAGTCGTGCGCCAGGCCGCCCAGTCCCACGGCGCGCAGCGCGTCGTTGACGGCGCCGTCGGGCGACAGCAGGAAGCTCCACACGTACCCGGCCACCAGCGGCGTGAGCACCACCGGCGCGAAGAAGATCACCCGGAGCACGTAGCGGCTCTTGACCATGGAGTTCACGCCGAGGGCCAGCAGCAGGCCGACGACGTTCTGGACGACCATGGCCACCGCCGCCAGAACCAGTGTGTTGACCAGCGCGTCACGCGCCGTCCGATCGGAGAAGACGGTGGCGAAGTTCTCGAGGCCGACGAAGGACCAGTCGGGACGCAGGCCGTTCCAGTCGGTGAAAGAGAACAGCGCGCCGTTGGCACTAGGCACGACGACGATGAACAGGTAGATCGAGATCGCCGGGACGACGAACCACCACGGCGCGCGCACCCCGACCTTGCGGCGGGCCTTCGGCACCGGGCCTGGTGAGACCTGCGCGGCAGGCTCGCGCACGTCAGGTGGTGTCGTCGTCGCATGCGGCAAAGCCACGTGTGACTCCTCTCGCAGGTGACCTGATCGCGTTTGGAGGAGGAAGAGGGGATGATCGCGGCCGTCATAGGGACCGCTCGTTCTAGATCGTGAATCGATTCACGGTGTTTCGGGCAGATTACGCGTCCGCCCAACCCGTGTCAACGGAGTTGCAGCTCTCCAGGGCGTTTTCGTGAATCCATTCACGGATGCACTAGGCTCGCATCTGGTGGACATGTCAGTGAGGAGTGCGATGACCTCTGGACCGGTGCCGGAGCAGACGCAGGCCGGGGATTCCGCCGCCGCCACGGTCGGAGACGTAGCGGAACGCGCGGGGGTCTCGCGAGCGACCGTCTCCTATACCTTCACGCAGCCGAACCGGGTCTCGCCCGACCTGCGCCGGCGCGTCCTCGCGGCCGCGGACGAGCTGGGGTACGTCGGCAACGAAGCGGCTCGGCGGCTCCGGGTCGGCCACAGCCTGGCGCTGGGGCTGCTCGTCTCCAGCATGAGCAACCCCGTCTACGCAGAGCTCGCAGCGGGCGCGGAGGCGGAGGCCGCCGCGCACGGCCGCTTCATCCTCGTCGCCAACAGCGACGAGAGCTCCGCGCGCGAGCGCGCCTACCTGAAGTTCTTCGAATCTCAGCAGGTGAGCGGCATCATCGCCGCCCCTGTCGGCGACGTCCCCGCGGAGCTGCTCGGGATGAGGAGCCGGGGCACCCCGTTCGTCCTCGTCGGCGTCGCCCCCGGCCCGCACAGCTACCCGGCGATCTCGGGCGACAACGAGCGGGGCGGCTATCTCGCGGCTGCGCACCTGCTCGCCCAGGGCCGGCGGCGCCTGGTTTTCGTGGGCGGCGCACACCCTCACGTCGACCTGCGACTGGCGGGAGCCAAGCGAGCCGTAGACGGGTTCCCGGCGTCGGCCTCCATTGAGATCATCCGCATCCAGGTGCAGACCGCGAAGGTCGGCGAGGCGGTCGCCCGGACGCTGCTCCGGCGCTCGGCGTCCACCTTCCCCGACGGGATCGTCGCGGGCAACGACCTGCTCGCCCTGGGCCTGCTGCACGGGCTGATCGTGGGCGGGATCAAGGTGCCGGAGAATCTCTCGCTGGTCGGCTACGACGACATAGAGTTCGCCGACTTCGCGATCGTGCCGCTCACGACCATCCGGCACCCCTCCGCGGCGCTCGGCGCCAGCGCCGTGCGGATCCTGCTCGGCATGGAGAGTGAGCAGGACACGAAGGGACGTTTCGAGCCCGAGCTGGTAGTCCGCGCGACCTCCCTCCCCCTCGCGTGAAACGATCACACGGAGCGCCAGACGTCCGTAACCGACTGTTGACACCGCCGCAACATCGTCACTATGGTTGCGCCATGCTGATCCGTGAATCGATTCACGATCACAGCTGGACCGCGTCACGGCGCACTCCCCGGCGACTTCGGGTGATCAGCAGGTCCGTCCAGCCGATCTTCGTGGCCGCTGCCACCCGGCTCGCCGCTTTCACCCTGCCCAACGTCCAGCTCACACCGCACATCGCCGGGTCGGCGAGCACCGAGATGCACCGCATGGGCGCCCTGGTCGTCGCCGAACTCGGACGATACCTCGATGGGCTGCCGCTCCTCCATGAGGTGACGAAAGGACATGAACCGGCTCGCCTAGGTCCAGGTTGACTGCGGCGAGGTTCCGCCGGCCCGTCCTCCGGACGAGGAGGCCGGCCATCATTCGGGGATGTGGTCTTCGGTGTAAGGGGTGGTGACGTCCGCGTACCCCAGGTGCATGATCATGCCTTCGGACGCGTGTTTGAAGTTATGGCAGTGATCCATCCACAGGCCGGGATTGTCGGCGGTGAAGGCGACCTCGAACACCTCACCCGGCGCCACGTTGAGTGTGTCCGTCCACCACGGGCTGCCGGTGGACGGGACGCCGTTGCGGGACAGCACTCGCACGCGGTGCCCATGCAGGTGCATCGGATGATCGATGAGGCTGCGGTTGCTGATACGGACCTTGACCCGGTCGCCCTCGTCGACCATCAGCATGGGCACCGCGGGATAGAGGCGGCCGTTGATCGAGCTGCTCACGTAGTTGAACCGGCCCTGCGCGAAGCCGAATCCGTCGTCCAGTCCGATGTCGAAGGTGCGGTCGTAGTGCTCCTGAGCGGGCGGTGTGCCCGTGCCGTAGGTGAGCGGGTCGAACAGTGGCCCGGCGCCGAGTGCGGCGGGTGGGCTCTGCCCGGTGGGGCTGAAGGCGAGGGCGGCGTTGCCCGGGAACTCGGCGGTGTCGAGCGACACGGTGACGGTGCCGTCCGGCATGGTGAAGGCGGCGTCGTAGCGTCCGCCCGCGGCCAGCAGCAGGTCGGTTCCCGAGGGCACCGGGATGCCTCCCTGAACCTGGTTTCCGTCGATGGCGGTCACCGTGTACGCCACGCCGCTGAGGTGCAGGCGCTGCGGCTCCTCCGAGCTGTTGACGAACCTGAGCAGGACCGGCTCGCCCGCGGCGACGGCCTGCTTGCTGGGCTGGTCGGCGGTGTCGAAGGCGGGGATCGGATCGTCGGCACCCGGCCACAGGTGGGTGAACACCACCTTCTCGGACGCTGTCTTCTCTGGCGCCTGATGATCGTCCTCGACGATCAGGGCGCCGAACAGGCCCCGCTCCACGGTCTTGGACGAGTCTCGGTGGGTGTGGTACCAGAAGGTGCCCGGGCGATCGGGGACGAACCGGTAGACGTGCCGGCCGCCCGGCATGACGGCCTCCTGGGTGACCCCGGGCACGCCGTCCTCGGCGTTGGGCACGTCGACGCCGTGCCAGTGCACCGTCACCCCCTCGCGGACGTCGACGTTGACCAGGGTCACCTCGACGAGCCGTCCCTGAAGTACCCGGATCGCCGGTCCCGGAGACTGGCCGTTGAAGGTCAGTGCGTCGACCTGACGGCCGGAGGCCAGGCGGACCTTGCCCTGCGCGGCCGTCAAGGTGAAGCGGGCGTCTGGTGTTCCGTCGCGCGGGCCGGTGAGCTGCTCGACGCTGCGGGCGCCGGCGGAATGATGGTCATGAGCGGGTACGGCGCCGCCGCCCCAGTCCATCGACATCGCCGTCTGGTTGTCCTGGTAGGCCAGGCCCAGCGCGATGGCGGGCACCAGCAGGGACAGGAGCGTGAGCCAGGGCGCGCGCGAGCCGCGCGAACCGGCCGCCCGCCATCGTGCGAGCGCAACAGACATCCCCATCGCCAGTAGTGAGGCGATCAATGCGATCAGCGGGCTGGCCTGGGCGAACGGGATGTACAACCAGATTGCTGACAGCGCTCCACCCACGGCGGTGGCGTGGGCGGCCATGGAGATCCTCTCCGGCGACCATCCCCGCCATACCGCGACCATGGCCACGGCAGCCGGCACGGCCGCCAGGAGAACTTCGAAGCTGAGGCGAGAGGTGGTCAGCGACAGCCCGCCGGTGCCGATCAGACCCACCACGACCAGGCGGATCAAGATCAGGGCCGCCATGCCGTACAGCGCCAGAGCCAGGCGAAGCAGCGCGCGCTGCGTGTCGGCGGGACGGCTGAGCAACCGCCCCGCGCGCCTGCCCGTGATCATGGCCACGGTCATGACCGCGAGGGCAAGGACCATGTCGGTGAGGAAGAGGGGCTCGAACATCGGGCGTCAGTCCCACAGACTGATCGCGACGAGCATGGCCGCCGCCGGCAGCAGCAGCCAAGGCTCGGACAGCACCAACACTGCGATGAAGATCAGGGCGAACCAGGCCAGGCCCTTGGCGGCACGACGCTTGGCCATGCGCTTCTTGCCGTGCTTGTCCTTCTTGTCGGGCTCGTACGGCGTGGGTTCGGTAACGGTTTCCTGCGGCGGGAGCTCTGATGTCGGAGTTTCCTTCGTTTGCATGAGCACAGCGTGTTCCCAGGCCGCAGACCATCGCGTCGGTGACTATCGCCTAGTCAGTGCCGGCCGTAGGCAGTCGGCGGTCCGAGGAACCCCCAGGCCGGTATGGCCGCCGTAGGCGCTCGCATTGCTTAGGCGATTTCTACCGACGCGAGCGCGGAAGCGGCGATGCGACCTTTGCGTCATGAACGGCCCCCGACTCGAAGAGCCGCCCATCCGATCCAGAGCGTGGTTGCCGCTGGCGGCCCTGGCGACCGCCCAGTTCCTCGTCGTGCTGAGCACCTCCATCGTGAACGTCGCACTTCCGGAGATCCGCACCGGCCTGGGACTCTCATCGGCGGGGTTGTCGTGGGTGGTCAACGCCTATGTGCTGGTGTTCGGCGCGCTGCTGCTGCTCGGCGGCCGATCAGGTGACGTCTACGGCCTGCGCCGCGTCTTCCTGCTTGGCGCCGGCCTGTTCACGCTGTCTTCCCTGGCCGCGGGACTGGCTCCAGGGGCCGCGATGCTGATCGCCGCGAGGGCGGCCCAGGGGGTGGGGGCGGCGCTGCTCGCGCCGACCGCGCTGGCTCTGGTGCTGACCATTTTCCCCGAGGGGAGCGGGCGCGGCACCGCGCTGGGCGTGTGGGGCGCGGTCGGGCGGCGCAGCGGGTGTTCTGCTGGGCGGGCTGCTCAGCGGTCTTTACGGCTGGCGTTCGGTGTTCTTCGTCATGATCCCCGTCGCCGTCGCCGTGATGATCGCCACCTGGGTGCTGGTCGCCACCGACCGGCCGCGCGGTGGCCGTCTCGACCTCGGTGGAGCGCTGACGGTGACGGCCGGCCTGGTCGCCCTCACTTATGGACTGTCCGGCTCGTGGCCCGGGTTGGTCGCCGGACTCATGCTCCTGCTGATCTTCGTCGTCCTCCAGCGGCGGACGGCCGACGCGCTCGTGCCGGCACGGATCTTCGCGGTGGGCGCGGTGGGCGCGGCGAACCTGCTGATGGCGCTGCTGGGCGCGGTCTGGCTCGGACTGTTCTTCTTCCTGCCGCTCTACCAGCAAAGGGTGCTCGGATACACCCCGATGGAGGCGGGGCTCACCCAGCTGCCGCTCGCCCTGACGATCACCGTGGCCTCCTGGATCACCCCATGGCTGGCGGGTCGGCTGTCCACGCGGTCCGTGCTGGCCGGTGCGCTGATCTTGCTCGCCGCCGGGCTGGCGTGGCTCTCCAGGGCGCCCGAAGACGGCACCTTTCTCCTCGACCTGCTCGGCCCCTCGCTCCTGGTGGGCGCCGGGCTGGGGATGGCGTTCGTCCAGCTCACCGTGCTCTCGTCGGCGGGCGTCCCGGCCGCTGACAGCGGCCTGGCCGGTGGGCTGATCAACGCCACCCGTCAGATCGGCGGGGCGATCGGCCTGGCCGTCCTCACCGCCGTCTCCGCCGCGGGCGGGTACGGTTCCGCCTTCCTGGCCTCCGCCGTGATCACTCTGCTGACCGTACTCCTCGCGTTCGTCACCATCAGAAACTGAAAGGAATCCGCTCGATGAGCACCGACCTTCCCAAGCCGTACATCAGCGGCCATTACTCACCCGTTCCCGACGAGATCACCGCCCGCGAGCTGACCGTTCACGGCACGCTGCCGCCGGAACTGAACGGGCGTTACCTCCGCAACGGCCACAATCCCCAACCGGGCGTCACCCCTTCGCACTGGTTCCGCGGCGCGGGCATGCTGCACGGCGTACGCCTGTCCCAGGGGCGGGCCGAGTGGTACCGCAACCGCTGGGTGCGTACCCCTTATCTGGACGGTGTGCCGTTCACCGGGACGGAGCTGGAGGTCAGCGCGGCCGCCACCAACATCATCTTCCACGGCGGCCGCTATCTGGCGCTGCAGGAGGCCAACCTGCCCTGGGAGGTCAGCGCGGAGCTGGACACGATCGGCCCCTACGACTTCGGCGGCAAGCTGACCAGCGCGATGACCGCCCACCCCAAGCAGGACCCGGTCACCGGTGAGCTGCACTTCTTGAGTTACAGCCCGTTCCCGCCCTATCTGACCTACTTCGTGGCTTCGGCCGCGGGCGAGATCATCCGTTCCGAGGTCGTCGACGGCTCGGGTCCGTCGCTGATGCACGACTTCGCCATCACCGCGGACCACGCCGTCTTCCTCAACTTCCCCGTGGTGTTCGACCCGGCCGAGCACTCCGGCATCCCGTACCGGTGGAGCGATACGTACACGCCGCGCATCGGCGTCCTGCCGCGCTCGGGCCCTGCGGAGGTCACCTGGTTCGAGGTGGACGTGGCCGCGCTGCTGCACGTCACCAACGCCTACGCCGACCAGCAGGGACGCGTCGTGATCGAAGGGCCGCGCTACGACCGCGCGGGCTGGGAGTCGTCGTGGAAGTGGTGGATCGGCGCCCCGGGGTACGGCCCCACCCCGAACGCCGGAGCGACCCTCCACCGCTGGATCCTGGACCCCGCCACCGGAAAGGCCACCGACGAGCCCCTGGACAGCCTGGTCACCGAGTTCCCCAGCATCAACGACGCCCATACCGGGAGCTACAACCGCTACAGCTACGCCATCGCCTTCCCGGGCGCCGGCCTGGACGGCTACTCGACGATCAAGTTCGACACCGTCACCGGCGAGCGGCAACTGCTCGCCCACGGCGCGGACCGCATGCCCGGTGAGGCGGTGTTCGTCCCGGCCGAGGGCGGCACCGGCGAGGACGAGGGTTACCTGCTCACCATCGTCAGCGACCTCAGGGCCGACGCCTCCCAACTGCTCGTGCTGGACGCGAGCAACCTGCACAACGCCCCCATCGCCACCGTCGAACTGCCCCGCCGCGTCCCGGCGGGCATCCACGGCCACTGGATCGCCGACCAGGAGGACTCCCTGTGATCACCGCAATCGACCATGACGCCCCCGTCGTCGTCCGCCGCGACATCACCATCGACGCCCCGCTCCAGCGGGTCTGGGACCTGCACACCGACGTGCCCGCCTGGCCGGCGTGGCAGTCCGACATCACGGCCGCCCGCGCCGACGGCGCACTCGTCCCCGGCGCCGTCTTCCACTGGAGCACCTTCGGGCTGGACATCGACTCCACCGTCCACGTGGTCGAGGCGCCGAATCGCATTCTGTGGGGTGGCCCGGCCCACGGCATCACCGGCCTCCACCTGTGGACGTTCCATGAGGAGAACGGCGTGGTCCGCGTACACACCGAGGAGTCCTGGGACGGCGATCCGGTCCGCGCCGACATCGAGGGCATGCGGGCCGCGCTCGACGGGTCGCTGGGCGCCTGGCTCGACCACCTCAAGAAGGCCGCCGAGAGCGCCTGAACGAACACCGTGTGGCGGCTCGGCCGCCACACGGTGTCTCCTCGACGATCGTGCTGGAGCACATATTCGTGGGTGAGCCTGGACGCTCCCCGGTCACGGTGGCAACTATGAAGAGGGCGCCCACCGCGCACGGTGCGGCCGCGGACGCCACCGCGCCGCCCGGCAAGAGAGCGGCCAACCTACCTCACAACCACGGACCTCAGGCAAGCCGACGTTCACCGTGGTGAATCGGATAGGTGAACGTCGCCGACGCGAGGGACGCCAGCGAAAAGAGATCTTGGTCTCGTGAGCACCTTTGAAGGAATCGCCGAAATCGTCCTGCGGGTCCGCCGTGCGGACGGCTCCTGGTCCGTCAGATCGATTTGGGTTGTCGTGGTGGACCAGGATGTCTACGTCCGCTCCGCATTCGGGCGCCGCGGCGCCTGGTACCGCGCGGTCCGCGCCGGCGCCCCTGCCGAGATCGAAACGGCCAGGGCGATCCTTCCCGTCCGGCTGGAACCGGTGCACGACCCTGCCGTCCATCGGAGAGTCTCGGATGGTTACCGGGTGAAGTACGGGCTGAGCTGGCCGGGCCCGGTGGAGACGATGCTCACGGACGAGGCGTGCGCCACCACGATGCGCCTGCACGTGGGTGATGCCGGGAGCTTGGACGGCCAGGCTGTCCCCGGCAGTTCCGAGGGTGCTCGGAACCCGCCCGCGTCCTCACTGGATCGCCGGCAGATCCCTGAGCTGCCGGCGTGAGGTGATGCCCAGCTTGCCGAAGATGTTGCGAAGGTGAGCGTCGACCGTACGGGGGCTGAGGAACAATCGGGCGGCGACCTCCTTGGAGGTCTCTCCGGAAGCGACCAAGCGAGCGATGTGCGCCTCCTGCATGGTGAGCCCTTCTCCCGCTCTGGACGAACGGCTGCGGGCGTGTTCGCCCGTGGCACGCAGTTCGCCGGCGGCGCGGCGGGCGAACGCCTCCACGCCCATGCCGGAAAACAGCTCATGAGCGATGCGGAGTTGCTCTCGTGCGTCTCGCCGCCGCCCCTGCCGCCGCAGCCACTCCCCGTACAGCAGGTGCGCCCGGCCCCGGTAAACGGCCGCCCGGCTGCCTTCGAGGTGCGTGAGGGCCTCGCGGTAGGCGTCCTCGTCGTCGGTAACCAGTGCCCGGCAGTACGCCTCCACGCCCAGTCCCCAGGCGGCGCCGCTGGCGGAAGTGCGCTCGGCCAGGGCCGCCAGCGCCGTCGCGGCCGGTTCCCGCTCGCCGCAGCGCACCGCCGCCTCGATGAGCTCGGGCAGGGTGAGCCCGCTCGTGGCGAGTTCGCCGTTCTCGACGGCCTGCCGCGCTGCGACGAGCGCCGCCGGGTAGTCGGCCAGGCCGTTGCTCAGCACGGCCGTCGCCCAATGGGCGCTGAGGGTCATCGGGTTCGCCGTGGTGGCGGCCTCGATCAGCTCGGTGGCCTCCTTGCGGCGACCGCGCAGGGCCACCAGATGAAGCCGGGGGTAGATCAGCGGTGCGGCCCCGGTGACATCGGCGATCGCGTCTCCTTCGGAGATCAGCTCGATGGCCGTCCTGAGGTCGCCGGCGTGTGCCGAGGCGGTGGCCAGCATGGCCAAGCCGATGGAGAGAGTGAGATGCGAACCAGATTCGCGACCCGCCTCCACCACGCGGGCGGCGATGTCGAAATAGGCGTCGAAGTCCCATAGCTCCACCGAAAGCAACGAGCCCAGCGACGGGCGCCGGATCCACACCTCGTTGTCGACGTCAGCGACGATCGGCCGCAGCACGGGGACCGCGGCCCGGTGGCCGTCGGTGGCCAGGCTGACAAGGGCGTCCAGTACGACATCGGCGCTGTCGGGTGGCTGCGGAGCCGGCGGCGCCGAACGGGCCGCGTCAACGATCGCGCCCATGGCGTCCCCCACGTGGCCGATGATGATCCCCATCTCCAGCGCGTCCAGGTAGCAGGCTCGCGACCATTTCACGTCCACATCAGCCAGCTCCTGGGCCGCTCGGAGCAGGTAGGTGGGGGCGTCACCGGCGCCGCGGTGCCGGGCGAAGGAGATCCGGCCGTGCAGGAGGCCGACGCGTGCGCCCTGGCGCCGGTTCAGAGAGCCGGCCGCCACGCTGGTCAGGAGTTTCGGCTGCCACATCCAGCGCGCCCGCCTGGAGTTTGGCCTGTGCCGCCGCGAGGACTCGCTCGATACGCCGGTCGGGGTCGAGCGAGAGAGCCGCCGCCCGTTCGAGGAAGGCCGCCGCGGCCGCCACGCCACCGCGCGCCTGAGCACGGGTCGCGGATTGTTCGAGTTCCGCGGCCACGTCCTCGTCGGGTCCGGCGCTGGCCTGGGCGCGATGCCAGGCCAGCCGGTCCGGGTCCGCCGCCGGGTCGGTGGCCGCGGCCAGCGCGTGGTGGATCTTGCGGCGTACGGCCAGGTCTGCGGTTCGGTACGCGGCCGATCGCGCCAGTGGATGACAGAAGCGGATCCGTGTCCCGAACTCGGCCAGGGCGGCGGCTTCCGCGGGTCCGGCCGCCGTCACGTCCAGGTCCAGCAACTCGGCCGCGCGCCACACCAGCCTGGGGTCACCGATCGGCTCGGCGGCCGCGATGGTGAGCAACAGTCGTGTCTCGGCAGGCAGGGACGCCAACCTGGCCTGGAAGCTCCGCTCGATCTTGTCCGAGGTCGAGGAGGCCTCGGGGAGGGCGAATCCCCCTGCCATCGCGGCCATGCCCGCGCTTCTGGGAAGCTCCAGCAGCGCCAGCGGGTTGCCGCGTGCCTCCGCCAGGATGCGGTCACGTACCCGCTCGTCGAGCGGAGCGCGGATCTCGGCGGCCAGCAGCGCGCGTGCGTCCGCCTCGGTCAGCCCGTCGATGGCCAGGCTCGGGAGCTCTTCGAGTTCGGGCAGGGGGCTCGATCGGCGCAGGGCGAACACCACGGCCACGGGTTCCGCGGCGACCCTGCGGGCGAGAAAGGCCAGTGCTTTCGCCGAGTCGCGGTCCAGCCATTGGGCGTCGTCGACCACGCACAACAGAGGGCTTTCTCCCGCCGCCTCGGCCAACAGCCCCAGTGTGGCGACGCCGACCAGGAACGGATCCGGCGTACCGGTGTCCAACCCGAAGGCGATGTCGAGGACCTTGCGGTGCGGACCCGGCAGCGCGGAAAGATGGCTCAGGACCGGCGCGCACAGCTGGTGGAGGGCGGCGAAGGGCAGCTCCATCTCGAACTCCGCCCCGGAAGCGAGCATGACCTCGAATCCGGACGCCGCTTCCCGCACGTACCTCAGCAACGCGGATTTGCCGATGCCCGGCTCTCCACGCAGGACCAGCGCCCCTCCCCGGCCACCTCGCGCCGAGCCGATCAACTCATCGAGCCGGCGGATCTCGTCCTGCCGGCCGAAGAGAGCACGCGAAGACGGCCCTGATCGCCTTGCGTTCTCGGGCACGTCCAACTGTGTCACACTCAACCTTCGCCTCCGTCTGCCGCTGACCGCCAGCACCCTACTGGGCGTGCAGGCTCTCGGCTCTGCCCGGGGGGCTGATCAAGGCGGAGGCCACCCTCCTGCCCTGAGACGCGAACTCCTAAGTCGTCCAGCCCTCCGGCGCGGCATCACGGAGCCGAGGAAGCTCGTGGGCGGACAGTCGGGCGAGCGCCGTGGCTTCATGGGGCTGCCCGGCCTTTGACGCGATCCGAGCCCCACCGGATAGGTAAGAGTCGCCGACGCGAACGCGCGCGAGCCACTGCGATCGTGGCGATTATGAGCAGCGCCCCTCCTGGCTAAGGGAAACGCGCTCGATCAAAAGCGATCCCGACGTTTCGCAAGGCGTGCGGCGGAGGCAGGGAAGGGGACTGGTGAGCAGTGGAGGGGTGGGCGTGTTAGGAGCCCAGGTGCAGGCGGCACGAGACCGTGCCTTCGCGGGGCGGGTGGCCGAGCTGGGCGTTTTCCGCGCCGCACTGTCCGGCGGCGCGAAGCCTGTCGCGGTGGTGTACCTGCACGGGCCCGGAGGCATCGGCAAGTCCATGCTGCTGCGCCGCTTCGCCGCCGAAGCGCGGGCGGCCGGACGTCGTGTGCTGGAAATCGACGGCCGGCTCATCGAGCCCACTCCGGAGGCGTTCGCGAAAGAGGCCGAGACGGTGCTCACCGGCGAACGCGCCGTCCTGCTCGTCGACACCTTCGGACGATGCCAGGGACTCGAGGGATGGCTGCGGGACAGGTTCCTGACCCGGCTGCCGGCCGGGGCGCTGGTCGTCATCGCGGGACGGCAGCCGCCGGACGTGCGGTGGGTCACCGATCCGGGCTGGGCGGAGCTGCTGCGGACCGTGGCCCTGCGGAATCTCGCCCCGGACGAGGCCACGGCCTTCCTGCGCCTGCGTGGCGTGCCGGAGCGGATGCACGCGGCGCTGCTGGCCTTCACCGGCGGCCATCCCCTCGCACTGGCGCTCGCCGCGGCGGTGGCCGAGCGGGACGAAGAGGGGAGGGCGGACTGGCGGCCCAGCCGGGATGTGATCGAGACGCTGCTGCCCCAGCTGATCGGCGAGGTGCCCACGCCGGTGCACCGCCGGGCTCTGGAAGTGTGCGCCCACGCCTATCTCACCACGGAGTCGCTCCTGCGTGCCGTGCTCGGCGACGAGGCGGTGCAGATGTTCGCCTGGTTGCGTGGCCTTCCGTTTGTCGAGTCCGCCCAGCAGGGTCTATTCCCGCACGACGTGGTGCGTGAGGCGCTGGAGGCGGACCTGCGGTGGCGTGATCCCGAGGGGTACGCGGAACTGCACGGCAAACTTCGCCGCCACTTCTTCGAGCGGATCCAGACGGCCCCCGAGAGCGGGATGCTGCCCGCCGTGGGCGCGTTCATGTATCTGTACCGCACCGATCGGTACATGTCCGACTACACCACCTGGCGTGGCGAGGGCGAGCTGTGGCTGAGCCGCTGCGAACCGGCCGACCACGCCACGGTGATCGACATGACGGCCGAGGTCGAGGGGCCGGACTCAGCGGCCCTGGCGCGTTTCTGGCTGAGCCGACAGCCGGAGGCGTTCCGGCTGTGCCGGTCGACGCGGAACGACGAGATCGTGGGCTTCTCTGCCTGGCTGCGGTTGACCGAGCCGTACGGCGAAGACGCCGACCCCGTGATCGAGACGGTCTGGGCGCACGCCCGAAGCTCCGCCTCGCTGCGTCACGGCGAGCATCTCGGCGTGGCGCGCTTCTCCGTGACCTCGCCGAAATATCGCAAGACCCCCGACAGTCCCATCTCGCCGGTCGAGGATCTCCATCAGTGGCGGATCGTGGCCGAGATCGCCCGTGCCGGGCCCAGGCTGGCCTGGTCGTACCTCGCGATCCGCGCCGGAGAGTTCTGGGCTCCGTACATGACGAGTCTTGGCCTCGAGATCATCGCGGACCGGCCGCGAGTCGGCGATCTGACCTACACGCTGTTCGGGTACGACTGGCGGATCCAGCCGGTATGGACATGGGCGGAGGAGCGGACCCGTCTAATACTGTCAGGCCTGCCGTTTGTTCCTGAGGCGCCCGCCACGGGCCGGCGCACCGAACTCGTGGTCCTGGACCGGCCGGAATTCGATGCCGCCGTGCGCGACGCGCTGCGCGTGCTGCAGCGGCCGACGGAGCTCGCGATGAATCCGCTGGCCCGCAGCAGGTTGATCGTCGAGCACGGTGCGGCGCTGCATGACGTACTGACCCAAGCCATCGAAGCGCTGCGCAAGGAGCGGGGCGGCGAGAAGCACCATCGTGCGGTCGCGGCCACCTACCTGCGCAGCGTGTCCACCCAGGAGTCGGTCGCCGCGCGGCTGGGGCTGCCGTTCAGCACGTATCGCCGGCATCTTGCCGGCGGGGTGGAGCGAATCTGCGATGCGCTGTGGCGCCAGGAGATATACGGGGCAGGCGCCGATCAGCGGGATGCAAGGCATCACTGAGCTGCGAACCGCCGATCGTCGCAGGCCGGCGCGCCGTGGTGACCCGGAAGGGCACTGCTGGTCGGTGACGTGGCTGCGCTGGGCGATTCATCCGCTGCGGCACCGGCGCTCGACCTTCCGGGTGGGACAGCGGCCCGACGCGTACGGGCGGGCGTTACCGTACGCAGGAGTGCTCATGGGATTGAACGGGCGAGGCGTACGTGCACGGTGAGGCCGCCGGCGGGGTTGGCGGTCGCGGTGAGCGTGCCGCGATGGGCGGTGGCGACCGCGCGGACGATCGCGAGGCCAAGGCCGTGACCACCGGGCCGCCCGGCGTCGCGGTGGCGGGTGCGGCCGGTGCCGCGGGTGAAGGGCTCGAACAGCACCTCCACCTGCTCTGGCGTCACCAGCGGGCCGGTGTTGGCGACCGTGATGACGGCCTGGCGCCGGTCGGCGCCGACTTCGACCATGGCCAGGCCGCCGGGGTGGTTGTGCCGGATCGCGTTGGCCACGAGATTGACGGCGAGCTGGCGCAGCAGGGTCGGATCGCCGTCCACCAGTGCCGTGTCGAGCCGCGCGGTCACCGACACGCCGCGCTCGGCAGCCTCCCTTGCCGTGATGGCGATGGCGTCGCGGGCGAAGCCGGCCAGGTCGGCAGGTGCCGTGGTGGCGACGCCGTTCTCGGCGCGGGCGAGGTCGAGCAGGGCGGTGACGATCCGCTCGCTGCGCTCGTTGACCTCGGTCAGCTCGGCGAGCAGCGTGGACAGGTCACAGGCCGACGGGTCGGCCGCGGCGAGGTCCAGGAGGGCCTGACTGGTGGCCAGTGGGGTGAGCAGCTCGTGCGAGGCGTTGGCGGCGAAGCGCCGGTGCCCCTCGAAGGCGGCCTGGAGACGGGAGAGCATGCCGTCGAAGGTGTCGGCCAGCTCCCTGAGCTCGTCGTACGGCCCCTGCAGCCAGACCCGCTCGTCCAGGTTCCCGCCGGCGATCCTCCCCGCGGTGGCGGTGATCCGGCGGATGGGGGCGAGCATGCGGCCGACCACGAGCCAGCCGACGCCCGCCGCGCCCAGCACGCACACCGCCAGCGCCACCCCGGAGGCGAGCAGCAGCGTGTCGAGCACCTGCGTTCCGGCGCCGGCCGGCGCCGGAACCGTCCCGCTCGGGGACACGGCCGGCGTAGGGGCGACGGCGGGGGTGAGCAGGCGGGACATCAGCAGGTAGACCATGGCCAGCGCGGCGGCCGTACCCGCGGTGAAGGTGGCGCAGTACAGCAGGGTGAGCCGGGCCCGGATGGTCAGGCGGGGGCGCAGGCCCATCACGGCGCCAGCCGGTAGCCGGAGCCGATCTCGGTGTGGATCGCGGGCGGGTCACCGAGCTTGCGCCGCAGCGAGTGCACGGTGATCCGCACCGCATTGGTGAAAGGGTCGGCGTGTTCGTCCCAGGCCTTCTCCAGCAGATGCTCGGCGCTGACCACGCCACCCTGGGCGATGAGCAGGATCTCCAGCACGGCGAACTCCTTGCGGGTCAGCCGGATGTCACGGCCGTCACGGCTGACGCGCTGGGTGTGCGGGTCGAGCCGTATCCCGGCGCCGGTCAGCACCGGCGGGCGGGTCTGGGCCGGGCGCCGGTGCAGCGCCCGTACCCTCGCGACCAGCTCGGGGAGCCGGAACGGCTTGGTCAGGTAGTCATCGGCGCCCAGGCCGAGCCCGCTGACGGTGTCGTCGAGCGTCCGCGCCGCGGTCAGCATGAGGATGCGACACGCCGAACCGCTCTCGACGAGTCTCCGGCACACCTCGTCACCGTGCACGATGGGCAGGTCGCGGTCCAGGATCAGCACGTCGTACGCGGTGACGGCGAGCCGCTCCAGCGCCGCGGCGCCGTCGGGAGCCAGATCCACCGCCATGGCCTCGCGGCGCAGGCCCGCCATCAGGGTTCGCGCCAGCAGTGATTCGTCCTCGGCTATCAAAACCCGCACTGGCCCACTCTCTTCACCGTGCCCGTCACTCCTGTGCCCATCCTGGCCGAAGCGGTGTTCGGCCGGCATTTGCTCACGGACCGCGCCGATGGCCAGATTTCCAAACCTTGGCCGAATGCGCCTTCCGGCTCAATGGGGGTGCTCGAACACCCACGAGCGAGAACATCGGCGAACAGGAGCAGCGAATGAAGATACGGCTCAAGCCGGCGGTAGTGATCGGCGTCCTCGTCCTGGGCGGGCTCACCGCCGCCGGGGTGGCGTACGCCTCGGAAGGCGACGGCAGCGCTTGCGGGGCGCCCGGCGCGCTGTCTCCGGCGCTCGGGCCGGCCTCAGCCCCAGCGGCGGACGCGGGAAAGCGGGAGCCCGGCGACGGCCCGCTGTGCGTGCCGGCCGTCCCGGCGGTCCCGGCGAAATGACCGAACGCGCCCGCGCACCGAGGTGCGCGGGCGCGTGCCGCCGCGATCGGCGATCCAGGTCGGATGTCCAGGTGGGGCCCCTCGAAGGGTCGGGACGGGCAGAAGTTGGCATCGAGTGGCCTGGTAAGTGAGTAACTCGCCATCCGATGCTTTGGCGCGGCGTCACAAGGCGTGACGTCAGGGAGGATCTGATGGTCAAGTTCAACCGTTCGAGCGCGATCGCCGTGGTGGCCACCGCGGTCATGGCCAGTGGCTGCCTGATGGCGACACCGGCGACCGCGGGGACGGCCGTGGACGTCTATCTCGCCGGCACCCTGGTCGGGGACGACGAGGTAGGGACGGGCGACAAGGACGGCGGGGCGCTCGCCCTGTTCCACATCACCGGGGACAAGATCGAGTACGCCGTCCAGTGGCGTGGTACCGAGGCCCCGACCGCGTTCCATATTCACCAGGGCAAGACAGGGAAGAACGGCAAGGTCGCCGTACCCTTCTTCGGGGAGCAACTGCCCGGCCGGCTCAACGCCGTGGCAGGCGTGGCCCGTGCAGATTCCGGGCTGCTCAAGAGCATCGCGAAGAACCCCAAGAACTGGTACGCCAACCTGCACACCGCCGAGTTCCCCGACGGCGCGGTCCGCGGCCAGCTCGCCAAGGGTGGCTGGTAGCGGGCGCGGCTCTGCATGGGGGGTCATGACCCTCGTGATCTCGCTCATGCCGGCGACAGGCTCCACCGGCCAGCGAAATGGTCACGCCGGAAGCCGGGCTGGGGCGCGATGGGCGGCGGCACTGGACGGAGGGGCACCGGCTACCCGACCATGCCGACCACGACGCCCTGGCCGCCGGGATCGTGATCATCGATCCTGAGCAAGGAGGCGATGGGACGCGAGGTCTCCGGCCGGGGCACCTGAGATGCTGTCATTGCGATCAGGCTCTCCCGCATCAGCCGGGGGCCGGGCTCCCGGCAAAGGGAATCCGGCCCCCGCATGTCTTCTAGCCGATGGTCCTCTTGATGAAGGCAGTCATCATGACGTGCCCCGTCAAGTTGGGGTGGGCGGACTTGGCGCCGAGAGGCATGACGGGCTCGATGAACCGCTTGTTTGCGGGCTGGCACATGTCCGCGCCCTTGGTGGCCGTGTACAGGTCGACGTAGGTCGTGCTGTTCCACGCCGCCTGCTGCCTGAGCATCTCGTTGAGCTGGAAGACGGTGCGGTCGAGGTACGGGATGTCGCCCTTGGCGAAGGGCACGGACTCCCACTTGCAGTCGGCGCCGTTGGCGGGTAGCAGCGAGGGGTAGCCGACCAGCAAGACCCGTGCGCGGGGACTGCGCCGCTTGATGTCCTGCAGGACCGCCCCGATCCGGGGGGACAGCTTCTCGATCCGCTGTCTTAGCTGGTCGCCGTAGTACTTCTCGCAGGGGTTGCCGTTGCGGTTATTCGTGGCGCCCGATATGCAAGTGGCGATGATCTCCGAGAAGCCGATGTCGTTGCCGCCTATGGTCAGGGTGACCAGCGTCGTGTCCGCGGACAGGGAGTTGGCCTGCGGCGGTTTGCTGCCCTGGTGGTTCCAGATGCTGCGGGTGGTGGCGCCGGTGCAGGTGGCGTTCTTGAACGAGGACTTGTAGACCAGGGCCAGCAGGGCTGGGTAGCTCCTGTTGGAGCGCGCGCACTGGGAGTCCTGCTGGCCGCTGAGGCCGCTGCCGGAGGCGTACGAGTCGCCGAGGGCGACGTAGCGGGACGTGACGGCCGTACCGGCCGTGCTGCCGGTCCCGGCGATGGCGAGGCCGGCGGTGGCTGAGATCGAGGCGCTGACCACTGCGGCCGTCGTGGCGATACGCCGCGCGAATCGCATGCGGATATGTCCGGTCATAAGGGTTCTTGGCTCCATGGGGGTGTCCGGGTGTGAACGAGACGATGGGGCGTCGTCGGAGCGCCATGCGCTGCCTTTTACCGCCAGACGCAGACGATCGCACCGCGCGCTGATCACTTCACAGCTCAGACGGGTGTTCAGCCGCGCTCACTACTGATCAGCGGGACACCCGATCCATCCGTACGCCCGGCCGACGCGGGGCTTCGCGCGTACCTTCTGGCGGGCGCCTAGGCGCTGGGAGGCCGGACGCCATGGGATCGAGGTGGGGTGGCCGGCTCATCTAGCGCCCCGCTGATGAACAGCGGTCAGCTTTCCGGCTTGCTCGTGATCTTCTTTCCGCGGACCGCGGAGTAGAGCATGGACGCCTGGAACAGGCCGGCCGCGGTCAGAATCCACACGAACGTGGTCGGCGCTAGCTCTGGCGCGACGAGCGTTACCAGCCAGGACAGCGGCATGGTCACCACGAACAGCCAGACGCCTGCCAGGCCGTCGTTGTCCGGCAGCCGGACCGAGATCTCCACGAAGAGTCTCACACCGATGATGAGCAGGATGTAGGATCCGCTGAGCGCCACGGCGAGGTTGCCCCGCTTGTACCCGGCGAAATGGCGGTATGCGTTACGAACCGATCTCATGAATGCCGCTCTGTCGAAGGAGGGCCATCCGGATGCGCGTCCGGGCCCAGTGGCAGACGTTGGAACGATGACCGCCCCGGAGCGCATAACCGAAGTCCCCTGGCCTGATCTGTCGGGCACACCGTGGCAGCGATGATTGCTCACGCACCAGTCCACGCGATGCTCACCTCTACTCGCTTCCCGGAGTAGAAGGACGACAATCGCTATGACGATCTGACGACTCCGTGGAGGCCATGCCGTCCTTCATCCTCGACCGCGCCTACGAGCGCATGGCCGAGCTCGGCGTGGACCCCGCCCGGATCGCGGCGATGCGGGCGGAGGAGCAGGTACCCCCTCCAGGCCCAAGCGAGCCGCTCGTGGAGCTGATGGTCGTCTTCGTCCCACCCCGGCTGCGTTCCTTCATGCCCAAAGAGTTGCCCGAGCACGACGAGTGGCGGCGGCGCAACCAGCTGCCCCCCAATCGCGCCTCCCCGCCTGTGACTTTGATGGCTTGATGCGTGAGTTACCCGGCGGTATTTGGCGTCTTGTTGGTGGGGCCGCTCAGTGGGTGCGGCGGGGTGGGGCAAGGACGCCGGTGACTTCGGCGATGGCTTCGCCGCCGGGTCGGACGGTGCGGGGGTTCTTGTGGCGGGTCTTAGCCATGATGAGGTTGACCGGGCGGCGTCGATCTCGTCTTTGAGCAGGTGCAGCAGTTTCAGGTAGGTGCTGGCGGCGCACCAGCGCGGCGGCAGCCTGGAGTACTTGATCGGCTGATGGCTACGCCTTCGCACCACGTCCGTGGACGTGATCCCGGTTCGTCCCAGGACTTCGTACGGTGCGCCCGGATCCAGTGAACACAAGTGAGCACCGAATGGCCTGCTTCTCGCCCTCGTAAGTGAGCGATCGCCGGCGTTACCCTCCCTACGGTCCGGCCCCAATCATCGTCGTCCCCCGGGAAAGTGCCACGCACGATCGGCATGCGCGTGCTTCGGCGCCGTTTTGACATGCCATTCCAATGTGAACCGACCCCGGGGATCCGACCTCTCTCAGGAGGAGAGCTGTGTATCTCACTCAAGGACTGCACCGAGCCGTCCAGCTGACGCCGGACCTGCCCGCCACCATCTGCGGAGACCGAGTGCGCACCTGGCGGGAGAGCGCAGACCGCGTCGCCCGGCTCGCCGGGGCGCTGCGCGGGCTGGGCGTGACCAAGGGAGACCGGGTCGCGATGCTGTCGCTCAACTCCGACCGCTACCACGAGTACCTGCTGGCCGTTTGGTGGGTGGGCGGCGCGGTGAACCCGGTCAACATCCGCTGGAACCCGGTGGAGATCGGATGCTCGCTCCGCGAATCCGAGACCAGGGTCCTGCTGGTGGACGACCTCTTCGCCACCCATGTCCCGGCGCTGCGCGACTACTGCCCGCACCTGGCCACCGTAATCCACTGCGGGGACGGCGCCACTCCCGAGGGGATGACGCCATACGAAGAGCTGATCACGAACGCCGATCCGGTTGCAGACCTTCGGCTGGGCGGAGACTCCCTGGCCGGCCTGTTCTACACCGGGGGCACCAGCGGACGTCCCAAGGGCGTCATGCTCAGCCATGCCAACATGCTGGTTTCTGCGATGGGCTCCGTGGCGCAGGGCGGCCCCGCGGTGCCGGGCGGGCGGATGCTCCACTCCGCCCCGCTGTTCCACATCGCCGGCCTGGCGGCATGGATCGGGCAGTACCTGGTCGGCGGCACCCATGTCATGGTTCCGGCGTTCAACCCGGTGAGCGTCATGAAAGCCGTCCAGGAGCATGAAGTCACCTCGGCCTTGATGGTCCCCTTGATGATCCAGGCCCTGGTGGATCACCCTCAACTCGGTTCCTACGACCTGTCGAGCATGACCACGATCATCTACGGGGCCTCGCCGATCTCCGAGGACGTCCTGACCCGCGCCATGAAGGAGTTCCCGGCGGCCGGGTTCACCCAGGGTTACGGGATGACGGAGCTGGCGTCGACGGCGACCCTGCTGAGGGCCGAAGACCACATGGCGGGGGGCAGGCTACTGCGCAGTGCGGGACGGGCCGCCACACACTGCGAGGTACGGATCGTGGACACCCACGGCAACGATGTACCGCGCGGCACCGTCGGCGAAGTAATCGTCCGTGGCGGCCATGTGATGCTCGGCTACTGGAACGATCCGGACGAGACCGCCGCCGTGGTGCGCGACGGCTGGATGCACAGCGGCGACGGGGGCTACATGGACGAGGGGGGATACTTGTACATCGTCGACCGGATCAAGGACATGATCGTCACGGGCGGGGAGAACGTCTACTCCACCGAGGTGGAGAACGCCGTCTCGCAGCATCCGGCGGTCGCCGCCTGCGCGGTGATCGGCGTACCGGACGCGCAGTGGGGCGAGCGCGTCCACGCCATCATCGTCCTCCAGCCGGGCGCCACCGCGACCGCCGAGGAGATCCGCACGCACGCGAAGGGCCTCATCGCCGGCTACAAGGCCCCCCGCTCCTGCGAGTTCGTCGAGGCCCTGCCCATCTCTGGCGCGGGCAAGATTCTCAAGCACGAGCTGCGCGGAAAGTACTGGGACGACAGCGATCGGCAAGTCGGTTGACAGGACATTCTGGCCGCGGGCGGCGCCACCCAGCCGCTGACGCCGACCATGCAGGCCGGGCCGGGCATGAGTTCCCCGCCGAGCCCCGAGCGGGCACGCCTACGCCGCCGACTCCTTCGAGGCGATCCTCGGCCGCATCGACCATCGCCCTTCGGGCAGGGAACGTCGATCCAGAAGCGTCCGGCTTCTCTGACGAGACGGGCGCTCACAAGGGCTTGGCGCCGGTGGCCTGTCGTCGCCCTCCTGGTCGCCGGAGCGGTCGCCGCGGCGCTGTGGTGGGCCCAGCCGGGCACGATCCCGCCCACAAGGCGTCGCCCACACCGTTCACCTACGCGGGCAAGTGGGCGGGCAGCGCCCAGCATCCGCCCGCCGGCGGGCGAGGGTGCCTGCTGCCTTCCTTTGTTCTGCCCTGCTCTCAGGGATATTGGATGTTGAGGATGTCGGTGACACGGTGCTGATCGCGGCGCGCACCGTGGCGGCCGAGGCCTCATCTCCGGAGTGTGGGCTGCTCTCGACCCGGGTGCACAGCCGGTATCGCCGGACCGTGTGGGATCTGGCGATGTGCGGGCGGTCGGTTCGGATCGAGTTGGAGGTGCGCCGCTTCTTCTGGCCCACACGCGCAGGACCTGGCCGCGTTACACCCTCGCCCCGCGCCTCGTACATCTGACTCGCCGAGCGACCCTCCCCGTCCTGAAGACACCGCCGAGCCGTTGTGGCCAGAGGTGATCAGGAAGTGTGGCTGGGTTATGAGCAGTTACCTGTGCCACTTTGGGGCTGATCAACGAGGTCCCCCAGCAGCAGCGAGGCGCTGGTGAGCCCTTCCCTGCGGGAGCGACCGAGGACTGTCATCGAGCGACAGCTCACGGGCGACGTGGGACTTACCGCTGCCTACACAGCCGACGACGGCGATTCGCTTCATGGGCATGACGTTGCACGATAGCGACCGCCGAGGTCAGGGGCGGAGCATCCAAGCAGTGCGGCTGCTGATCGTTTCGCGCAACCCGGCTCAAGCCGGATGAAGTCGTCGGCTCAGTAACCCGCTCGTCGTCGTCGCCATACTGAGGCGGTGCTGGAGGCCAGCCGCCAGCTCGGCCTGGAGGGCATCGTGTGCAAGAGACTTTCGGCACCCTATCGGCCAGGCCACCGCTCGCCGGCGTGGCGCAAGGTCAAAGCGCCCGGTTCGCGGATGTGGTGATCGGCGGCTGGCGACCGGCAGCCCCCGACGGGCACCGGGTGGGTGCGTTGCTGCTCGGCGTCCTGGACCGCACCGGGCGGCTCACCTACGTCGGCACGGTCAAGACCGGGTTCACCAACGCGATGCGCCTCGATCTGGCCACCCGATTGCGCCCCTTGCAGCAGCAGCGCAATCCATTCACCGGACAGGTACAGGACGAACACGTTCACGTCGTCCGGCCGAGGTGCTCGATCGCGCCGATCGCCCGTGCCCGGGGCACGTTCCAGCAGGTACTGGCGAGCCGGCGTGGCCCGGTTGAGGCCACGCCGGCTCAGGACATCGGTCACGACAGTGGCCCGAAGAAGGCCTGCAGGTCGGACGCCAGCTCGGTGGGGGCCTCCATCGCCGGGAAGTGTTTGCCGCGTGGGAACTCGGTCCAGTGTGCGTCGGCCGGTGCGGGCATCAGCTTGCGTACCGTCTCGTCGGCGCCGAAGATCGCGAAGCCCTGCGGTACGGCGGGTGGCGCGCCCCAGTCGGAGGAGTGCGCCTGCTCGTACAGGGTGTGCGCGGCGGTGGCGCCCGAGCCGGTGAACCAGTACAGGCTGACCGTGGTGAGGAGCTGGTCGCGATCGACCGGCAAGTCTGTCCATTCGTGGACCTTCTCGGCGATCCAGGCGAGCTGCAGCAGGGGTGAGTCGACCAGGCCGTAGCCGATGGTCTGCGGCCGGCTGTTCTGGATCGACAGGTACCCGGAACCTTCCTTCGTGAACTCGTCCATCCGCTCCAGGATCAGCTTGTCGACCGGGTCGTCGCCGTCGAGCCGGTCGGCCATCCCGGGCAGGAAGGTGGCGACGTTGGCGGCGGTCAACGGATCGCTCACCACGTGTACGCCGATCACATGTTCGCCGTCGAGGCCGGCGACCGCGCCGGACACGCCGGCGCCGACGTCGCCGCCGTGCACGCCGTACCGGTCGTAGCCGAGCCGGCGCATCAGCTCGACCCAGGCGCGTGCGGTACGGCCCATCGCCCAGCCGGTCGCCCCCAGCGGGGTGGAGAAGGCGTAGCCGGGCAGGGACGGCGCGACGACGTGGAAGGCCTGGCCCGCGGCGGGGTTGACCAGCGGCTCGATCAGGTGCAGGAACTCGGCGACGGAGCTCGGGAAGCCATGCGTGATCAGCAGCGGCTTCGCGCCGGCCTGCTCGGATCTGATGTGCAAGAAGTGGATGCGCTGGCCGTCGATCTCGGTGGTGAACTGCTGGTACTGGTTGAGCCGCGCCTCCTGGGCACGCCAGTCATACTGCGTGCGCCAGTACTCGGCGAGCTCCTTCAGGTAGTCCAGTGGTACGCCGCGAGTCCACCCCACGCCGGGTAGCTCGCCAGGCCAGCGGGCGGTGGCCAGCCGGTCGTGCAAGTAGTCGAGGTCGGCTTGGGGGATCTCGATGCGGAAGGGCTGGATGCCGTCGCTCATCGCGCTACTCCTCGTCAAGGACCCGTACGAACGGGCGCGTACGAACAAGACTAGGAAACAACGGGGAAAGGATCGTTCCTAGATTGCCGTTCTTCTCCCGGCAGCGGCGGCAGATGCCTACCGCGCATTTCATGGCCGTCTTCGACCCCTATGCCGCACGGATCGACCAGGTGCTGGGCCGGTTCGACCCCACCGTGCTCGTCGCGGCGGCGGCCAAGGTCGCCGCGCGCCGACGAGGAGGTCCCGCTACGCCCTGAGGAAAGACGGCATGACAGCGCCGCCCGCCGCTCACCATCCCGCTGCGGCCCCGGTTTTCGCCGTTCGCTGGCGCCGACATCTGCCGCCGGGCGGGTCTGGCCCTTCCCGACGACGCCGACCGTCCTGCCTTCGATCATGATCTGTGGGATTTCACGCACGTTATCGGGCTGCTCGTCCAGATGCGCCTCCATGAGCGGCGCTTCGACTTCAATGCGGCCGACCGCGCCGCGGCCGCCGCGATCACCAGTCGGCGGCAGAGCGAATACCACGACGCCCAGCGCCGCGAGCGGTAGGCCTTCGCCGCCCAGGCACGAGCAGCCCGTGACGGGACCGAGGCCGACGCGTCCATGGACATCTTCAACGCCATGGCCGAGATCCGCATGGCCGCCTCGCGGGCGCTGGCGTGGCTGCACAAGCAGCCGATCCGGTTCACCACCGATCGCGCCCAGGCCATCGCCGAGCTCTGCGACGGCGCCGAGGCAGCCATCACCGCCGTCCGGGACCTGGCCACCGGCTCCGCCCTGGACGAATCCGCTCTGGCGAAGTTCCTGGACGAGAACGGCGGGCTGCTATGAGCCGGCGGCGCGACGCGATGGGATTCACGCAGGCCGAGAACGACGTCGCGGAGGTGATGATCTGGTTGCGCAGCAACCACGGGCGCGAGGTCAGCTACGCCGACATCGCCGCCGGAGCCGGGATCACTAACGGTCACCGGCTGCGGCGCGCGGTCCGGGTCGTCCGCGTGATCGCGGCCAACCCGCGGCGACCGCCTGGAAAGGTTCATGCCCTCCATCGACCCTGCCCGGCGCAGGGTCTGAGTCACCCGCTACATGCGCCACACTCGATCGCCCGCAAGGAGTTCGCAACGATGGCCAAAGCCACCGACGAGTGCATCACGAAGGTCGCCGGCATCGACACGGTCGGCTCCCAGGTGGTCCGGCATGAGAACACCGGCCTGCTGACAGAGATGATCGCCGACTTGGAGGCCCGGCTCACCGAGCCGACGGCAGGCTGACCAGGGCCCATCGCCCCTCAACGACCAGCCCAGAGCATCATCATGACCACGCTCGAACGCACTCTCGCCAAAGCCCTCACGGAGATCGTCATCAGGCTTGATCGCAGCGACGACGACGCCATCACGCCCAAGGCCACGATGGAAGTGCTCCAGCCGGTAATCGCCTCCTGCAGGCCCTCCGAGGGCAACGAGGCGTTGGGGAACGCCATGGCGTCAGGTCAAGGAACCGCCGACGGCTTCATCAGCGTTATCAACTGGATCGATCGCAGATCCTGTACGTACTCGAGATGCATGTACGCGCCCCCGAGGCCGAATCGATCCCAGGCCGGGTATTCCCCTTGGTACTCGATGTGGCGCCGCTCACGCGAAGCGCTCGGTGAGCCGAGGATGGCTCGCACCTGGGCCCGGGACATGTCGAACCGGATGCCTGATGGGATCACGCCCACGTAGCCGTCATAGCCCTGGTGCCCGTCGGCATACAGGTGCACGGCGTCGATCCGTCCGTTCTCTCCGACAACGAACGACAGGCCAGACTTGGGTGCATCGCCGTACACGGTAACGTTGACCGATTCAAGCTTCACCGCATCGTCCACCAGATCCGGGGACGACTCGACCGCCTCCGGTGGCGCGTCCAGGAACGTCAAGGCATCCAGCATGGGTAGATCCCATCAGCTGCGTTCGCCGCCTGCAATCGCGATCGCTGCGTCGAGGTTAGATGCCCCGTCCGATCAACGACTCCGGGGACCCGCTCAACGTCGACGGCGCTGCTCAGATGATCGCCGCCCTGGAAGCTCGTCTCACTGAAACCACAGGCTGACCAGGAAAGACGCCTCTCGCGACAAACTGGCTAGGAGCTCTCATCGTGACCGTTCTCGAACGCACCGTTGCGAAAGCCCTCACCGAGATCGTCATCCAGCTCGATCTCAGCGACGACGACGCCATCACGCCCGAGGCCTCGATGGCGGTGCTGAACCCTGTGATCGCCCTGTTTCAGGACCTGCCAGGACCGAAGAGCGCTCGTTGAGCTGATCAACCAGTGCGCTCACGAGGAAACCGACCCCGAGCGGCACCTGACCGCCTGGGAAACCCCCGAAACCCTGGGCCTCCTGCCCTGCGGGACCCTAAGTCCCGGGCAGTGATCTTCACTGATCATGAATCTCCGGCAGCGCGGGGAGCGTGATCCCGTCCTCTGCGACGATCGCTGCGAGGACCTCGGCAAGCAGTGTGGCTGTGAGCGATAGTTGGCGGAGCCGACGCCAGGCAGCTCGCAACCTGAGCCC
>NZ_VCJS01000629.1 GCF_005893125.1 Nonomuraea basaltis | reverse complement strand
GTGATCTCTACCGTAGTCCTGCGTGTGTCTCGCGACAAAGCCGTGTCCGGTTATGTCCGATTCTGCGAGGCGCTGAGAGCGCAGCCGATCGGTCCGGTCCAGAGCGCGCCTTTCCCTGGGAGGGTTCCCTGGGGGAGGGCCTCGCCCGCGTGTTGATGCAGCGCCCGCCCTCAGATTCGTACGGTCGGCGATCATGCGCGGGACCGTGCCGGACTCGGGCGTTGACAGCACGCCAGGGTGCGATGTCACGTCTCCAGAACGGTTGACGATGATCATCGACCGAGAGTTCCCTGGGCACATGACCGCACTCGGCGACGTTCCTCCACCGCTCGCCAAAGGCCGGGCCGTTCGGTGGTTCTCTCGTGTCTTCCTTCCCCTCGGCACCGTGGTGCTCACGCTCCAGATGATCGACAAGCGTGGTGTCGCGATGGGAGTCCTCGTCGCGCTCACCTTCGGAACATTGGCGGCCTTTGCCTGGATTCCTCCCCGGGTCGCCATCCGCTGGTCTTCGCGACACCCTCTGCTGGACGGCTTGTTGTTCACTCCGATCCTGTTCTGCGCGCTGGCCTATCTCACCCCGCTCTCGCTCCTGGTGTGCCTAGGGATCACGGTGATCGGTACCGCCCTCATGCTCGGTGTCGTCGGCTGGCGGCTGGCACGTTCCCGCCGGGCGCCGATGGCGTGACGTGTCACTTTCAGCGGATTTCGGCAG
>NZ_VCJS01000628.1 GCF_005893125.1 Nonomuraea basaltis | reverse complement strand
CGGAGTAGATCGAGAACTTCTCCAGGATCCGGGTGGCGGCGATGGAGGAGGTAGTGATCAGGTCGGCCGGCTTTCCCGCCTCGGCGGCGGCGCTCAGCTGTGGCAGGAAGGCGCCGATGACGTTCATTACGCCGGTGATGTTCAGGTCGATCTGGCGCTGCCAATCGTCGAGTTGTAGCTCATCGATGGCGGAGATGAGCTGGACACCGGCGTTGTTGAAGACCAGATCCGCTCGCACGAGCTGCTCGGCGACCTGGTCGGCGGCGGCGTGGATGGCTTCGCGGTCGGTGACATCGACGGGCAGCGCCATGGCGACCCCGCCAGCGGTTTGGATGCTGTCGACGAGTGTGTTGTCGGCGTACGGGTTCAAGTGCAGAGCCACGTACAAGTAAACGGGCTCTGTCGCTGATCTTGTGACGCGGAGCGGTTCGATAGCTGATCATGCTCGGCGTGCATTGAAGATCTTCTCCCGTACCTGGCCGGCATCGTCGTGGACGTGGTCGAGCGGGTGGCGAACGTGGTCACGCTGCGCGCTCGAGTTCGAGCAGAGGAAGGGAAGTGCCCGCGCTGTGGGCACGCCTCTGCGCGGGTGCACGGCCGCTACGTCCGGCGGTTGGCCGACATCGCACTCGGCGGTGTCCAGACGGTGCTCGCCTTGACGGTGCGCCGGTTCAAGTGCGTGAACACCGGGTGCACGGCGGTGACGTTCGCCG
>NZ_VCJS01000075.1 GCF_005893125.1 Nonomuraea basaltis | reverse complement strand
GCTGCTCGAGACGATGGTCACGCTGGCCGACCCCGGTGCTGGTGGCACCGGATAACCTGACCGGCATGTGGGATCTTCTGCTGCGGGGCGGGCCGACTCCGAAGGAACTTCCCACCCACCGCCCAGCGATAGACGGTGGTCATGGTCTGTGACCTTTGTCGAGCCCAGGGGTGAGGCGAAGACGCTCACGCACGAAATTGTCCTAGAAGGCACGCTCCCGAACCGTCCGAGACCGATCCTTGGTGGCGAGCCCGCGCCGCAGATCCAGCGGGCATTCGGGATTGGTGGCCACGGCTACGCGGACGTTCCAGCCGTAGTGGCGGCGCGCCAGGATCGTCAGCACGCCGGGGCGAGCAGTGCGGGTTGGCAGCCAGCTCGGCGTGAACGTCGTTGGCGGGGTCGGTGGTCAACTGGTGCGCGAGCTCCGTGTCCAGGCTGGGATTGGCCGCCGCTCGCTTCCGTACTCTGTCGTCGGGGTCGGCGGCCAGGCCCGCCAGGACGTTGGGGGCGAGGAGCGCTGCTACTTCTCACCGACATTTCTGGCCCGCCACCGGCGCAAGCGCTGTCCAAACTGACTGACCGAAAACGCTGCTACTTCTCACCGTCGAAATCAGCAAGTAGGTGCTCGGCGACGGCGGAGTATCTGGCGGCGGTGTTGTGGGAGATCCCGAAGACTAACGACAGATGAAGCGGGTCCGCCCCTCCGGCGACAGCTTCGTGCAGGATGCGGTCCTTGCGTATCCGGTCGACGCTGCATCCGGCGCGGTTCATTCGCAGCGTCACGAATTGTTGGCTGATCGGGGCGGTGCCGTGGGCGGTCTTGTCGCTGATGAGGACGTGGGGGTTGTGGGTGTGCGCCCAGGTGGTGCGGCGGTGGCGCAGCCAGCGGCGGAGTACTCGATAGCTGAGATCGCCCACTCGTTGGCGGCGGCCAGCAAGGGTGATGCGCCGGTTGGCCAGGTCGAGGTCGTCGAGTGTCAGGTGCCGGATGGCGCCGGTGCGTGCGGCGTTCTCGGCGGCCAGGGCGATGATGACTCGTCCGGCGAGGTCATCGGCCTGTTGCTCGGTGGCCCGGATCTCCTCGTCGGTCATCGGGAGCAGGGCGAAGTCCGCTGGGCGGCCCTTCAACCCGGTCGTCGGGTTGGAGAAGACCAGGCCGCGCTTCTTCGCGAATCCGAAGAGCGATCGCAGGGCGCTGTTCGTGGTGGCGCGTCGTGAGCCCGGTTACCCGGCCGGTCGCGGTCAGTGTGGAGTCGCAGGCTTCCAGGGTTGGGGGGTGCTTCAGGCAGCGCGATCCGGACCAGCCCGGCCGCGGCCGATCCGCCACTGTTTGCGACCGTGCACGCGCTGCAGGCCACGATCACGCTTGCGGCCAGCAGAAACGAACGCAGTTTAATGATCATGTCTTCCTTAGCGGAAGAGTGTCACATATGTAGACGTCGTCTAGGAATGTGACGATGACATTAGAACTGCATTACAGAAGTCGTCAAGAGGCGTGTACCCAGCGCAGTTTTCCTGCGGTGGTCAGGAGTGCCAGCGCGCCGTCGGCGGTGTAGGCGGCAGAGGCGGTGCCCGGGTGCGTGGCCACCGAGCGGCCGGATCCGTCGACCACCTCGGCCGTCCCGCCGTAGGTGATCACGAAGGTTGCGCCGGAGGGATGGGCGCGGATCTGCGCCTCGTCGGCGATCTCGCGTGTCCACGTCTGCTTGCCGAGGGGGTCGACACCTCGGATGCCGGTGAACCGCCTGTCCTTGCCGTCCTTCCAGTGGGCGTACACGACCAGGCCCTTCGTCCCGGCGGCGCATCCGGCGACGGCTTCGAGGCTGGTGGTGATCGGCACTGGCTTGCCCGAGGGGGTCAGCAGGTAGGCGCGTTCCCCCGTGACCACCGCAGTGGTGCCCGACGTACAGATCGCCCTGGCCGGTTCACCGATCGTGTTGCGGGAGGTCTCGCGCCAGCCCCGCCGATCGTGCCGGAACCACAGCACCTGCTTCCCGGTGGACGCGACCGCGATCGTCCTGGACGCGTCCTCCGCCCAGGAGAAGCCGCTGTCCACCGGGATGCGCTTCTCCTTGCCCTTTGGCCGGATCAGCCGCAGCCTGCCCTTTTCCGAGCCGTCGCTCTCGACGATCACCGCGTCGGAGGCATCACGTGCCGTCAACACCCGCTTGATCAGGGCATCGGACTTCGCGAACGCGCCGGAGAGGGAACGCGGCTCAGGATCGGGGCCCTCTGCCGCACCGGAGAACACCGGGTCGGGGCAGCGCGCCTGGCAGACCACGTCGGCACCCTCGGAGTAGGCCGCCGTGTCCCGCCAGACCTCCCTGCCCGCCCGGTCCAGCCCGTAGAACGCCTCGCCCCGGTTGTCGGCCACCACGGCGCCCTCCGCGGACACGGCCACGATCGCCGGGGGCCGCGCGTCGGGCTGAGCGGTCGCGGTGCTGCAGCCGGTCAGGAACACCAGCAGGGCGAGCACGGCTCGGGACATCACAGATGCCTCTCCTAGGCGAGTGAGGGTGCCGCGGCACCCCCGTCACGTGGTGTCAGGCCTTGTTGGTGGTGCAGACGCTCCGTGGGTCGACGCCGGAAACGTCGAAGGTGAACTTGGCGTCGACGTGCCACCTCTTCTTGTAGGCCACGTTCCTGTAGGGCTGCTTGGAGTGCCAGCCTGGCTTGATGTCGTCTCCGGATTCCCACTCCCACAGCGTCTTGTCGGGCCGATCGGGCAGGGACTCGCGAATCCTCAATCTGACGTTGCTCTTCTTTCCGAGCTTCCGGCCGTTCTCGGTGCCCAGGAAGTATTTGATGTTGTCGACATGGTCAACGTCAGAGTTGCTGTCCGGCGTGTAGAAAACCCTGAGGATCCCGTAGTACTCGTAGTCGGTGTCGTCGTCTGCGCACTTGCTGTCGTAGAGCTCCCGCTGCCCGCTGGTTGCCGAGGCCGAGACGGTGGCCGCCGGGATGATCGACAACGCCAGCCCCAGAGTTCCGAAGATCGCGGTCTTCCGCAGGATGCTTGCCATTTGCGCTGTGCCCTCTCGTGCCGAGGATGATTCGGTTGCGAACAAAGGGCAAATATAGGGAGGTGCGGTATATCCGCGGTATGTTCCCGTTCGGCCGTAACGGCGACCAGCCACGCACACCACCCGGCCGTGTCCCTGGACAGACCCGGCCACGACGACTGGGAGTCCCCACGGCGCAGCCGCACCCCTGGAGAGCGCAAGGCGGCCGAACGGCCGGACCCCCCGCTTCGCAGCTCCCTCAGGACGACGACACCGTCTACTCGCGAGGGTTCGGTCACTGGCGTGATCCACCGACTACGGCTCTCGCCGCACCTCAGGCGGCATCGGCCTCCCCGGGTTACCTGTATTCCAAGTGGGGTGCGAACTGGCACCCGACTTCCCCTGCCCATCGACCTTCGAGGTCCCGACTGCATGATCGGCCCTTGGGTCTGGGCGCGCCGAAGGCTCCGGCGCATCGCCCCTTGGCTCATTCCCCCGCAATCGCCCCGAGGCTGCTGCTGGCACCATCAAGTGGACTGGTTCCCCGGGGGTATCCCTCTAGGTGTGGGAAGTGATCTTGCTGGGAAGCAAGTGATCTGTGGGCGGGGGGCCCACTTTCGGGGGAGAGTCATGTCGGCAATCGAGGGTGTCGGCGACCAAATGTCGACCACGCTGGGTGAAGTCCGGTCTACGGTGAGGGGCGTGGCCGGTGAGCAGCGGGAACGTCGCCCGATCCGGGAGCTGATCGATGATCGGCTGTTGGATGAGCTGCTGGTCCGGTCCCGGGATGAGGCGGGAGGGCTGCGGCTGACCGGCGAGGGCAGCATGCTCGGTGATCTGGTCAAAGTCGTGCTGGAGCGGGCCTTGGAGGCCGAGCTGACCGCGCATCTGGGCTACACCCGGCATGAACAGGGTGCCGGTGCGGCGGTCGGGAACGCCCGCAACGGGAAGATCGGCAAGACGGTGCAGACCGGGGTGGGGCCGGTTCGGCTGGCGGTGCTGCGGGATCGGGCCGGGAGTTTCGAACCGTGCTGGTGCCCAAGCGGGCGGGCCGGGTCTCCGGTGGCCTGGATGACATGGTCATCTCGCTGTACGCGCACGGGATGAGCGTCCGGGACATCGTGCACCACCTGGAGCAGATCTATGGCACCCGGCTGTCGGCCGAGACCGTCTCACGGATCACCGAGCAGGTGATGGGGAGGTGAAGCTCTGAAGCAGCGCCTGACGCACTCGATCGGCTTGGCGCTCCCGCTCGCACACCTGGGTGGCCAGCCAATGCGTCAGCCGCTCGGCATCGGCCACGGTGCATTCGCTGAAGTCCAGGAACGCGCGGATCTGCGCCCGGTGGCGCTCGGCGGTGCGGCCTTCCCAGTCGAACAGGCCCAACTCGGCGGCGGAGACCTTGACCTGGCCGGCGACGAACGCGACCGCCTCGTCCGGCAGTTCGGAGCGGCCCTCGGGAAAACGTCCGTGCTGGGCGAAGAACTTCAGCCATAACGCCAACGCCAGCTTGGACGGGCCGGTCCGGCCGGTCAGCAGGTCCGGCTCCTTGCCGATCAGCAGCCAGTGCTCGATCAGCTCGCCTTCATCCAGGGTGCGCGCCACGGGGTGCCGATCCCTCTTCTACGCTCAAGGAAGATGGCGGCCTGGCGGCCGCCGCGGGCATGCCTGCAGGGAAAGTGCCGAGAACATGCGGAGGCGGCACTTTCCTTCCCCGAATCGGATCCCATCCTGGACATACATGCTGTGCGGTATCCCAAGAACCCGCGAAGTGCCGATACCGATTGGCAAGTCGGCACTTCGGTTCCGGTAGGCGGGTCGCCCCCTTCCGGCATCAACCGATCGGTTGATGCCGGAATCCACCATCCCGCTCTCCGGCCGGACGATCCGCCACCCCCCGCCCCGCGCGATTCTCAAGGCATGCAAACACACCAGGAGCCCGCCCTCCGCACCACCGGACTCCGCAAAGCCTTCGGCGACCACCTGGCCGTCGACGACATCCACCTCACTGTCCCCGCCGGATCCTTCTACGGTCTGGTCGGCCCCAACGGCGCTGGCAAGACCACCACCCTGGCCATGGCCGTCGGCCTGCTCCGCCCCGACGCCGGCAGCGCCGAGATCTTCGGCGTCGACGTCTGGCGTGACACCGTCCAGGCCAAGGCACTGATCGGCGTGCTGCCCGACGGCAACGCCATGCCGGAACGGCTCACCGGCCGCGAGGTTCTCACCTACCTCGGCCTGCTGCGCGGGCTGCAGCCCGCCGTCATCGCCGAACGCACCGACGAGCTGCTGCAGATCCTCGAACTCGACTCCGCGGAGCGGACGCTGGTCATCGAATATTCCACCGGCATGCGCAAGAAGATCGGTTTGGCTGTCGCCCTCCTGCACGCGCCCCGCCTGCTCGTTCTGGACGAGCCCTTCGAGGCCGTCGACCCCGTCTCCGCGGCCACGATCAGGGCCATCCTGCGCAGGTTCGCGGCCAACGGCGGTTCGGTGATCATCTCCAGCCATGTCATGGCCCTCGTCGAGCAGCTCTGTGACCATGTGGGCGTGATCTCCGACGGCCGCGTCGCGGCCGCGGGGCCGCTGGCCGACGTACGCGGCGCCGCAACCCTGGAGGAGGCCTTCGTCGACCTCGTCGGCGCCCGCGCCGGAGGAACGGAGGGGCTGGCGTGGCTCACCTCCTGACCCTCGGCCCAGGTGCCTTGGCACAGCACATGATCCGCATGCGGCTGGCACTCATGCGCAACTCCCTGCGCGGCGACAACGCCTCCAACCTCTACACCGGCGTCGCGGCCGGACTGATCCTGGCGTTCGGAACGATCGCCGTCGCCGTTTTGTGGCCCGCCTACCTGCCCCTCACCCTGACGGTGTGGTTCTCCGGCTGGATCTTCGGCCCCATCTTCATCGGGGGCGGCAGCGAGGCCCTGCGTCCCGAATACTTTTCCATGCTCCCGGCCGCGCCGGGCCGGATAGCGGCGGCGCTGCTCGCTGGAGCTTTCGCGGGTCCCGCGCCTGCGGTGAATCTCATCGCCCTGCTGTCCCTGCCCGTGTACGGCTGGCGCTTCGGCCCGGCCGGGGTGCTCATCGGCCTGGCTGCAGCCGTCACCACGCTCATTACCATGGTGATGATCTCCCGCGTCATCGTGGCGCTCATCGGGCTGTTCGTCCGATCCCGTGCCACCGCGGCGGCCGTCGGCATCGTGACCGGCACCGCCATCGCCTTGTGCAGCAACGGCTGGGCGCCCGTCGCAGCTCTGGGCGGCACCGGCGCCTGGTCTGAGGTCCTGGTCCGTGTCCTGCCCTCCGGATGGGGTGTGGCCGCCATCGAAGCCCCCTGGCTCCTCGCCCTGGCCATCCTCGTGGCCAACGCCGGTGTGATCGCCCTTCTCCTGGCTGCTTGGGCAGGCCTGCTGTCGCGGCGCGTCGTCTCGGCCGCACGCGGCGGTGTGCCGCCCCGCCGCGGCACGCCCCGCCCCTTCCCCACCACCAGCGGCGCCCGTGTCGCCGCTGCCAAGGAATTGCGTGTCTGGTGGCGCGATCTCGTCCGCATCCAGCTCCTTGCCACCGCCTTCTCCTACGCCGTCGTCACCCCTCTCCTGCTCGTCACCATCGACGCTTGGATCATGGTCCCCTTCACGGGACTCATCGCGATCGTGATGGCCGCCGCGTCCTCGGCCAACCTCTACGGCGCCGACGGGACCGCTCTCTGGCTCACCCTCATGACCCCCGGTGCGGAACGCGCCGACGTACGTGGACGCCAGCTGGCGTGGCTCCTCATCGTCGGGCCGGCCGCAGTGCTCCTGTCCCTGGCCGGCACTCTGGTCAGCGGCCAGGTGTGGGCCTGGCCGTGGGTGCTCGGCCTGCTCCCCGCCCTCCTCGGCGGCGGCGCCGGACTCATCGTCCTGCTCGCCGTCACCTCGCTCGTCCCCGGCACCGACCCCCACAAACGCGGCGGCAACCCGCTCAGCACCGGCGCTGACGAAACCGCCGAAACCAGCCTCGCCTGGCTCGTGCTCGTCGCGGTCCCCGCCACCGCCCTGCCCGCGGCCGGTGCCATTCTCCTCAACCCCTGGGCCGGCATCGTCACCGGTGTGCTGACCGGCGCCCTCAGCGCCTGGGGACTCGGCAGGATCGCCTACCGCAGGCTCGAGAGCCACGGGATCGATCTGCTCAACCTCATGAAGCATGGCCCGGCACCCCAGGCCGGCAAACCCACCACCGCGGACCTGCCCATCCAGCACCGCATCGGCGTCACGATCAGCTACACCATCGCCTGGCTTCCCTTGTTCCCCCAAGGTCTCGTGCCCATGGTCATGAAGATCTTCGGCATCGAGAACCGCTCATGGTTCCTCGCCCTTCATCTCCCACCGATCTGGCAATGGCCCACCATCATCTTCATGATCGCCCTAGGGCTGCTCATGTACGGCTACGCCATCCTGATCCCCATGCGCCTAAACTCATCCTCGTCTGCCGCGACCAGGTAAAACCCGTCCATACCGAGAGAAGGGGCAGGCCCCGGATGAACGACCCCTTCCCGCCTTCCGCCTGGGAGCGGCGCTTCGAGCGCGTCGTCGAGATCGTCCCCTTCATCACCCTCGCCGTCTCCCTGGTCATCAGCCTGGCCTCACCCGACCAGCCCGAGGACGGGATCCTCCGTACTCTCGCGCTCACCGCCCTGGCCCTCGCCTGGATTGTCGGCACTCACACCCTCCTGCCCGCCGCCGTGCGCGGACGCCGGGTCGTCGTCACCATCCACTTCGCCGGTATCCTGGCCACCGCCGCGTTGCTGGCCTTCCACGACCCCATCTTCCTCATCTACTGCGTCTCCGGCTTCTTCCTCGCCGCCCACTTCGCTCCCTCCAAGTGGACCTTCGCCGCCGTCGCCGCTACCTCCTTCGTCCTGTACGGCTCGACGCTCGACTGGTCTCAGGCCACCATCCAGCTCATCGCCTTCTATCTGACGATCATCGCCGTGCAGACCGTCGCCATCGGCGGCGGCTCCATCGCAGGCATCAAGATCGAGGACCGGCAGCGCAAATACCGGAAAGCAGTCAGCGACCTTCAGACCGCGCTGGAGGGCAACGCCGACCTCCACGCGCAGCTCCTCACCCAAGCCCACCAGGCCGGCATCCTCGACGAACGCCAGCGCATGGCCCGCGAGATCCACGACACCCTCGCCCAAGGTCTCACCGGCATCATCACCCAGCTACGTGCCGCCCAACGCGTCGAGGACTCCGACACCCACGTCAAACTCGCGCTCAACCTCGCCCAGGACAGCCTCACCGAAGCCCGCCGCTCCGTCGCCGCCCTGCAGCCCCACCAGCTCGAAGACGCCCACCTCCCCGAAGCCATGACTACCCTGGCCCGCAACTGGAGCCAGACCACCGGCGTAGACCTCCACGTCGAAGTGACCGGCGACCGCGTCCCCCTCAGCCCCGCCATCGAGGTCACCCTCTTCCGCGTCGCCCAGGAAGCCCTCGCCAACGTCGCCAAACACGCGGGCGCCACTCGCGCCGGCCTCACCCTCTCCTACACCGGCGCCGTCGTCCTGCTCGACATCCGCGACGACGGCACCGGCATCCACAACCCCAACGGCAAGGGATTCGGCCTCAGCAGTATGAGACAACGCCTGCGCGGCGTCGGCGGCTCCCTCGAAATCGAGAGCAGACCCGGCGAGGGCACCGCCGTCAGCGCCACCGTCCCCGCGCTCCAAGGAAACCCCCGGTGATCCGCCTCCTCATCGTCGACGACCACCCCATCGTCCGCGACGGCCTGCGCGCCGCCTTCGAAGCCGAACCCGACATCCACGTCGCAGGCGAAGCCGCCAACGGCCTCGAAGGCATCGACCGCGCCGCAGCCCTCAAGGTCGACATCGTCCTCATGGACCTGCGCATGCCCGAAATGGACGGCGTCACCGCCATCACCGCCTTGCGCCACTCCCACCCCAACATCAAGACGCTCGTCCTGACCACCTTCGACGGCGACTCCGACGTCCTGCCCGCCATCGAAGCCGGCGCCACCGGCTACCTCCTCAAAGACGCCCCCACCGACGAACTCCTGCGCGCCGTCCGCGCCGCAGCCGCCGGCGAGCCGGTCCTGTCCCCCTCCGTCGCCGGCCGCCTGATGGGCCAGGTGCGCAGACCGGTCAAGGCTGCCCTTACCGACCGCGAACTCCAAGTCCTCGCCCTCGTCGCCGACGGCGCCTCGAATCGCCAGGCGGCCGCCAAACTCTTCATCAGCGAGGCCAGCATCAAGACCCACCTGCTGCACATCTACGACAAACTCGGCGTCCGCGACCGCGCCGCCGCCGTCGGCGAGGGTTATCGACGAGGTTTGCTCAGATAGTCGACCAACAGCCCGCCCTTGATATCAGCGAGGGTGACACTCCGTCACCACGCTTCTGATGAACCCGGGCGGACGGTCGGTGAGTCATCCTGCGCTGCGTGGATGTCGCCTGGCGCGTTGGGGCGGTGGTCGAGACTGAAGCGGACGTCAGAGTCCAGGCTGACGCGGTGGGGGCCGTTTTGGCTGTGGAGGAGGCCGCCGTCCTTGAGCGCCTGTTCAGCGTCGAGGTGGTCTTGCCGCCAGACCTCGTAGTCGCCGCGGCCGTGGAAGACGTAGGCGGCCAGCAGCGTATTGGCCTCCTCATCGGCGAGCGGGGCGCGGTATCGGACGTTGTCAGCAAGGGCGCGGCGCTGGTCGTCGGTGAGGACGTCCAGCCGGGCGGAGACGGTACAGCTGTGCGGGGGAACGCGGCGGAGCGCGACGGGGCCGGCAAGAGCGGGATGTGCGTGCGCGTGGCTCAGCGCCGTGGTCACCCGTTCGAGCGTCCAGCCCAGCGCTGCGGCGAGTTCGTCGGCGGTGAGCGGGATGCTGGTGGTGGCCAGCGCGGTGAGCACGGTCAGGGCGTCGGTGTTGAGGTCGGGCTGTTCGGTGTCGGCTGCGGTGGTTGTTCGGGCGGGCGTTGGTGGGTCGAGCGCCTCGATGAGGTCGGCGGGGTGCAGATCGAGGCGGCGGGCCAGTTCGATGATGACCTTGGCGGGGAGGACGGTCAGGCCGTCAGGGACGTCGCCGGTGTGCAGGTGATGTGGGTGGATGCCGAGGAGGTCGCCCAGTTCCCATAGCGACAGCGTGGGAGCGCGGGGTGAGGCCGACGTCGGCGCCGTACTTGCAGGGGTCGCGGTGCAGCCAGGGCGCGTTGAGGTTGAGCCGGCCGCAGGTGCGGATGGTCCGCTGCAGCAAGACGGTGGCCGGGCTGCGGGTGGGGTCGTGGTCGTTGAGGAAGAGCGGCTCGTCGTCGGCGGCGTTCTGCCGGCGGCGTAAGGCCTGGTGGGCGGCGAGCAGGTGCCGGGCGTGCGGCGGGATGAGGATCGGGCCTTGGCAGGGGCGCGCGGGGTTAGGTGGCGGCGGCAGGCGGCGCGGAAGGTGGTGAAGTCGGCGGCCGGTAAGGCGGGCCACGGTTCGCGATGCTCGGGTCGGCCGGGTGCGGGCAGCGGCAGCACGTCGGGCAGATCCTGCGGGCGGATCACCTGATCGGGATAGCCGGTTTCGACGATCAGTTTCATCGTCGGGCCGAGGGGTTCGTCTCCGCTCCAGATCAGCCACAGCCACGCGCCGAGGTCGTCGGCCAGGGCGATCAGGTCCGCGATGCGCTCCAGGGGCAGGGTGTTGGCGCGGTCGATGAGCAGGCCGGTGATGCCGGTGGCGGTCAGCCAGGCGCGGGCCAGTTCCCATCCGGTGCTGCCGATCTTGTCGTGGCGGAGCCCTTCGGGGTTCTTGCCGAGAGCATCACGGGCGACCCGGCTCGCCGGACGGTGACCAGACCCGCCTTGTTCACGCCTCCTGCCACCGGAGCTACCTCGCCCGGCGTCGCAGGAGCCCAGCACAGCGAACCTGAACCGCCCTTCGGGGCTTGCTTGAGCCGTGTGCCGCGAGGAGTGGCACGCACGGTTCTGAGGGGGCCTCGGTGCAGCAATGCACCGGGGCTACCCGGCGAGCGGGGGGCCTCGAGGAAGTGGCGGAGCCAGCGGGCCGCGGCTGCCCGGCAAGCCGGGGCGCAGTACGATGTGCCGGTCCTATGTGGGTGTCGTCGGGTTGACCAGTCCGGTCCGGTAGGCGAGGACGACGGCCTGGACCCGGTCGCGGAGTCCGAGCTTGGCGAGGATGCGGGCGACGTGGGATTTGACGGTCGCCTCGGACAGGTGCAGGCGGCTGGCGAGTTCTGCGTTGCTCAGGCCCTCGGCGAGCAGGCGCAGCACGTCGAGTTCGCGAGGGGTGAGCGTGGCTAGGTCGCGGTCGGAGGTGGGCGGTTCGGGGCCGCGGTGGACGAACCGTTCGACGAGGCGGCGGGTGATGGCCGGGGCCAGCAGCGCGTCGCCGGATCGGACCATGCGGACGGCGGCAACGAGGTGCTCGGGCGTGACGTCCTTGAGGAGGAAGCCGCTGGCTCCTGCGGTCAGCGCCGTGTAGACGTAGTGGTCGAGGTCGAACGTCGTCAGCATGATGACGCGCGGTTCGTCGGTGGCGCCGGTGAGGATTCGCCGGGTGGCTTCGAGGCCGTCGAGTTCCGGCATCCGGATGTCCATCAGGACCACGTCGGGCCGGGTGCGTTGGACTGCGTCGACGGCCTCGGCGCCGTTGGTGGCCTCGGCGACCATGTCGATGCCGTCGGCGGTCAGGATCATCTGGAAGCCGGCGCGGATCAGCGCTTGGTCGTCGGCGAGCACGACTCGCAAGGATTTGGTCACGTGCGCTCCAGCGGTATGTGTGCGTCGACGCGGTAGCCGCCGGTGAGCGGTGGTCCGGTACGCAAGGTTCCACCGTAGACGGCGAGCCGTTCCCGTAGGCCGATCAGCCCGTGCCCGCCGCCGGTCGCGGCCGGCGCGCCAGGTGTGCCGCCGGTGTCAGTGACCTGCACCCGCAGGTGGCCGGCGCCGTATTCGACGTGCACCGTCGCGGTGGCGCCTGCCGCGTGCTTGACCGTGTTGGTCAACGCCTCCTGGACCACCCGGTAGGCGGCCAGTTCGACGCCGGCCGGCACCGGACGCGGGTGCCCGGATCTGGTCAACGTGACCGGCACCCCGGTGTCCGACAACCGGTCGACGAGCGCGTCGAGGCGGTCCAGGCCCGGCTGGGGAGCCAGGTCCGCCGCGCCGGCGGAGTACGCCCCGGCGCTGTCGATGGTGAGCAGGCCCATGACGTGGCGCAGCTCCGTCATCGCGGCCCGGCCACCGGCCTCGATCGCCAGCAGCGCCTCCTGGGCCCGCTCGGGAGCGGTGTCCATGACCTTTCGGGCGGCGCCGGCCTGGACGATCATCACGCTGACGTTGTGCGTCACCACGTCGTGCAGTTCGCGGGCGATCCTGGCCCGTTCGTGCTCGGCCGCGCGGACCAGCGCCTCGATCTGGTCCCGTTCCAGTGCGGACATTTTCGCGCGGCCCTCGTCGGCGCGGCCCTTCCAGCGGCGCAGCCCGTTGGCCGCGACCAGGATCGGGAACAGGATAAGGAACGGGATGACGGCGTCCGGAACGCGGACGGCCACCACGTTGCCGTAGAACAGCGCTCCCACCAGCAGGCTCGCCAGCGCTGGCACCCGGTGGGGGCTGTGCACCGCCGCGGTGAAGCCGGCGATCAGGCAGGTGATGAAGGAGAGCAGCAGCGCGATCGGGTCAGCGGCCAGCAGCGGCGCCATGCCCAGCACAACCCACAGCATCGTCAGCGGCCGGCGGCGGCGGAACACCAACGGCACGACTGTCAGGAGCATCAGCACTGCCCAGGTGGACCCATCCAGGTCAATCGGGGGCGGCTGCCGTGGGCACGCGGTGACCTTCGTGGACACGGCCCTCGCAGTGCGTCGACATGGCGTACGTTTCCGCTCCATCGCACTCCGAGGGCCGAGGCGCTGGCGTTCGTGTCCGCGGACTGACCCGAGCGGGGTCAACACGCACTCAACACGGGCTCAACATCGGCCTGCCTATCTTCCTGTTCACCACACGAAGAGGGAGACGAAATGAGTTTCATGAGAGTGGCCGCCATCGTCCTCGGCGCCGGTGTCATCGCCGGCGGCGCGCTCCCGGCCCAGGCAGCCTCAAGCAGCGCCCGGGTCGACGCCTACATGGCCGCGTTCCCCGGCGGGACGAAGGTCGGCAACAACGAGATCTCCTGGCAGGGCGGCGACGTCCGCGTGGTGCTGGCGGCCACCGCCAAGTCCTGCCCGGCCGGCTACTACTGCGTCTATGAGCACCAGTACTGGCGCGGCGCGATGGGCGCGTGGCGGGCCTCCGCGGCCAACTGCAAGAAGTTCAACTTCACCGCCTACTGGCGGGACAAGGTCTCCTCGTTCTGGGCGCGCGGCGGCTGCGAGGCCGCCACCTACTTCCTGAAGAACAAGAAGAAGTGGCAGCCGGATCAGTTCGAGCCCTTCGAGGGCAAGAAGGCCTGGGTCCGGTTCAACGACAGCTACGACTACGCCGCCCGCGGCTACCTTTAAGCGGTCAGAGCTGGACGCTGAACAGCACGACGGCCCGCAACGGGAGCCCGCCGGCCAGCACCACCAGCGAGGAGCCCAGGGTCGCCGCGCCGCCGGCCGGCAACCGCTGGGTGAGCAGCCCGTGCAGCCGGGTGCCAGTCTTGTGCAACACGTGCCCCGTCGAGGTCCACATGTTGCCATCCGTCAACGTTGTCGAACCACGCGGTGGAATTGAAATTGGCCTCGCCAAACGTAGCCTCGTGGGTAAAGGTCGCCTCCTCGAACCATGCGTCGAAGATGAAGATCGCCTTGTCGAATCGAACTATACCGGCGAAGATCGTCTTGCCGAACGACGGTGCGACCACGAACACGGTATGACTGACCGGCAGCGCCAGTCAGTCATACCGCCATTGGTTCAATGCTCTCGTGCGCCGATCGGGAAGAAGGCCGCCTGCCGCCTCGTGGTCCTGCTCGCCGGCCACGCCCCCGCAATACCGGGCGCTGTTCAGCTGATCGGGTTTGCAGTAGCGTCGAGGTAAGCCGCCGCTCCACCTTCTCCGGATCTTCTCAAAGGAGCGCCGGTGTCGATACCTTCCCCATCCGAGGCCCAGATCGTGTGGGAAGGCGTCTCGGAATCGTTCCTCGCCAAGATCTCGGGTGGGCTGTTCGGCAGAACCTATCGACTGAGCCCTGATTACTTGTACATCTGCCGAGGCGATTCCCTCGCGAATTACGAGGCGATCCCACTGACCTTCATCCGCGACGTCCAACTCGACCCTTCAGCCAATACGCAGGCTGCAGGTGATGTGGTCATCTCGGTGTGCCGGTCGGACGGGATGGAGACCATTCATCTGGCGTCGATACGCGACCCCGCCGCAGCACGCGACCGGCTCAAGGAGGCGGTGAGGCAGGCCGGTCAGCGCCGTCGGCGAGCCGGTAAGCGGCCGCCGGAAGACGTGCTCGCCGAGATCTGGCAGCTGCACGCCTTGCACAAGAGAGGCGCGGTATCTCCGCCGGAGTTCGCGGCGAGGATGACGGTCCTTTTCCAGCAACTGCTCTAGTAGGCGAGAAGGCCCAGGGTTTCGGGCATCTCCAAGGCCGTCAGCCTCCGTTCGGGGTTGGGTTCTCCTTCCGCGCATTCTGTGATCAGTTCGACGAGGGTTCGTCGGTCTTCGGGCGAGAGGCCCTGAAGCACGGCAATCAGGCCTGTCGGTAAGGCTCGCCCCACCAGCCGCCATCTATGACATTCGCGCTGGTGAGCCGGATAGCGATCGCATGAAACTTGGACAGTCACGCGGGTGATCGGGTAGCGGTGGTGTGAAGGCGAGTGCGGCCCTGCGCGAGCCGGTTCAACTCTTACGCGGTCACCTGGGGGTGACGGTCTCGGGGGTTTTCCTCCTCGTCCGCCGACGCTGAGAGTTTGTTCTGCGGGCCGCGGACGGCGGCGTAGACGAACAAGACGCCCATGACGATGACGCCTGCCCACATGGCCTGCTGCCAGCCGTCGACGAAGGACTGCCGGGCGGCATCAACCAGCGCCTGCGCGCGGGAGCCGGCAGTGCCCGCGGCCTCGATGGCGTTGGCGACGCCTTGGCGTGCGGCGTCCGCCGCGCCCTGGGGGATGCCATCGAGCTTGTCGTCGACGGCACTGCGGTAGCCGCTCGCCAGGAGTGCGCCGAGCAGGGCGACGCCGAGTGCGGTGCCGAACTCGCGGGTGATGTCGTTGAGCGCGGAGGCGACACCCTGCTTCTCCCGCGGCAGGGAGCTGGTGATGGCCTCGGTGGAGGGGGTCATCGACAGGCCCATGCCGATGCCCATGGCGAGCATGCCGGGCAGGATGGACAGGTAGCCGCCGTCGACGGAGACGATGCTGGCTATGAGGGCCAGACCGGCGCCGAACAGCGCAATTCCCGCCGCCATGGTCGAGCGGGCGCCGATACGCGCGGCCAGCTTGGGCGCCAGGCCGGAGGTCATCATCATCAGCACGGCCATGGGCATCAGCGCCAGGGTGGACAGCAGTCCCGACCAGCCGAGGACGACCTGGAGGAACGGGAAGAGGACCACGAAGACACCCGCCTGGACACCGAAGAGCACCAGCAGCGTGATGGAGCCGCTGGCCAGGCCGCGCTCGCGGAAAAGGCGCACATCCAGCAGGGAGGCGTCGCTGCGGCGCAGCTCCCAGGCCACGAAGAAGATCAGGGCCACAAGACCGACGACGAGACTGGTCAGGGTGACAGGGTCGCTCCAGCCGCGCTCCGGGCCTTCCTGCAGGACGAAGATGAGGCCTACCACGGCGACGACGGAGGCCAGAGCGCCCATGGTGTCGAAGGAGTGCCCGGAGTGCTCGCGGGAGTTGGGTACGGACCGCATCATGCCGAGCGAGACGACGACCAGGATGACGGGCAGCACGAACAGCCACCGCCAGTCCGCCACGTCCACAAGCAAGGCGGACAGGAACATGCCGATGATGCCGCCGCCTCCGGCGACGCCGGTCCACACGCTGATCGCCTTTCCGCGCTGCTCGTCGGGGAAGGTCGAGGTGATCACAGCGAGGGTGATCGGCATGATCATCGCCGCGCCCACACCGCTGAGCACGCGGGCGGCAATCATGACCTCGGATGACGGGGCCAGGCCCGCCAACGCGCTGGCGGCTCCGAAGATGATCAGGCCGGTGATCAGCATGGACTTGCGGCCCAGCCGGTCACCGATCGCGCCGAGCGGAAGCAGCAGCGCGGCCAGGGTGAGGGTGTAGATGTTGATGATCCATAGGATCGTGGTCTGTGAGGCGCCGAATTCGACGGCCATGTCGGGCTGGGCGACGTTCAACCCGGTCACCGAGGCGATGACCGCCATCAGCGCGACACAGACGGCGATCAGGATGGTGCGCAGTCGGCGCGCGTCCGGCGCGCCCCTGCCGCTTGCTTCGGCGGCTGCCCCCTGTGCGGGCTGGTTCGTGTTCATGAGTTCCTCTCGAAAAGGGCAGGTCAAAGGGGTAGGCGAGGTCGGTGCCGTGGCGCAGTCTGGGCGCCACGGTGATGAGCCTGGGGAAGGCGCCTCAGTCGCCGGGGGCGCCAGGGGGATGGCGCCCCCGGCGACGGCGGCCGATCGGGGTGCGGACGTCAGGCGGTGGCAGGGCCGCCCTCGGCCGCGGCGAGGGCCGCGTCGGTGTCCGCGGTGGCCAGCAGGGCGTTGATGTGGGAGCCGGCCAGAGCGCCGGCCGCGGCGGAGGCGCCCACCTGGGCGGTCAGGTCGGTGGCGTTGCCGGCCACCCACACCCCCGGCACGTCGGTGGTGCCGGCCATGCCGGAGGCGAAGCGGCGGCCCATGTTGTAGGGCAAGTCCTCCATCGGCGGTTTCAGGCCGTCCAGGCCCTCGGTGCGGGCCTGCATCTCGGTGATGACTGCGAGGACGCGGCGGGCTACGCGCGTGCCGTCGGTCAGGCGTACCCCGGCGATAGCGCCGTCCTCGCTGTTCACGACTTCCTGCACCGGGGTGTCGATGATGCGGATGTTGCGGGCGGCGAAGCGCGCACGGCCGTCCGGGTCGAGTTCGGTGCTGCGGGTGAAGTAGATCAGGTCGTCGGTCAGCTGGCGGAACACCAGCGCGTGGTGGATCGAGGCGGGGCTGGTGGCGAGGATGCCGATGGGCTCATCGCGCACCTCCCAGCCATGGCAGTACGGGCAGTGCACCACACGGTGCCCCCAGTGCTCCGCAAGGCCGGGTACGTCGGGCAGCACGTCCCGCAGACCGGTGGCCACCAGCAGGCGGCGCGCCGTCACCGTCTGGCCGTCGGAAGGGTGACCGAGAAACGCAGATCGCCCTCAGCCGACGGGGCGGCAGGCTCGGCCGAGATCACCTTGCCGAAGACGACCCGGCCGCCGTACTGGCGCACCTGCTCCCGGCCCCGCCTGAGCAGCTCGGGGGGCGGCGTGCCGTCCAGCACGATGAAGCCGTGCATGGCCTCGCCAGGCGCGTTCCGGAGGGTGCCACTATCGATCACGACGACCGAGCGGCGGGAGCGGGCGAGCATCAGCGCACCGTTCAAGCCTGCGGCGCCGCCGCCGATGACCACCACGTCGACGTCAGCCGGCAGCGTGTCGGTCGCATATGCGGAAGTCTGCACAGACATGTCCTCGCGTTCTTTTCCGTGCATGGCCCCAGCCGATCCGGGCCATCTACGTGCGACGATAACGCTGCCTTGCATCGAGAGCATAGGATGTTGCCTATGACGCAAGAAGATGGAGACCTGGACAGCCTCGTACGCAAACGCCTCCGCGCCCTGCGGGTCGCGCAGGGCTGGTCGCTGGAGGAACTGGCCACCCGTGCCCGGCTCAGTCAGTCCTCGCTGAGCCGCATCGAGAACGGCCAGCGCCGCCTCGCTTTGGATCAGCTCGTCACCCTCGCCCGCACCCTGGACACCTCCCTTGACCAGCTGGTCGAGACCGCCACCGACGACGTCGTCTCCAGCCCGATGATCGACGGCGCCCACGGCCTGATGCGCTGGCCCATCAAGGGCGACGCGAGAAGCAGCAGCGTTTGCCGGTCAATTTGGATAGCGGTCGGGCACTGATCGGGGCTGCAATGTAGGTGAGAAGTAGCAGCACTCAGGCGATCGAGATCACCTGAGGTCATCGCAGACTCTCGTTTCGGCGTGCACTCCACACGGCCAGCCCAGCAGCCAAGACAAGACCGCCGGCGAGCCATAGGATGCCCTGGAGTGGCAGGGCATCGACGACTGCGCCGCCGGCCAGCGCGCCGAGACCAATCGAGAGGTTGAACACCGCCACCCACAGAGCGGAGGCTTCCTCGACCGCTTGTGGCGCGGCCTTGATCATCCATGTCTGGAGGCTCGTGGAGACCCCGCCGTACACCAGGCCCCAGACCACGAGCAGCGTCACCCCGCCCGCGCCGGTAAGTCCTGCCACGGGGTAGAGCAGTACGGTCAGCCCCAAGGCGGCGGCGATGGACAGGACGGTGCGATGGAGCCTCTTGGCCACGGCGGCACCTGCGATGAAGTTCCCCACGATGCCTGCCACGCCGAATCCGAACAGCAGCGGCCCGACGAATTGCTCGTCGATGCCGGACAAATCCCGCAGCACAGGGCTGATGAACGTGTAGGCCGAGAAGTGGCCGGTCACGATCAGGAAGGTCGCCAGGATGCCGATCCGGACACCCTGGTTGCGGAACTGGCTGGCCAGTCGCCGCAGGCCGACGGGCTGAGCCGCCGCCAACGGTGGCAGCACGGCCAGCAAGGCGACCAGCACGGCAAGCGCGAGGGCGCTCAGCGCGCCGAACGCGATCCGCCAGTTCGCCAGCCCGCCGATCATCGTGCCGATGGGGACGCCGAAGACGTTCGCGGCCCCGACGCCGCCGAAGATGATCGCAGTGGCCCGCGGCACGTGTGAGGCCGGGACGAGCCGGACGGCCAGGGCACCGGCGATGGCCCAGAACCCGCCGATGGCCACCCCGACCAGCGCACGGGCAGCGATCAGGAGCGGATAGCTAGGGGCCAGGGCGGACGCCAGGTTGGCGAGCGTCATGAGTCCCAGCAGGGCGACGAGCAAGTGCCTGCGGTCCATCCTGCCGACGAGCAGTGGGACCGCTGGCGCCGCGACGGCAGCGACGATGCTGGGGACCGTGACCATCAACCCTCCTGCACCCTCCGACACCTACAGTGCCGATCCGACAGGGGTGAGCAGTCCGATGGGGAGCTGCTCTGCCGTGACCAGGAGGAATGTGCCGAAGGCTACGGCGGACACCGCGATCCAATGACTTTTCGGTGACGTGTCTCGCTCGCTCAGGGTTGGGTCCGTTGCCGTCACGTTGAATCCCCTCTCAATTCGGGAGCGATCGCTCCCAATATGGCGGCATACCCTAATACGGGAGCGATCGCTCCACAACTTTGGTAGGGTGGCAGCCATGGCACGGCCCCGGGAGTTCGATGAGCAGGACGTGATCGCCAAGGCGACCCACCTGTTCTGGTGCCGCGGCTACAACGCCACGTCCGTCCGTGACCTGGGCGCCGAGCTCAACCTCAAGCAGAGCAGCCTGTATCGGACCTTCAACGACAAGCGCACACTGTTCCTGCGGGCACTGGACCACTATCGGGCGACCGAGTCCGCGCAAGCCGAAGAGCAACTGAGCGTCCCCGGCTCCAGCCTCCAGACCCTGCGAGAGTGGCTGACCTGGATGGTCAACCACGAGGCCGGCCGCGGCTGCTTCGTGGTCAACACGGCCACCGAGCTTGGCACCACCGACCCCGCAGTCCGACAAAGGACCGAGGCTGCGTTCGAAGGCACCCGGAAGACCCTCGCGTCGCTCCTACGCCGTGGCATCCGCGACGGCGACCTGCCCACCACATTGGACGTCGACGCTGCAGTGGAGTCGCTGTTCACGACGGTGCTTGGGCTGCGCGTGCGCGAACGCGCTGGACACGATGCCCAACGGCTGTCCACGGCTATCGACTTCACGATCAAAATGCTCGCGGGACCTGCGACCTGACTGGCTGCCGGATCTGGGCGGCCCGCTCGTCACGCTTGACGGGTACGCCAGGAGCGTGTTCCGGGCCGTCAGCCGTCATCGGGGCCCTTTCCGGGGGAGGGAGTCGGGATTCGGCCACTGGCTGAGTGCGATTGCCGTGCCCTTCCTCGACGCTGCGATGATCGCCGCTGCTCGTCCCGCGTCAAGATCGTTCATCCTCGGCTTCGCCTGCGGGCGCTGCATCTTGACCCGCTCCTCCCAGCGGGGGACCAGGGCGTTGCCGAGGAAGGGCCAGGAAAGAGGTCAGCCGGCGGCCTTGCTGGCGACGGCGGCGGCGTCGGCCTGGGCGCGGGTCTGGGCGAGCCGATAGGATTCGGTGCCAGCCTCGATGATGTTCCCTGTCAAGTCTGCGTGTTGAGCTTCTTGCGGTTGTTTCGCCGGCGTCGTGGAGCCCCAGCGTGCAATGCCAGCCGGCGCCTGTCGCTTCTCAGCGACCAGCCCTGCACTCTGGCGACGAGACCACAGGTAACCATCCCGCGCGACTTCGGTGACGAGCTGACGCTGGGTCACTTAAGGAGAGTGTGGCTGGGCAGGCTCCCGCTCCGGGGGCGCGCCGGGACCGGCTCGGCCGGCCAGGCGAGCCTGAGAGAGCAGGGCCAGCACCCCCGCGATCAGATGGGGCCAGGCGAACAGTTCGAACGTGCTTGAGCAGCCATGCTGCGCGGACGACACGAACCAGGCGACCGGGTGGAACAATGCGGGCACCAGCAGCGCCAAGCCGACGAACGGCGCGCTCGGATGCGGGGCCAGCACGGCCCCGATAGCAGCCAGGCCGACCCAGATGTAGAGGCCCTCGGCAGTGTCGAGGTGGTATGCGGTCAGCGCCCAGGTGCCCTTCAGGTCCGCCCAGCAGCCGACGATGCCGGTGGAGGAGTAGCTCCTGGCCAAGGCTCGCCCGAGCACCAGAAGCACGACGGCGCTCCAGACGGCCGCCCGCAGTCTCGGCAGTTGGTGTCCCGGCCGGGTCCGCAGGAGGGCCATGACGGCGACCGCGTGGCAGGCCACCACGAGCAACTCGCCACTCGTCTGGCCGCAGGGGATGGTGTAGGGGACGAGGAGGGTCAGCGCGTTGAGCACCAACGTCACCGCGGCGCAGATCGCACCAACTTTCGGGAACTTCCGAGGCGCCCAGAGCGCGAGGAACGCCAGCACGAGGGGCAGCAGCGTCGAGGCGTATCCGGCGGTCCGCCAGACGACGATCTCCAGCGGGCTCGGCTCCATCACCTCATAGGCGAAATAGCCGCAGTCTTCGAGCATCAGGATGGATAAGAACTGCGGCGCGGTGGCGGCCAGGATGGCCAGGGCACGGAACATCGGCAGCCTCTCGCCAGGCGGACGATCACATGAGAGAGTAGCGGACCGGACGCCTCTCAGCGCCGATGGTGCAGCGGCGTGACGTTCGATTCGGGCAATTCCAGCTGCGCCCGCAGTTGCTGGTTCTCGAGGGTGAGCTGGTGGACGACTCGGACCAGGGCGGGGACGTCTTCCTTGATCTGCGCGAGTTCCTTGTTCTTGTTCGCGATCGTCTTCTTCAGCTTCGTGATCTCGGCGCGGAGCCGGACCTCGACGTCTGGGGTCGCGCCGCGTGCCTTGACCAGTTCGTAGAACTCGTTCTTCAGGTCGGTGTGGCGCTGGGTAGGGCATTGCGCGGGACCTGCGCTTCCTGGGCGAGCGCGACGATGGTCAGGGCGCCGTTGGAGTACTTGGCCTGGTCGTTGAGGAGGCGGTGAATGCCGGCGCGGATGCGTTCGCGTTCGTCTGAAGTCGGGCTCATGTGGCGTCCTTGAGAGTGATGCGGGTGCGGTCGTGGGCGTCGGCCAGGTCGCGGAGGCGGACGGAAGGGGTTGAGGGCGTCGTGGTCGCCCAATGCTCTCGGTCCAGCCCTCCGTGCGGCACACCTCCTCCAATCACCTTTAATGCACAAAAGTGGACAGTGTGGACCGTGTGGACGGCGTTCGACCGGGGAGGGATACGAGCATGGCCGTTGAAGCGTCGGGTGTCTTCGAGGAACAGGCGCGTGCCCAGCTGACGGATCAGCTCACCAGCGCTTTCGCCGACGACTGCAAGCCTGAACAGGTCATCGAGGCGATCGACCGCGCCTGGAAGATGTTCGAGAAGGCGCCGGTCAGGGATTTCGTGCCGTTGCTCGCGGCCAGGATCGTCCGGGAGGAGCTGCGCGGCCTGATCGCCGGACACCGCGGGTGATCCCGCCTGTGGCAGCCCACAGACCGCGATCGCACAGACCTTCGCCGATCTTCAGGTGAAGGCCGGTCTGTCCGCCTCTGGCATGGACGGGGAACCCAGGTGGAGCGTCTCGTCGATCATGAGGCAGATCCTCGTTTCGCTCCCGGCTTCGGCTCCGGGCCTGGCCCGACCCCGGCCGCCCCGGCGCCCTCTTCACCTGGGCGCGGTGCCAGGCGCAGCGTCTGCCAGCCGTCCGCAGCCTGTTCCACTCGCCATGCCGGGGGCCACCGCCGTTCGACATCGCCGGCTGGCGGCGCCACGCGCACGCTGTCCAGTTCCGCCAGCTCCAGCCCCGTCGCGCCGCTGAACTCGGCGCTGCCGATGAAGGTCGCCTTGCTGAACCTGACATCACCGGTGAAGGTTGCCTCGCTGAACTCAGCGTCGCCGGTGAAGGCTGTCGCGCGGAACCCGGCATTGCCGGTGAAGGTTGCCGCTTGGAACCAGGCGTTGTTGGTGAAGGTCGCCTCGCTGAACCTGACATCGCCGGTGAAGGTCGTCGCGCGGAACCCGGCGTGACGGCCGGTGAAGGTCGCCTCGCGGAACAAGGCATCGCGCATGCGGCAGCCGTCCAGGTCGAAGTCGATCAGGGTGGCGCCGGTGAGGTCGAGGCGGATGTCCCGCCAGTGGCGGTCCTTGGAGTCGGCGCTGCGGAGTTGCCACCGGCGACGGGCGGGCGGGTCCTGGTAGCGCAGGTGGTCGGCGAGGATGCGCTGGGCGGTGAGGCGGACCTGGCGCTCCTCGTACGGGTCACGGCCACGGTCTGCGTCCGGGTGGATGGGGCGGGCGCGGGCGGCCCGCTGAGCGGAGCGGGCACGGGCGCCTGCGGCCCGCTGACTGGCGCGGATCTTCTCGTGCCGATCCTGTTCGGCGAGCGGAGTGAACGGCATCCTCAAGTACGCGCAGATCACGTCCACGACGCGCTGCTGCAGCGCTGGGGTGTGCTCGGCGAGGCGTTCCAGGGCGTACAGGCCGGCGAGGCGGACCGGGGCCTGATCGCTGCCGAGTTGGTCGGCGGCCTTGGTGTAGAGCTCGGTGGTCCGGCGCTCGGCGGCGTCGTGCGTGGTGTGCGCGGTGGCCAGTTCCTGGTGCCGCTGGCGGCGTACGGCCAGCAGCAGCGTCACCGCGGCGCCGACGCCGGCTGCGGCCGCCAGCGCGGTACGGGCTGCCTCGATGCGAACCGAGATCTGCTCGACCGGAACCGTGCCCACATCCCGGAGCAGCCACTCAGTGGTGCCCCAGACCGCCGCCCCGATCAGCAGCGCGGCCGGGAGCGCCCACCACCACATCGACCGGGGCACTCGAAGTTCGGGTGGACGGGCAGACGGCTTAGAAGATCGCCGGAGAAGACCCATGACCCATTCCATACCGCCGTTCCACCGATTGCCGAGGGCCATCAATGAACTTGGGCTCGGACCCACGGCGGCCTGCGGTAACACGTCTACTGCGGGGCTCATCCCACCAACCAACCTGAGTGGAGGGCACAGATGGTCTGCGCCCCCCTGTCAGTTGAGCCTGGCCAGAGGCCTGCCGTCTCATGCAGCTGAGGCATCCGAGCGAATGCCTCATGATCAGTGAGACATGCCTCGGGTCGGATGAGACCGGACACCAGGCGGAGAAGGCGGAGAGCTGGCGCCGGTGCTTACGACCGGTGCCCTCTCATATTCCGCGGGCTCGTATTCCTGGCAATGTCACGGGTGAGAAGGAGGTCGTGTGGCTCGGATAGCGGCGTAGTTGTCCCAGTCGGTGGCGAGGGTGGTGGCTCGTTCGGCGGCGAAGCGGGGGTGGCAGCCGACGAGGTCGGCGAGGACGGGGGCGGGGATCTCGCGGAGGAGTTGGTTGAAGGCCGCGGTTCGGCTGGTGTGTGTGATGCCGAGATCTCGGAGCCGTCTGCGTAGGTTCTGCCGGGTGGGGCTCGTTCGCATGCGGTGTACTGCGGTTCGGCTTGTCGGGCTCGGTGTTGGCGGTGGGCGCGGCGCACGCGTGATCTCACCCTGGACTGGGCAGGTCAGCTGGCGGGCCCACCTCGGTTAATTGACTCCTCATCTGAAGGCGACCGTTCGCAGAGACGGTTCGCAACCGAGTGAGGGATCGGCGTCGTTCGGCGCGGGAATCGTCCAGTCGACGGTGGAGTCGGCTCTCACCGAGACGTCGCCCATGTTCGTGGGCCGCTTCGCGCCCACGAACGCCACCTCGATCACCACCTTGGCGACCCGGGTGGAGCGGTTGCGCAGCGTGCCGGATGCCCCGGTCCGGTCGCAGGAGGCGATGGAGAGCACGAGCTGCCGCCGCAGGGCCGACTCGTCGGTCACGTCCTGGGCCTTGGCGGCCTCCTCGCCGGGCAGGTAGGCCAGGCCGCAGCCCGTCGTGACGAGCAATGCGGCCGTCATCGCCAGGAGTCGCGTGCGGGTGCGGCGGATGGCCGTGCCTGATTCCCACCACCCGTGGTGCCTCATGGCCGTACCCCCTTCAAGGGCTCGTCGGCCCCGGTGATGAGGGCGACGAGGCCCTGACCTGTCAACCCGGCCATGGGTTGGTCGGCGATGACGTGCCCGTGGCGCAGGACGACGGCACGAGTGCAGACGTCCAGGACGTGCTGCATGTTGTGGCTCACGAGGATGACCGCCACGTCCTGTGCGGCGAGCCGCTCACACAAGGCGAGGACCTGGGCGGATTGCTCCACCCCCAGCGCCGCGGCCGGCTCGTCCAGCAGGACGATGTGCCGTCCCCACGCGACGGCGCGCCCCACCGCCACCGCCTGCCGCTGGCCGCCGGACAGCAGTCCGACGTCGCTGTGAAAGGAAGGAATGTGGATGCCGAGCCGGTCCAGCGCCTCGTGCGCTGCCCGTTCCATGGCCTTCTTGTCCAGCCAGCCGAGGCGGCCGAGCAGCCCCGGGCGGACGAGTTCGCGGTTGAGGAAGAGGTTGGCGGTGACGTCCATGGATTCCACGACCGCGAGATCCTGGTGAACAGTCTCGATGCCGGCCTCGCGGGCGTCCTCGGGGCGGGCGAAACGGACATGCCTCGCGTCCACGAGAATCTGTCCAGAGGTGGGAGGAATGGACCCGGAGATACACTTGACCAGCGTGGACTTGCCCGCCCCGTTGTCCCCCAGCAAGCCGACCACCTCGCCGCGCCTTACCCGCATGGACACCCCGGAGAGTGCGCGGACGGCTCCGTAGTTCTTGACGAGGTCCTTGACCTCCAGCGCCGGCGCTGCGGCTGCGTGGTCATGCGCGTTCATGCCCGTTCTCCCGCTTCCCGCGCAGCGGCCTCCTGCCGCCTGCGCACGATCTGCGCGGCCAGGGCCGGCAGACCTGCGGCCAGGGCCGGCAGACCTGCGGCCAGGGCCAGGACGACGCCGTTGGCCAGGTACGACTCGTTCGCCCCCACGCCCCACTGCCGCAGCGCGTTGGTGAAGGTGGTGATGAAGACGCAGCCCAGCACGATGCCGGGCACGCTGCCCCGCCCGCCGTCGAAGGCGACGCCTCCCAGCAGGACCGCGGTGAGGACCGCCAGCTCGAAGCCGTTGCCCACGGTGGCAGGACCGCTGTCGAGCTTGCTCGTCTGGATCAGCGCCGCGATCCCGACGCTCAGACCGAGGATCAGATAGAGGGTGATGACGTGGGCCCGCACCGGGATGCCGGCGAGGAAGGCGGCCTTGGCGTTGCCCGCCAGGGCCTGGGTGTGCCTGCCATGCCGGCTGTTGTGCGCGTACAGGAAGAATGCGACGGCGAGTACGGCCGCGATCACCACGGAGAGCGGAAGGTCGATGCCGCGGACGCGGCCCTGGCCGAGGAATTGGAAGATCCTTGGCATGCCTTCGGCGTACTCCGACCCTTGGATCATGAAGGCCAGGCCACGTAGGGCGGCCAGGAGGCCGAGGCTCAGGACGAAGGGGTTGAGCGTGAAGCGGGTCACGGCCCAGCCCTGTGCCATGCCGTAGGCGGCGGCGATGGCCAGGACCAGGGCGCCGACGAGCCAGGGATTCCAGCCCAGGCCACTAGAGGTGGCCATCAACTCGGCCGTCACCACCCCGAGCACCGCGAGCAGGGAGCCCACCGACAGGTCGATGTAGCGGCACATGAGCAGCAGGCCGAACGGTAGCGCCACGATGAGCAGCGTCGCCGACTGTTCCACGATGAGCAGCAGGTTGGTGACGCCGCGAAAGGTCGCCGAGCTGGCCGACCCGGTGGCGGCCAGCCCGATGAGCAGGAGCGCCACGCCGTACTCAGCGGAGTACCTCCGATCGAGGCGTGGCACCTTCGGCCTGATCCGGTGCGTGGTCACCGCCACGGCTCGAACTCCTTGGTGACCCAGTTCTTGGCGGCCTGCGGGTGGTCCGCGGTGAGCGGCGTGTAGTTGAGCCTGACCGAGGCCGGGCCCGAGCCGGTGATGATGTTGTTCGGGATGTCGACCATGATGGGGCCGGTCAGCGGGAGCGCGGCGGAGAACTGGTAAATGCCGTCACCGCCGGTCGCGAGCAGGTCCACGGCCTCGCGTTGACCGTCGACGCCGCCGACGTACACGCTGCCGGGTTTCGCCCCCTTCTGCTTGAACGCCTGGTAGGCGCCGAGCGCGGCCGAATCCACATGGGCCAGCACCATGTCCAGCCCGGGGTCTTTGGCCAGCCAGGTCTCGACGGTCTCCTGCGCTGTTTTCGGGTCGTTGGCGCAGTCCTTCTTCAGCGGAGCCTTCCCGGTCTTGGCGGTGATTTCCTTCTTGGGGATGGTGGAGCGCTTCTGGATCGAGGGCGGTGCGAAGCTGCACGAGATCAGGCCCCAGGAGAAGTTGTCGTAGGTCGTGCCGAATTTCTCATCGATCCAGGCGAGGGCGTCGGCGGCGAGGTCCTGCCCGGCTCCCTCGTCGTTGAAGGTGATGGAGCCGTCGGCCTCCGGGTGTTGGAAGGCGTAGCTGACCATCGTGACGCCCTTCGCCTTCCCGTCCCGCACCACCTTGTTGTACGCCGCGCCGTCACCGCAGAGACCGAGGAAGGTCACCGCTCGCGCGCCGGTCACGATCATGTTCTCCATGTCGGCGACCTGGGCTTCGCACTTGGATTTGGCGCTGCCTTCGATGAGGCTCACGCCGAGTTGCCCGGCCCGTTTCCTGGCCGGACCGACGACCAGGCCGTAGATCGGGGTGTCGTCGAGGCCGAAGCTGAAGCCGAGCTTGTACCCCTTGCCGGTGGCGGAGGCGGTCGCCGCCGGTTCGCCGCCTGTGCCGCCGCAGGCGGCCAGATTGAGGGCGCAAGCCAGCGCGGCGCTCACTGCAATGGTGCGTCGCATGGGACCCTTCCGGTGTTCCATGGCCGCCCTCACGCGCCGATACCGGGCACGAGAAGCGCGGCGGCGTCGATGACGGCCTTCTGGTGTGCCTGCAGGTCGTGCCCTGCGTAACCGCTGGCTATCGGCAGGAACGGGTCGGCGAACGACTTCTCGCCCGCGAGCGTCTCGATCACGGCCAGTCCGCAGAAGGGCACGTAGACCGGGCTGTAGCCGCCCTCGTGCGACATCGCGATGCGCCCGTCGCACACCTCCTGGGCGACGTCCATGAGCCTCTGGGTGAGCTGCCGGTATCCCGAGGAGGTGAGCATCTGCCGGGCCAGCGGATCCATCACGCTGGCGTCGAAGCCACAGGCGACGAGGATCAGGTCAGGGTGGAAACGGTGCACGGCGGTGACGACTACCTGGTCCATGGCGTGCAGGTATCCGCCGTCCCCGGTACCTGCGGGCAGCGGTACGTTGATCGAGCACCCTTCTCCGGCGCCCTTGCCGCGCTCGCTGATCGCGCCGCTGGCCGGCGGGAAGACGTTGTCCTGGTGCAGGGAGATCGTCAGTACGTCGGGATCGTCGTAGAAGGCCGCCTGGGTGCCGTTGCCGTGGTGCACGTCCCAGTCGACGATCGCGATGCGCTCGACGCCCCGCGCGGCCCGCGCGTGCTCGGCGGCGATCGCGATGTTCCCGAATGTGCAGAAGCCCATCCCCGTGTCGGCGAGGGCATGGTGCCCCGGCGGCCGGACGAGCGCGTAGGCGTTGTCCACCACTCCGCTCACGACCGCGTCGACTGCGGCGATGACACCCCCGGCGGCCAGGGTCGCGATCTCATAGCCGCCTCTGCCGAAGGGCGAGAATCCGTCGCCGGCGTCACCACCCTTGGGCAGTTCGCTCTCGGTCCTGATCCGCGCCAGGTGTTCAGGAGTGTGCACCCGGAGGATCTCCTCTTCCGAGGCGTGCCGGGGGACGATCCGCTCCAGCTGGTCGATCAGGCCGGATACCACGATCAGCTCATGCATGCGCCGTTTGGTCTCGGCGTTCTCGAAGTGCGCGAGCGGCTGGATCCCCGTACGCGGATCCGAAGGAAAGAGCCCGCCGCTCGTCCCGGTGTCGTGCCAGCCGAACATCTCGTGGTAGACGTAGCCGGTCGCCATGGTCGCCCTCCTGATGCCGCCGTACCTGCTCTCGGCCGGTGCCGGGAGTGGCCGATTATCGGTAACGAAATGCAACCGGAGCGGGACCATGCAGAACATCCGTATAAATGCGGAGATGTTGGTGCACGGCGTTAAGCTGCTGAAACGGTCTTGTTGCACAGCTTGTCGTGGCAGGCGGCACCGCCTACCGTACGTATTCAAATAGAGCTGTGCAGGACCGGAGGGCGCCATGCCCACGCACCAGCAGATCGCAGCGGCCGCGGAGATCGGCATGTTCGCCACCCGCCCCACCGCGCCGGGGGCGGCACAGGAGGCCCTGCGGCTTTTGACGACGGCGTTGCACTGCGACGCCGCCTCGCTGGTCTGGATGGATCCCTTCGACGACGCACACCGCCCGCTCGCCAGCCTCGGCTACGCCGCCCCGACGGCCCAATCCCTCGCGGTGGAGTTCAGCCGGACCCCCTGGTTCACCATCCTTCTGGAAGGCGAGTTGCCGCCGTCCATCTCCACAGAGGAGACCCAGAGCTTCCGGTGCGGCTGGTTCTACGAAGAGCACATCGCCCCCGCCGGGTTCCGCGATGGGATGACCGGCGCGCTGCGCCGGCAGGGAGCCTATGTGGGCCTGGTACACCTGTCCAGCACGGACGCCAACAGATTCGACCACGAGGTCCGGCAGGTGCTCGCCTCGGTCATGCCCGCGCTCGCGGCCATGGCAGACGCCCAGGGCCGCGCGGCTGAGGCCGTCCCGGCCGATGGCTGTGCCGCGCTCGTCTCCGGCACCTCCATCGTCGCCCTGCCCGGCCGCGAGACCCCGCCGATGTTGGAGGACGATTCCTTCCGTCACGTGGTGGAGGAATTCGTCCGCTCGGGCGGCGCGCGCCTGCACCTGCTCTGGCCCGCAGGCCGCATTTGGTACCGGGTGGCGCTGGTGGCCCCCGAGCTTCCCGTCCCCAGGCCCGAGACGGCCCTCGTTCACTGCCGTCCCACCGACATCCCCTACAGGCTCACCGGCCGTGAGCTGGATGTCCTCACCCGCCTGGCCTTGGGTCGCTCGAACCAGGCCATCGCCGAGGAGTTCTTCCTCTCCCTCCGGACCATCCACACCCATGTGGAGCACATCCTCCGCAAGACCATGACGGCCACCCGCGCCGAGGCCGCCGCGCTCGCCGTCGGCGAAGGCGTCCTGCGCCCTGTCCCCGGCATGCCGCGGCACGTCGGCGTCCGCCGCTTCGTCCAGCGCAGCTGAACCAGTACCTGGCCGGTTGCACGGGAATCGCGGATCTCGTCGTCAGGCGAAAGGAAACCGGCCCAGGTCTGGACACGGCATGACCTGATCGGTTTTCCTCTACGTACGTAGAGGAAAACGCCGAAGGGACCACCATGACCTCCCATGCACACCCCCTCGCACCGCTGACACCGGACGAGATAACGGCCGCCCGCACCGTCCTGGCCGAAGCCGGCCTCCTGGCCGACACCAGCCGGTTCGTCTACCTCGGCCTGGAAGAGCCGGAGAAGGACCTCCTGATCGCCTACATCCCAGGCAACGCAGTCGACCGCCGTGTACGGGTGCTGCTGCACGACATCGCGGGCGCGCCCGCCCGTGATGTCGTCGTCTCCCTCACCCGCCGAGCGATCGACTCCGATCGGACGCTGGACGCCGCCAAGGACGGCCAACTCCCCATTCTCGAGGAGGAGTTCGGTGTGGTCGAAGAGATCCTGGCGACCGACGAGCGGTGGCTGGCCGCGCTCGAGAGCCGCGGCCTGGACGTGGCGCAGGTGCGCGTCGCTCCGCTCTCCGCCGGCGTATACGCGGACGAGTACCCGGAGGAGTCCGGACGCCGCATCCTGCGCGGCCTCGCCTTCGTCCAGAACCACCAGCAGGACCATGCCTGGGCCCACCCCGTCGACGGCCTCGTCGCCTATGTGGACGTACGGAACAAGACCGTCGACCAGGTCATCGACGTCGGCCCCATCCCGGTCCCCGCCGCCTCCGGCAACTTCGACGATCCCGCCGTCACCGGTCCCCCGCGCACCACCCAGAAGCCCCTCGAGATCATCCAGCCCGAGGGGCCCAGCTTCACCCTCGACGGCAACCTCCTCCGATGGGAGAACTGGTCCCTGCGCATCGGCTTCGACGCCCGAGAGGGCCTGGTCCTCCACCAGATCGCCTTCCACGACCGTGACAAGGGACGCGAGCGTCCGGTCATCCATCGCGCCTCGATCGCGGAGATGGTCGTCCCGTACGCCGACCCCTCGCCGGCCCGCTCCTGGCAGAACTACTTCGACACCGGCGAATTCTTGATCGGCAGGTTCGCCAACGCCCTCCAGCTCGGCTGCGACTGCGTCGGCGACATCACCTACCTCGATGCCGTCGTCGCCGACGAGTCAGGTGCCCCGCGCACCCTGACGAATGCGATCTGCCTCCACGAGGAGGACTACGGCATCCTCTGGAAGCACACTGACCTGTGGGCCGGATCCGCCGAGACCCGGCGTCAGCGCCGCATGGTGCTCTCGTTCTTCACCACCGTCGGCAACTACGACTACGGCTTCTACTGGTACCTGTACCTGGATGGGACCATCGAATTCGAGGCCAAGGCCACTGGCGTCGTCTTCACCTCCGCCCACCCGGGCGGCGACTATCCCTATGCCACCGAGATAGCTCCCGGGCTCGGCGCGCCCTATCACCAGCACCTGTTCTGTGCTCGCCTGGACATGGCCCTCGACGGGGTGACGAACCGGGTCGAGGAGGTCGATGTCGTACGGATACCGGTGGGCGCGGACAACCCACGCGGAAACGCGTTCACGTATAAGCGCACACCACTGACGGCCGAATCCGAGGCCCAGCGCACCGCTGACATGAGCGTCGACCGTGTCTGGCACGTCTCGAACCCCGAGTCGCTCAACTCCCTGGGTACGCCGGTGGGCTACACCCTGCACCCCGAGGGCAAGCCGACGCTGCTGGCCGACCCTGGCTCGTCCATCGCTGCCCGCGCGGCCTTCGCGACCAAGCACCTGTGGGTCACCGCGTACGACCCCGCTGAGCGCTACCCTGCCGGCGACTTCGTCAACCAGCATCCCGGAGGCGCGGGCCTGCCCGTCTACGCTGCCGCCGGCCGTAGTCTCGACGGCCGCTCGCTCGTCGTCTGGCACACGTTCGGCCTCACCCACGCGCCCCGTCTCGAGGACTGGCCGATCATGCCCGTCGACTACACCGGCTTCAAGCTGAAGCCTGTCGGCTTCTTTGACCGCAATCCCACGCTGGACGTTCCCGCGAATGCCGGCGGCTCGCACGGATGCTGCGATGCATGAGTTGCCGGCAGAGGCTGCGGCGGCTGCGGCCAGCCGCTGTCGAGAAGAGCCGGCGGCAAGTACACGCTACTGCTGCGGCCCGCGGACTTCACCCGCGGCTACTCCGCCGAGCCCGCGCTCCATCCCTCCGATTGCGCCCGGTACGCGATCGAGGCGTGCCCGCTGTTGATCCTCCGTGAGTTCGTGAATTCTGAAGGGCCGTTGAGCGCGAACCGAAGGGTAAAGACCAACAGAGAACGCTTCGGGGACTTGGGTTCACTTCAATGCTGTGCGGACTTTCGCGAAGAAGGCGGAATCCGTCGCCATTCGTACAAGGAACTGCTGGTGAGCATAGCTACCCATCCCGGAGAGCCAGGTCGTCTCAGGTAGTCGCCGCAGTGCGAGGACGGTCTCGCGCGGCTTCTGACCTGGCCGGACGATGTACATGGCCTCGCTGATGGCGCCGGGCAGCGAGCCGCCCTTGGTGCCGATGAGGAGCGTGTCGGGATCGGCGCCGGGCTGGCGCATCGGCCATTCCAGATGCCGGCTCGCCGTCTTGTCCGTCCTGAGTCCGGCGAGCACTCTGCGCAGAACGCCAGGTTCGATGCGGGTCACGGTTTCGCTCCAGGCAGCCTGCTGGGCAAAGCCGGGAAGCGTGAGCCGCACCGGTTTTCCGGCCTTGACGTAGTTCTTCATGCAGACGTCGGCGGGGAGCGTGCAGCCACCGAAAGCACGGAGCACCTCGCCGTTGATGGTGCTGACGCGAGTTTGCGCGATCTTGCGCAGCGCGCCGGGGCCGAGGCGGTCGCGCAGCAGGTCGGCGGCGGCGTTGTCACTCTCTTCGATCATGGCGGAGACGAGCTGGTCGAGCGTGACGCTCGTACCGGGCTTGAGTCGTTGCAGCGCCGCTTCGTGGGCGCCGCCATCGGTGCCGGGCAGGTGGTAGGAGTTCCACAGGGCCACGGAGACGTGTTCGTCCGGCTTGGTCTTTCCCTGGCGGACGGCGTCGGTGTAGGCGGCGAGGTGGATGATCTTGATGGCCGACGCCACGGGGGCGAGGCGGTCGGCATGGTGGCTGATGCCCTGCGTCACCAGCGCGACGTCGTCGGGATGAGCGCGGATGTAGGCGAGTACGGCCTCGGCGTCCGTGAGGTCATCGGGGGCGGCGGGCATCGGGGCTGCCAGCAGGGGAGCCAGGAGCATGGCGACGATGGTTCGCATATATCCAGTCCAACCTTTCGAGATGATCGGTCAGTTACCGCGTTCAGCCGCGAGGGGTGCCCTCGGTGATCTGCCGGAGTATGGACGTGTAGCTCTGGAAGGCGTCGCGCCCTTCGTCGGTCAGCGCCAGCCAGGTTCGAGGGCGTTTGCCGACGAAGCCTTTCGTCACCCGTACGTAGCCCGCCTTCTCCAGCGTTTGGATGTGCTTGGACAGCAGCGAGTCGCTGACCTCGATCGTGTCTCTCAGGAAGCCGAACTCAGCCGTTTCCGCCGCCGCGAGCATGGCCATGATGGACAGCCGCACCGGGGCGTGGATGATCTCGTCGAGCGCGTGCCGGGGATGGCTCACCGGTCATCCGTGGAGCGGAACATGCGCACCGCGCCATACAGCAGGGGGGCGCTCGCGATCAGGGCGATCAGTACACCGGCCACCGCCCACAGAGGGCCTGGCTCCTGCGGGTGCAGGAACATGTTGTAGAGCGCCCCGATCACGGTCGTCCCAACGAACGCCGCGGTGACGGAGAACGAGAGCCGGTAGTGCCGCCGGTCGTAGACGCGCTGGCGGGAGATGTGAATGAACCCGGCCACGGTAAGGGCGCCGATTGCCAGAGTGGCGTAATTCTTGACCGTTGCGGGGCCGAGCAGCGTGACCAGCCAGTAGCCGGTGACTCCGAGCCACATCCCCAGGTAGAAGCGCGCGACCCGTCGGCTGGACTTCCGCACTGCGCCCTGCGCGCGGTCCACTTCGCGAAGGGCGGCTTCCGCTGACAAGTCGTCATGTTCCGGCATGTTTCCTCCAGCTCACATTCTTGACTCTTAAGAGAGTACTCAACTTCCGTTCAAGTATCCAGAGATGAATGGATCACCCCAGATGGGCCGGATGATCAGTGAGCGGGCTGGCCAGCGCGGAAAGTGAGGTGTCGCCGGAAGGCCGGCTAGGCCGGGGGCCTGACCTTCAGCGATTGGTCGAACGGGTGACATCTGCCGGCTGGGAGCCCCAGCCCGAGAGCGATTCGGCGACGCCGCCAGCAGGTCTTCGCCCCCGACATGCTTGAATCTCCGGCACCGCACAGTCAAGCGCGGCCTACGGGATCCCCCTTTCGCGGCGGAGATCTCCGCCGCCGTTCCGGTGAGCCCTCAGGAACTGGTGTCCTGGGTTTGCTCCTGCAGGTCGGGATGACCGAGCGTCTTGATGTAGCGAAGCGCTCCGTTGACGATGAGGCCAAACATGTCGCAGACACGGCGGAGATCACCTACGCTGCCGCGAGCCTCGTCAAGGATGCGATCTTCCCGCAGTTCTTGTGCGCGGAAGCCGAGGACCTTGTTCACCCATTTGTAGGTCGTCTGGGCAACGCCCGTGGCGATCGCGTGATTGATGAATACGTGCGGGTTGGCGGTGTGTGGCCATCTCGACGACCGGTGCTTGAGATAGGCGGCTATAGTCGCACTCCAACCTGGGGTGCCAACAAGATGACCTGGTCGTCAATGTAGAGGCGGCCGTCGCGGAGAGCTTGTCACCTGAAGAGTGATACCCCCGCGGGATCGGCAGGGCGAGCCGGGCTGGGCCAGGCAGCGCGGGCAGGCGCGCGGTAGATAGCAGGGTGTCCGAGTATTGGCTGCGCTGTTCTTACGGCCTGTGCGCGGTGGTGAGGAAGTCCAGGACGAGGGGGCTGGCGTGGGTGCGGCACTCCTTGAAGTAGGCGTGCCGGCCATTGGGGACTAGGTGCAGTCGGGCGTCGGGGATGCGGTCGGCGAGCAGGGGTGCGTTGGCGGTGGGGTTGAGCAGGTCGTCGCTTCCGTGGACGACCAGGGTGGGGGCGCTGATGTCCGGCAGGAGGTCCCAGGCGTTGTGCTGGTTGCTGGCCGCGAGGTGGTGGCGCCGGGCGTGGGCAGGCATGCGAGGGTCGCCGAGGGTGTGGTGCGGGCCGGGATGGGAGGCGAGCCATCGAGGGGTGTACATCAGCTCCAGCAGGGCCTGTCGCGCGGCTCCAGGCTGAGGTTGCGTCAGGGCTTGGCGGACGTCGTTGCCGCGTTCGACGCTGTGCGGGCCGCCGGGTGAGGTGCAGCCGAGAACCAGGGCGCCTACCCGGTGGGGGTGGCGGGCCGCGATCTGCTGGGCCACTCGTCCGCCCATGGACGTGCCGTAGACGTCGGCCCGGTCGATGCCGAGTTCGTCGAGGACGGCGATGACGTCCTGGGCGAACAGTTCGGTGCTGTAGGGGGTGTCGGGCTTGTCGCTGTCGCCGGTGCCGCGGTAGTCGAGCGTGAGGGTGCTGCGAGCGGGATGGAAGTCGGCACGAACCGCATCCCACCAGTGGTGGTTGTTGGCCTGGCCCGCCAGCAGGACCAGCGGCGCCCCCTGGCCTTGGAGCTGGTAGGCGATGCGGGTTCCGTCCGGTGTCATGGCGTACGTCATCGGCTTCCTCGCTCCCGTGCCGTCGGGCAGAGTACCCGCGTGGCCCCGGGCCTGAGCGGACGGCGAAGCCGGGGCGATCGTTTCGGTGTGCTTCGTCGCCACCGGTCATACAGGGCAACCTCATGGCTGCCAGTACAAAGGGCGGCAGATGCCTCGAACGGTCGGGCGCTGGAAGAAGTACCGGCCCGGCCCTCAGAAACCTGCTGCCACCGCGGCGCCCAGCCCCAGCAGGACGACGCCGGTGGCCACGCTGAGTCCCCGCAGGACGGTCGGCTGCGATACCAGGGCGCGCCCTCGGCTGACGGCCCAGGTGAGCAACATGTACCAGGAGGCGCTGACGAGCGCCCACAGGGCTCCCAGGGCGACGGTTGACAGGAACACCGGGCCTTTCGCGGTCACGAACTGGGGCAGCACCGAGACGGCGAACACGCCCGCCTTGGGGTTGCCGAGGTTGGTGATCAGGCCGGTGAGATATCCGCCCGCGAAGCCGGTGCGGCGCCCGCCCTCGTGGGGCGGGCGGGTGGAGACGGTGGTGAGCGCGGTCCGTAGCGTGTTCACCCCGAGGATCATCAGCACGATGCCGCCTGCGATCCGGAGCACCGCGTACGCGGTGGGGCTGGCCAGCAGGACGGCGGACAGCCCGGCCGCGGCGGCCGTGGACCACAGCAGGAAGCCGGTGGCGTTGCCCGCGAGCGTGCCTCGGAGCGTACGTCCGCCTTCCAGAACCTGCCGGATCATCAGGGCTTGACTCGCGCCTGGCAGCATGGCCAGCAGCAAGGTGGTGGCGATGAAAACGGGCACATGCGTGGGCATGGGGAAAGAACCCCTTCCGGGGATTGCGGCCGATGTGTGTACCACCAGGCTTCCTGTCTCGCGCCCCTAAGAGAAGTTAAATTAGGAGGGTGCAGCGTTAGGATTAGTGAATGCTGGTGGATCCGGGACAGCTGCGGCTTCTCGCGTTGATCGAGCGGCACGGCTCCTTGGCGGCGGCGGCTCACGCACTCCAACTCACGCCCGCGGCGGTCACCCAGCAGGTGGTCAAGGCCGAGCGCGACTGGCAGGTGCCGCTGGTCATCCGTGGTCCTCGCGGAGCAACGCTCACCGCGGCCGGTGCGCTGCTGGCCTCCCATGGTCGAACTGTGGAGGAGGCATCGGACAGGGCCGAGGCGGAACTGGCCGCACTGCTCGGTCACCTCTCGCTCCGTCTGCGGATCGGGACGTTCCAGGCGGCTGCCCTGCACCTGCTGCCACCGGCCCTGACGACTCTGCGGCACCGCCATCCGGACGCCGACGTCTCGGTCGTAGACGTGGTGTCCGGACGAGGAGCGGACGAGATCAGCGCGGGGCGCCAGGACGTGGCCATCGTCGCGTCCTGGGGCACGCCGCTCGCGCCGCCCCCACACGTACGGGCCCACTCGCTCCTGTTGGACCCGATGGTCGTGGTTCTCCCCGATGACCATCCACTGGCCACCGGGCAGCCCGCGGACACCGAACTTCACCTGGAACAACTGCGCGACGAATCGTGGGTTTCCATCCTGGCCGGCCATGCCGCCCGCGAACAGTTCCACGACGCTGCCCGCGAGGCCGGCTTCACTCCCACCGTGCGGTTCGAGACCGAGTCCTACGACGTCGCCCAGGCCCTCGTCGGCACAGGCATCGCAGTGGCCCTGGTCTCGCGTCTGGCCCTGACCCATGCGCCTGGCACCACCCATCGCGAACTGGCCCACCCCAGGCCCTACCGCCAGCTCTACGCCGTGACCAAAACCGACGCCAGCCTCACACCACTCGCAGACATGCTCATCGACCTCCTACGTGATGTCGCCCGCGACATCACCGCCACCTGGGAGGCTCCCCTGCAAGAAGAACAACGCTCATCGAACTCACCGCACGGAGCCTGAAAAGCCCCTGGTTCTGACCCCTGGTTCTGAATCGACACCGCCTGGTCCGGAGCGGCCGGCTGCGGGCTGCGGTTCCTCCGTCCGCTGGCCGGGGATGGGCGTGGCGAGGCCAAGATCGAGCCTCGGCACACTGGCGGCGGATGCTTTCCTGCCTGGCCTGAAATTCTGCCGTCGGCCGCGGACACGTAGGAAGTGAAAGCCCGCAGCGTTCGAAAGGCCTGACGAGGATGACGCGTGAGTGAACAAGACGATCGGTCCCGATTTGAGGCGGTGTACCGGCGAACCTATGAGCAGATCCTCGGATATGCCATGCGGCGGTGTTCCTCTCCTGAGGACGCCGCCGATGTTGTGGCCGAGACCTATGTGATCGCCTGGCGGCGGATAACCGAGCTCCCTGACGCCGAGGCCGGCAAGCTCTGGCTGTACGGCGTGGCCCGTCGGGTCCTGGCCAACCACCGCCGTAGCGAGCGGCGCAGGCTCACCCGGCACACCGAACTCACCGAACTCACCGAACTCACCGAACTCACCGAACTCACCGACGAGATCGAACACCTTTATGCCGCCCCTCCCACCACAGTGAGCAGGACGGCGTGGGCGAAGCCATGGACATGCTCGCCGACAGCGATCGAGAACTGCTGGCACTGACCCTTTGGGAGGGGCTCGACCCCGGCGAGATCGCCACAGTGCTGGGCTGTTCCCGCAACGCCGCCCGGATCCGCCTGCACCGGGCCCGCAAGCGCTTCGGTAGCGGCTATCGGCCCTGCGATGCTGTCTAACAGCACGATCTCTGTCGCGCCTCAGCCCAGCACGTCGGTGTCCGCGACGGCCGAACCGACCGCCCGGCAAATCCTGCTCGCTGCTGCCGTCGCCATGGAGAGGGCCCCTGCGAGCGGCGACTACTGGCGCACCGCGACCGTCAACCAGTGGATGTTGACCGACCCCACCCGCAGCTATGTGCTCGAGGGCAGCCGGTCCCTTGAGACGTGGCTGGCGAAGCGGCCGGATCTGCAGTACTGGCGCATCCGGCAGGATCTCGGCGTCAAGCCCGCGACCCCGCAAGACGAGGCGGCCTGGCGGGCCGCGGGGGCGCCCACCAGCTGGCGATACCCCAAGAACATGAAGACGGAGAACCTGTTCTCCGTCCCCTCCAGGCCGGTGGAGGCGGCGGCAGGTGAGCGAACCGCCGAACGGCTTCACGGCAAGTGGAAGGGCTCGGCCGGTGACATGGCGGGGGACTCGATGACCTGGAAGGAGGTGCACGCGATCCCGAGCGAGCCCGACAAGCTCCAGCGATACCTAGAAGAGCGCATCGGCCAGCTGGAGCTGGCCGGATCCGGGATGGACGTGGAGGAGGCGAGGGCGCACATCCTTCTGCGAGACTGTGTGGGCATCATCAGTGGCCTGCCGGCCTCGCCCGAGGTTCGGGCATCCGCGTACCGGATCCTTGCGTCTCTGCCCGGCATACGGGCCGAGGGGGAGATGACAGATCCGCTGGGCCGGCGCGGGCAGGCGCTCACCTATCAGGAGGAAATAGAGCCGGGCCTGTTCACCCAGGTTCAGCTCGTGGTCGATCCCAGCACCGGCCTGCTTCTTGCCGAGGTGAGGACGAACACCACCAAGCTCGCGAACGGGCGGCAGGCGGAGCTGCGTCTCTCCACCTCGTTCCAGGCGATCGGCTGGACCAACGACCGCCCAGAACTGCCCACGCATCGGAACTGAGTCGCTCACAAATCCGCGCGTGCGAGGGCCGGAAGAGGGGGCGGCGGCGCATCGTCTTCTTAGTGATCATCGCCGCCAGGCGCTGGCCGGGGCTGGCGGCGGGCACATCATGGGCATCCTCGAAGGCGGCGCCGTACCCCAGCTGCTCATCCCGCAACCGATCGAGCCTGTGGAAACAAGGCCGGTTCCCCTTCGACAAGCTCATCACCACCTTCCCCCTCAGCGAGATCAACCAGGCCGAAGCCGCCACCATCGCTGGCTCCGCGATCAAGCCCGTGCTGCTCCCCGGCCCGTGAGCCCGGCCATGGCTCCATGACAGACTCGGGTCCATGCGAGCGGAGGCGACGGGAACGACCGGCCGAGGGCGCCCGGCAGACCCCGACATCGAACAGCGGGTACTCTCCGCCGCCCTCACAGTGTACGGAGAGGTCGGCTGGGCCGGATTCGCCCTCGACGCCGTCGCCGGCCGCGCACCGGTCGGCAAGGCCGCCCTCTACCGTCGGTGGCCCACCAAGGAGGCGCTGCTCCTGGCCGCCTTCGAACACCTCGCCGAACCGCCGGAACCCGATGGGGTGCCCGCCGGCCTGCGCGAATGCCTGATCAACATCGCCGGACAGGTCGTCGACATGTTCGTCGGCCCCAAGGCCATGGTCCTTCCCCGCATCCTGATCGAGGCGGCGCGGTACCCCCGCACTTCGATGAAATGGTGCAGAACATCGTCCGGGCCCGCTTCAGCACCGGCCGGTCGATCATCCAGGCCGCACTCGACAACGGTGACCTCCCAGAGGACACCTCACCCGATCTGATCGTCGACGCCGTCATGGGCGGCGTCCTCCGGCTCATCGTGCTGACCCCGGGTGCCCAGCGGGCCGCCATCAGCGCCGACCGGGACCGCGACGCCCGGACCGTCGCCGACCACGTCCTCCAGGCCCTCAGCCCGACAGACAGCACCCGCTGAAGCGCCCTGGCCCGGGGAGTTGCATGGCGCCGTAGCCGAGACGATTGACGCTTAATGACACCCCGAACCGCCACGGGAACCATCACCGCCGCCGTGACCGGCTAGACGAGTAAGTCCTAAGTCGTTGGGGGTGCGGGGACGACGAAGAGTGTTGAGGATCGATGTGTGACGAACGATCTCAACACCCTTCTCCGCGCTTTGCGTAGAGATCAACGATGAGACTCGGATTGGGCTGATCCGCATTGAGCTGAAAGCATCATCCGCATGACCCGGATCCTCGCCCACCATGACTTGATCGCCTTACTCGACCCGGACGCCTGCATCGAGGCTTTGCGCGACGGTTTCACCCAGAGCGACGCTGTGGCCGTCCCGGGGCAGCGCATCCGCACCGACCTGCCGTTCCCGGGCACCGCCACCGCGCTGATCCCGGGGCTGCTGCCCAAAATTGACGCCTACACGGTGAAGGTCAACGCCAAGTTCCCCGGAGCCCGGCCCGCTCTGCGCGGGGTCATCTGCCTGCACAGCGGCCAGGACGGCGAGCTGCTCGCGCTGCTCGATTCGGCGACCATCACCGCTTGGCGCACCGGCCTGGCCGCGGCGCTCGGCACCTACGTCCTGGCCCCCGATCCCGGGGAGAAGACCGTCCTCGGCGTCATCGGCGCGGGCGCCCAGGCCGAGCTGATGGTCCTCGGCCTGCGACGGCTTCGTCGCGTGGACGGGCTGGTCGTGCACGACCTCGACCCGGCCCACGCAGCTTCTTTCGCCACCCGCCACCGGGGCCACAGCGTCGGCTCGGCCGCCGAGGTCGCCGCGCACGCCGACATCGTCTTGCTGGCCACGTGGTCGCGCGCCCCGCTGCTCCACCTCGCCGACACCCGGCCCGGACAGCACCTCACTAGCCTGGGCGTCGATGAGCCAGGTAAGCGGGAACTCGCTGGTGACGTGCTGGAGGCCGCTCTGCTCGCCGTTGACGACCGGCCGCTCGCCGCCGCGATGGGCGTGCTCGCCGCGACCGGACTGCCACCGGAGGCGGCTCACGCCACCCTCGGCGAGATCCTGCGCGGCGAGCACCCCGGCCGCACCGACTCCAGCCAGCGCACCGTCTACGCCCCCGTAGGGCTGCCGTGGCAGGACCTTGCCCTGGCCTGGCTCGCCTATCAAGAAGCCGAGCGTCGCGGTCTCGGTCTTGAGGTCGACCTCCTCGGCTCCCCATCTAGGTCAGTGTCGCCCGGGAAAAGTCAAAGGTAGGTCCTGTCGAGTTAGTGGTCGTAGGCGATCAGTGATCGGGTGATGGGTTGGCCGGTGGCGCGGTTGTGCCAGATCGCGGCGGTCATCGCGAGGATGCGCTGGGCGATGCGGGCGCCGACTCCGCGTGGGCTGCGGCCTCCGTGCAGTTCGAGGTCGAGTTGGCCTTTGAGGGTGTCGTTGACCGATTCGATGAGCTGGCGGATCGGTTTGAGGAGCTCCTCACCCGGGCGAGGTGTGCAGTTGCGGTAGGACGGGCGCAGCAGCCGGACGCCTCGTTGAGCCAGGTAGGCGTCCAGTTCGGCGGAGATATATCCCTTGTCGGCGATGATCAGCAGGTGTTGGCGCTCGGTGATCAAGTCGGGATCGTGATCGAGGATGGCCATCAGCACCTGCCGCTCGTCGATCTTCGGGGTAGTCAGGGCCCAGGTGATGGGCAGTCCTGCTGGGGTGCAGATCAGGTGCAGGCGCAGGCCCCAGAAGTAGCGCGAGTGGGAGCGGCAGTAGCCGTAGCCGGCCCAGCCCGCCAGATTTGAGCGTTGGGTAGTGGGACGGGACCGGCCGCATTCGACCGGGGTGGAGTCGATGACCCAGAGCGGATCAGCCCACAGATCGCTGTCTTGGGCCAGGGCCCGGATCGCACGTTTGAGTAGAGGTAGTGCCGCGCGTAGGCGTTTGTTGTAACCGGATTGGCCGGGCAGGTAGGGGAAGGCGCCGGGCAGGTGGCGGGGGACAAACCGCAGCCAGCGGGCCTCCGAGCGCACCCCGAGCAGGGCCTGGGCCACCGCCAGGGTCAGCAGTTCGGCGTCGGTCAATTTCGGTGGACGGCCGATCCGGATCGTTGTGCCGAGCCAGTCATCGATCTCCACATAGAGTGCGGTGAGAAGGGTGTTGAGGTCGTTCGTCACACATCGATCCTCAACACCCGCTGCAGTTCCCGCACCCCCAACGACTTAGGACTTACTCGTCTAGGCGACCAACCCTGAATCCGCGCTCCCGTCATAGACCAGGTGTCCAGGCGGGGGCGCTCCTGTCTGACCGAAACCCCGCCTGGTGTCACTGTGGGTCACGAACGTTCGGGGCATTCGGTCCGACTGAATATTGCTCTTCGCCAGCAACCCATCCTGGCGGTCAACGCCCGCCGCTCCAGCGGCAACCGGACGATCACCCGATATCTCCTACTGAGGGACTGGACGATCAAGCAGGTCTGGGACCAGATCAAGCGATCCAAACTGCGCCCGCACGCCGCCTACTCCTGGGGCATGTCCCGACATGTTGACCGGACTACGGAGCTGCCCCTCCGCGTGTCGAGGACAGCCATAGGGAAGGCGCCGATAGGAAGTCACGCGACCCAAGAGGAGGGATTCGCGTGGCGCTACCGGACGAGCCGGACCGAGACGTCGGCATCATCGAGCTCCCGAGCTGGGGCCGCGTCGTCGCGACCGGCGGTGTCGTGCCGTACGAAGTTCTCGACGACGACGGCCAGCCGATCGAGCCGATCCGGCGCTACCTCCGGGACTTCGTCGCGCAGGGACGCCGGCCCGGCAGCGTACGCAGCTACGCCTACGACTTACTCCGCTGGTGGCGCTGGCTGCGTGCCGTCGACGTCGAGTGGGACCGAGCGACCTCGGCCGAGGTTCGCGACCTGGTGCTCTGGCTGCAACGGGCGACCAAGCAGCGCCGGACAGCGCGGACGACGTCGGCCGCCACAGCGGGGACGATCAACCCGATCACGCGCAAGCTGCACCCGGGCGACCGGTATCAGCCGCGGACGATCCGGCATAGCAACGCCGTCCTGCGTGCCTTCTACGAGTTCTGGATCGAGCGGGGCGCTGGGCCGCTGGTCAACCCGGTACCTTTGCAACGCCGCAGCGGGCAACGGCCAAACGCGCACCACAATCCGCTGCAACCGTTTCGGCCCGAAGGGCGGCTGCGCTACAACCCGCCCGTGCCCAAGCGCCGGCCGCGGGCAATGTCCGACCAGCAGTGGAAGAACTTCTTCGGGGCGTTGGGCTCGGACCGCGACCGGGCGCTGGTCGCGATGGTGATCAGCAACGCGGCTCGTGCTGGCGAAATCCTCGGTCTTCGCAACGGCGACGTGGACTGGGGCGACCAGCTCGTCCGCGTCTACCGCAAGGGTTCCGGCGCCGAGCAGTGGCTGCCCGCCAGCGCCGAGTCGTTCGTCTGGCTCCGGCTCTACCTCGACACCATCGACACGCTGCGCGCAGATGACCCGCTCTGGTGGACCCTGCGCCACCGTCGTCGCGCCGACGGTGAGCTCGTCCGCCAGCCGCTGAACTACGACGCGCTCCGCGCGGTCCTGCGCCGGGTCAACGACCTGCTCGGCACGAACTGGACCATGCACGACCTGCGCCATACGGCGGCCCTGCGGATGCTGCGCGACAAGAACCTGACCCTGCGCGACATCCAGATCATCCTCGGCCACGCGCACCTTTCGACCACACAGCTCTACCTCGAAGAGGACCCCGAGGAAGTCATCCGCCGCGTCCACGAGCACCTCTTGCGGCCCGCTCTCAACGAGCAACCTGCCCCCGCCCCGCCGCCTGGCCGCGCCTACAACGCCGCAGACCTGGCCGTGCTTTTCGGAGACCAACCGCGATGACCACCAATACCAGCGCCGCCAACCCGACTCCCATCACCACGTTCCCGAGTTTCGTCGCCCCGCAGAGCCCGGCTCAGACCTCGCGGCGCCCCGGCCCACTCGACGCCCAGCCCAGCGATGTCGTTCTTCGCCGGATGTCCGAGTTGCGCCTCTGGTCCAGGCTGCCCGATGCCGAGCGGCGCAGCCGCCTCGCCGCCGCCGAACGCCTCTTGTGCTGGCTGCAGAGCCAGCCCGGCGATGGCTGGCAGGCGCGCTGGGATGCCTGCGAGCTGGAACCCGGCGTGCTGAGCTGGGTCGCCGCGGAGGCCGCAGCCCTCGGGCGGTCACCGAAGTCCCTTCGTGGCGAGGTCGTGCTCGGTGTCGCCGGGCTCCTGCTCTGCCGCGTCATCGCGCCGAGCTACGACTTCCTCGTCGCCTACGGCGCGGTTCGCCTATTCGCTGACGTGCGCAGCGAGTTCTCCGCCGTCACGTTCGCCAAGGCCGAAGCTGCCGCTCGCAACCGCGGGATGGTCGGCCGCCAGGTCGCCCAGGTGCTCACCGTCCTGTCGAAGGTCGTGCTGCACACCGGCAAGGACCTTGACCAGCTCGACACCGCTGATCTGCTCGCCTTCCGCTCATGGAACCTCAGCGCCTACGGCCGGCATCAGACCGGACTGCACGGCGCGTGGGACGTCCTGCGCGACATCGGCGTCAGCGACGCCACACAGAGCCTGCGCGCGACCCTCCGGCTCGGCCAGCTCAGCACCGAGGACCTGGTCGCGCAGCGGCGCATCCGGTCCCGGCCGGTCCGAGACCTGCTCATCCGCTACCTCAACGAGCGCCGCCCCAGCATGGACTTCAGCTCCTTCCGCCAGCTCGTCTGCACCCTCGTAGAGACGTTCTGGGCCGACATCGAACGCCACCACCCCGGCATCGACAGCATCGACCTGCCGGACGAGGTCGCCGACGCGTGGAAGAGCCGGATCGCGTTCACCACCCGCAGGGGCGGGCAGAGCCAGCCGCGCAGGGGCCGACTTGAGATCCTCAGCCGCGTCCGCTCGTTCTACCTTGATCTGCAGGAGTGGGCCCACGAAGATCCCTCCTGGGCTCAATGGGCGGTGCGCTGCCCGATTCGCCGCAGCGAACTGGAAGGCGTCTCCAAGCGCAACCACAAGCGGACCGCCGAGATGCACCAGCGCATCCGCGAACGCCTGCCACACCTGCCCACCCTCATCGACGCCGCAGAACGCCACCGCGACGACCAAGCCGACCTCCTCGCCACCGCCCGGCAGACCGCCGTCGGCGAGGACTTCGTGCACAACGGGATCACCTACCGGCGGAGCCGCTACCGGTGGGACACTCGCAGCGAAAGCCAGCACGGCCCCGACGCGGTGCTCGTCGAGAACCTCGCGACCGGCGAGCGTGTCGAACTCCTCCGCCAGGAAGAGAACGCCTTCTGGGCTTGGGCGATCATCGAGACCCTGCGGCACACCGGGGTCCGGATCGAGGAACTGCTGGAGCTGACGCACCTGGCGCTGATTTCCTACCGGCTGCCCGACACCGGCGAAGTCATCCCGCTGCTCCAAATCGTGCCGTCGAAGAGCAACGAGGAACGCCTCCTGCTCGTCGTCCCGGAACTGGCCAGCGTGCTCGCCTCGGTGATCAGCCGGATCAGAGACGAGTCCGGCCGCGTCCCGCTCGCCGCGCGCTACGACCCGCACGAGCGGGTCACCGGCCCGCAGCTACCTCACCTGTTCCAGCGCAAAGTGGGCTGGCGCCGGGAAATCATCAGCACCAAAGTGCTCTACACCCTGCTCAACGACACCATCCAGCGGGCGGGACTCACCGACCGCGCTGGCCAGCCGCTGCGCTACACGCCGCATGACTTCCGCCGGATGTTCGTTACCGACGCCGTCACTGGAGGACTCCCGGTCCACATTGCCGCAAAGATCCTCGGCCACCACAACATCAACACCACGCAGGCGTATCTCGCGGTCTTCCAAGGCGAATTGATCAACAGCTATCGCGCTTTCCTCGACACCCGCCGTTCCGTCCGCCCGGCCGTGGAATACCGCGAGCCCACGGAAGACGAGTGGCAGGAGTTCCAGCAGCACTTCGAGCTGCGCAAGGTCGAGCTCGGAACCTGCGGCCGCCCCTACGGCACACCCTGCGCCCACGAACACGCCTGCGTTCGCTGCCCCATGCTGCGCGTTGAGCCAGCACAACGCCGACGCCTCGAACAGATCGCCCGGAACCTGCGCGACCGCATCGAGGAAGCCCGCATCAACGGCTGGCTCGGCGAAGTCCAAGGACTACAGATCAGTCTCGACGCCGCCGGCCGCAAGCTCGCCGCCCTCGACCGGCTCGCCCGCAGGCAGCCGTCCGCGCCCGTGTCTCTAGGTATGCCGATCATTTCCGGAGAGCGCCGATGACCTGCAAAAGCGGCGCAGCCCGCGAGTTGATCTCCGTAGTTCGGAAAAGTGCTGCTGGCCTGGTGGAACTCACCGCCAGACGCGTTCGCGGCCGCGAGGTCGAGACCGAACACCTTCGCGCACCTGCCCCGCGTCCTGAAGACGGCCGCATCATGATCGCCGCTGGAATTGCCCGCCCGCGCCTTACCTGTTGTTCAGAACGGCCACGACGAGCACTGCCACGAGCGTCCGTTGTACTCGACGACGAACGGGACCGCATGAGGAAGCGGTGCGCCCCACACCCGTTGACCCAACCCACACAGAGCGCTGAGGCCGGTGGTGAGGCTCGCCACATGTCCTATAACGGCGACCGTCTCGCCTGGATGCTCAGCAGCGATCGAGGTGAGCGCAGCCACGATCCGCGTGGTGACCGCATGCCCGTCCTCTCCGTCGGCCACCGCTTCCCTGAGGTCCCCGTCCACGATCCACGAGCGGAGAACGGCCGCCGTGCGTGCTCGAGTCGCGGGATCAATGGCGCCTTCCGAACTGCCAACGCCAACCTCGACAAGATCTTGCATTTGCACGACATCGACCCTGAGCGTTCGCGCCAGGATCTCAGCGGTTTGCCGAGCCCGAACTGCGGTGCTGGCATATATCCGCGTTATTCCCTCGTTGATCAGGCGCTTCGCCGCTTTACCAGCCTGCAGACGTCCCTTTGTAGTCAGACTCGCGAGGGGAAGCGCGCCAGCGGCACCGGCTATGACGTTCTCGGACTCGGGGGTCAGCGAGATTCGGAACGGAATCCGGCGCCAACGGCGTTCCCGCTGGTCAGCGAGCCGAGCTTTCTCTTGCTTGTGAATGCGGCCCGCGCCGGATTCCGTTCGGTTTCATAGCGCGACATTGATCTACCTACTGTCACGATAGGTAGCACTTGGTAACGGTTGTGTTGCTCAGATGACGCTGTGTCTGATGAGTCATACGTTGCGTGCATGCCTGTCGACTTCCCGAGCGACTCAGAAGCGGTTATCTGGACTTTGTCGAGACGATCAGGGGCTTGGCCTGCTGACTTGTGTCGCTGACAGTGTCAGGAAGGCAGCCCGCGACGTCAGGAAGGCAGCCCGCGACGGAGATCGCGCAACTGCCCGAGCGCAACCGCGAGATCGTTGCGGAGCTGGTCGTTGTCCCGACGGAGCTTGCGGTTGGCCTCGCGGAGCGTTCTCACGATGGCTTCGTGGGAACGAGTGCTGATCCGTTGTGACTGAGGAAGGGCCAGGCGGCCCGAGTCAGGTTGCGCCGTGGCGATGCTGCGTAGCCGCTGCAGCAACTGGGCCTGGGTGTCGTCGTAGAGGAAAGTTCGGGATACGCCAGCTTGGGCGGCGACGGCGGCGACGGAGACAGGCCCGCCCTGGCTCTCCAGTTCGTTCAGGACGGCTTCGACACGGGCGATGCAGTCAAGCCGACGGCGTTGGGCGGCCTCTTTCAGGTGTGGAGAGTTGTCAGCCCGCATCGGAGATGTCCTCTGTCGGTTCCTTGTGATCGAGATGGGCGGTGTCCGGTGCGGCTTTTGGCCGTAGTTCGTCGTTTTCGTCGGCGGAGAGACGGGCGATGAGGTGCTCAACGCCAACGGCGATCCGGGCGTTGAGCTCGGCGGTGCGGGCTCGGCCCGCCGCCTCGGCGGTGGCCTGCAATTCGCGGGTCCGGGCGAGGGTGTCGTGGTGGATCGGCAGAAACTGCGGAGCACTTTGGAAGTCTTCGCAGACATAGCAGCCGTCGGCTGCGGTCTTGGGACAGGGCCGGGCGATGTGACGGCCGCACCAGCCGCCAGCGACCGCGTGCAGGCCTGCGTTCACTCACCCGGCCAACTCAACACGTCCACGGCCACCAGCTAGGCATAACGCTACAGATTCACTCGATCACACTATGACATCAGGGGCATAGGCCCACAGACCGTCCTCTGAACCCGATCGGTATCCGGTGAGGATCTCACCGGATTTCGCAGTGGAGCTTCAGGTCAGGGTGGCGCGCGCATCGGGTAGCGAGCGCAGCCCCATCGTGCCCAGCGTGCCGATCAGCACGGCAAGCAACGCGGCCTGTCCGGACAGCACCGTATTCACGATCTCGTAGCCGGGCCGCCCGAAAAGGTCGATCATCATCGGCAGCCGGGCCAGTAGCAGGAGCAGAGCGATGGCCGACAAGGCGAGCGGCCAGGATGGCTCACGCCTGCGGGCAATCGCAACCGCCGCGCCCACGACCAGCGCGACGATCAACATCCCTAGCTCGTCCAGCCATAGATACAGCCATTTCGATTCGCCGAGCCGCAGCCAATACCACCCCACCGCGACCCAGCCCAGCACCATCAGAGCCGCGGCGAGCGGCGACAGAGTGAGCCGCCATGATCGGCGCAGTGGTGCAACGTCGCGATGAAAGCCCAGCAGGAGCGCGATCACCGGCACTATCGAGATTAACGCGTTGGCCACCTCCTCCAGCGGACGCATCATCCCGGCGGGGCCGGGCATATGCAGCGGAATCGCGAAATAGACCAGTGTGGGTGTCGTGCTGAGCAGCGCCGCGGTTTTCGCCAGGCGTGGGCTGCCTCGCATGATCGCCATGAAGGCCACGGCGGAGCAGGCGGCGGCCCCCGTTTCGCCGATGCTGAGCCCGGGCCCGACCGGGTACCGGTCATCGGCCGACGCGAGTGCGCGGATCAGCATCACCATGTTGATGGCTGCGTTCATCATCTGATAGGCCAACCCCAGCAGCGCGACGAGCCGGACCGTCTCGCCCCATGCGAAGGCGCGGGGTGAGGCGCCCTCAGCGCCGAATCGCACTCGTACCGACAGTGCTAGGACGCTGGCGATCTCGCCCCAGCCTGGGCGCGAGCCCACGCTGGGCGCGTCGCCGGACATCTCCATGAACGCGGCCACCATCTCCTCTTCGCGTCCGGCGCGGTAGGAGGCGGGCAATAGGCGCAGAACGTTGCGATAACGCTGTTCGAGCAGGTTCACGCGGCACCTCCGGCGAACGCGCTCGTTGGGGCGGCTCCACCAGAGCGCCTGGCGCGCAGGCGGGCTGTAGCGGCGCTGACATTGGCGGCCAGCCTGGCGGTCTCTTCCTGGAGCGTGTGGGCGCCCTTGTCGGTCAGCCGGTAGTAACGCCGCAGCCGCCCTTGCTGCACCTCCTCGCGGTCGAGCGCGATCAGCCCCTCGGCTGAGAGTCGATCGAGCACGCCGTACAAGGTCCCGATCTTGAGTTGGATGCGTCCCTGTGACAGGTTATTGACCTCCTGGGCGACTCCGTAGCCGTGACGTGGCTCGTCCACCAGTGCGGTTAGGGCCAAGAACATGGGTTCCGTAATGTTCACAAGTCTGATATATCATGTCTCTCAATGTATAGTGGCAACGATGTCGAAAAATTTGAGAGATCACAAGATCGCCCGGTTTTACGGTAGAAAGCCCCTGTCGGGGTCACGGCTGGCGGTGGGCGTGCTGACGGTCGGGTTGTGCGGATGTTCGGTCTTGTCCGGCGGCGGACTCCCATCTGGCAGGAGTGGCCAACCTGCCCCGAGCCACGTGTCCGCCCCGTCCTCACCGACAGCGGCCGCGACGCTGTCGCCGCGCGCGGTCAACGTCTCAGCGCTTAAGCGCATCCCGGCTAAGCCCGCATTGTGCCGTCAGCCGCCGCGCCGCGTTAACCACTTCCGTGCTCCCATGAAGAGGTCGAGTTGGAAGATGCTCGCTGTTGACAACGATGACACCTACAGCAGCCCGAAACAGGTGTCGGTCGCCGCTGACGGGACGCTTTGGGCCCTCTACGACAAGTTTTCATCCGATGGTGTCGCGGTGGACCGTCTACGCCGCTGGAACGGTGAGGCTTGGCAGACGTTCGACGTCCCCCCATCTCCCATCATGTCGACCGAACAGTTCTACGGTGAGTCCCCGGTCGACATCGCGATGGTTGTAACGTCGGCGCAGCAGGTACACGTCTTCAACGTCGTGGAGTACCCTCGGGACAGCCCATTGACGGTCACCCTTGGAACAGTCGTCCACACCTTCAACGCGGGTCGTTGGCGCAGTGACATCCTGTCGGGCACCCACTCCACCCATGTCAACGACTCGTGGGGCGATCCGGTGTCCGCCGACGGGTCCTGGGTCAGGCTGTTCGGGCGCGTACTGCGCTGGGATGGATCGTCATGGCAGTTGCACACCTTGACGACCCCCGACCCGGACTTTCCCACTGATGGCACGGCGGTATTCAGCGACGATGAGGCTGAACCGTGGGCTGTTGTGTCGTGGGCCAAAGTGCTGCGCCGGGAGAGTTCCGGCTGGCGGGAAATTGGCTTGCCCGCACCCGGCCTGCCATCTCCCCGCGAATTTCCGGGTTACGAAATCACCTACACCCTTGAGCACATCCGGGATGTGGTAGCCCTGGATGCCGATGACGTATGGGCGGTCGGTGAGGTGGGCATGTCGAACGAAGAGCATGAGGGGAACGGACCGATACGTTCGCTGGCCCTGCATTGGGATGGGGACTCATGGAGCTGTCACTGGGGCCCGAAGAATGATCTTTCCCTCGAAGGTGCCGAACCTGATCTCGAACATGCCGAACCTGATGGTGCCGGCGGCATGTGGGTAACAGGCCACCATCAGCTCAGATGCCCTTGGTGCTTTATGTCCAGAACGGAACTGTTGCATCTGTCGGAGGGCCGCTGGACACGCGAACAGCTACCCGTCCCGGACGGCTGCAAGGCAGAAGTGACTGCTCTCGTTCAGCGTCCCGCTTCTCAAGAGGTCTACGCGGTGGGCAACATTTACAGCCCAGACGGTGGCAAGGAAACCTGCCGAGATTTCCCCGCTCAGCGTGCCGCCATATGGCGAACTGGATGATCAGTTCCGGCCTTGCCGGTATGGCATCCGATGCACTTGCGGATCGTCCGGGACCGATCGCCGGTGATCTGCGTGAGCGTTGCGCACCAGCATAGGGACAACATCTTCACCCGGGCATAGCTGACAGCAATGCGGACAGGCGTCGCGCCGGCGGTGAAACCCTTCCAGCTCGGGGCGGTGTCTCGAAGCTGGCCTGGCCGGTGTCCAGCCCGGCCTGGTAGATGGCCAGCACCTGATCGGCGTCGGCCGCGCACATTGGCTAGCCGAACATGATCACTCATGGCTTGACCCTACGAGCTTGCACCGATTCGGCGAACCTCCAGAGGAGGATCAAGCTCTTAGTCCGGAAAAGGCTCTCGTGCTCACTGTGCGTCCTCGGGTCCATGGACGACCTGCTGCTGGCCGCGGCCCTGCGTCCGCAGCTGGCCGCCGACTACCACCAGGCGGAGATCGAGCTCGGCCACCGCTTCACCCACAAGCTGTCCATGGGCGAGATCCTCACCGGTCTGCATGCCGCCCGCCTCGAAGTCGCCGGCGATCCCGCCGCCGCCGACGCCAAGCTGCAGCTCTGGAAGATGGCCCGCGACCACATCGCGGCCGACCGCGCCCAAGCCGTGCTCGACAAGGACGTCCAACCGTGGAGCGCGCAGCAGATCAATGATCGGGCGACCGCCCACACCGGCAACATCCTCGCCTCCGCACGCCGGGCGCTGGACCGGGTCGCGCGCATCCCCTCCCAGGAGCTCCGCCAGCTCCAGCCGCCGACCGCGAGGCCGCCCGAGCGGCGTGATGGCCGCGGAACCGGCTTGACGACCTGCCTTTCGTGATCTTCCTCATCCGCGGTCGGATTTGTGGAACCCGGGACCCGAATCCGTGCGTGGCCGGTCGCCGCGGCGAGCCTTTCCCATCCCGGGTCCAGCACTGGCGACCAATACCGGCCATAGGTTGATCTTGGGGACTCTCACCTGGGAACGAGCGCAGCACCGAGATAGCCGAACACGACCTCGGCTTCCGAGATGCACCAATCTCGGAAGTGGCCTGCAGGACGGACTTCTGAGATTGTGCTGTTCACGCCCTCGGAAGGGCCGCATTCCACTTCCGAGATTACGAAGCAACATCGATGAGTCGAAGACTCGCTCAATGCAGCCGCGGAGACACGTCGCGCAGCTCGCCCGGTGGGTAGATCGCGTCGCCGAGAGCAGTCACGGCGTGATCCTCCCAGCTGCGGACGTCGTAAAACCGTTCGGTATCACGGATTCTCAGGATCGAGTCCTTGTCCGCGTCGCTCGTGAGCGTAATGGCGGTCGCGTAATGGCGCCCGGCGAGGTCCCGGTAGTCGAGCAGAAGCTGCGCCGCTGGGCCAAACCCCCAATCTGGCGGAACTTCAGCGTCTGTTCGTCTCCGACAGCCAGGGCGCCGAGCGGCCCTTGATCAGGGTTGCGGCGAGGGGCGCCTTCCGCATGGGGCGCATCAAGTTGCGCACGCACGTGGATGGCGGGTCCGCGTCCAGCATTGCGGATGCGGACGATGATGGTCGGCCCGTCGTAGCTGAGAGGCGGGTCCGGCGTCGTGGTGCTGGGCACGGCGGGCAGCAGCACTGGACGCCACTGGGCCCGCAGGTCCGCCGCGCTCTGTTGCGCAAGTTCGCGCGTACGTGCAGCCAGTCTGACGGTGAATCCGGCGAGGCTCAGAGTGCCGAGCGCGACCACCGCGTCCCACCCCCAAGTCCACGCATCCAGGTTCTCCAGAGGGGTCGCCGTCGCTGTGGGGTCGAGCTTCATCCGATGCCTCCTTTCCACCCGATCACTATGCGTATCCAACAACTACTCTATGTACTTGCCGCCGACAGCGTCCGCCCCGCTCAAGGCCTTGAGGATTCGATCTTGGCCGGAATTGGTCGCCAGTGGCCGTACCCGTGGCAGAGATGCAGCGCTATTTGGCGGTAAAACAACTTATCCCCTGACAGCTGAATCAATTACTGTCGGCACGAGAGTTCAAGAGTGGCGGCCAGCAGGATCCGAGGTCAAAGGCCTTATATGAACACGTGCGCGGCCATGTACGGCGGTTTGTGCGGGCGCTCAGGCAGGATGATCGGTGTGAACAACATCACGCGGGGTTTGTCCCGTGTTCTCGTGGGTTTGATCGTGACAGCCGGTGTGCTGACGGTCTCCCCAGCCACGGCTCACGCGGCCGACGACAATCTGGTGGCCGCCTACGGGATGGAAGAGGAGCAGGGCGGCGCCGTACTCGACATGTCCGGCAACGGTCACGACGGCAACGTGAAGGACCCGCTGCGGGTCAACGGAAAGATCGGAAAGGCGCTCCGCTTCGACAACGCCCAGGACCTGGACCGGGTCCTGGTCATCCCGGACGCTCCCGAGCTGAGCCCGTCGTCGGCGATGACGCTGGAAGCCTGGGTGCAATCGGCCGACGATCGGCCCGACTGCCTGATCGCCGCCAAGATGATCGATCAGACGGACTTCTCCGCCGGCATCAGCATGACCAACTCGGGCTTCCGCATCGGCGGCGAGTTCCAGGGGACGTATCACGGCCCGCTCCCGGCCGGCGAATGGTTCCATCTGGCGGTGGTCTCCGACGGCGCGCGGACGCGCCTGGTCGTCAACGGCAACGAGGAGTTCTCCGCACCGGTGTCGGGAAATATCGACAGCGGCTCGGGCCTGCTGGTGATCGGCGGGCAGGGCGATCTGACCTCCTGTTTCGCCGGCATCGTGGACGAAGTGCGGCTGTACGCGCGGGCGCTGACGAACGAGGAGATCGCGCGGGACATGGTCACGGCGATCGCGCAGGACGCGCGCCCGTCGGCCCCTGCGGACCTCACCGCCGACGTCAGCACCGGCGTGGCCCAGCTGTCCTGGGGCGCGGCCACGGACGACAAGGGCGTGACCGGTTACGAGATCCACCGCGACACCTCGCCGGACTTCGAGCCGTCGGACCGCACGAAGGTGGCCAAGGTGACCGGGCTCTCCTACACCGACGCCTGCGTCGAACGCGGGTGGACCTACTACTACCGGGTGGTGGCGGTGGACGCCCTCCCGCAGTACGGGCCGCCGAGCGACCTCGTCTCCGCCAAGGCCGAAGATCCCGATTGCCCGCCGACGGCCCCCAAAGTGACGGTCTACCCGCGAAAGGGCTGGGCCGAGCTGCGGCTGGGAGGTGGCTACGACGAACACGGCATCAGCGACCTCCAGGTGCACCGCTCCACGCGACCGGACTTCACCCCGAGCGCGGAGACGCTGGTGGCCAGGTTCGACCGCTGGGTATCCCAGGTCTACGATTCCGTGCCTGCGGCCGGGACCTTCTACTACCGGACGCTGGTCGTCGACACCGCCGGCCAGCCCAGCGAGCCCTCGCCGGTGACCAAGTCCGACATCTCCGCGCCGCCAGACCTGCAGACCACGATCGCCGGGGCGTACGCCATGAACGAAGGCACGGGCAAGGAGGTCGCCGACACCTCGGGCAAGGAACGGCACGGTTCGATATGGGGACCCGACATCACCTGGGCCGAGGGGAAGCACGGCAAGGCGCTGGCCTTCCGCGGTCAGGGTGCGCACGTCCACGTCTGGCCCCACCCCGCCACCGGTGCGGGGACGATCTCAGCGTGGGTGAAGCCGACGGTGGCCGGGCTCCGTCTGCCCGTGCTGAGCTGGCAGCTCAACGGTGGCGAGAAGACGCTGGGCATCCTCACGTCGCTGAATTCCAGCTATCCGACGCCGGCGGCGATGCTGGACAGGCGTCTGGTGTGGACCACGTACGCCATTGCGGAGAAACCGCTCCCCCTCGGCGAGTGGAGTCACCTCGCGGCCTCGTACGACGACGGTACGGTGCGTCTGTTCGTCAACGGCGAGCTCGTCGCGGAGGGGTTCTACACGGTCCAGTTCGCCGATACCGGCAACCTCAAGATCGGCACCATGGACTACGACCTGCAGGGGACGGTGATCGACGAGGTGCGCTCCTACGACGCCGCCCTGTCCCCCGCGCAGATCAAGACCATCATGAACACCCCAATCGGCTGACAGATTTGGACAGGCCGATCGACAGTGGCCGGGACTCGGGTGAGTCCCGGCCCGCCTGTTCCCTGGACCGGCCTGCTCCCTGGACCGGCCTGCGACCTCGTGAGATCGCCGTCGGCCGGCCTCCGCTCTTGACCAGGCGCATGCCCACGCAGGCCCCGATCCCGGTGATCTTGTGACGCGTCTTGACCCGCGTCGCTTCCGAAGTGGGGAGCCCATGGAGTCGCTATGCCCCAGGTGACGACCACTCTCTGCCTCGATAGTTCACGCGTTCTGGTGGCTTCGCCGAGCGTGATGGCTGAGTGATTTATTGATCTTCATCTGCGGTTTCGGGCAGGCACCCGCGTCGGCGGTCACGCCGATGGTGCCGGTTCCACGAGC
>NZ_VCJS01000627.1 GCF_005893125.1 Nonomuraea basaltis | reverse complement strand
TGATCGAGTTCATACGTGGCATCCGAATCCCGGTGAGCACGGTCTGGATGCCGGCCTCGGCGAGGATTTCGTTTTATGAGGGCTGGGAACTTCCCATCCCGGTCTCGGATGAGATAGCGCGCCCGGCAGCCCGTATCCTCCATGTCCATCACCAGGTTCTTCATCGCCTGGATGACCCAGCTCGCGCTCGGGTGCGCGGTGGTGCCGAGAACTCGGACGCGCCTGGTGGCGTGCTCGATGACCGCCAGGATGTACTGGCGCTGCCCGTTCAAGGTGATGGTCTCGATGAAATCGCAAGCCAGCAGGGCGTCGGCTTGCGAGCGCAGGAAGTCGGGCCACGTGGTGGACACCCGCTCGGGCGCCGGATCAAGTCCCTCCTGCTTGAGGATCTCCCAGACCGTCGACGCAGCGACCTTGATGCCAAGCGTGGTGAGCTCGCCGTGTACCCGCCGATATCCCCATGAGGGATTTTCGCGAACCAGGCGCAGAATGAGAGCGCGGATCGATCGGATCGTGGGCGGGCGCCCAGACCGCTTTGGCCGGCACGTGCGAGCATGACGTCGTTTCAGCAGATCACGACGCCAGCGCAGGACGGTATCCGGGCTGACGAGAAGCCGTAGCCGGCGCAGGACCTCGCGCGGCAGCGATGCCAAGAGGGCGGCGAGGAAGGATCGGTCCTCCAGGGCGAATCTCACCTTGGTGCCAGCGCCGAGTTGCCG
>NZ_VCJS01000074.1 GCF_005893125.1 Nonomuraea basaltis | reverse complement strand
CTCCCCCACCTGGCCCGGGCGCCAACACCGCCACGTCCCCGCGCGGCCCGGGCGGCGTTCCCGCCAGCGCCGCCTCCATCTCCGCGACGGTCTTGATGAGCTGGGCAAGGGCGTGCTCGCGCAGACCGGCGGCGGTGTGCCGGCTGGTGTGGCTGACCACGCTGACCGCGCAGACCGGCGTGCCCTCCCGGCCCCGTACGGGCACCGCGACAGCCACCAGCCCCGGCTCCACGAGCTGATCGTCCACGGCATAGGGCGAGGACGGATCGAACAACGCCAGCCCCGCCGCGCACCGGTCGGCAGGCAGCAGGTCACCGACCCGGAAGGCGATCGACATGGTGCGCCGCCGGGTGAACTGACCGATGAAACGGACCCCGTCCCCGTCCGGCACCGCCAGCGACACCGACTCGTCCAGCGCTTCCGCCAGCCGCTCCGCGAGAGGCGCCAGCACGTCGCGCAGGCCGCCGCAGGCGAGGTACGCCTCGCCGAGCTCCATCAGACGCGGAGCCGGCACCACGTCGCGGCCCTCGGCCCGGACGTAGCCGAGATGGGCGAACGTGGCCAGCACGCGGTCCACCGTGGACCTGGCCAGCCCGGTCGCGCGGACCAGGTCCGTCGCGCCCATGCGGCGGCGCGGCTCGCCCGCCAGCACGCGCAGCACGGCCAGGCCGCGTTCCAGGGTTCCGGCAGGTTCCATCGGCTCGTCCTTTGACAGGAGCGCTGCTCATTACAGATACTCGCTAACACGATAGTGGACAAAAGTTCACTATGCGAACACTCCGGTGAATGGAGCGTTGTGCGGAGAGACAAGGTGGTCGCGACCGCCGAGGAGGCGCTGGCCGGCGTGCGTGACGGCGCGTCGTTCGCGGTCGGCGGCTTCGGCCTGAGCGGCATTCCGAACGTCCTGATCCAGGCCCTCTACAACACCGGGGTGACCGGCATCGCCGTCGTGTCGAACAACTGCGGCGTGGACGGCGGCGGCCTCGGCGTCCTGCTGGCGGCCGGGCGCATCGCCCGCGTGACCGCCTCGTACATCGGCGACAACAAGGAGTTCGCCCGGCAGTACCTCGGCGGCGAGCTGGAGGTGGAGCTGACCCCGCAGGGCAGCCTGGCCGAGCGGCTGCGCGCGGGCGGCAGCGGCATCCCCGCCTTCTACACCCCGGCCGGGGTCGGCACACCGGTGGCCGACGGCGGCCTGCCGCTGCGCCACAACCCCGACGGCTCGATCGCGCTCGCCTCGCCGCCGAAGGAGGTGCGCGAGTTCGACGGCCGGCAGTACGTGCTGGAGTACGGCATCAGGACGGACTTCGCGCTGGTCCGGGCGGCGAAGGGCGACCGGCACGGCAACCTGGTCTTCAACAAGGCCGCCAGGAACTTCAACCCCCTGGCCGCGATGGCCGGGCGGGTCACGATCGCCGAGGTGGAGGAGCTGACCGACGAGCTGGATCCGGATGAGGTGCATCTGCCCGGCGTGTTCGTCCACCGGGTCGTGGTGCTGACCCCCGAGCAGGCGGCCGACAAGAGCATCGAGCGGCGTACGGTTTCCACGCCTTCGGCAGGAGGGACCACCCGATGAGCTGGACGCGTGACGAGATGGTGGCCCGCGCGGCGGCCGAGCTGCGCGACGGCGACTACGTCAACCTCGGCATCGGGCTGCCCACCCGCATCCCCTCCTTCCTGCCCCCCGACGTGGACGTGATCCTGCACTCCGAGAACGGCCTTCTCGGCGTCGGCCCCTACCCGGCCGAGCACGAGGTCGACCCCGACCTGATCAACGCGGGCAAGGAGACGGTGACCGTGCGGGACGGGGCGTCGTTCTTCGACTCCTCGCTGTCGTTCGGCATGATCCGCGGCGGGCACATCGACGTGGCGGTGCTGGGCGCGATGCAGGTCTCGGCCCGCGGCGACCTGGCCAACTGGATGGTTCCAGGGAAGCTGGTCAAGGGCATGGGAGGGGCGATGGACCTGATCCACGGTGCCCGCAAGGTCATCGTGATCATGGACCACACCGCCAAGGACGGCTCACCGAAGATCGTCAAGGAGTGCTCGCTGCCGCTCACCGGCAAGGCGTGCGTCCACCGGATCATCACCGGACTCGGCGTGCTCGACGTCGCCGAGGACGGGCTGCGCCTGGTGGAGACGGCGCCGGGAGTGAGCGTGGAAGAGCTGCGTGATCGTACGGAAGCCGAGGTGCTTGCATGAACACCGTGTATGTCGTGGACGCCGTCCGCACACCCTTCGGCCGGTACGGCGGGGCGCTGTCCGGCATCCGCCCCGACGACCTGGCCGCGCACGTCATCGCGGCGATCGCCGAGCGCAACGGCGTGGAGGCGCCCGACGAGGTGATCTTCGGTAACGCCAACGGCGCGGGCGAGGAGAACCGCAACGTCGCCCGTATGGCCGCGCTGCTGGCCGGCCTGCCGGTCACCACGCCGGGCGCGACCGTGAACCGGCTGTGCGGCTCCGGCATGGAGGCCGTGATCCAGGCGTACCGGATGATCGCTCTCGGCGACGCGTCCACCGTGATCGCGGGCGGCGTGGAGTCGATGACCCGCGCTCCGTGGGTGCTGCCCAAGCCGGAGCGGGCCTTCCCCGCGGGCGGGCAGGAGCTGGTCTCCACCACGCTCGGCTGGCGACTGGTCAACCCGAAGATGCCGGCCGAGCACACCGTCCCGCTCGGCGAGGGCGCGGAGCTGATCGCCGGCAAGCACCGGATCTCGCGGGAAGAGCAGGACGCGTACGCGCTGGCCAGCCACCAGAAGGCGGCCAAGGCGTCCTTCGACCGCGAGATCGTCCCGATCGGCGGCCTGACGAGGGACGAGGGCATTCGCGAGGACACCTCTCTGGAGGCACTGGCCCGCCTCAAGCCGGTCTTCCGCAAGGACGGCACGGTCACCGCGGGCAACTCCTCCCCTCTCAACGACGGCGCGGCGGCGCTGCTGCTCACCGACGAGGCCGGCCTGCGCGGCCGCGAGCCCCTGGCGCGGATCACCGCCGGCGCCGCGAGCGCTCTCGAGCCCCGCTACTTCGGCCTCGGCCCCGTCGAGGCCGCGAACCGGGCCCTGGCCAAGGCGGGCAGGACGTTCGGCGACCTGGCGACCGCCGAGCTGAACGAGGCCTTCGCCGCCCAGGTCCTCGGCTGCCTGGCCGAACTGCCCGATCTCGACCCCGCCCTCGTCAACCCGAACGGCGGGGCGATCGCCCTCGGCCACCCCCTCGGCGCCTCCGGCGCCCGCGTCACCGGCACCGTGGCGCACCGCCTGGCGGCGGCCGGCTCCGGCACCGGCCTGGCTTGTCTCTGCATCGGCGTCGGCCAGGGCTTGGCCGTCGTCCTCGAAAGGTAGGCGCAATGACCCCACCCCTCACCCAAGCCGACATCGACGGCGAGATCGCCGAGCTGCACAAGGTCCACGACGGCGAGGAGGCGAACCAGCCCCTGCGCGACTTCGCCCCCTACCGCAGCAGCCTGCTGCGCCACCCGAAGCAGCCGCTGGTCGCGCTGGAGGACCCGGAGGCGGCCGAGCTGTCCGGCCCGGTCTTCGGCGTCACCGACGTCACCGCGCTGGACGCGGACCTGACCAGGCAGCACCTGGGCGAGCCCCTGGGCGAGCGGATCACCGTGCAGGGGCGGGTGCTCGACCGCACCGGGCGGCCGGTACGCGGCCAGCTCGTGGAGATCTGGCAGGCCAACGCCTCCGGCCGCTACCTGCACCAGCGCGACGACCATCCCGCGCCGCTCGACCCCAACTTCTCCGGCGTGGGCCGCTGCCTGACCGACGACGAGGGCCGCTACTCGTTCACCACGATCAAGCCCGGCGCCTACCCGTGGCGCAACCACGTCAACGCGTGGCGGCCGGCGCACATCCACTTCTCGGTGTTCGGCGTGGCCTTCACGCAGCGGCTGATCACCCAGATGTACTTCCCGAACGATCCGCTGTTCCGGTACGACCCGGTGCTGCAGTCGGTGACGGACGAGCGGGCCAGGCAGCGGCTGGTGGCCGCGTACGACCACGACCTGTCCCAGCCCGAGTGGTCCCTGGGCTACCGGTGGGACATCGTGCTCGACGGTCCGGCCGCGACCTGGATGGAGGAAGGCCGATGAACCCGACGCCCTCGCAGACCGTGGGCCCGTTCTACGGTTACGCGCTGCCGTTCCCCGGCGGCGGCGACCTCGCCGCCGGCGGGATCACCGTCCAGGGGTACGTCTACGACGGCGCCGGGGATCCGGTGCCCGACGCGCTCCTGGAGTTCTGGCAGGCCGACCCTTCCGGCGACCTTACGGGCGCACCAGGGACGCTGCGGCGCGATCCGGTGACGGGGGCCGTCATCGGGCGGCACGGGCTGGACTTCACCGGGTTCGGCCGGGTGCCGACGGACGCCGACGGCCGGTACGCGCTGCGCACGCTCGTGCCGGGAAACGGGTACATCAGCGTCTGCGTGTTCGCCCGCGGCCTGCTCCACCACCTGTACACCCGCATCTACTTCGGCCAGGACGCCTTCCTGGACGCGCTGCCGCCGCACCGGAGGGAGACGCTGCTGGCGGTGCGGGAGGGCGAAGGCGTCTACCGGTTCGACATCCACCTGCAGGGCGAGAAGGAGACGGTCTTCCTTGATTTCGGGTGACAAACCCGGCACCAGGGGCGACGCGGCCGGGACGTGGGGTGGCGCGGGCGCGGATCTCGGGCTGCTGTCGCCCATGCGGGGCGCGGCCGTGGAGACCGGTGACGTCGCCTTTCTCCAGGCCATGCTGGACGCCGAGGTCGCGCTGACCCGCGCGCAGGCGGCGCTCGGGCTGGTGCCGAGGGAGGCGGCCGAGGCTGTGGCCGCCGCCGCGCGGGTCGAGGCGTTCGACCTGCCGGGCCTGGTCAGCCGGGCCCGCTCCGGGGGCAATCCGGTCATCCCGCTGGTGGAAGACCTCCGTAGGGCCGCGCGACCGCACGGCGCGTCCGTCCATCGGGGGGCGACCAGCCAGGACATCGTCGACACCGCGCTCATGCTGGTCGCGTACCGCACCCTGGGCCCGGTCCTGGCGGACGTCGAGCGGGTCGTCGCGGGGCTCACCCGGCTGGCCGCCGAGCACCGCGACACCCCGATGGCCGCGCGGACGCTCACCCAGCAGGCGGTGCCGACCACGTTCGGACTCAAGGCGGCGGGGTGGCGCAAGCTGGCCATCGACGCCGCCGCCCGCCTGAGCGCGGCCCGCCAGGCGCTCCCCGCCCAGCTCGGCGGCGCCGCCGGCACCCTGGCGGCCTTCCACCCCGAACCCGCGAACACGCCCGAGCACCCGAAACCCAGCGGCTCGGGCACGCCCGCAGGCGACACCCCCGGCACGCCCACGGCGGACGACCCCAGCACACTGGCGGGCGGGCAAGCCGGCGGTGACGTCGGGTTGCGGCTCGCGGCTCGGTTCGCCGTTGAGACCGGGCTGGCCGAGCCCGGGTTGCCGTGGCACGTGCTGCGCACGCCCGTCGCCGATCTGGCCGGGGCGCTGGCGTTCACGGCCGGGGCGCTGGGCAAGCTGGCGGCCGACGTGCTCGTGCTGTCGCGTACCGAGATCGGCGAGGTGTCCGAGGGCGTCGGCGGCGGCTCGTCGTCCATGCCGCACAAGCACAACCCGGTCAGATCCACGATGATCGCCGCCGCCGCCCGCCAGGTGCCCGCGCTGGCCGCGATCCTGTACGGCTCGCTCTGCGCCGAGGACGAGCGCCCCGCCGGCGCCTGGCACGCCGAATGGCAGCCGCTGCGCGAAGCGCTCCGCCTGGTGGCCGGGGCCTCCCGCGACGCCGCCGAGCTGGTCGCGGACCTGCGAGTACACCCCGAGCGCATGTGCGCCAACCTGACCGTGCCCGGATCGACGGGCTCGGCAGGCGCCCTCGTCGACCGGGCGCTGGAGGAGGAGTGACGATGTTGCAGCACCGGCTGGACGGTCCGGAGAGCGGGGAGCCGCTCGTACTCGGACCGTCGCTCGGCACCTCCCTGCGAATATGGGAACCGCAGCTGGCCGCGCTCGCCCGGACCTTCCGGGTGCTCAGATTCGACCTGCCCGGCCACGGCGGCTCACCCGCGCCCGGCATCGCCTCCCCCGGCTCGGCGGCGTCGAACGCGCTCACCGTCGAGGACCTGGCGCGCATGGTGCTGGAGGTGGCCGACGCGCAGGGGTTCGACGGGTTCCACTACGCGGGCGTCTCCATCGGCGGCGCGATCGGCGCGACGCTGGCGGTCCGCCACCCCGGGCGGGTGCGGTCGCTCGCGATGATCTGCTCCTCGGCCAGGTTCGGCGAGCCGCAGGCGTGGCGGGACCGGGCGCGGCTCGTCCGGGACAAGGGCACCCTCCCGCTGCTGGAGGCCACGGCCGAGCGCTGGTTCGCCGGCCCCGTCCAGCAGGCGCTGCTGGACGACCTGGCCGCCGCCGACCCCGAGGGGTACGCCGCCTGCTGCGACGCGCTGTCGGCCTATGACGTACGCGACTCGCTGGCCGCCATCAAGGCCCCCACCCTGATCGTGGCCGGGCGGAACGACCCGGCGACGCCGCCCGCCCACGCCCGGCTGCTGGCCGACGGCATCGCCGGCGCCACGCTGGTGGAGCTCGCCGGCGCCGCCCACCTGGCCAACGTCGACCAGCCCGAGCGGGTCACGGCCGCGCTCCTGGCCCACCTGCCCGTGGTGCCGGGCATGCGGGTACGGCGGGAGGTGCTCGGCGACGCGCACGTGGACCGGGCGATCGCCCGCACGACCCCGTTCACCAGGGATTTCCAGGACTTCATCACCCGCTACGCCTGGGGCGAGATCTGGACCCGCCCGGGCCTGGACCGCCGTACCCGAAGCTGCGTCACGCTCACCGCGCTCGTCGCCCACGGCCATCTGGACGAGCTGGCCATGCACGTACGCGCCGCGCTCCGCAACGGCCTGACCCCCGACGAGATCGGCGAGGTGCTCCTCCAGACCGCCGTGTACTGCGGCGTCCCGGCGGCCAACTCCGCCTTCGCCGTCGCCCAGCGGGTCCTGAACGAGGAGTGACCCGGCGTCGTCAGGGGCGGGTGGCAGTGACAGCCCGTACCCTGGCGCCCGCAGCCGGCTCCCGCTGGCGTCACGACCCGGTGTCGAGGTCAGCCGGTGCGACGGCGGGCCCGCCGCAGTGTGAGCGCGCCCCCGGCCACAAGGAGGGCGAGCGCGACGGCGATCCAGCCCGGGCCGAGGGCCGAGAGTCGCTCGCTGAGCCAGCCCTGCACGGCCGTCGCGGCGCCCACGATCGAGTCGTCGGCCGACGACCCTGAGAAGACACGCAACTCGTACCAGCCGTAGTAGGTGACGTACAGGCCGGCCAGGATGAGCAGCGCCCCGCCGGTCCTGGACACGTACGGCAGCACGCGGCGCAGCCTGGTCACCGCGGTCGCGCGGGCGAGCGCCACGGCCAGCGACAGCACGGCGACGACCAGGCCCATGCCGAGGGCGTACGCCACGAAGGCCGCCAGGCCGCCGAACAGGCCGCCTCCCGACAGCGAGGCCGAGGTGACCGCCAGGAACGGCCCGACGGTGCAGGACAGGGAGGCCACCGCGTACGACAGGCCGTAGGCGTACAGGGACAGCGGCGAGGTGGTGGGGCGGCCGGTCGGCAGCCCGGGCAGGCGCAGGAGCAGCTCGCGGCCGGACAGCAGCCGGCCGCCGAGCCCGATCAGCGCCAGCCCGATGACGATGGTCACCCAGGGCAGGTAGCGGCCCACCGACACCGCCAGCGCGGTGACGGCGAGCCCGAACAGGCCGAAGACGGTGACGAACCCGGCCGTCATCGCGGCGGACAACACCAGCGCCCGCACGACGGGCCCGCGCCGGGACGGCCCGTCGTCGGTGATCAGCAGGGTGAGGTAGGCGGGGAGCATGGCGAAGCCGCACGGGTTGAACGCGGCCACGGTGCCGGCGGTGAGCGCCAGGGCGAGCGGCAGGTCAGCGGGGTTCACCCGGGAACCCCGCCCTTCAGCGCGGGCGCTCCCCTCTTCGGTACGGGCACCGCCGCGCTACCCGTCCATCAGCGTGCGCACGAGGTCGTCCAGTTGCTCCTTGCCGAGTGGTCCCGACGCCTTCGCGGTGGTGCCGTCCGGCTTCATGAACACGAACGTGGACTGCGCGCTGACGCCCAGCTTGGTCCACACCGCGCCCTTCTCGTCCGACAGCTGGGTGAAGCCGCTGGTGCCGGTGCGCTGGACGAACTCCTTCATCGCCGCCTCGGTGTCCAGCCCGGCCACGCCGACGAAGGCGACGTCGCCGTACTCGGCGGCCGCGGCCTTGACGTGGGGCGCCTCGGACAGGCACTTGGGGCACCACGGCGCCCAGAACCAGAAGACCACGGGCTTGCCGGCCAGCGTCTCCCCCTTGAACTCCTTGCCGTCAAGGGTCTTGGCGGAGAACTTCAGCGCCTCGGGAGCCGCCGCCTTCTCGGGGGCGGAGGTATCCGAGGCCGCCGGGGCCTCTGTCGCCGCATCGGACGAAGGGGCCGCCGAGGTCGCGGAGGGGTCGATCCGCGCGCTGTCCGCCGGGGCGGTCCCCTCCCCCGGCCCGGCACAAGCGGTAGCCAGCAGGGCGGCCGACACCAGCACGGCCACTGCTCTCACTTTCAGCATGCGCCCCAGTGTAGGAGCCGCCGCCCGCGCCAATCCTTACGAGCCGATGACAACGGCGATCACCCCGATACGCACTCTTACCTGGCCCGGCACGCGTCGCCGGTGATTGCAGTCGAGCTGGTGAGCCGGCCCGCGTACGCGGGGCCAGCGGGCCGGGCAAGGCTACCGCGGCCTCGCCACCGCCGGCGGCGCGCTGGCGAGCGGCGTCGCCATCGAGACCCTGGCCGCGCACGCTTCCTGGGCGAGCGCGGGCCGCCCCGGCTCCCATTCGCACGAGGTGGGGTACGGGCCGTTGCGCCGCACCCCCGCCACGAACACCGGCGAGGAGCTGCTCGCCCTCCCCGCCGGCTTCTCGTACGTGGTGCTGGGCAGGACCGGCACCCCCATGAGCGACGGCGTCGCGACCCCGATCGCCCACGACGGCATGGCCGCCTTCCCCGGCACCCGCCGCCACACCGCCCGCCTCATCCGCAACCACGAAGTGCGCACCACCCCCGGCTCGCCGGGCGGGCGGGTCCACGTCGAGGGCTCGGAGCGCTACGACGAGCTGGGCGTCGCCGGCACCACGACGCTCGAGGTGGACCTGCGCGACGGCACGGTGCTGCGGCACTTCGTCAGCCTCAACGGCACGATCGTCAACTGCGCGGGCGGCATGATGCTGCACCGGCGCGGCTGGCTGACCTGCGAGGAGACCACGGCAGGCCCGAACCAGGGGTGGACGCGCAAGCACGGCTACATCTTCGAGGTGCCGCTTGCCGGCCCCGAGCCGGGCCGGCCCGCGCCCTCGCGGCCCCTGACGGCGATGGGCCGCTTCTCCCACGAGGCGGTGGCCGTCGATCCGCGCACCGGATACGTCTACGAGACCGAGGACGACTCCGGCCGGCCCAACGGCTTCTACCGCTTCCGCCCCGCCGACCCGGGCAACCTGGCCGCCGGCGGCGTGCTGGAGATGCTCAAGGTCAAGGGCGCCGGGAACTACGACTGCCGCGAGGGCCAGACGATGGGCGCCCGGCTGCCGGTCGAGTGGGTCACCATCGACGACCCCGATCCCGACCTGGAGGGCGGCGCTCCGACCTGCACCCGGCAGGGCCTGGCCAAGGGCGGCGCCACGTTCAACCGGCTGGAGGGCTGCTGGTACGGCGACGGCAGCGTCTTCTTCAACTCCACCAGCGGCGGCGACGCCAAGAACGGCGACCCGGCGAACGCCGACGGCTACCTGGAGGGCTACGGCCAGGTCTGGCAGTACGTCCCCGGCCGTCGCGACGGGGGCACGCTGGTGCTGGTGTACGAGTCGCCGGGCCGCAGGGAGCTCGACTCGCCGGACAACCTGACGTTCACGCCGCGCGGCGGCATCGTGCTGTGTGAGGACGACGCGGGCTCCGCCGACGCCGACCCGCATCCGCTGGCTCCCGGGCTGATCAACGTGAACCGGCTGATCGGGCTGGACCGGCGGCGCGGGCAGCCGTTCGAGTTCGCGGTCAACGTCGCCGACGACAGCGAGTTCGCCGGGGCCTGCTTCAGCCCCGACGGCTCGGTGTTGTTCGTCAACCAGCTCGGCGACACGGTCTCGCCGGACCCGCCCGGCCGCACGTACGCCATCCGCGGCCCCTGGCAGCGCGGCCCTCTATAGAGCGGCCACGGGCCGAGTGCCTTCCCCTCGCCGCTGACGCGCACCCGCCGGACATCCAGACCGGAGCACTAGCGCAAGGTAAGCAATATGCGAGATATGTGCGTGTATCCTGCCCATATGGGGGGTTTGGAGCTACTTTCATGCTCACAGACCGTGAGCGAAGAGGGCTGAGGCGGTGGAGAAGACCGCCTCGGATACCGGCGCGGCGACCGGCTCGTCCCGCCTGGACGAGCTGCTGCTCGAAGCCATCGTCAGCACGGGAGCGCACATCGGCGCCGTCTACCTCCTGGCCGAGGACGGCCAGGTGCTGCGGATGGACGCGCAGCTGGGACTGCCCGCCCCGATCGCCAAGGCATGGTCCCGGATCAGGCGGAACGACCCCATCCCGGCCGCCGCGGCGGTGCGCGAAGGGCGGACGGTCTGGCTGTCCGGCCGGGAGGACCTGGCCCGCATGTTCCCTACGGCGGCGCTCGCGCTGCCGTACCACTTCGCGGCGGCCATCTCCCCCATCCGCACCGGCGAGACCATCCGGGGCGCGTTGCTGCTGCTGTGGCCGTCCGGCCGCACCGCCTCGCTCACCGAGCGCCAGCGCGACGTCATCGACGCCACCTGCGCCGAGCTGGGCGGAGTGCTCCAGCGGGCGGCCGACCGCGGCCGCCCGATCGTTCCCGGGCCTCAGCCACGCATCCTGGCCCCGCGGCCCGCGCGCAGGACGGACCCGAGTGCGCAGCTGATCGCGCTGGAGTCCCTCAACCGGCTGCCGGAGGGGTACTGCTCGCTGGACGTGGAGGGCCGCGTCACCCTCCTCACCGCGCCGGCCGCCAAGCTGCTCGGCAGCTGCTCCTCCGAGCTGCTGGGCGAGCGCCCGTGGGAGGCGCTGCCGTGGCTGGACGACCCGGCCTACGAGGACCGCTACCGGGACGCGGCGGTCAGCCGGCAGGTCACCTCGTTCACCGCCCGCAACCCGGCCGGGCGGACACTGACCTTCCGGCTCTATCCCGGCCTGACCGGCATCACCGTACGCATCACGCCCGACCGCGACTCCGCCGGCCCGGCCCCGGACACCGGCGGCGACCGGCACGTACGGGTGATCGCGCTGCACGAGATGCTGCACCTGGCGACCACCCTCGCCCGGGCGGTGACCGCGCAGGAGGTGATCGACCTCGTCGCCGACCATGTCATGCCCGTCTATGACGTCCAGGCCCTGGCCATCCTCACGTCGAACGGCGGCAGGATGCGGGTGGCCGCCTCACGCGGCTACAGCCGGCAGGCCATCGACGAGTTCGACGGCCGTCCCGTGATCCCGCCGGCCCGCGAGCGGCGCCCCCTCGAGGCCGGCAAGCCGGCCTTCTTCTCCACCTGGGACGAGCTCCGCCAGGCCTACCCGGACGCCATCCGGTCCGACAACATGTCCGCCTGGGCGTTCCTGCCCCTGGTCACCTCCGGCCGGCCCATCGGCCTCTGCATCCTGGCCTACGACCGCCCGCACCGCTTCAACACCGACGAGCGCGCCACGCTCACCGCGCTCGCCGGGCTGATCGCGCAGGCGTTCGAGCGCGCCCGCCTCTACGACGTCAAGCACCAGCTCGCCCAGTGCCTGCAGTCGAGCCTGCTGCCGCGCACGCTGCCCGAGATCCCCGGCCTGGACGTGGCCGCCCGGTACGTGCCCGCCACCCCCGGAATGGACATCGGCGGCGACTTCTACGACCTGATCCGCCTGAGCGACACGGTGGCCGCCGCGGTCATCGGCGACGTGCAGGGCCACGACGTCACCGCGGCCGCCCTCATGGGGCAGGTGCGCACCGCCATCCACGCCCACGCCGCCTCGGGCGCCAACCCCGGCGAGGTGCTCGCGCGCACCAACCGGCTGCTCATGGAGCTGGCCCCCGACCGGTTCACCAGCTGCCTGTACGTCAGCCTCGACCTGGAGCGGCACACCGCCTGCCTGGCCAGCGCCGGTCACCTGCCGCCGCTCCTGGGCCGGCCCGGCGCGCCCGCCAAGGTCCTCAGCACGTCCCCGGGCCTGCTGCTCGGGATCGACCCGGAGGCGGAGTACCCCACCACGGACCTGGACCTGCCGCCGGGCTCCGTGCTGACCCTCTACACCGACGGCCTCATCGAGCTGCCCGGCCTCGACCTGGACGACGCCATCAGGGACCTGGCCGACCGCTTCACCCCGTGCCCCGGCCGGTCCCTGCACGACCTGGCGGAGTTCCTCATCGAGCCGGTCGCCCTCGACCAGCGCACGGACGACATCGCCGTGCTGCTCCTGCGCGACGCGAGCCGTCCGTGACCGACGGCCCTCAGCGTTGGGGGACCAGGCGGATCACCGCCTTCTTCGACGAGAGCGACACGATGCGGATGCCGATGTCGTTGACCGATCCCGACGAGCCCTTCCCGAGGAACGCCTCCGACATCACGCCCGGCCCCGTGCCCTTCACGTGCAGGGTCCGCCCGGTGAAGGAGATGGCCAGCCTGGTGATGCCGAAGCGGGAGCTGACCCGGAACGACACGCGCTTGGTGAGGGTGAGCTTGCACCTGCCGTCGTAGCAGGCACGCAGGTTCGGCTTCGCCGCGGCCGACGCGTCGGTGGCGGCGGCCGCGGACGCGTATCCGGCCGGTGCAAGGGTGCCGGCGACGACGGACGCGGCGACGGCCAGGGCCGTGGTGATCCTGGGGGGCATGATCCTCCTCATGCGGTGCTGTGACGGTACGCGGACCCGCCCGAGACCGGTCCCGGACCGTCCGCGCCCATGATCCTGCCCACCCAGATGATCAGACGAAACGCTACGCAATTGTCCATTGTGTTCGGACCCATCCGAACAATCCGATAGCATCGGATTTGTGAGCATTGACTACTTCGTCGAGGACGCCGGGCTCTTCTACGAGCGACTCGGCCTGAGCCGCACGTCCGGGCGGGTCATGGGCTGGCTGCTGACCGCCGAGGCCGACAGTGCGGACGCGCCCGAGCTGGCCGAGGCGCTGGCGGTGGCCAAGAGCAGCATGAGCGTCGCGCTGCGGCAGCTGGAGCAGGCGGGCCTGGTCGAGCGCTTCCGGGTGCGCGGCGAGCGACGCGACCGCTACCGCCTGGCCGAGGACGTCTTCGCCCGCGCCTTCCGCGCCAAGCTGGCCGAGTTCGAGAGCTTCCGCGCACTGGCCGAGCAGGGCCTGCGGGCGGTCGGCGAGGATCCGGTGCGCCGGCGGCGGCTGGAGCTGATGCGCGACATGTACGCGTTCATGATGGAACGATTCCCGAGCCTGCTGGACGAGTGGGACCAACTGAAGGACGAACGATGAGACCGTTACTGATCACCGTGGGCAGCCGCGGGGACGTCCAGCCGTACATCGCCCTGGCCCGTGGCCTGGTGGCCGCCGGGCACCGGCCGGTCGTGGCCGCGCCACGACGGTTGGAGCCGCTCGCCGCGGAGCACGGGATCGACTTCGTCCCGCTCAACGATGAGATGTTCGACCTGCAGGACTCGGTCAAGGGACAGGGCGTGCGCGCGGCCATCACCGCCGCCCGGTCCGTCAAGCCGATGCTCCGCCGCCTCCTCGACGACCAGGCGGCGCTGGCCGATCGGCCGGCCGACGTCGTCGTCTACCACCCCAAGTCCCTCGGCGCCCCGTACGTCGCCGAGAAGCTCGGCGTCCCGGCCATCGCCGGCCTGCTGCTGCCGCTCTACCTGCCGACCGCCGAGTTCCCCTCCCCCATCCTGCCCGTACGGCTGCCGCGGGCGTTCAACCGGGCGAGCTGGCGGATCACGTCGGCGGTCGAGGCGCCCTACCGGGGCACGGTGCGCGCATGGCGGGCGGAGGCACTCGGCCTGGAGGGCGGCTTCCGCACGAGCGCCGACCTGATCAAGGAAGGCGGCGTCCTGCACGCGTGGAGCCCGCATCTGCTGCCGGCGCCCGCCGACTGGCCCGCGTCCGCCCACCCCACGGGGTTCTGGACGATGCCCGCGGGCGACGGCTGGACGCCGCCCGAGCGGCTGGCCCGGTTCCTGGACGCGGGCGATCCACCGGTGTACGTCGGCTTCGGCAGCTCGGTCAGCGGCGATCCCGAGGCCCTGACCGCGACGGTGCTGGAGGCCGTCCGGCTGGCGGGGCGGCGGGCGGTGCTGGCCACGGGCTGGGGCGCCTTGCGGCCGGAGGCGAGCACGGATGACGTCCTGGTGATCGAGGAGGCCCCGCACGACTGGCTGCTGCCCCGCGTGTCGGCGGCCGTCCACCACGGCGGCATCGGCACGGTCGCGGCGGTCCTGCGCGCGGGCATCCCGCAGGTCGTCCGCCCGTTCATCGGAGACCAGCCGTTCTGGGCCGACCGCCTGCACCGCCTCGGGGTCGCGCCACCCCCCGTCACCGGCCGCCTCACCGCTGAACGGCTGGCCGCCGCCATCACCGCCGCGGCCGACTCGGCCCCGGCGGCCCGCGCCCTCGCCGACCAGATCGCCGCTGAGAACGGCATCGCCACCGCCGTGGCCCGCATCCAGGCCCGCGTGGGCACCCGCACCTGACACGCCGGCCTGCCGCTCGTCCGGCGATGGCCTCTAGACCCTCATCGGCGGCTGCGGAGGCGGGCGACGAGCAGGGCGGCCGGGGCGATGGCCAGGAGCAGGGCGAGGGCGGCGTAGCCATGAGCGAGGGTGGCGACGGTGGCGACGCCGGCGACCAGGAGCGGGCCGCCCGCGTCCCCCAGCTCCCGGCCGAGTTCGGCCGTGCCCATGGTCTGCCCGAGCCGCTCCGGAGAAGTCGAGGCGGCCAGCGCGGCGAAGCCGAGCGGGGTGATCAGGCCCGTGCCCGCACCGATCAGCACGGCCGACGCCAGCACCCCCGCCGGCCCCGGCACCGTGGCGAAGGCGAGCCCGGCGGCGGCGATGGCGAGCCCGGCGGCGAGTCCGGCGCGGGTGGTGATCCGCCCCGCGTCCAGGGCGCGGCCGGCGGCCGGTTGGACGGCGGCGGCGCAGGCGGCCAGGACGGACACCGCGGCGCCGGTGGCGACCGGGCCCAGGCCGGCGACCGCGCCGGAGACCGGCAGGAAGCCGACGCCGACCGACAGCGCGGCGGTGGCGGCGGCCAGGGCGGCGGTCGGCTGCCAGAACGCCCGGTCGGCCAGCCGCCGCCCCAGGTCCAGCACGGTCTGCCGGACCCTCGGCAGCGGCCGCACGTGCGGCACCGCCACCGCCGCCCACACCGCGACGGCCGCCGCCAGCACCGCCATCACCCCGAACAGCAGCCGCAGCCCGCCGGCCCACACCAGGACGCCGCCGAGCAGCGGCCCCAGCGTGTAGCCGATGCTCTTGTAGAAGCCGTAGCCGCCGAACGCGCGGCCGTGCGTGGCGGCCGGGTTGAGCCTGGCGACCAGGGCGGAGGCCGACGGCGAGAACGCGGAGGCGGCGGCTCCCTGGCCGAGGCGGGCGGCCCACAAGGAGCCCGGGCTGTCGGCGAGCGCGTACACGGCCGACGCGCAGGCGAAGGCGACCAGCCCGCCGAGCAGCACCGGCCGGGCGCCGATCCGGTCGGCGAGGGTGCCGAAGACCGGCTTGAGCACCACCTCGGCGCCGTCGTACAGCGCCAGCAGCCCGCCCAGGACCAGCAGCGACGTCACCGCGTCCGGGGAGGAGCCGCCGAGGCTGGCCGCGACGCCGTGCGCGCCGAAGGCGGTGGTGAACCCGGCCGCGTACAGCGGCCACATCCGCCTCCGGGGCGGCGCCTGCGCCGGCGACGCGGTCATCGCCGTCCGTCCGGTGCCCATGCCGATGACGCGGTCATCGGGGCTCCCCCGGGGCCTGATGGAGCGCGGCGAAGACGCGTTCGGCGTAGTCCTCGCAGGCCGCCACGCACTCCGTCAGCCGCTGGGCGGCCTGCCCGGCCTCCGGCGTGCCGAACACGTCGCGCGCCGTCAGGGCGCGGTGCCAGCGCCGCAGCCGCTCCAGGGACTGCTCCTCCTCCTCCAGTTCCGCGAGCGTGAACTTGGCCTGGCGGATCTCCTTGGCCAGCTCCTCCTCGAACTTGCCGCAGTCGGCGAGGAACTCGGCCCAGTCCTCCCGGCGGGCGGCCGTGAACATGGCCTGCAGGCGCTCGGAGTCGGCGGGCGTGCGCCCGGCCGCGTCCAGCACCACCACCTCGCCCCCGGCCGTGCCGGCGAGCTCCGCGGCACGGGTCAGGCCGTCGGCGAAGACGGGCACGTCGGGAACCATCCAGGTGCCCTGCCCGAGGGACACCGCCCCGAGCCGGCGCAGTTCCCGCCACACCGCGACCCGGTGCCGGGAGGGACCGGCGGGCAGCCGCACGAGCAGCACCACCCACCGCACAGGAGATTCGGTCGTCACACTGGCAAATGTAGCAAGTGTTACACCGACCGCGCGAGGGCGACGGCGTCGTCCCCGGCCGGAGTGTTACGTGCCGGCGATGTCGTTGGCGGCCACGTATCCGAAGGTCATGGCGGGGCCGAGGGTGGAGCCGGCGCCGGCGTAGCTGTGGCCCATGACGGCGCCGCTGGCGTTGCCGGCGGCGTAGAGGCCGGGGATGACCGAGCCGTCCGCGCGCAGCACGCGCGCCCGCGCGTCCGTGCGCATGCCGCCCTTGGTCCCGAGATCCCCTGGAACGATCTTGAACGCGTAGAACGGCGGCAGCCACAGGGGCGCCAGGCACGGGTTCGGCTTGACGTACGGGTCGGCGTAGTAACGGTCGTACACGCTGTCGCCGCGGTGGAAGTCGAGGTCCTTGCCGGCCACCGCGAACTGGTTGAACCGCGTGACCGTGCCGCGCAACGCCGCCTGCGGCACGCCGATCCGCTGCGCCAGCTGCTCGATCGTCCACGCCTTGTGCACGGCGCCGCTGTCGTACCAGGAGGCGGGCAGCGGCAGCAGCGGGGCGACGTCCTTGAACAGGTAGCGGTTGCGGTACTGCTGGTCGACGATCAGCCAGGCCGGGATGTGCCGCGCGGCGGGGGTGTCGCGGTCGTACATGACGTGCACCACGTCGCTGTAGGGCGCACCCTCGTTGACGAAGCGCACGCCGTTGCCGTTGACCAGGATGCAGCCGGGCAGGGTGCGCTCGGCCAGGCAGAAGTACGGCTCGCCGGGCAGCGGGATCGCGGGCCCCCACCAGGCGTCGTCCATCAGCTCCAGCGCCGCCCCGGCGCGCTCGCCGGCCTCGATGCCGTCGCCGGTGTTCTCCTTGGCGCCGACGGTCCAGCTCGTCCCGATGGGCTGGCGCTGGAACTCGGCCCGCATGGCCGCACTGTGCTCGAACCCGCCCGAGCCCACGATGACGCCGCGGGTCGCCTTGATCAGCGTCTGCGTGCCGTTCTTCGACACCACCACTCCGGTCGCGCGGCCGCCTTCGAGGTGCAGGTCGACGAGCGGAGTGTTCAGCCACACCGGCACGCCGGCCGCGAGCAGACCGGCCCTCAGGCCGCCGGCCAGTGCCTGGCCCATGGTCAGCGGCTTCTCGCCGCGCAGCGCGGCCTCCGTGCCCCGCAGCAGGCAGAGGGCGGCCACCTCCGTTCCCTTCGGGTTGACCGCGCTGAGCGTCAGCCACTTGTAGTCGGCGCTGAAGATGACCATGCCAGCCGGGGTGGGGATGTACGAGGGGTTCAGCCGGGCCAGCTCCGCGCCGAGGACGCGGCCGTCGAGCTGGTCCGGCTCGACGGAGCGCCCGTTCGGCATCCCGCCGGGGAACTCCGGATAGTAGTCGGAGTAGCCCTCCATGAACCGGAACCGCAGCGGGCTGTTGCGCATCACGAACGAGAGCATGGCCGGGCCGGCGGCGAGGAACGCCTGCTGCCGCTCGACGGGCACCGTGCCGCCGACGACGCGGGCGAGGTAGGCGGCGGCCTTGGCGGGGGTGTCGGGCACTCCGGCGGCGAGGATGACCTCGTTGTTCGGGATCCAGATCCCGGCGCCGGACCGGGCGGCCGACCCGCCGAACGTCGGCGCCTTCTCCACCACGACGGCACGCAGCCCCCGCTTGGCCGCCGTCAGCGCCGCGGTCATCCCGGCGGCGCCGGCGCCGACCACGACGACGTCGTACTCGACCTCGGCACGGGCGGGGCCGCCGCCCAGCGCCGCGCCCGTCACGAGCGCGCCGCCGGCGACGGCGGCCCCGCGCAGGAGCGTGCGCCGGCTGGGGCCCGCAGGGGTGGAGTTCGCACGGTGGTTCTGCGTCGCATCGGCCATGGCGAGGGGATCCCTTCGGTCGTGGGGCGTTCACGTGGCGTACGGGCGCGACGAAGCGGTCCATGAGGCGCTCGGCGTTGGCGGTGATCGCTACACGCAGGATCACACCACACCATGATCGAAACAAGCGCTTGGGCAAAGAATGTCACAACGGGCCATGGGCCGCCGCCAGCCGGGCCACGGACCGGCTGACGCGGCGAGGGCTCCCCGCTCGACCGGCAGGAAGGTCGAGCGGGGAGCCCCTCATGTCGACGGCGGCGCCTCCTTCAGCGCCAGTAGAGCGGATAGCGGCGGCTGGGCAGGAGCCTGCCGAGCAGCACGCCGCCCGCGATCACGACGACGCTCGCGACGAGCACCGGGGTGACGAGGTACAGGGGCGGCGGGGCGGTGAGCCCGATCACGGCGGCCGTGGCGGCCGCGGGCGGATGCGGGGCGCGCAGCAGCAGCATCGGCGCCGTGGACAGGGCGGCCGCGACCGCCGCCGCCCACACGGACGGGCCCGTCATCGAGGTCAGCGCCAGTGCCACCGCGGTGGCACTGATGTGGCCGAGCAGGATGCTGCGCGGCTGCGCGAAGGGCGCGCCCGGGGCCAGGGCCACCAGCCCCGCCGAGGCGACGAACGGCAGCGCGAACAGCGCCAGCCCGGTGAGGCCGGCGACGGCGGCCAGCGACAGCAGCCCCGCGAGCGCCGCCACCGTGGCCAGTAACACCTCCTTGAGAGGAGTACGGGGAGCCGCCGCGCGGCGGCGCACGTGAGTGGTCATGAGAGCTCCAGAAGGGTCAGTCCGACAGGCGGCGGAGGAAGTCGCGGACCAGGGCCGCGAGCTGGGCGCCCCGGGTCTCCAGGGCGAAGTGGCCGGCGTCCAGGAGCTGGATGCGGGCGTCCTTCAGGTCACGGGCGAACGCCAGGGCCCCGTCCGGCCCGAAGATCTCGTCGTGACGGCCCCAGACGGCCAGCAGCGGGGGCTGCCGGGTGCGCAGGTACTCCTGCCACCTCGGGTACTGCGGCGGGTTGGTGGCGTAGTCGAGGAAGAGGGCGAGCTGGATGGCGTGACTGCCGGGCCGGTCGAGCACCGCCTGGTCCAGGGCCGCCTTGTCCGGGTTGACGAGCGAGGCGTCGCGCACGCCGTGCGTGTACTGCCAGCGCGTGACCTCCTTGGTGTAGTAGCCGAGCAGGGCCGCGGTGTTCTGCTCGGACGGGTCGGCCCAGGCCTTCTTGAACGGCTCCCAGAACCCGGTCAGTCCCTCTTCGTAGGCGTTGCCGTTCTGGGTGACGATGCCGGTGATCCGCTCGGGGTGTCGCAGGGCGAGGCGGAAGCCGACGGGGGCGCCGTAGTCGTGCACGTAGATCGCGTACTTGCTGACGCCGAGGGTGTCCAGCAGCCGGTCCACCACGTCGGCGAGGTGGTCGAAGGTGTAGTCCCATTCCTCCGCGGCCGGAGCCGAGCTGTGGCCGAAGCCCGGATAGTCGGGCGCGATCAGGTGGAACTCGTCGGACAGCTCGGCCATCAGCTCCTGGTACGCCACGGATGAGGTGGGAAAGCCGTGCAGGAGGACCAGCGTGGGCGCGGACGGGTCACCGGCCTCCCGGTAGAAGACGTCCAGCCCGTCGATCTCCGTGGTGCGGTAGCGCATGCTCATGACTCACTCCTTAACCGGTCAAACTTGTTTTGATGGTTAAGTGATAGCATGACGATCGATAACCCGTCAAACCATCTTTGGGGGTTAATGTGAGGGTGCGGCCGCTGAAGGGCGAACCTGTCGCGCTGGACCTGATGGACACCGTCTGGGTGGAGCACGGGTCACTGGTCGACCAGTTCGACGACCTCGAAGGGGTGCGCGCCTGGCTCGCCGATCACGATCTGGGCGAGGACGACGGGCTCCAGCGGGTGCGCGACCGGCTGGTGGAGACGCGTGACGCGCTGCGCGACGCGCTCGAAGGCCGGGGTCCCGACCGGCTCAACGCCGTGCTCGATCGGGGCGCCCGGCGGCCGAGGATGCGGGACGGGGAGCCGTACGAGCTGGTGGTCGTGGACGACCCGGCCTGGCGAGCCGGCTGGGTGGCGGCGGCGGACTTCGTGCGGATGATGGGCGAGCGGCCCGAGCGGGTGCGCAAGTGTGCCAACCCGCAATGCGTGCTGTGGTTCCTCGACGTGAGCAAGAACGGCAGCCGCCGCTGGTGCTCGATGGAGGGATGCGGCAACCGGGCCAAGGTCGGCCGCTTCAACCAGCGCCACAAAAGCACCGGCTGACCCGTCCGGCCGGGGTGCCGTCGGCGTGCTCCCCGGCCGGCCGGTGGCGATCGGGCGGCTACCAGCCCAGTTCGTCGCACCCGCGGTGGTCGGCCGGCTCGACCTGGAGCGTGGCGTGGGCGATGTCGTGGCGGCGGCGCAGCACGTCGCGGGCCCGGTCCAGGACGGCGTGGGCGTCGCCGTGGTCGCCGGCGACCAGGTGGGCGGTGGCGACGTTCATGCCGGAGGTGAGCGTCCACAGGTGCAGGTCGTGCACGTCACGTACACCGTCGACGGCCGCCAGGTCTGCCGCGACGGCGGCCGGATCCACCCCGGCGGGCACGTGCTGGCCCAGCACGGTGAAGACCTGCCGCCCGAGCGAGACGGCGCGCACGGCCACGAAGACGCCGATCGCCAGGGCGCCCAGCGTGTCCCACAAGGGTTGTCCGGTCGCGGCCACCAGCCAGCCCGCCACGATCACCCCCACGGATCCTGCGGTGTCGGCGACGACCTCGAGATAGGCGCCCTTGACGTTCAGGCTGTCGGCCGCCCCCTTGCGCAGGAGCAGCAAGGCGACGACGTTGACGACCAGGCCGATGGCGCCCACGACCAGCATCGGCCCCGCGGAGACCTCCGCGGGGCCGCCGATCCGGCCGACGGCCTCGGCCACCACGTAGCAGGCGACGCCCAGCATGAGCACCACGGCCAGCAGCGACGCGAACACCTCGGCCCGGTAGGAGCCGTAGCTGCGGCGGCCGGTGGTGTCGGGCCGGGTGGCGATCCGGGTGGCGACCAGCGCCGCGCCGAGCGTGACCACGTCGGCGGCCATGTGCCCGGCGTCAGAGAGCAGCGACAGCGAACCGGACAGCAGGCCGAAGACCAGCTCGACCACGAAGTAGGAGCCGACCAGCGCGAACGAGACCGCGAGGCGCCAGCGGTGCCGTCCGGCGGCGTGGCCGTGCCCGTGACCTGCGCCCATTACCGCTCCTCCCCGCGTTCGGGGTGGATGGGCTGGGTGTGCTCGGCGTGGGCGAGCGCCAGGTCGAGCAGCATCCGCACGTGCGGATCCGCCAGCCGGTAGTACGCCATCCGCCCGGCCCGGCGGGCCGCCACGACCCGGTGCGCGCGCAGCAGCCGCAGCGCGTGGGACGCGGCCGACTCGCTCTGCCCGGTCGCCGCCGCGAGATCGCACACGCACAGCTCGCCGTCCAGCAGCGCGACCAGCAGCCGCAGCCGGTTCGGATCGGACAGCAAGCCGAAGACCTCCGCCGTGTCGGCCACGTCCTGGGCGGCGGGCATCCGCTCGCGGACCGCCTCGACCCGGTCGGCGTCGACCACCTTGACCGCACAGCCGTCCACGCTCGCCAACCTCATATCTGAAGAGCTGTTCATATGTGCACCGTAACAGAGGCGAACGGCGTCCTTCCAAAAATCTTCGCAATCCCGGGAATACCCCATGGGGGTATATCGCTTGAGGGGGGCGTCATGCCTGCTAGGGCGGGACGTCCCGGCGGGACCTCCTCTGCCACAAGGGAGACTGCGATGAGAAAGCTGCCATTGGCGATCTGGGCGATGGTCGTCGGAGCGTTCGCGATGGGCGCCGACGAGTTCATCGTCGCCGGTGTCGTCCGCGAGATCGCCGAAGCACTGAACGTCACGATCGGCGCCGTCGGCGCCTTGGAAAGTGTGTACGCCCTCGGCGTCGCGATCGGCGCACCGGTGTTCACCGCGCTGGGCACCAGGTTCGGCAGGCGGTCGATGCTGCTGACGACCGCCGGCGTGTTCCTGTTGGGCAACCTGCTGTCCGCCCTGGGGCCGGCGTACGGGACCATCATGGCGGGCCGGATCGTGTCGGCCATGGCCCACGGGGCGTTCCTGGGGATCGCCGCCGTGTTCGCCGCCGAGCTGGTGGAGCCGTCGCGCAAGGGGCGTGCGGTCGCCATCGTGTTCTCTGGCCTCACGGCGTCCACGATTCTCGGCGCGCCGATCGGGGCCGCGGTCGGGCAGGCGCTCGGCTGGCGGTTCACGTTCTGGACCCTGGTGGTGTTCGGCGGGGTGGCGCTGCTGGGCCTGCTGGCCTCACTCGGCCGCACCACCGCCCCGGCCGCCCACCACGACCACGCCCCCGCACCAGCCGCACACGAACACGCTCCCGTACAAGCCGCCGGACACCACGAGCACGCTCCCGCCCAAACCCACGCCGCCCAGCACGATGGGAGCCACGGTCCGCAGCACGGCGCCGGGCACGGCACGCAGCCCGGCACCGAGTTCGAGGGGCTGGACGCGCACGCGCTCGCTCACCTGGGCGGCGGCGGCCAGGGCCCGTCCATGCGGGAGCAGCTGGCCGCGCTGCGCCGGCCCGCCGTATGGGGTGCGCTCCTGACCACGATGCTGGGCTACGGAGGCGTCTTCACCAGCTACGTCTACCTGGCCCCGCAGATCACCGAGGTGACCGGGTTCGAGGCGGGCTGGGTCACGCCGCTCCTCCTGCTGTTCGGGATCGGCCTCTTCGCCGGCAACCACCTGGGCGGCAGGCTCGCCGACCGGGCCGTCATGCCCACGGTGATCGGCTCCCTGGCCGCCCTGGCGGTCGCATTGTTCGCGATGACGTTCGCCATCCACAGCAAGCCCGCGACCGTCGCCATGATGCTGCTCTTCGGCACCGCGGCCTTCGCCGTGGTCGCCCCGCTGCAGCTGCGCGTGATGAATGCCGCGGGACACGCACCGGACGTGGCCTCGGCCGCCAACATCTCCGCCTTCACCCTGGGCAGCGCCATCGGCATCTTCCTCGGCGGCGCGGCCATCGACGGCGGCCTCGGCCTGACGTCGGTCAACTGGGTGGGCGGCCTGCTCACCACCGCGGGCCTGCTGACCGCCCTGGCCACCTGGGCGTTCCTGGACAGGCGCCAGGTGCCTGCCCCGGCCCACCACCACTGATCGCACAACACGAAGGGCCTCCCCGGCGCGCCGGGGAGGCCCTTTCGGCGTTACGCGGGCGGGCGGACCGACAGGGCGTGGCGGAACACGTTCCGCGGGTCCCAGCGGGCCTTCACCCGCTGCAGGCGGGCATAGTTGGCGCCGTAGTAGATCGTGGACCAGGGCACGCCGGAGGTGTTCCACTTCGGGTCGGCGTGGTCGATGTCCGGGTAGTTGATGTAGGCGCCGCCGCAGTTGCCGCCGGGCACGGGCACGCCTCCGGTGGCGGCGAACGTGCGCTGGTGGAGCCGGCGTACCCACTCCAGGTGTGCCTCGCCGTCCTGCCCCTCGTCCCAGGTGACCAGGTGGAGCACCTTCAGGATGGACTCGCGCTCCACGGTGGCGGTCGCCGCGGGCCGCACGGTGTTGACCTGGCCGCCGTACGACAGGAGCCAGAGCAGGCCCCTCGACGAGACGTCCCCAGCGACGCTGAGGTGGTCGAAGGCCACGTCCGCCTGCTCGTCGGAGAACGGCCTGCGCAGGTAGGCGGACTTGCCCTTGTAGCGGCCCGTCTCCGACTCCGCGCCGAGCGAGAGCGCACGCACCGCCTGGAACCACGGTTCGCGCTGGAGCGGCGGGACGTAAACCTGCGGGGTGACGCCCTCGGCCACGGCGGCGAAGTGCTCGCGCAGGAGCTGCTCGGCGCCGGGCACGCCGGCGTCGACCTGGGCTGGGAGGATCATGCCTCCGGGGTCGTCGCCCCTCTGGCGGCCGGGGATCAGCAGCGAGCCCCACAGGGAGACCTGCGGGCTGCCCGGGGCGCTGTTGCGCACGTGCCACTCGGCGTAGTTGCGCAGCAGCTTGCGGAACGACTCCTTGGTCATGCCCTCCCACGACCAGATGGCCGCGCCGGACAGCACGTTGGCGGGCGGTTTGGGCAGCAGCCCGGCGGGGTCGTTCCCGCCGGCGGCCGGGTCGCGCATCCAGTAGCGGGTGACGATGCCGAAGTTGCCGCCGCCTCCGCCCGTGTGCGCCCACCACAGGTCGTGGTTCGGGTCGGCCGGGTTCCTGGTCGCGACCACCGCGCGGGCGCGCCCGGAGCGGTCGGCCACCACGACCTCGACGGCGTGCAGGTGGTCCACGGTGAGGCCGTGGCGGCGCGAGAGGGGACCGTACCCGCCGCCCGCGATGTGGCCCCCGGCGGCCACGCCCCCGCATTGGCCGCCGGGAACGGTGACGCCCCACCCCAGGTAGAGCTTGCGGTACGCCTGCATCAGGGTGGCGCCGGCCTCGATGGCGAACGCGCCGCGCTCGCGGTCGAAGTACACCTCGTTCATCTCGCAGATGTCGATCACGACCTGCGCGCCGTCGCCGACGAAGTTCTCGTAGCAGTGGCCGCCGCTGCGGACGGTGACGCGGCGGTTCGCGCGGACGGCCTCGGTGACCGCCGCGACGACCTGCTCGGTGGAGCCGGCCACGTGGAAGTAGTCGGGCTCCGCGCGGAAGCGCTGGTTCGTCCTGCGTACCGCCAGGTCGCCGTAGCGGGGGTCGGCCGGGCGTACGACGACGGGGCCGAAGGGCGGGCCGGTGGAAGCCTCCGCCGGCGCCGTGAGCGCTGCCGTCATCGCCGCGCCGCCGAACGCCGCCGTACCTCCGAGGAATCCACGGCGCGTGACCTCGCTCATGGTCCACCCCCTGCCGCCTGTCGGGAATCATGTGCCTTCGACGCTAGAAGCGCGGCCGTGGACGGAGAATGCACCCAGGCGTACGCGGGGGTGGAGCTAGGTACACCGGTCAGGGCTTCAAGCGGCGCCGGCGGGCGGGCGCGCCCGACGTGGAGCAACGTGATGGCCGGGCCCGGCGAGCCGGCGGTGGGCGAGCCACCCGCCCCACCGTGGCAACGCCTCGTCGAGTGGAGTGGTGTCGTCAGCGGAGGATCGAGGTCTTCGACGGCTACTTCGCCTGCGGCGGCGTTATCCGCCGTCCCGCCCGGTCACCGGAAGGTCCTCCTCCGTTCGGGGCCGTGGTCTCCACCGCGGACAGCAGGAGGTCGATGCCGAAGGAGTAGTAGGCGTCGAGGTCAGGAGGGTTGGAGAGGGTGGTGGCGAAGGCGGCCAAGTGAGGGTAACGACCGGGAGGCAGGCGTTCCAGATCGAGGCGATGTTGCCGCCTGAGTTCCGCGGTCTCCTCCTCGCCGCCTCCCACGCCACCGGGCTGGCAGGACACCATCGTCGCGGCCCCCAGGAGCAGGTAGGTGGCCACCTGGTCGGCTTGCTGAAGCGTGAACCCGGCCTCGGCGAGCAGCCCGATCGCGGTGTCGGTGGCCCGGAGGTATCCCTCGGCCGCGCTCTTGTCGATCATCGGCAGGAGGGTGGACAGGTACGGGTGCGCGCGAGTCTGCTCCACCAGCGCGGTGACCATCGCGCAGAGACGCTGGTTCCAGGGCCCATTCGGGTCCAAATCGGCGACGAGCGCTGTGAGCACGTGGTCGGCAAGCGCGGAAAGCAGCTCGTCCTTGTTCTTGACATGCCAGTACAGCGCCGTCGGCGCGACGCCGAGTTCGGCGGCGAGCCGGCGGATGGTGACCGCTTGGAGCCCGTCGGTGTCGGCGATCTTCAACGCCCGCCCAATGACGGCTTGGCGAGTCAGTTTTTCCGGAGCCACTTGACAACTGTACGCAGTACAAGGTCTCCTGTGCAAAGTTCATGTACGATGTCCATGTACAGCGTTCATGAACATCGTACAGGGAAGCAGGCGACCGTTCCCCTCGGGAGGCGCTTCGCGGTCAGCCCGACAGGCAAGATCCCCAAGGAGGCGCCAGCATGAGACACGACGACAGGGCCGGATCCACGCGCCTGCACCGCTTGGACCGCTGGCTGTACCGCGGCGGTCGTCCCAACCGGCTGGCACGGGCGATCAACCGGGTCTGGGCCACCGTGTTCGCGACCGGGGTGATGCAGCCGGACCGGATGGTGACCCTGCAGGTGCCAGGCCGGCGTACCGGCCGCGCCATCTCCTTCCCGCTGGTCGTCGCGGACTACCAGGGCGAGCGCTACCTGGTGGCGATGCTCGGCCAGGACACCAACTGGGTGCACAACGTCCGCGCGGCCGGAGGGCAGGCGGTTCTGCGGCACGGCCGACACGAGGCCGTGCGCCTGAACGAAGTCGATTCCGGAGCCCGTGCGCCCATCCTGCGCCGCTACCTGGCCATCTCGCCGGGAGGCCGCACCCACATCCCGGTGAACCCGCAGGCACCGCTGGAGGAGTTCGAGCAGATCGCCGGGCAGTACCCGGTCTTCCGCATCACCCCCGACCGGTCGCCGGCCCCGCCCGGCGCCGGCTAGCGCGGGTCGCGGCGCAAGGGGTGGTCGGGCGGGACCTGCACCAGGACGATGCGGTGGCCGTCTGGATCCGCGATCCACAACTCGACGAGACCCCACGGCTCCAGGCGGGCCTCGCGCAGCACGGTGACGCCCGCCTGCCGCAGCCGCTCCTCCTCGCGCGCCACATCGCGCACCTGCAGCCAGAGCGACACTCCCGGGCTCGCCCTGTCCTCGGAGTGCCCGGAGAGCTCCAGGAATCCCTGGCCCAGGAAGAGGACCACGCCCGGGTGCTCGGGCGGGCCGAACTCGCGGTACACGGCCAGGCCGAGCGTCTCGGCATAGAAGCGGCGGCTGCGCGCGAGATCCTTCGGACGCAGCAGTACGCGGCTGCTCAGCACCTCCATGCCGAACCTCTTCCCCGGCGGGCCGGCCAGGACGCGGGATTCGCGGACGCGGTGAAGTCGTTCAGCGGGCGGGCTCTTGCATGCGGCGGGCGATGTCCTCGCGCAGCGCCTTCTTGTCGATCTTTCCGATCTTGGTCGTGGGCAGCTCCGCGCAGTGCACGACCCGGTCGGGCAGCTTGTATGCGGCCACCCCGGCCTCGGTCAGGGCGGCCCGCAACTCCTCGAGGCTCACCTGTTCCCCGACGATGTAGGCGCAGATCCGCTCGCCGAGCACGAGGTCGGGCATGGCGACGACGGCGACCTGGGCGACGGCGTCCAGGCGGTAGAGGAGGTTCTCGACCTCCTCGGCGGAGATCTTCTCCCCGCCTCGGTTGATCATGTCCTTGTCGCGCCCCTCGACGATCAGGTTGCCGTGCGGGTCGCGGCGGCAGATGTCGCCGCTGCGATACCACCCGTCGGGGGTGAAGGCCCGCGCGTTCTGCTCGGGCGCGCGGTAGTAGCCGCGCGGCGTGTACGGCCCCCGCGTGAGGAGCGAGCCCGGCTCCCCGTCGGGAACGGGCCGGTCCAGCTCGTCGACCAGCAGCACCTCGTCCTCCGGGCACATCGGGCGGCCCTGAGTGGTGCAGATGATCTCCTCGGGATCATCCAGCCGGGTGTAGTTGAGCAGCCCCTCGGCCATGCCGAACACCTGCTGCAACGTGCAGCCCAGCACCGGCCGCACCCGGAAGGCCAGCTCGTCGGCCAGCCGCGCGCCGCCCACCTGCAGCACGCGCAAGGAGGCGAGCCGATCGCCCGGATGAGCGGCGGCGTGGTCGAGCCAGCGCGCGGCGACCGCCGGCACGACCGAGGTGTGGGTGACGCCCTCGGCGGCGATGACGGGGAAGGCCTTGGCCGGGTCCGGCGACGGCGCGATCACCACGCGCCCGCCGGCCAACAGCGTGCCGAGGATGCCCGGGCAGGCCAGCGGGAAGTTGTGGCCCAACGGCAGCGTCGCGAGATAGACGCTGTCCGCGCCGATGCCGCTGACCTCCGCGCTGCGGGTGGCGTTGTAGGTGTAGTCGTCGTGGGTGCGGGTGATGAGCTTGGGCAGCCCGGTGGTGCCCCCGGACAGCAGGAAGACCGCCACGTCCGAGCCGCCGGGCGCCCGCGCGTCCCAGCGGGACCGCTCGGCGGCCGGGTCCGCGGCGGGCGCGCACAGCTCGGCCAGGTCGACGCCGCCCGCCCCGAGCACGAGCAGGTGCTCCAGCGACTCGACCTCGTTCACGAGCTCCTTGGCGAGCCGGAGGTGGTCGAAGCCGCGGTGCTGGTCGGGGATCGCGATGGCGACGGCCTCGGCGTGCCCGGCCAGGTGCAGCAGCTCGTGGCGGCGGTGCGCGGGCAGCGCCATGACCGGCACGATCCCGCTGCGCAGGCAGGCCAGCGTGAGCACGACGAACGGCCAGCCGTTCGGCAACTGCACGACGACGCGGTCGCCGGGGCGCAGGCCCAGCGCGGCCAGCCGGCCGGCCGCGCCGTCGGCGCGGGAGCGCAGCTCGGCGTACGTGAGCCGGGTCTCGCCGTCCACCAGCGCGATCTCTTCGGTGTCCGGGAGGTAGGAGGCGAGCGGGCGGCCGCGCCAGATGCCTTTGGCCCGGTACGCGGCCGCCAGCTCCTCGGGCCAGCCGACGACGCCGTCAGCGAGCGGTTGGGGCATCGTTCATCTCCGAAGTCGCCGTGGCCGAGGCCACGAGGTCGGCGCGGCCGGACAGGATCACGGTGAGTGCGGCGTCCGTGTCCAGGTCGTCGTCCACGAGGATCGCGGGCAGCCCGCGGCCGAAGCGTACCCGCTCCGAGACGAGCGTGCGGGTCAGCGGCGTGCCGCCGTGCACCGCCACGGCGCCGCCGTCGGGGACGGCGGCCACGATCGCGGCGACGTCGCGCTCGTCCTGCGGCGCTGCCACCGGCGTCGCCCACTCGGGCGGGCCGGCCAGGACGCGCCCCGGCAGCAGGTGATCTCCCACCCGCAGCGGAGTGTGCAGGGGTGGCGCGCCGTGCCTGCGCTGCCACTCGCGCAGCGTCGCGTCGACGAACTCCGGCGCCCGGCGCCGCAGCCGGCCGGCCGTGATGCTGCGCGACATGAAGTGGAAGGCGAACTGCCACGGCTCGAACGCGTCGTGGTAGGCGCCGAAGTGCTCCCACCACGACAGGCTGGGGCGGGCGGCGTCCTGGATGCGGTCCACGGCGGGCCTGGCGGTGGCCTCGTACGCGGCCAGCGCCGCGTCCAGGTCGCCGGGGTGGGTCTCCAGCGCGGCCGACAGCGCGATCGCGTCCTCCATCGCCATCTTGGTGCCCGACCCGACGGAGAAGTGCGCGGTGTGCGCGGCGTCGCCGAGCAGGACGACGTTCGCGTGCCGCCAGCGGCGGGCCCGGCGGGTGTGGAAGGAGGCCCAGCGTGAGTTGTTGACCAGCAGCTGATGGCCGTCGATCCGCTCGCCGAACAGCTCCTGCAGGTAGTCGCGGCTCTTGAGGTCGCTGACCCCGGGCGGCTGGGCGGGGTCGAACCCGTCGAGACCGGCGGCCCGCCACGACGCCTCGTCGGTCTCCACGATGAACGTGCCGACCTTGTCGCTGATCGGATAGCCGTGCACCGCGAACACGCCGTGGGGGCCGCGCTCGTGAATGAAGGTGAGGCCGTCGAACTGGTAGTCGGTGCCGAGCCAGATGAACTTGGCGGTCGCCGTCTCGGCCGACGGCTCGAAGATCTCCGCGTACCGCTGCCTGATCCGCGAGTTGGCGCCGTCGCACGCCACGATGAGATCGAAGCCGTCCAGGTCGTCGAGCTGCGCCTCGGTGCCGAAGCGCAGCTCGGCGCCCGCCTCCCGCGCCCGCTCCTGCAGCAGCGCCAGCAGCGTGCGGCGGGAGAGGGCGGCCATGCCGTTGCCGCCGCACCGGAGGCGCTCGCCCTTGATCCTGACCTCGATCTCGTCCCAGTGCCTGCCGTGCTCGGCGAGGGCGTGGCGCAGCACCGGGTCGGCGTCGTGGATGCCGTCCAGGGTGCGGTCGGAGAAGACCACGCCGAAGCCGAAAGTGTCGTCGGCCCCGTTGCGCTCGAAGACCACGACCTCGTGCTCGGGTCGCGCCCGCTTGATCAGCGTGGCGAGGAACAGCCCGCCGGGGCCGCCGCCGACGCAGGCGATCCGCACGCTCATCCCGCCCCGCGCCCGGGGCATGACATGTTCCATTCCACGGCTCGGAACCTACAACTAATAAGCGACGATCGTCAATGAAATGACACCTACATGTCAGGCAACCGTTGTTTTCCAGGGAAAACAGACGTTTCATCGCCGCGTGCTACGCTGCTGGTCGTGCACCCGAAGCCGCGATCGATCGTGTTCGACCTCTTCGGCGACTGCCTGCGCTACACCGGTGGCGCCGCGCGCCTTCAGACGCTGACCGAACTTCTGGTGGCCTTCGACGTGCCGGAGGCCACGACGCGGGTGGTGATGTCCAGGCTACGCAAGGAAGGCTGGTTCGCGACAGAGAAGGACGGCCGGTCGACCGTCTACCGGCTGACCGATCGGAGCTGGCGGCTGCTCGACGACGGGCGCCAGCGGATCTTCGAGCGGCATCGCGATCCCTGGGACCGCCACTGGCGCATGGTGATCTACGACGTGCCGGAGAGCGATCGGTCGGCCCGCGACCGGGTGCGCAAGAAGCTGCGCTGGTGGGGCTTCGGCCCGCTCGCGCCGTCCACGTGGATCTCGCCGCACGATCGGCTGAACGAGGTGGCCGCCGCCCTGTCCGAGGAGCCCACCGCCCGGCTCGACCTGCTCACCTGCCACTCCGCGGGACCGGCCGCCGACCTGGACATGGCCGCGCGGTGCTGGGATCTCGACGGGCTCCACGCGGCGCTGCTGCGCAAGCGGGACGCCTACCGCGCCCGGCTGGCCCGATATCGCTCCTCGCCGCCCAAGGGCCGGGAGGCGCTGGTGGAGCGGCTGGAGCTGGTCCACGACTATCGCATGCTGCCTTTCGAGGACCCGGATCTGCCGGTCGAGCTGGTCCCGGCCGGGTGGGTCGGCCGCGAGGTGCACGAGATGTTCCTCGACGCGCACGAACGGCTGCGCGCCGAGGCCGAGGCCTACTGCACCCTGGCGGCGCGCGAGCAGTCCCTGGAACGGCCGAGATAACGGAGGTGCCCGCCCTGCTGGTGCGCGGCGGTTTCGTCTACACCGCCGCCCCCGTCGGATTCTGTGCCCGAGGCGTCACCACGCAGGCCGCCACCCCGCGTTCGAGCGCCTCTGACAACGGCTGGGGCCGCATGCCGTACTCGTCGACGCCGACGGGCACCAGCGCGAACCCCATCGCCCAGAACCGTGGGAGCCCCGTACAGCGGCTGATCCGGATCGAGCCCCTGGACCGCCGACCGCAGGGACGGCGGCAGCTCAGGATCCGGATTCCCCGAGGCCAGGTCGCGCAGGCCGGTCCGCGCATGCGCGGCGGCGGGCGTGACCAGGGGCGGCCGCCACACGACGCGCGTGCCCCGGCCCGCCTCCGTGGCCACCACACCTCTCAGGCGCAGCTCCCGGTACGCGGTGCTCACGGTCGTCGGGCTCACGCCGAGCCGCGCGGCCACGGCGGCGCCCCTCAACGGCGAATGCCGACGGCCTCCAGGTACTCTCCCGCCCCCAGCACGGTGCCGTCGTCGGCCCGGTTGAACTTCTTGGGCACCTCGGCCAGGTCCGCGGCGAAACTCGCCCGGGTGGCCTCGTCGAGCGTGCCCGCCAGCCGGGTGATCGGCCCGTAGTGCGCCAGGAACCAGTCCGCGAAGTGCTCGGGCGAGCGGTAGCAGAACTCGTACGTCCGCGTCTTGAGCGCGACCCACTCCACCTCGTCGCCTAACAGCTCCCGCAGCCGCTCCGGCGTGCCCCACAACATCGGGGACCTGACCTGCGGAGGGGGCGGGGCGTACGTGCCGATCGTCCGGAACAGCACGCCCACCAGCCCGTCAGGCGTCCAGCTGGCCAGCCCGATCGTCCCGCCCGGCCGCGTCACCCGCGCCAGCTCGGCCGCGGCGCGTTCCTGGTCGGGCGCGAACATCACGCCGACCGTGCTGAGCGTGGCGTCGAAGGACGCGTCGGGGAACGGCAGCTGTTCGGCGTCCCCTTCCGTGAACGTCACGTCCAGGTACTCGGCCGCGGCCCGCTGGCGGCCCTGAGCGAGCAGGCCGGGCACGTAGTCGACGCCCGTCGACTCGGCGAAGCGCCGCGCGCCGGCCATCGCCACGTTGCCCTGGCCGCAGGCCACATCGAGGACGCTCTGCCCGGCCCGCACGCCGGCGGCCTCCACCAGCCGTTCCGCCATGATCTGCAAGGTGACGCCGACGCGTGCGTAGTCGCCGGACTCCCACCCGAGCCGCTGGCGTTCCTTGATCGCGGCGAAGCCGGCGGTCCCGGGCGCTTGCGGTTGCTGCATGATGCCTCCCCTGGTCGAGGCGCCGTCTCGAGCGCGGCGCCTCACCGTAGAGGGCGTGACACGACGGGACACGACATGGAACGGCCGTGGAACGGGGGCCGCTGGTCGCTCGGATTTATACACCGCATATATACATCGGGTATATAGTTCCGACCCATGATCGCTTCTCTGCGAGGGATCGCCGGTTCCTCGACCCCGCCGGCAGGCCGCCCGCCTGCCGCGGCGCCCGCACCCACCGAAAGGACGGACATCTTCATGAGTCATGCCACGAGCGGAATGCCGGCGCAGCGCAAGCCGATCCTGCGCGGCGGCCTGGCCGCCGCCGGGCTTCTCGCTTTGGTGGCGTCCGCCTGCTTCGCCTCCGTGCCTTCCGCGTCCGCGTCCGCGTCCACCGCCCTGCCGGGCGCGCTCGCGCTGCCCGAACCGACCGGTTCCGAGCCGGTCGGCACCACGTCCCTGCACCTGAAGGACGCCTCCCGGCCCGACCCCTGGGTGCCCGCCGTGAAGTTCAGGGAGCTCATGGTCTCCCTGTGGTATCCGGCCAACGCGCCCGGCCGTCAGCGGGCGCAGTACATGACGCCGATGGAATCGGAGCTCCTCCTGAGGAGCGGGAAGATCACCGGCGTGCCGTTCGACGCGTTGAGCAAGACGCGCACGAACGCCTTCACCGACACCAAACCCGCAGGTCGCAAGCGCGGCCTGCCCCTCGTCGTGCTCTCCCCCGGCCACAGCAAGCCCAGGAGCGAGCTCACGTCCCTGGCCGAGGAACTGGCGAGCAGGGGCTACATGGTGGCCGCGATCGACCACACCTACGAGAGCGTCGGCACCTCCTTCCCCGACGGGCGGGTCGCCACCTGCGTCACATGCGAGATCGACAAGGACCCGGCGTGGTGGGGGAAGCTGTCGAAGAGCCGGGCGGCCGACGTCTCCTTCGTGCTCGACGAGCTGACCGGGTCCCGCCCGAAGTGGAAGGGCGCTCGCCTGATCGACTCGTCCCGCATCGCGATGGCGGGCCACTCCGCGGGAGGAGCGAGCGCCATCACGGCCATGCTGGAGGACTCCCGGGTGCGCGCCGGCGTCGACATGGACGGCACCACGGATGCCCCGATCCCGGACAGCGGCCTGTCGCGGCCGTTCCTGTTCCTGGGCAGGCAGAACACCTACAGTCCGGGAGCCGGAGATCCGGCCGCCACGTGGGAGCGTGACTGGAAGAACCTGACCGGGTGGAAGCGCTGGCTCGTCGTGACGGGGGCGGAGCACGTCTCCTTCAACGACCTCGGCCTGCTCACCGATCAGCTCGGCATCGACAACGGCGCCGACGTGCCCGGGACCCGCTCCATGGAGATCACCCGCGCGTACGTGCGGGCCTTCTTCGACCTGCACCTGCGCAAGAAGGCGCAACCTCTGCTGGACAAGCCGTCGGCACGCTACCCCGAGGTCAAGTTCTGCGCTCCGGAGACGAAGACCTGCGAGTAGAGCAGCCGCGTCACCCTGTGGTGTCGTGAATATCGCTGCCGCCGGCGGGGAGGGACTGGTATGGGTGGAACTATGATCTTCATGAGGCGGGCGGGGCGAGTCGCCGTACTCGCTCTATTGGCCATCCCGATCACCGCCGTCACCGCTACCCAGCAGGCGGCAGCCGAGACGCGCAGGCAGCCGCAGGCAGAGTCCGCGGCGCTGGCCCGCCGTATGCTGGCCCAGCTGAACGTCGCCAGGCCCTTATCGATCCGTGGTTACAGCCACCGGCGGTTCCAGCCCCGATGGGCACACCACAAGGGCACGTGCGACGCGCGAGAGATGGTCCTGGCTCGCGACGGGCGGCGCGTGCGCAGAAACGCGGCCTGCCAACCCGTCAAGGGCGTCTGGCACAGCCCGTACGACGGCAAGCGGCTGAAGAGCGAGAAGCTGGTCGACGTCGACCATGTCGTTCCGCTGGCGTACGCGTGGCGCTCCGGCGCCCGCAAATGGAGCCAGGCCCGGCGGCGCGCCTTCGCCAACGACCTCACCCGCCCCGAGCTGATAGCGGTCAGCCACTCCGCCAACATCGCCAAGGGCGGCCAGGGCCCGCAGAGCTGGCGTCCGCCGCGCCGCGGCCATTGGTGTCGCTACGCGACGTCGTGGATCACCGTGAAGCATCACTACCGGCTCTTCGTGACCCGGAAGGAGAAGGTGGCGCTGCTCAACATGCTGCGCACCTGTTGAGGGTGATTCGACTTGAGGGTGATTCGACCCCGGCCCGGTTCAGGCGAGCCGGAGACCTGCCGGCGTCATGATCGACTGGGCGAGGCTCTGGACGAAACGCATGATCAGCGCCTCGAGGAGCATGAGGGCGGCCTTGGCGAGGAGCGAGGCCAGAAACTCGGACAATTCTCCACCTCGTTGGTCAGAAGGGTATTTAAGACCATATTTTGGCATAAAGGTGTCTAAAGGGGCATGGTCAATGTGTCGGTTTGGTGAACAGCCAATGGCTAGTCCGTGTCCGACCGCTCGATCTTCGCGGCCAGCAGCGCCGCGGCGGCCGCGCAACCCAGGCCGATCCCCCAGCCGAGCGGGCCGACCGGGCGGCAGCCGAAGAGCTGGCTGAGGCCGGGCACCGAGACGATGATACCCAGCGTGGCCAGGGACGACAGCGCGGCCAACAGCACCATCCGGTCCCGCCGGCCCAGCAGCAGGGTCTGCAGCAACTGGGCCGACACGAGGCCGATCAGCCCGACCGTGTCGGCCCGGCCACGCGTTCCGGTCATCCGCGCGAGCAGCCACGCCGCGCCGGCCGCAGCGCCCGTGGTGACCGCCCGCAGGTAGATGTCCCTGGTCAGGGCGGCGCCGAGGGAGACCTCCGGCCCCTCGGCGAGCAGCCGCTCGGGGCTGGCGGCGCTGGGCGGCCTGATGGCCACCGCCATCGCCGGCAGCATGTCGGTGAGCAGGTTGACCAGCAGAAGCTGGCGGGCGTTGAGCGCGCTGCGGCCGGTGAGCAGGCTGGATCCGATCGTGAAGGCGATCTCGCCGATGTTGCCGCCGAGCAGGATGCCCAGCGCGTCGCGTACGGAGGCCCACATTCCCCGGCCTTCGACGATCGCCTCGATGATCGTCTCGATGCGGTCGTCGAGCATGACGATGTCGGCGGCGGCCTTGGTGGCGGGGGCGGCGTGCGAGCCGAGAGACACGCCCACGTCGGCGAGCCGGATCGCGGGAACGTCGTTGGCTCCGTCGCCGGTGACGGCCACCACCCGCCCCGCCTTCCGCAGGCTGGTGACGATCCGTGCCTTGTGCTCGGGCGTGACCCGGGCGAAGATCGCCACCTCCGGCAGCACCGTGGTCAGGGCGTCGTCGTCCAGCTCTTCCAGCTCGGGGCCGGTCATCACGCGCAGGCCGTTCAGCGCGCCGATCTCCGCCGCGATGGCCTCCGCCGTGCTGGGGTGATCGCCGGTGATCATGACGACCCGTACGCCGGCCCGCATGAGCCGCTCCACGCTGCGCTTGGCCGTCGGGCGCACCGGATCGGCCAGGCCGAGGAAGCCGAGGAAGCGCAGGCCCTCGATGCGGGACTCGTCGAGGTCGGCACGGCTGGAGGCGGGCCGCTCCGCGACGGCGAGCACGCGGTAGCCGCGCAGGGCCAGCCGGTCCACCTCCTGCTCCAGCCGACGCCTGATCTCGTCGTCCAGCGGCACGGTCTTCCCGTCCACGACGATGCTCGTGGACCGGGTGAGGACGATCTCGGGAGCGCCCTTGACGCTCAGCAGCTGCCCGGACTCGGAGCGGCCGAGGACGGCGTGGTAGCCGCGGGCCGGCTCGAAGGGCAGCTCGGCCACGCGATGCCAGGTGCGCAGCCCGTCCTTGGGTGTGATGCCGAGACTCTGGGCGCCGTCCACGATCGCGCGGTCCGTGGGGTGCGGGATGGCCCGCCCGCCCTCGAACCGCGGCCCCGCGCGCAGCGCCGCGCCCACGATCGCCCGCAGCTCGGGTTCGGCCTTCTCCACCTCCTGCTCGACCTGGCCGTCCGACACCAGGCGCAGGCTGATGTGGCCTTCCGTGAGAGTGCCCGTCTTGTCGAAGCAGAGCACGTCCACCCGGCCCAGCGCCTCGATCGTGGACGGGTTGCGGACCAGCGTGTTGCGGGTCGAGAGCCGCTTCGCCGAGGCGAGCTCGGCCACGGTGGCGACGAACGGCAGGCCTTCCGGGACCGCCGCCACCATCATGCTCACCGCCGGGGCGAGGGCCTGGGACAGCGGCGAGCCGCGGACGAGCTCGACGACCATGAGGAGCGCGCCGGAGCCGACCGCGGCCGGGAGTATCCGCCGGCTCAGCGCGCGCAGCCGAAGCTCCACCCCGCTGGGCGGCGGCTCCTGCCGGGCCAGCCGGGCGGTCCTGCCCGCCTCGGTGGCCGCGCCGGTGGCCACGATGACGGCGAGGCCGTGCCCTGCCGCGACGGTCGTCCCCTCGTACACCATCGAGCCGCGGTCCGCGATGGCGGGCGCCGCGGTGGGCGCGGCGGTCTTGGCTACGAGCTGGGACTCGCCGGTGAGCGTGGACTCGTCGACCTCGAGCCCGGCCGCCTGGATCAGCCTCCCGTCGGCCGGTACGGCGTCGCCGGCCCTGAGCTCGATCACGTCGCCCGGCACCAGTTCATCGGCGTCGCCGGCCACTCCGCCGGTGGGGCGGCGCAGGCGTACCCGGACGGCGGTGGTCTCCGTGAGGCGGTGCAGCGCCCGGCCGGTGCCGCGCCGCTGGGCGCCGCCGAGCAGGGCGTCCACCACGATCACGCCACCGATCAGCACGCTGTCGAGCACCGAGCCGACCACGGCCGACACGCCCGCCCCCGCGGCCAGCACCGGGGTCAGCGGGTTGGCGAGCTCGTGCACGGACGCCCTGGCCAGGGACTCGGGGCCGGTCTCCGCCGGGCGGGCCGGGGCCGTCCTGCGGCGCTTCGCCTCCGCCTCGGTCAGCCCGTCGGGCGAGGTCCGGAGCCGGGCCAGGACGTCGCGGGCGGCCATGGCATGCCAGGGCGTGTGGTCGGCGGGGACCGGCGGCTCCGCCCGCCCGATGCTCCGGCCGGTCCACTCCCCGGTCGCCAGGGCGGCCAGAGCGGTCAGGTCGCGCGCCAGGTGGGCGCGCCGGATCGCGGTGGAGGCCGGGCCGAGCAGCGTCACCCCGGTTCCGGCGATCGAGCCGGCGGCCGCCGTCCACACCCCGCGCAGACTCGCCTTCCTGGCCGCCGGCAGGCATTGGAGCAGCAGGTGCACGCCGTCGAGCTCGCCCATCACGTCGGCGTCCCACGGGACCCGCCGTACCCCGTCGAGCACGCCGATGCCCAGGTCGGCCTGGCGCAACGCGCGCCGCCCGCGCCGCGACACCACGGCCACGCCGTGCCCCTCGGACTGCAGCGCCCGCACCGACGCGACCAGCCGCACCCCGCCGGGCACGACCTCCTCCACCCGCAGCCGCCGGGCCAGGCCGGGCTCCGCACCGGCGAGGACCACCCGGCACGTATCCCTGGGCGCCGCGACCATGGCCTCGGCAAGGGGGTCCAGCTCGCGGGCCAGGCTGACCAGAGCGATCGGGATGCCGTCCCTGGCCACCGTGACCGGCCGGATCTCCTCCTCGCGCCACTGGCCGGGCACGTCCGCCGGCGGGGTGGGCGCCGCGCTCCACCCGTCGCGCTGCCGCCGGGCCGCGGGGTCGGTGAGGTCGAGCAGCGTATAGAGCCGGGCGTGCAGGTCGTCGAGATCCACGTCGGGGGCCAGCGGGACGACGCCGTCGATGGTCCACGTCCCTTTGGTGAGCACGGCGGCGTCCAGGACGACGGTGTCGATGCGGTCCATGCGGCGCAGGGCATCGCGGTCGAGCACGATCGCGCCGCGCCCGGCGAGGCAGCGCGCGACGGCGCTGACGAAGGCGTCCCTGCCGAGGCTCGCCGCCTTGGGGATGCCCGAGACCAGCATGGACAGGCCCCGCTGGTGGCTGCGGCTGATGATCGTGGTCAGGCCGTGGGCGGCCAGCGCCGCGGCACTGGCGGCGTCGGCGTACCGCTCCACGGGGCCGCGCGGCAGCGGGGCCGGGCGCGGGGTGGTGGCGGTCCTGGTGTGCCGGTACGCCCCCTTCTCGGCGGCGAACTCCTCCTCGCGCCGCTCCCACGCCTCGCGGCCGGCCCGCGCGTCGATGTACCGGCCGGCCGCGGCCACGGAGTCGATCAGCAGCGAGATGGGCCGCATGGCCAGCGTGCCCGTGACGATCCGGCCCGTCGCCAGCACCGTGTCCACGGCCGGCTTGCCGATGCGCTGCTCCAGCTCGCCGCGGATCCGCGGGGTGTGCTCGATCAGTGCGAGAAAGATGGGCGCCGCCACGGGCAGGCGCGGCAGGCGGGCCAGCGCGCCGGCCATGGCCATCCCGGTGCCGGCGAGGTGCAGGCCGAGCCCGACCGCGGCGCGGGCCTGCTGCTCCACGCCGTCGAGCACGCGACAGGCGCCGGGCGACTCGCCGTCCTCTGTCTCGCCGTCCTCTGTCTCGCCGTCCTGCGCCTCGTGGCCATCGTCGATGTCCTCCACGACGGCCACGAGCTTGTCCAGGTCGGCTGTCTCGTCGCAGGCCACGAACACGCAGCCGAGCGCCCCGTTCACCTCGGCGCGCGGCGCCCCGGCCGCGCGCAGCCGCTCTTCGAGGGCGCGGGCCGGTCGCTCGGTACGCGGCCCGCCGATGTTCCACAGTTCGATCCGGACCCCGCCCGGACATGGCCGAACCCGGCGAGAGCGCGGCAGTGCGCTTCGCACGGGTTCGGGGAGCATGTTCAGGAGCGTGTCAGCGGAGAGCAGACCGAACAACGCCATGTGGCTTGGCCTCCTGTCTACGGCGTCGCGGTCTACTCGCTCTTGCGCCTCGTCGTCGTGGTCCTGCGCCCGGTGGTGGCCGCCTTGCGCCTGGTCGTGGTCTCCTTGCCCGGCGCGGGCTCCTTGCCCGGCGCGGGCTCCTTGGCCTCCGTCGCGCGAGCCGGTGTCTGACGAGCCTGCGTCTCGCGCGGCTTGGCCGGCATGGGCCGCTCCCGCCGGCGCTGTCGCTGCGCGATGACCGTACCGGCGCCGATGGCGGCCGCGACGGGCCAGTCGACGACCCCGAAGACCGCCAGCGCGCCGAGCGCCCCGTAGTAGGCCATGCGCTCGGGCGGCGGGAGGAACGTCCGGGCCACGTCGACGTAGTGGCCGAGCTCCCTCCTGCCGATGTGCGGCATCGGGACGCTCGGCATTCCGATGTGGGGCATACCGATGTGGGGCATCCGGATCTCGGGCTGGCGGACCTCGATGCTGACCATCGGCAGGTCCAGCGTGAGTCGCTTCCCCTTCCCGTCCGATGCGGCGGCACGCCCTCGCGGCTGGGTAACGGCCATGATCCCTCCTCCGACAAAAGCCATTGAGGTTCCCCTATCCAGCGGCCTGTCCTCTAATTCCAGACGGGAGATATTTGAGGGTTTTTGTACGTCTTACGCATTATCCATACCGATGCCAGACCATCTGAGGAGTTGCCGGGTGAACCAGTCGTGGGCGGGCGCACCACAAAGATCTCGGCGAGTGTGACCACGTCACCTCACACGTGCTTGCCGACGAGGGGGACGAACGAGGCGGGCGTCAGCGACCGCCGCCGCTCCAGGCGGCCGTGCCGCTTGCCGTACAGCGTGACGACGTCGGCCACGCTCGACATGATGGGCATGACCAGGCGGCCGCCCTCGGCGAGCTGCTCGGCCAGCGGGGCGGGCACCGCCGCGGCCGCGGCGGACACGATGACCGCGTCGAAGGGCGCGTGCTCGGACAGGCCGGCGGTGCCGTCGCCGACCACCACCTGGGCGTTGGTCACGCCCGCCGCCGCGAGGTTGTCCCGCGCGTGCTCGGCCAGGTCGGCGTGGCGCTCCACCGAGAACACGTGCTCTGCCAGGTACGCCAGCAGGGCGGTCTGGTAACCGTAACCGGTGCCGATCTCCAGGACGGTCTCCGCGCCCGTCAGCCGCAGCGCGTCGATCATCTGGGCGATCAGGGACGGCTGGGAAGTGGGCTGCCCGTGGCCGATCGGGATCGGCTCGTCCTGCCCGGCGCGCGCCGCATACCGCGGCGGCACGAACCGGTCGCGCGGTACGGCGGCGACGGCGCCCAGCAGGCGGGGGTCGGTCATCCCCATCCGCCGGATCGTCTCCACCAGCATCCCGTCCATGACTGTCCGCTCCCCCGGCGTACGGGAACCACACCTTTCAGCTCTCGCCCTCGAACAGGCTGGTCACGGAGCCTTCGAGGAACACTTCGCAGATGGCGCGGGCCAGCAGTGGCGCGATCGACAGCACGACCAGCTTGCCGGAGGGAAAGCCCTCCGGGAGGGGCAGCGTGTTGGTGATGACCAGCTGCGCCAGGTCGGCCTTCTCCAGCCGCTCGATGGCGTCGCCGGAGAACACCCCATGAGTGGCGGCCGCGATGACCTCGGTGGCGCCCCGGCTGGTGAGGGCCTCGGCCGCCCGCACGATGGTGCCGCCGGTGTCGATCATGTCATCGATGATCACGCAGGTGCGGCCGGCCACCTCACCCACCACCTCGTGCACGCTCACCTCGTTGGGGCGCGCGGTGTCCCGGCGCTTGTGGATAATCGCCAGCGGGCAGCCGAGCCGGTCGGTCCATCGCTCTGCCACGCGGACCCGGCCGGCGTCCGGCGCCACCACGGTCAGCCGCCTGGTGCCCGCATGCCGGGTGACGTGCTCGGCGAGCAACGGCAGGGCGTGCAGGTGGTCGACGGGGCCGTCGAAGAACCCCTGGATCTGCGCCGTGTGCAGGTCGACGACCATGAGCCGGTCGGCGCCGGCGGCGGCGAACAGATCGGCCATCAGCCGGGCCGAGATCGGTTCGCGGCCGCGGTGCTTCTTGTCCTGGCGGGCGTAGCCGAAGAACGGCGCCACGACGGTGATGCGCCGCGCCGACGCGCGCTTGAGCGCGTCCACCATGACCAGCTGCTCCATGATCCAGGTGTTGATGGGGCTGGTGTGGCACTGGAGCACGAACGCGTCCGAGCCGCGTACGGACTCGTCGAAGCGGACGTAGATCTCGCCGTTGGCGAAATCGCGCAGCTCGGTCGGCGTGATCTCGATACCCAGCTCCCGGGCCACCTCATGGGCGAGATCGGGATGTGCGCGGCCGGAGAAGAGCATCAGCTTCTTCTCGCCGGCTTGCTTGATACCCGTCACGACCTCCCTCTTTCCGGGTGACGTGCGCGGGAAACGCACACGTGTCCCCCCGCACCGCGCCGGGCGGTCTGCCCGCGCCCCCTCCGGCGATCCGTCCGTGCCGGACCCTAGGGTCCGGGACGTCCGGATCGCCGGAGGGCGAAGGCGATGTCCACCAGGATGACGATCATCACCGCGCCGATGGCCACGGAGAGGAGGAGGATCCCGGCCGACAGACTCAAGATCCCCACCCCGGCCGCGATGATCAGCGCGATCGAGCCCAGCATGATGTGCACCGCCTCGGCCGGGGTCTCGTCCACCGTCGGCTTCGCGTAGTACGGACGCCGTCCAGGCCACCTGTGCCCGGCGCGTCCACGAGGAGACATCTCAACCTCTCTACCTCGATCAGCAGTCGGCCGGCTACCGGCTCGTCACGGGCTGTCGCCGGCCCTCGACGTACGACTTCAGCCGCATCAGGTCCTCCTTGAGCTTGGTCACCGGGTCCGCGCCCAGCAGCCGCGCGACGGCGTGGCCCGCGGCGCCCACCACCGGGTTGTAGGTCAGCTCCACCTGCACCCGCGTCCTGCCGCCGTCTTCGGGCGCCAGCCGCACCGCTCCGGTATGGGCGATCAGCTGGCCCTCGATCGACTTCCACGCGATGTGCTTGCCCTCCTCGCGGCTGGTCTCCACGGCGTCGAACCTGATGAGCCGGCCGGCGGGACCGCTGATCTCCCAGTGGGACCGCAGGCCGTCGGCGGATCGCCGGACCTCGCGGACATCGGGCATGAACCTGGCGAAGACGGAGTAGTCGCTCACCAGCGGCCAGATCTCCTCAGGACGCGCCGCGATGGAAATGGCGCGGTTGACGTCGATGGCACGGCGGCCGGCGTTGATGCCCGTCAGCCGGCGCAGCGGGAGGTTCGTGGCGGCGCGAGCGCCCAGCGCGGCCCCCGCGCCGCGCAGGGTCCAGGAGATCACCGGCGGGAACCGGCGGGCGAGCACCCACAGGGCGGCGGCGGCCGTACCGGCGAGGAATCTGGCGGACGGCGCCCAGTGCTGGTGGAGCAGCTGCGGAACCGGCTGCCGGGAGCGGCCCACGCCCTGGAGCTGAGGCACGCCCGACGGGTCGCGGTGCACGTGCCACCTCGCGTCCACGCCCTTCACGCCGGGAATGCGGCGGACCGCGCGCGCCGCCCGCCGCGCCTCGCGGCTGAGCACGTCGCCTTCCAGCCGCGCCACGCGGTCCTCGACGCTCACGTGTACGGCATGCGGATGGGTCAGGTGGCGGCCGAGCTCCGCTCGCACGCGTTCGTGCAGGACCCGGTCGTCCACGGAGCGGCCGGTCAGGCGGAAGCGGGTCCCCGCCGCGACCCCGCGTGACCGGTTGTTCAGGTCGCGGCTCAGACGGCCGAGACCGTAGGTCAGTTCGTGAGCGGCGTGCGAGGCCTGGTCACGTACCTTGGCCCGGCGGCTTCGGCCGCAGACGGGATCGAACAGATACTCGATGGTGGCGCCGGCGGCGGCACTGGCGCCGAGCATGGCCGCGGTCCTGGTCCTCGGACGTCCTGCCTCTATAATCACTCTCGATTCGAGATCACGAGTGCGCATGGTCTTTCCCCTCCCCTATCAGCGCGGCTACCCCAACCCGTGACCCGCTAACAGCCGCTCGCGGTGTTCGGGTGCGGCCCCGCCCCTGGTAGCCGCCGGCCGAGCACCGTCACTTCAGCTCTCCGAAGAAGGAACGCACATCCGGAAGCCGCGCCTGCGACACTCGCGCCGCCGTAGCCAGGCCGCGCATCAGCTCCGCCCAGGCCCGGAAACTGCCGGCGCCGGCTTACGGGCAACATTCACGGTGCCTCCGCCAAGGGCGTTGACATTCCGTCCCATAGCTACGTGCGAGTGCCGGCCGCGGTCACCGCACTCCGCCAATACTGATACTGCGGAGCAAGCCTTGAATTCGACTTCAACATGGTGGATCTCATCGTCATTAACTCCGGGACGATACCCGTGCACACGGCAATCCCGGAGAGCGGGAGTTGGACCGGAAGACCGGCGTGGACGCGGGGGCCCGCGACAAGCGCCTTCCGCGCCGGCCACGGCACGCCACGGAGCCGGAGACGCGATGACCTCGGAAATCGAGGCACACGCGTCTCCCCGTGGCGATATCGTCGACTATCCATGGTCCACAACTGGTGAAGAGGGAAGTGCGGACCTCTTCGGTCTTGGCGGCGCACCCGTGCGAGCGGAGAGCTCGAGATGCCGCCGCTCGGCCACGTGACGAGAGGCGCACGATGAATCCCAAGCTCGTGAACGGCGAGAACTGCGGCACATGGGTGTCCGGACTTCGTAGTCCAGGGTCAGTTGGCGGAGCTCGGTTTAAGGGCACCGAAGCCCCGGGCGATGCATAATGTACTGAAGAGCGCTACAGTACCCGCAACCATAACGTAATTGGAGCAGCATCATGGCCAAGCGCATCGTTGAATCCTTTATCGATGACATCGACGGCAGTGAAGCCGACGGAACCACATCGTTCGCTCTCGACGGCACGAACTACGAGATCGACCTCTCAGGTGAGAACAGGGAGAAGTTGGAGAAGGCCCTCGCCCCCTTCATCACCAAGGCTCGTGCGGTCCGCGCCGAGAGGGGCGTTCGTGGCCGGCGCGGAGCAGCCGGTCCGGCTCGGGGCATCAGCCGTGAGAAGTCCACTGAGATCAGGCAGTGGGCCAGGACCCACGGCCTGCCGGTGAGCGAGCGAGGCCGCATCGCCGCATCCGTGCTGAAGCAGTACGAAGCCGCGCACTGAACGAGCGACCGCCCAAGCCCGGCACCGCGCTCGCCCGGCCAAGCTCTTCGCGTCACAGCCGGCGACGCCCACGTACGTACGCCTGAACAGGTCCGCACCACGCAGGCACGGCGACAGGCCGGAGGTGCGGCGCTCCCCCACAGCGATCCTCGTCTCCGGCTACGCCCCGAAGAGGCTCGTCGGCCTGGTGAGCAGGACGCGTTCGACCGCGGAGAGCGCGAAGCGAACGGCTCCGGTGAGGATCGCCTGGTCCCCGAGAGCCGACAGCCGCCACTCGGGAGGCTCGACGAGCAGGCCGGCCGCCCGCCGCTCGGCCGCGCGGCGGAGCAGGTCCGCCGCGGGGACCAGACCGGGTTCGGGGAAGAGGCTGGTTCCCAGGACGACGACGGCGGGGTCGAGCGCGAGCAGGACCGGAGCGATGCCCTCGGCCAGCCGCTGCCCGACCGATTCCAGCACGGCGACGGCGTCGGCGTCCCCGGCTGCGGCGGCCGCGATGACCGCGGCGCTGGTGGTGGGCCGGTGGGTACGGCCCGGTGCGGCCGCGCCCGGGTGGTCGCCGGCCAGTGATCCGAGCCCGGGGCCCTCAGCCGTGCTGCGTCCCGGAAATCCGATCTCGCCGGCCGCGCCGTGATGCCCGCGCAGCAGCCGCCCGCCGGTGATGATCCCGGCGCCGAGTCGCCGGCCGAGCAGGATGAACAGCATCTCGGAGGTCGCCGTGCCGGCGCCGCGCCAGTGCTCGCCGAGCGCGGCGAGGTTCGCGTCGTTCTCCACCGCGACCGGGCAACCGAGTGCCTCGGCCATCACGGTCACTATGTCGACCTCGGCCCAGGTCTTCATGTGATCGACGTACCTGATGCGGGCATTGCCCCGTTCCACCAGGCCGGGTGTGCCGACGGTGGCCGCGCAGATCTGGCCGGCCCCGACGCCGGCCTGCTCCATGGCGGCGCGGATCGTCGCGGTCACCGCGCCGGCGCGCGTGCGTCCGGTGAGATCGGCCCGCACCGTCCGGCGTTTGACGGTCAGGAAGGTGCCGTCGAGGTCCGCCAGGCAGGCGCTGATCGAATGGGCGCGTACGTCCACCCCGACCACGAAGCCCGCACGAGGCTGGAACCGGAACCGCCGGGCGGGCCTGCCCGGCGAGCGCAGCCCCTGCCCCGGAGCCGCCGGAACCTCTTCGATCAGGCCGCAGCCGACGAGATCGTCGACCAGCACCTCGACGGTCGGGCGGGACAGCTTGGTGGATTGCGCCAAGGTCGCCAGGCGGGGCGGCCGGTCGGCGGACCTGACCGCGGCGAGTACGGCCGCCGCGTTGGTGGCACGCAGATCCCCGACCCCGACGACCGCCGGGGATGAGACCTGCCCGCCCAGGTCGGCGACCGGGTCGTCACCGAGCGGCCAGACCACCGCACGGCCGGCGTCGGCGAGCGGGGGTTCGCTGGTGGTTGCCACTGACTTGTCTCCTCGTGAGCCGCAACGGAGCGTAACCGCAGGGGCGGCGATAACAGTTGCGTCACGCATCCTTGCCCCGGCGCTGCCGCACAGCCTATCGTCGCTCGCAATTAGATAAAGCAATTTCATTATCAAATATGCCACCCTCCGGAGGATGCCCATGCGGGCGGGTCAGACAAGGCAGGAAGAGCGGCGCGCGGCGGAGGGACCGGCGACCCCGGCGTCCGGGTCCGTGCCGCGGCGGCCGGCGGGCCCCGCCATGGCGGCCGGGCCGCAGGACCTGCCGGACACCGCCGCGGCAGGCCGGGAGCCGGTGCGGGTGGTCCTGGTGGGCGCCGGGATCCGGGGCGAGATCTACGGGCACTGGATCGCCGAGCACCCCGAGCGGGCCGACGTGGTCGCCGTGGCCGAGCCACACCCGGACCGGCGCAGGATCGCCGCCTCGCGGCACGGCCTGCCCGCCTCCGCGCTCTTCGAGGACTGGCGTGAGCTCGTCGGCCGGCCCCGGTTCGCCGACGCCGTCATCATCACCACCCAGGACGCCCAGCACGTCGAGCCGGCCGTCGCCTTCGCCGAGGCGGGGTACGCCGTCCTGCTGGAGAAGCCGATCGCCCCGACCGAAGAGGAGTGCCGCCGGGTCGTGGACGCGGTGGCGCGCAACAAGGTTCCCTTCGGGGTCTGCCATGTCCTGCGGTACACGCCGTACACGCGGGTGCTCCGGAACCTGCTGGCCGAGGGCAGGATCGGTGAGATCGTCAACGTCGACCACATCGAGCCGGTGGGCTTCGCCCACTACGCGCACTCGTACGTGCGCGGCAACTGGCGTCGCGAGCAGACCAGCGCGCCGATGCTGCTGGCCAAGTCCTGTCACGATCTGGACTGGCTCGGCCACATCGTCGGACGTCCGGTACGCGCGGTCTCCTCCTTCGGGAGCCTGAGTTACTTCGTCCCCGGCAACCGCCCGGTGGTGGCCGCCGACCGGTGCCCGGACTGCGTGCTGCAGGATTCGTGCGCGTACTCCGCGGTGCGGATCTACGGCGAGCACCTGGCGGCCGGTGACCTCGCCTGGCCTCTCAGCGTGCTCACCCCGGATCCGACCGAGCAGTCGGTGGCCGCGGCGTTGCGCACCGGGCCCTACGGCCGCTGCGTCTGGGCCTGCGACAACGACGTCGTCGACCGTCAGGTGGTCGCGCTCGAGTTCGACGGCGGGGTCACCGCGACGTTCACCATGACGGCGTTTTCGACCAGCCGGCCGCGGATGACCCACATCTTCGGGACGATGGGCGAGATCTTCTGCGATGGCTCGATCATCCGGGTCACCGACTTCCGCACCCGCGAAACGCAGACCATCGATGTCACGGCGCCGGCCGCGGACGACCCGCTGCTGTCGGGTCACAGTGGTGGCGACGCGGGGCTCATGAACGACTTCATCACGGCCGTGGCGACCTGGGACGACCACTGGATCACGGGCACGGCCGCCGAGGCGCTGGCGGCGCACGAGCTCGTCTTCGCCGCCGAACGGGCCCGGCGCGAGCGTCGCGTCGTCCACCTCGGCTGATCCGGCCCCAGAGATCGCAATCCCCTACCCGGCGCCACCCCCACACGGATCCGCACCCCCCACCGAGGAGAACCTTGTGAGCCAGCATCCGTCCTTCCCTCATCCCTCGACAGGCCATGAGCTCTCGCGGCGCGCCCTCCTGTCCGGCTTCGCCGTCACGGGCGTCGCGGCACTCGCCGGCTGCGCCGCGCTGACCCCGGGAGCGGCGTCCACCCCGGCCGCGTCCGCCGGTCCCATCTCGACGGCGGTGCCGGCCGGCAAGATCACGCTGAAGGTCGCCGACGCCGACGACACGACCATGACCCCCGGCCTGCTGGCCGCGTTCCAGCAGAAGTACCCGAACGTCACGTTCGACCGCCAGTACACCGGCTGGGACGACTACCTCAAGAGCATCAACCTCACCATGTCGGCGAGCACCGCCCCCGACATCGCCCAGTTCACCCCCGGAATGCAGAACCTCATCCCCGGCGGCCTGCTGCTCGACGTCTCCGCGTACGGCACGGCCTACGGCTGGCCGGACAAGTTCCCCGGCCTCGACCAGATCACGTTCGAGGCCGACGGCAAGACCGTCGGCACGGGGACGCTGTACGGGGTGCCGGGCGGGTTGTCCTTCGAGGGCGTCTACTACAACAAGGCGACGGCGGCCAAGCTTGGCCTGACCGTCCCCGTCAAGACCGTGGAGGAGCTGGAGGCCCTGTTCGCCAAGGCGAAGGCCGGCGGCGAACTGCCGCTGGTGGTCGGCAACCTCGACGGCGGCCTGAACCATCCGTTCAACCAGCTGCTCTCGGTGTACCTGAAGCCCGAGGACCGTGAGGCCTGGGCCTTCGGGCACAAGGGCGCGACCATCGTGCTGCCGGAGGCGAAGACGGCGGCCACGACGCTCAAGCGCTGGGTGGACGAGGGATACATCTCCCGCGACGTCAACGGAATCAGCGACAACGACGCCACCGCCGGCTTCGCCAAGGGGAAGGGGGTGTTCCGGATCAGCGGAAACTGGGCCGCCGCGGCCGTCTCCAAGGGCTTGGGCGACGACGCCGGATATTTCTCCATGCCCCAGGCCACGGCCGACTCGAAGATCCACACCACCGGCGCCGGCGTGTACTACTGCGTCTCCAGCAAGTCGGCGAACGCCGCCGCGGCTGCGGCCTTCCTCGATTTCGTCGGCAGCGCCGAGGCCGCGAAGATCACCGCCGACGCGGGGTTCATGGCGCCCAAGGCCGACGCGATGCCCGCCAAGACCGGCCTGATAGGAGCGCTGCAGGAAGGCTGGCAGGCGACCGTGCGGGACAAGGGCCTGCAGCCGTTCATCCAGAACGCCTCCACCCCGACCATGGGAGACACCCTCACCACGCAGCTGCAGCTGCTGGCCGGCGGCAAGGCCACCGTCGACGCCTTCCTCGCCAACATCCAGGCCGATTTCGACAACTACCACAAGTGATGTCAGCGAACAGGCTGAGCGGGCCCGCCGCGGCGCGCCGGCAGGAACCGCTCCCGACCCGAGGGCCGCTCCCGCCCCCGCGACGGCGCATGAAGCGCGGGCGCGCCACCGCGCTGCTCTACCTGGCACCGGCGGTGCTCCTGTACACCGTCTTCACCGTCCTGCCGACGCTGCACACCGGCTACCTGTCGCTGTTCGACTGGAACGGGGTGACCCTGCCGTCCTTCGTCGGCCTCGGCAACTACCGGCTGGTGGCCGAAGACCCGCAGCTGCGCGCCGCGGCGGTGCACGCCGGCATTCTGATCGTCTTCTTCTCCGGCCTTCCCATCCTGTTCGGCCTGGTGTCCGCCGCCATCGTGGCCCGCCACCGGCGCCGCGGAATGGGCTTCGTACGGATGGTGCTGTTCCTGCCACAGGTCATTCCCCTGGTCGCGGTCGGCATCATCTGGCGGTGGGTGTACGCCGAAGAGGGCGTGGTCAACCAGGCGCTGCGGTGGTCGGGCCTGGGCGAGCAGGCGCGAGCCTGGCTGGGCAGCTTCGACTGGGCCCTGCTCGCCGTAGGGGTGATCGGCACCTGGGTGGTCTCCGGGCTGTGCCTGGTGCTGTTCCTGTCCGGAACCCAGCGCATCGATCGGGAGATCTACGAGGCGTCGCGGATGGACGGCGCCGGCCCCGTCCGCGAGTTCCTCTCCATCACCGTGCCGCTGCTGCGGCCGGAGATCGCGGTCGCGTTGTCCATCACGGTCATCGCCGCACTGTCGAGCTTCGACCTCATCTACATCACCACCGGCGGCGGCCCGGGCAACAGCACCGTCGTGCCCGGCATCCTCATCTACCGCCTGGCCTTCGGCGGCGGAGCCGTCGGCCTGGCCAGCGCGCTCGCGGTGGTCCTGACGGCCGTCATCTTCGCGATCGTGCTGACGCTGAACCGCCTGATCAGGGAGGCGCCGTGAGCCGCACCGAGAAACCGGGTCCTGGCCAGCACCGAGGCCACGGCCGGCGGCCCGGTCCCGGCGAGGTGGCGGGCCGGGCCGGGGCGCCCGTGGTGCTCATGTTGTTCATGGCGGCGGTGATCGTCCCGTTCGTGCCGCTGCTGTCCGCCGCCGTGCAACCGGCCGGCAGCCCGCTGACCGGCTTCGACGTGCCACGCGGCCTGCATCTGGAGAACTTCGCCCACGCCTGGGTCACCGCCGGGTTCGGCCCCCTCCTGTGGTCGAGCACGGTGATCGCGCTGGCCGTGGTGCCCGCTTCGGCGCTCCTCGCCACCCTCGCCGGCTACGCGCTGGCGACCATGGACTTCCGCGGACGGGGGAAGATCTTCGCCTATCTCCTGCTGGGGCTGGCGATTCCCACCGAGGTCACGATCATCCCCCTCTACTACGACCTGCGGGCCGTCGGCCTGACGAACACCCGGTGGGGCCTGGTACTGGTGGAGATCGCCGCCTTCATGCCGTTCGGGGCCTTCTGGATGCGCGCCCACTTCTCCACCATGCCCCGTGCTCTCATCGAGGCGGCCAAGCTGGACGGCGCGTCCTCCTGGACGATCCTGTGGCGGGTGCTGCTGCCCAACTCCCGGCCGGCCGTCACAACGCTCGGCGTGCTGTATTTCGTGTGGAGCTGGAACCAGTTCATGCTGCCGCTCATCCTCATCCAGGACCCGGCCCAGCGCACGGCCCCGGCCGGGCTCGGGTTCTTTACCGGGCAGTACAACGTCGACGTGCCGCTGCTCGCGGCGGCCACCGTCATCGTGATCGCGCCGGTCGTCCTCGTGTACCTGTTCTTCCAGCGGCATTTCATCCGCGGCGTCCTCGACGGCGCGCTCAAGGGCTGAGCGCCGCCCCGCGTCACCGGTCGGTGGCGCGGAGCACGGCGACGCCCGAAGGCGGCAGGGTGACGGTGCCGACGCTCTCGCCCGACGGGTCGAGGGCGTCGGTCCACTCGCCGCCGAGGGTGATGTCGTGCTTGTCGCCGGTGTGGTTCAGCAGGATCAGGAAGCGGCGGCCGGCTCCGGCGCGGACGCTCGCCTGGACCCCTGAAGGCAGCCCCTCGACGACGGGAGTCACCCCCGCCTCGGCGAGCGCCCGGCCGAGCACCGCCCGCATGGTGGCCGCGTCGAGGCGGGTGGAGAGGTAGCGGGCCGTCCCCTCGCCGAACTCGTGCCTGGTCACGGCGGGGCGGCCGGCCCAGTCGGGAGAGTCGAAGGCGAGCTCGGGCTCGGCGCCGGTGAGCCGCAGATCCTCTCGCCACAGGTCGGCGACCCCTTCGAGGTGCGAGAGCGCCCCGCAGCCCCGGACGGGGAACGTCTCGTGCTCGCCCGCCGGGCAGAACTCCTCGACCCGCACCCCGAGGACGTCGCGGAGCGGCGCGGGATAGCCGCCCAGGTGGACCCGGTCGTGCTCGTCCACGATGCCGCTGAAGAAGGAGACGACCAGCGCGCCGCCGCCGGAGACGTACGCCGAGATGCGCCGCGCGTCCTCGCTCGACAGCAGGTACAGGCTCGGCACGACGACGAGCGCGTAGCCGGTCAGATCGGCCGAGGGCGGCACCACGTCCACGCCGACGCCGAGGTCGAACAGGGGGCCGTAGTGATCCAGCAGGCGGTCCTGCTGGCACACGCCGTCCGAGGGGTGGGAGTCGAGCTCCAGCGCCCACCAGCTGTTCCAGTCGAGCAGGATCGCCACGTGGTTGCGGACCCGCGTGCCGGGCAGGTCGGGCACCGAGGCCAGCTCCCGGCCGAGCGCCGCGATCTCGCGGTAGACCCTGCTGTCGGCTCCCGCGTGCGGCACCATGCCCGAGTGGAACTTCTCGGCGCCACCGCGTGACTGCCGCCACTGGAAGTACAGGATCGCGTCGGCGCCCTGCGCGACCGCCTGCCAGCTCCACAGCCGCATCTGGCCCGGCTGCTTGATCGCGTTCCTGGCCCGCCAGTTCACCGCGCTCGGCGCCTGCTCCATCAGGATCCACGGGTCCCCGCCCCTGGAGCCGCGCATCGTGTCGTACACCAGGCCGGGGACGAGATGCGGCCGCTCGTCGTGGGGGTCGGGGTAGGAGTCGACCGACACGACGTCGACCCTCGGCGCCCAGTCGAAGACGTCCACGGCCTTCAGGCCGGCCAGGAAGTTCGTGGTGATCGGCACCTCGGGAGTGACGCGCCGCAGGATGCCGGCCTCCAGGTCGAAGCAGGCGCGCAGCGCCTCGTTGCCGAAGCGCAGGTAGTCGAGCTGCTGGGCCGGATTGGGGTACGTCGGAGCCGCGCGGGGCGGCAGGATGTGGTCGAACGACGCGTAGCGCTGCGACCAGAAGTCCGTCGACCAGGCGTCGTTCAGCGCCTCGACGTCGTCGCCGTACCGCTCCCGCAGCCAGCGGCGGAAATCGGCCGCCGAGACCTCGCAGTAGCAGGCGGGGATGTGGCACCCGTACTCGTTGCCGACGTGCCACAGCCCGAGGGCCGGATGGCCGCGGTAATGCGTGGCCAGCCGCTCCACCAGCAGCGCGGCCCGTTCCCTGTAGACCGGGCTGGACGGGCAGAAGTGCTGCCGCCCGCCGGGGCCCAGCACGGTCCCGTCCGCGGTGACCGGCAGGATCTCGGGATGCTCGTGGACGAGCCACGGCGGCGGCGACGCCGTCATGGTGGCGAGGTCGGCGGTGATCCCGTTCGCGTGCAGGTCATCGAGGACCTGGTCGAAGAAGGAGAAGTCGTACGCTCCGCGCGCGGGCTCCACCCGGGCCCAGGCGAACACCCCGACGGTGACGAGATTCACCCGGGCCTCGGCCATGAGGCGGAGGTCCTCCGCCCTGATCTCGGCCGGCCACTGCTCGGGGTTGTAGTCGCCGCCGAAGGCCACGCCGCCGAGCCGGCGCCAGAACCGGTCGCCCGGGGACGGGGCGCCGGCAGTCCCGGAGACCGGCATGACATCGCGAGGTACGGCGTTCATTGTCGGCGCGGCGGCCTCGGCAGGCGAGGGCCGCCGCTCCTCCCTTCTTCATGGGGGCAGGCTTGATGGGGTGGAACCGGCCGGATCAGCCGGGGGGCGGAGCGCCGGTGCTCTCCCTGACGATCAGCCTGGGGGCGACGAAGGCGGTGGCGGACGGGGCCGTGCCGGTCTCGATCTGGCCGATCATGAGCGACACGATCCGCTCCGCCACCACGTCGAAGTCCTGGCGGACGGTGGTGAGCGGCGGGGAGAGGTAGGCCGACTCGTCGAGGTCGTCGAAGCCGGCGATGCTGACGTCCTCGGGGATGCGGCGGCCCGTCTGGACCATCGCGCGCATCACGCCGAGGGCCATCTGGTCGTTGGCGGCGAAGACGGCCGTCACGCCGGACCGCCGGGCCAGGACACGGCCGGTCTCGTAGCCGCTGGCCGCGCTCCAGTCGCCGTACAGCACCTGGGGAACCGCGGCTCCCGCCTCCTTGAGCGTGGCGTGCCAGGACTCCGCCCTGCGCCGCGCGGCATAGGAGTCCTCGGGCCCGGCGACGTGCCAGACCGTTTCGTGGCCGAGGTCGAGCAGGTGACGGGTGATGAGCCGGGCACCGAGAGCCTGGTCGGTGTCGACCATGGGATGGCGGTGGCTGACGTCGCCGTCGGCCATCACGACCGGCACGCCCGGCGGCAGGCGGAGCGCCGGGGTGTCGAGGATCTGCGCCTCGATGAGCACGATGCCGTCGACGGCCTGCATCGTGAGCCGGTCGAACGCCTCGTGCACGGCCTGCTCGGTCTGCGACTCGATGGCGATCATGTTCACGGTGTAGCCGGCTCGCTGCGCCGCCCTCGTGATGGCGTCGACGGTGCGGGCGTTGCCGAAGCTGCCGAGCCCGAAGCTGATCAGGCCCAGGGTGCGGAACTGGCCGGTGACCAGGGCGCGCGCGGCGGTGTTGGGCCGGTATCCGAGGACCCGCATGGCCGACAGGACGCGCGCGCGGGTCTCCTCCTCCACGTTGCTGCGGTTGTTGGCCACCCGGGAGACCGTCTGGCTGGAGACCCCGGCCATCGCGGCGACATCGGCCATGGACGGTCGCCGGCGCGAGCGCCGTCCTGCCGCCGTTTCCTGGGTCGCCCCGTCCACTGTCACCCCTGGTCGTCCGATGGGCCTGCTGTGCGTGCCAACTCTCGCACGATGTTTACGTGAACACAGCCCATCCGTCAATGGCACCGGATACCAGCAGCTGTGACGTAACAAACAGTGTTAAATCGGGCATTTGCGTTAACTTTCGGTTACCTATTGACATGATCTGGCGGCAAGTCGAGACTACGAGACGTCTTCATCATGTTTACGTAAACACGTGATCATCGCGACTGCCGAACAAGTGCGACACGGTGGCGCAGGTAGTAGTGCGGTTCATCGGCCGCCGAGGCCCCGACAAGGAGAGTTCAGTGCCAGTCTTCGTGGCAGCGCGAACATCGCCGAGCTCCGGCACCAGGAGCCCGGGATGACCGCGCAGACCGCGCGCGTGGGCCTCGCCCGGCCGTTCCTGCGCCTGCGCGTCGCCGGCTACGCCTTCTTCCTGCCGTTCTTCGTGGTCTTCCTGGTCACGGTCGTCGCGCCGCTGACGTACGCGATCTACCTCAGCTTCTTCCAGGAGCGCATGATCGGCGGCACGGTCTTCTCCGGCCTGGCCAACTACACCCGCGCCATCGGCGACGCGCTGTTCGGAGCCGGCCTGCTCCGCGTCGCGCTGTTCCTGGTCGTGCAGGTGCCCGTCATGCTGCTCATCGCCCTGGGATGCGCGCTCGCCATCGACAGCGGCAGGCTGCGCTGGCCGTCGCTGTTCCGCATCACGATCTTCATGCCGTACGCGGTGCCGGCCGTGGTGGCGGCCCTCATGTGGGGCTACATGTACGGTGACCAGTTCGGCCTGGTCGGGCAGCTCGGCGACGCCTTCGGCGTCGCGGTCCCCGACCTGCTGTCGCGCTCCTGGATGCTGGGCTCCATCGGCAACATGGTGACCTGGGAGTTCGTCGGCTACAACATGATCATCTTGTACGCCGCGCTGCGCGCCATACCGGATGAGCTCTACGAGGCCGCCGAGATGGACGGAGCGGGCGCCGTCCGCATCGCCTGGAGCATCAAGCTGCCCGCCCTGCGCCCCGCGCTGCTCGTGGCGACGACCTTTTCGATCATCGGCAGCTTCCAGCTCTTCAACGAGCCGAACATCCTCCAGAAACTGGCACCCGCGGTGATCACGACGAGCTACACGCCCAACATGTACGCCTACAGCCTGGCGTTCAACGGCCAGCAGATCAACTACTCGGCCGCCGTGGCCGTGGTGCTCGGCCTCGTCACCATCGTCGTGGCGTACGCGGTGCAACTCATCACGGCGAGAAGGGAGAAGACGCTGTGACTGCCGTCGCCGAGGCGAACCCCATCGCGGACCGGCGGGGCGCGCACCGATACTCGCAACACAAGCGCCGGGGCAAGAGCCCCACCCTCACCGTGATCATGCTGGTGATGTTCGCGTACGCGGTTCTGCCGCTGTTCTGGCTGCTGGCCAACGCCAGCAAGAGCGGCGCTGACCTGTTCTCGACCTTCGGGCTCTGGTTCGGCGGGGACTTCCACCTGTTCGCCAACATCGGCGAGACCCTGAGCTACAACAACGGCATCTTCGTGCGCTGGTTCGGCAACACCGTGCTCTACTCCGTGGTGGGCGCGGGCGGGGCCGCCCTGCTGGCCACCATCGGCGGGTACGCCCTGGCGAAATACGACTTCCCTGGCCGCAAGCTGCTGTTCGCGGTGGTGCTCGGCGGGATCTCCATCCCGGGCACGGCCCTCGCGGTGCCGACGTATCTGCTGTTCAGCCAGGTCGGGATCGTCGACACCCCGTGGGCAGTGCTCATCCCGTCGCTGTGCAGCCCGTTCGGTCTCTACCTGATGCGGGTCTACGCGGCGGACGCGGTGCCCGACTCGATCCTGGAGTCGGCCCGCATCGACGGCGCGGGCGAGTTCAGGATCTTCCGCACCATCGCGCTGCGGCTGCTCGCCCCGGGCTTCGTCACGGTCCTGCTCTTCGCGCTGGTCGCGACGTGGAACAACTACTTCCTGCCGCTGATCGTGCTGAACACGCCGGACTGGTTCCCGCTCACCGTCGGGCTCAACCAGTGGAACGCCCAGGCCAACAGCGGCACCTCCGGCGCCGGTGACGCCACGTACTCACTCATCCTGACCGGCAGCCTGCTGTCGATCGTGCCGTTGATCATCGCTTTCCTGCTGCTCCAGCGGTTCTGGCAGTCGGGCCTCGCCACCGGAAGCGTCAAGCAGTGACTCCTGGACAAGCCCCGTTGAATACCCCCGTGAATCCCCCCGTGAATGAGGAAACGCCATGAAAACACTTCCATCGCGGCGCGGTGCCGTGACCGCCGGGGTCGCCGCGGCCCTGTCTCTGGCACTCGCCGCGTGCGGCGGCGGCTCCGGTGGGGGCGCCACCAC
>NZ_VCJS01000626.1 GCF_005893125.1 Nonomuraea basaltis | reverse complement strand
CGGAAACCAGGGCTCGTCCTTGCGCAGTAGGGCCGTCGCCCGCCGGGCCTCTCCACTGATCGTGATGCCGACGGCGATGACGCTCGGAGTGATCAGCGCCAGCTTTCCGACGCGTTCCGGATGGCGAGTCGCGTATAGCACGGCCAGATTCGTGCCCGCGGAATGGGCGAGCAGATCCATCCGGTCGAGGGCAAGGTGCTCGCGCAGAGCTTCGACGTCATCGACAAGGCGGTCGCAGCGGTACGAGGCGGTGTCCTCCGGCATGTCGGACTGCCCCGTGCCCCGCAGATCCAACATGATCAACTGCCGTTGTGCCGAGAGGCCTCCAAGGTCGCCCAGATAGGCCGAAGCCTGCATTGGCCCGCCGGGCAGGCAGACCACGGGAGGGCCATCGCCGAATACGCGGTAGGCGAGCTCGACGCCATCGTAGGAGGTGAAGGAATCCATGCCCGACAGCCTGCGGGGATACACCGCGTCTCGGCTATCGTTTAGCCACAGCTACATGATGAGGGCGGATGGCGGTCGAGATCAGGTTTACCGCGGCGTCGGTCGCGAAGGTACGGTTCGCCATCTCACCGCTGGGCGAGACCGTGCTGGCGTTGCGGATCCTGCTCGGTACGGGCGGCCACGCCGTCCACCGGCCCTGGGTGCGCCAGGCGCGCCCGCTGCTGGCGCGCGAACGCGAGCTGCCGCTGCTGCGGGCGCTCATTTCCGGACGGCTGC
>NZ_VCJS01000625.1 GCF_005893125.1 Nonomuraea basaltis | reverse complement strand
AACCTGTTCATGCATTTCGCGTTCGATCTGTTTCTGGCTCGGGAGTTCCCGGCCGTGCGGTTCGAACGCTTCGCTGATGATGCGGTGGTGCATTGTGTGAGTCTGCGCCAGGCCAAGGAGGTCCTGGCGGCGCTCACCGAGCGGATGGCCGAGGTCGGTCTGGAGCTGCACCCGGATAAGACCCGGATTGTGTACTGCAAGGACGGCAAGCGGCGTGGCTCGTACGACCACACCGCTTTCGATTTCCTGGGGTTCACTTTCCGCGGTCGTGGGATGCGGCGGAAGGACGGGACGATGGTCACGAACTTCCTGCCCGCGATCAGCAAAGACGCCTTGAAAAAGATCAGTGCGCAGGTGCGGGCATGGAAGCTGCACCGGCGCATGGATCGTACCGAAGCGGACCTGGCACGCTGGATGAATCCGGTCGTGCAAGGTTGGATGAATTACTACGGCGCCTTCTACCGGTCGGCGCTTTATCCCCTTCTGGCCCGCATCAACGCCTACCTGATGCGGTGGCTGCGCAACAAGTACAAACGGCTGCGGGGACGCAAGAAGGCCCACGAAGCGTGGAGGAGAGCTGTCCGGGGACGACCTCGGTTCTTCGCCCATTGGCGCTGGGTCAACTGGGTCCCCGCCGTCTGGTGACCAGGACGACAAGAGCCGTGTAACGAGAGATCGTTACGCACGGTTCTGTGGGAGCCCCGGGGTGCGATTCCCCGGGGCTACCCGACC
>NZ_VCJS01000073.1 GCF_005893125.1 Nonomuraea basaltis | reverse complement strand
GGCCGGCAGACCCGGCAGACGTCCGCGGCCGCGGCGGGGTGGGTGGCGGGCTGGCCGGCAGGTTTCTGGCGCGCGAGTACGAACAGTGGGCGCGGGCGTGGCCGGCCGGGCACGAGCGAGTGGATGACCTGACGGCGCGGCAGGCCTTGGTGGTGCTCACGCTCACCGCTCCCACGCCCGCCGAGCTGCCCGGCCTGCTCACGGCGGTGCCCGGCCTCCGCACACCGGCTGCCGCGCGCACCACCGCAGGCGGCGGCTCCGATTCGGGCACCACCGGGTTAGGCGACTTCGATCCGGATGCCACCGACCCGCACGGCATCATCCCGGCGATCGCCCAGGCCCAAGGCGCGGTTCCGAGCGCCGTTGGGCCGCAAGACGCGGCCTTGGGCAGTGCCGACGCCCACGGTGACGCGGGACTCCATGGCGGGATCCGGGACGTGGCTCGCTGGCTGGGCCGGATCTTCTCCGGTGGTGAGCGGCTGGTTCCGCTCGGACCGGACGTCCTGGCCGAGCGGCTCCTCGCCGAGACGGACGGCCTGGACACGCTCGTCCTCGCCGTACACGATCACGAGGGCCGCACGGCCCAGCACCTCGTACACATGCTCGACGTCCTCCGCCTGGCGGCGAACTCGGCGCGGGTCGGGTCGGCGTTGCGGACCTTGGTGGCGGGCAGGATCGGCGGGATGGTCGCGGAGGCTGCGGCGGCGCCGGCCACCCGGCTCGGCGACGCGCTCAACGCCGCGCTGGGGCTGTTCGCCGACGACCGGGAGATCGCCGGTGCCGCGGCCGGGCTGCCGGTACGACGGGACGCACGGCTGGGGCTGCGGGCCCTCGACGTGACGCTCGGCGAGCTGGCCGTACGGCACCTGCGGGCGGAAGGTGAGCCGATCGCGCTGGCCGGGGCGTTGTCCTCGCTGTCGGAGCGGCTGGCCGCCGTGGGCCGGGTGGGCGAGGCGGTCGTCGCAGCCGCGGAGGCCGTTGAGATCTTCGGCGCGGCTCCCCCGTACGAGGCGGCGGTCGCGCGCGCCGAGGCCCTGTACAACCTGGGTGCCTGCCTGCTGCTCGCGGGCGAGCCCGGCAGTGCGCTCAAGCCCGTGCAGGAGGCGGCGGCCAGGTTCCGCATCCTTGCCGAGGACGTGGTCGGCGGCGAGACGCGTTATGCGGGGCAGGCCGCGCGGGTGCACTACAACCTGGCGTGTGCGCTGGTGGGAGCCGGGCTGACGGGCGAGGCCGTCGAGGCGTTCGAGGCGGCGGGCGGCGATCCCGAGGTGGCGGCCGACCTGGCAGGCGTCCTGTCCGTGCTCTCCACGACCGCGGATCCGGCGGCTGGGCCCGAGCCGATGGTGCGACCCGGGCCGGCGCCTCTTCCTGAGCCGGTAGCGGCGCCCGAGCTGATAGTGCCGGATCCGCTCCCGCTGTCGCCCACCACCCCGGAGCCGCTGACGCCGTTCGAGCAGCTGGACACCACCGCGTCGCGAACGCCGTTCGACCGGCTTGACACCACCGCGCTGCCCGAGCTGGCCGCCTGTCTTGTCGTCGCCGCCACCACGGCCGTCAAGGACACCGCCACCACCAACCGTGACCTGGCCCACCGCCTCCATCTCCTCGCCGCCTGGCTCCACGACCATGACAGGAACGCCGACGCCCTGGTCCCGGCCGCCGAGGCGGTCGTGCGGCTGCGCGGGCTCGCGGCCGAGGAGCCCGGACTGCGGCTCATGCTGGCCGAGGCCGCCGGCCTGCTGTCGAGGTTGCACGGAGACCTGGACGACCTGGATGCCGCCGCCCGGTCCGCCGCCGAGGCCGTGCGTAACCTGCGGGCGCTGGCCGCGCTCGAACCCGGCGAATTCCGCCCTGCCCTGGCCGATCGGCTGCTCGACCTGGGCGAGCTGCTGCTGCTCGACGACCGCCCGGAGGAGGCGCTCGACCCACTGCAGGAGGCCATGGCCGTGGCGGCCGAGCGGCACACGCAGGCCAGGGCCAGGCGGCTGCTCGGCCTGTGCCTGGACGAGCTGGGCCGGGCCGCGGACGGCCTGGCGCAGCTGGAGATCGCCGCTGAGCTGTACGACGTCCTGAGCGCGGAAGAGAGCACCTACGAGCGCCATCTCGACGAGGTACGGGCCAGGCTGGGCCGTTCACGGCCGGCCCCGCCGCCAGACGGCGCGCGGCACTGGATGCTGGCGCTGGTCAACGGGCGACCGGAGGAGGCCGTGGCCAGGGCGGAGCAGTTGCTGGCCGAGCGCCGCAAGGCGGTCGAGAGCGCCGGCGAGCCGCGGCTGGAGGAGATCCACGCCTACCTCTCGGCCCAGGCCCTGCTGGCCCGCGCCTGGGCGGACGCGGGCCGGGCGGCGGACGGGTTCGCGCTCGCGATGCAGGCGGCCGAGCTGCTCCAGCGGCACGCCGTACCGGATCGGCCGCACGCGATCGCCGTCGGCCAGGTCGAGGCGGCCCTCGGGCGGACGCTCGTGGGGCTCGGCCGCCATAAGGAGGCCGTGCCGCACTTGCTGACCGCCATCGAGTCACACGGCCAGGCGGGGGCGAGCCCGGCGTCCGGGAAGGAGCTGGCCGAGCTGCTCGTCCTGGAGACCGTCGCGCTGTCGCGTTCCGCGTGCCCGTCGGATGCGGAGGCGGCGGCGGACCGGCTGGTCAGGCTGTACGCCGCGCTCGTGTCGGAGGGGATCGAGTCGGCCGTGGCACTCGCCGGGGCGCTGCGCCTGCAGGGCGGCATCCGGTTCACCAGGCAGGACGTGGAGGGCGCGCTCAAGTCGGCCACCAGGGCGCTCGACGTCCTGTCGTCGGAGCCGTCCGAGCCGTCGGCGGGCGGGCGCGTGATCACCGCCGCCTGCCTGGAGCTGAGCGGCCTGTGCCTGGTCGAGCTGCACGACGACGACGCGGCCAGGTCGAAGCTGGCCGAGGGCACCGCGCTGCTGGCCGAGCACGGCCCCGCGCCTGCCGACCTGGCCGGCGTCCACCTGCTGGCCCTGGTCCGCCTGGCCAGACTGAGGGCCCGCGAGGAGGGACCGGCCGCCGGGATCGTGCTGTACGCCCGGATCCTGGAGATGCGCCCGCTGCCCGGTGCCGAGGTGCTCAGGACCCTGATCGAGGAGCTCTCCGCGTACGTGGGCGACATGTCGGACGGCGCGGACCCGGCCGCGCTGCTGCCACCGCTCACGGCGTTCACCGGAGCCCTCGAACGGCAGGTGCCGCTGAGCGGCGACGCCGACCTGCACGACCGATATGCCCGATGCCTGGCCCGCCTCAGCACCATCGCCGCCCAGGCGAACGACACCGCGAGCGCCGTCCTGGCCGCCAGGCTGGCCGTCCGCGTCCACCGCGGCCTGGCCGCCCTCTCCAGCGCGTACCGCGGGGGGCTCGGGCTGGCGCTCGCCGCCCTCGCCCGCCTCGACCACCACGATCTCACCACCATGGAGCAGGCCATCGCCCTGCTCACCGACGAGGAGAACGGCAGGGAGCTGGCGACCGCCCTCGGCCTCTACGCGGTCGAGCTGCTCGACCGCGGCCGCGCCGTGGAGGCCCTGGCCCACTGCGAGCGGGCCGCCGACCTGTGCGACGAGCTGGACGACCCGGCCGTGGCGGCCGCCACGTACGGCCGGCTCGGCTCCAGCCTGGCCATGCTGGAGCGCCCGCAGGCCGCGCTGGAGGCGGTCACCTGGTCCCTGGCGGAGCTGGAACGCGCCAGGGAGCGGGGCCAGGAGCTGCCCCAGGTGCGGGCCCAGGCCACCCAGGTACGGGGGCAGGTGCTGCGGGCCTCCGGCAGGAGGCAGGAGGCGCTGGCCCACCTCGTGGAGGCGCTGCAGATCTACACCCGGCTGCCGAGGCCGGCGGAGGCCGCCGAGGTCGCCGCGATGATCGCCGACGACCTGCTGGCGGGCGGCCGGGCCGAGGAGGCGGCCGAGTACGCCAGGATCGCCACGACCGGACACCAGGAGGGCACGGTCAAGCACGCGCTCGCCCTCCAGCGGCTGGCCAGGTGCCACATGATGCTCGGCGAGCTGGCCGAGGCCAACGCGTTCGTGGAGCGGCTGATCCCGCTGGCCAGGCGGTCGCCGGACGATCTGACGTACCGGGCGATCCTGGCCGACTCGCTGGCGCAGAGCTCGGAGCTGCTGCCGCTGCTGCGGCTGGACGACGGATCCGAGGCCGAGGCCAGGGCCCGCGAGGCCATCGCGATCTACGACGACCTGCTCACCACGGGCATGAACGCCGAAGCCCTGCACACCAGCCGGGCCGGAGCCAGTCTCACGCTCGCCGCCGCGCTCAGGATGCGGGACCTGTCCGCCGACGCGGTGCGGCCGCTGCGCGAGGCGGTCGCGACGCTCGAACGCTACGCCCCCGGCAATCCACCGCTGTCCGGCCTGCTGGCCAGGGCGATGCTCCTGCTGGGCGACGCGCTCATGGAGACGGGGCGGGCACTGGAGGCGAGCCTCGTCTTCCACCGGGGCACGCAGGTGACCCGCGACCTGCTGGCCAGGGCCGTGGCGCATGCCCGGCTCGGCTTCTGCCAGCAGGAGCTGGGCCGGGAGGACGCGGCCGAGGCCGCGCTGCGGGTCGCGGCGGGGCTGCTGAGCGAGGTGATCGCCGACGCGAGGGAAGAGGGCCTGGCCGAGCTGCTGTGCGACGTCCTGCGCGCCCGGCTGGCGCTGCTGGAGAAGGCAGGCAGAAATGAGGAGGCGAAGCAGGTCGATGACGACCTGCGCCGCCTCACCATCCGTTGACGAGCCTCAGGCCTCGCCGGCCTCCACGATCTCCCGCGCCCAGCGGTAGTCGGCCTTGCCCGCGGGCGAGCGCACCATCTCCGCGACGAACGCGTACGAACGGGGCACCTTGTATCCCGACAGCGACGAACGGCAGTGCGCGTCCAGTTCCTCGGCCGTGACCTCGACGCCCGGCCGCGGCTCGACCACGGCCGCGACCCTGTTCCCCCACCGCTCGTCCGGCACCCCGGTCACCACCGCGTCGAACACGGACGGATGCCCCTTGAGCACCGCCTCGATCTCCTCGGGGAACACCTTCTCCCCGCCGGTGTTGATGCACTGCGAGCCCCGGCCGAACACGTTCACGGTGCCGTCGGCGTCGATGCTCGCCAGGTCGCCGGTCAGCAGCCACCGGGTGCCCTGCTCGTCGGTGACGAACGTGCGGGCGGTCTTGCCGGGGTCGTTGTAGTAGCCGAACGCGACCCGCCCCGACCTCGCCACCGTCCCGAGTTGCCCGGACCCGGGCTCGACCGGGCGGCCCTTCTCGTCGAGCACGGCCAGGTTGACCACGGAGTTCGGCTGGTAGCGCAGGCCCTTCTCCGGCGACGACCCGGCCACGCCTGAGGCGGTGTAGCCGGACTCGGTGGAGCCGAAGTTGTCCAGGATCATGGCGTTCGGGAGCAGCTCTTGGAGGCGGTCACGTACGGCTCCGGACAGGATGGCGCCGGTCGAGCTGATGACGAACAGCGACGAGACGTCGTAGGAGCTCTTCGCCAGCGCCTCGGCCATGGGCCTGGCCATGGCGTCGCCGGTGATGTTCATGGTGTTCACGCGCTCGCGCTCGGCCGCCCGCCACACCTCGGTGGCGTCGAACTTGGGGACGTACGCGACGGTCCCGCCCATCCACCAGGCGATGAACGTGGCCATCTGCGCGGCACCGTGCATCAGTGGCGCGACGGGCATCATGACCATGGGGCCGGACCCGACGGCCGCGTCGATCACCTCCTGCGGGGTGGCGCGCGGCTCGCCGTACGGGTTGCCGCCGCCGAAGCCCATGAACAGGTCCTCGACGTGCCACATCGCGCCCTTCGGCATGCCGGTGGTGCCGCCGGTGTAGATGATGTACACGTCCTGTCCCGAGCGCGGCGGGAAGCCCCGTTCCGGCTTGCCCCGCTCCAGGGCCGTCTCGTACGGCACCGCGGAGCCGATCGCCGACGGCCCGCCGACCGAGATCAGGTGCTCCAGCAGCGGCGCCTGCCCGGCGACGGCGGCCACCCGCGCGTCGAACTCGACGTCGTAGATCAGCGCCCGGATGTCGGAGTCCCGGTAGAGGTAGAGCAGCTCGGCCTCGACGTACCGGTAGTTGACGTTGATCGGCACGGCCCGGATCTTGAGCGCGGCCAGCATGCCGGCGATGTACGGGATGCCGTTGTAGAGATGGATCCCGACGTGCTGCCCCGGCTGGATGCCGAGGTCGATGAGGTAGTGGGCGAGCCGGTTCGACTCGGCGTCCAGCTCGGCGTAGGTGCGGCGGTCCGGGCCGCAGATCACGGCGGTCCGGTCACCGATCGCGTCCGCGAGCCCCTCGAACAGGTCCGCGTGGTTGAATTCCATAGAAACCCCTTATTCCTTGGTCCGGGGTATGCGGGGTGTCCCCGCAGGGATCAGAGCTTCTCCCGTCCGACGATCCACATCGCGAAGAACTGGGCTCCCCCGCCATAGGCGTGGCCGAGCGCCGTACGGGCGCCGTCCACCTGGTGCTCGCCGGCCATCCCGCGCACCTGCAGCGCGGCCTCGGCGAACCTGATCAGCCCCGAGGCCCCGATCGGGTTGCTGGACAGCACCCCGCCCGAGGCGTTCCACGGGATGTCACCGTCGAGCGCCGTGGCGCCCGACTCGGTGAGCTTCCACCCCTCCCCCTCCGCCGCGAACCCCAGGTTCTCCAGCCACATCGGCTCGTACCAGGAGAACGGCACGTACGTCTCGGCCACGTCGATCTGCCGCCGCGGGTCGGCGATGCCGGCCTGGCGGTAGACGTCGGCCGCGCAGTCCTTGCCCGCCTGCGGGCTGACCGTGTCGCGCCCGGCGCGGAAGATCGGCTCGGAGCGCATGGCGGTGCCGTGCACCCAGGCCGGGGTGCCGGTGACCGCGGACTCGGACGCCAGGACCATCGCGCAGGCGCCGTCGCTGGAGGGGCAGGTCTCCAGGTAGCGGATCGGCTCCCACAACATGGGCGTGGACTCGACCATCTTCTGGTCGATGCCGGGGATCTTCAGATGGGCGTAGGGGTTCTTCAGCGCGTTCTGCCGGTCCTTGACGGCCACCAGCGTGCCGATGTGATCGGGCGCGCCGGACGTGCGCATGTACTCGCGGATGTGCGGCGCGAAGTAGCCGCCCGCGCCCACCACCAGCGACGCGCTGAACGGCAGGTGCGTGGACAGGGCCCAGGTGGCGTTGGACTCCGACTGCTTCTCGAACGCCACGACCAGCACCCGGTCGTGCACGCCGCCCTGGACGAGGCTCGCGCCGACCAGCGCCGTCGACCCGCCGACGCTGCCCGCGGTGTGCACCCGCATCATCGGCTTGCCGGCCGCGCCGAGCGCGTCGGCCAGGTACGACTCCGGCATCATCACGCCCTCGAACAGGTCCGGCGCCTTGCCGATGACGACGGCGTCGATGTCCTTGAACGTGAGCCCGGCGTCCTCCAGCGCCCGCAGCGCCGCCTCGCGCACCAGCCCGGCGATCGACACGTCCCTGCGTCTGGTCGTGTAGTGCGTCTGCCCGACGCCGATGACCGCACAGCGGTTACCCATCTCAGGCCTCCAGTACGGTGACGAGGTTGTGCTGCAGGCAGGGGCCGCCGGCGGCGTGGGCGACCGTGCGGCGGGCGTGGCCGTCGAGGATGCGCTGGGCCGCCTCGCCGATGCGGATGAGGCCGGTGGCCATGACGGGGTTGGCGGCCAGCGGGCCGCCCGACGGGTTGATCAGCGTGTCGCCGGTCAGCTCCAGCGCCTCGCGCAGGATGATCTCCTCGTGCGGGAACTGTGTGTGCAGCTCGGCCACCTCGACGGGCCCCTTGCCGACCCCCGCGGCGCGTGCGGCGTCGGCCGCGGAGGCCGATCTGGCCAGGTCGCGCATGCCCAGGTAGTGGGGCTCGATGCGATGGGCGATGCCCTTGATGGAGGCGGGATTGGCGCACAGCCGCGCGGCCAGGTCCCCGGTCGCGAGCACGATCGCGGCCGCGCCGTCCGTGATGGGCGGCACGTCCGTCTTCTTCAGCGGCTGCACCGCGAAGTCGTCGTCCTCCGGGTCGGGCAGGTCGAGCGCGTACGGGTTGCTCCGGCCGTCCGCGCGGCTGCGGCGGACGATCTCGTCCAGCTCCTTCCGGTCCGCGTTGACGGCGCCGGCCTGGAGCGCGGCGTAGGAGAGCTGGTCGAGGCCGAGCGGAGCCAGATAGTACGGGTCCAGCTGGAGGGTCATGATCGTGCGCAGGTCGCCGAGCGACGACTTGCCGAAGCCGTAGACCAGGGCGGAATCGATGTCGCCGTGCTGGAGGCGTACCCATGCCTCGTACAGCGCCCAGGCGCCGTCCATCTCCACGTGGCTCTCCGAGATGGGCGGCCAGGCGCCCAGCGCGTCGAGGGCCGACACGAACGAGAACGGGGCGCCCGCGAGGTAGTCGCAGCTGCCCGAGCAGGTGAAGCCGAACCGCTTGAGCCCGGTGCGCTCCTTGACCTCGTTGATCACGGGCAGGATCAGCTCGGGCTCGCTCAGGCCGGTGTCGTGGGCGGTGTGCCGCGTCTGGGCGAACGCGACGATCGCGACCTCTCTCATGACAGCTCCCCGTCGGGCTCGCCGGTGGGGGCGAACCAGCGGATGTTCGCCATGGACGCCGTGCGCTCGCTCTCGGGGACCCAGACGGCCTTCACGCGCATGCCCTGGCGTACCTCGTGTACGGGCACGTCCCCGATCAGGGCGATGATGGGGATGTCGGCGTTGTCGAGCAGGATGTACGCCGACACGAACGGCACCTGAGGGGCCCGCGGGTCCGGCAGGTTGTTGATGGCGAACGTGGTGATCGTGCCGGTGTCGGGCAGTTCGCGCGTTTCGGAGATGGTGCTTCCGCATTCGGGGCAGGAGTGGCGCAGCGGCACGTAAACCTTGTCGCACTGGTCGCAGCGGCTGCCGAGGAAGACGCCGCGCTCAATGCCCTCGAGGAAGACGCGCAGTGCGCCGCCGGCCTGGAGGCGGTACTCGGAGCGGACGTTCGACACGATCTTGGAGACCTCGGGGGCGAAATGCGCAATGTCGGTGATGTGGCCGGTGGGCCGGTCCCGCCAGACCGGCCAGACCCGCATGCCGGTCTGGAGCGCCTTCGGGTTGCCGGCGTCCAAGGCGTGGACCAGGGCCGTGTCCGCGCCGTCGAGCTTGATCAGCGCCCAGGCGAACGGGCGGTCCAGGGGGTGGCCGTCGAGCGGCTCGGGCACCCACGCCCACGTGGTGACCGTGCCGGCCGGGCCGACCTCGACGTATTCGCCGGTGACGGGCTCGCCGGTCGCGGGGTCGTACTCGAGGGGCGGCACCAGCACCCGGCCCTCCGCGGTGCGCACCCCGACGATGCGGCGCCCGCGCAGCTCGCTCAGGAACCGGCCCACCACCGGCCCCGTCGTACGCGTGTAGCCGCCGGGGAACTCCAGGACGTGCTGGGCGACCAGCGGGTCAGATGGCACGGTCGTGTCCCTCCCAGTACGGGGCGCGGAGCTTGCGTTTGAGCAGCTTGCCGTTCGGCTCGCGGGGCATCTCGGCGATGAAGTCGACGCTCTTGGGCCACTTCATCCTGGCCAGCCGGCCCTCCAGCGAGGCGATCAGCTCCGCGGCCAGCTCCGGGCCCGGATCGACGCCCGGCGCGGGCTCGACCACGGCCTTGATCTGCTCGCCCCACTCCTCGTCCGGGATGCCGAACACGGCCACGTCCGCCACCTTCGGGTGGATCATGAGCTCGTTCTCGATCTCGGCCGGGTAGATGTTCGCGCCCCCGGAGATGATCATGTCGGCCTTGCGGTCGCAGAGGTAGAGGAAGCCGTCCTCGTCCAGGTAGCCGATGTCTCCGACGGTGAAGTAGTCCTTGAGGCGGTTCGCGGCGGTCTTGGCCGGGTCGCCCTTGTACTCGAACGTGGCGCCCATCATCTTCATGTAGATCGTGCCGGGGCTGCCGGTCGGTACGGGCTCGCCCTGCTCGTCCACGATGAGCAGCTCGCTGATGGGCCAGGCCGTGCCGACCGTGCCCGGGTGTGCCTTCCAGCCTTCGGGGGTGGCCAGCGTGCCGCCGCCCTCGGTGGCCGCGTAGTACTCGTACACGCAGTCGCCCCACCACTCCAACATCGCCCATTTCACCGGGACGGGACAGGGGGCGGCGGCGTGGATCATCCATGTGAGCGAGGACAGGTCGTACTTTTTCCGGGTCTGCTCCGGCAGCGAGAGCAGCCGCTTGAAGTGCGTCGGCACCAGGTGGGAGTTGGTGACGCGGTGGCGCTCGCACAGCCGCAGCAGCTCCTCGGCGTCGAACTTGTCCATGTAGACGAGCGTGTGGCCCATGTGCAGCGCCGTGCCGCCGAACTGCGTGACGGCGGTGTGGTAGTTCGGGGAGGTGACCAGGTGGGCGTTGGGCCGGCCTGACGTGATGCCGAACAGCCCGAGCAGGAACGTCATCAGCTCGGCGGAGTCGTCCGGGTCCAGGCCGTTCAGCGGGCGCCTGACACCCTTGGGCTTGCCGGTGGTTCCCGAGGTGTAGTGCATGGTCGCGCCGGCGGTGCGATCGGCGGGCGCGGTGTCCGGCTGCCCGTCGGTGAGCTCGCTCGCGGGGCGGAACCCGTCCATGCCGTCACCCAGCATGAACCGGCGGCCGGGCTCGATGGTCTCGCCGCCCTTGGCGCCCTCCGCCGCGAAGCGGGGATGGACGAAGAACGCCTTGGCCTCGCTGTCGGAGAGGATGTACGCGATCTCCGGCGCGGCGAGGTGCCAGTTGATCGGCGTGTAGTACCAGCCGGCCTGGAGCGCCGCCAGGTACAGCACCAGGCCGTCGGCCCCGTTGGGGACCAGGCCGCAGATGCCGTCCCCGGGTTTGAGCCCGAGGTCACGCAGGCCGTGGACGAGGCGGTTCGATCTGGCCAGGAGGTCGCCGGCGCGGTGCTGCGTACCGTCGGGGTCCACGACCGCGATCCACTCGGGATCCGCCTGCGCGAGCCTCCAGAAACCGAGCGTGCCCATCTGATCTCCTCAGTGCTCCTGGCCTCACTCCGTGAGGCGGGCTCGGTCGCCATATGCCGTCGCGGCGAGCAAAATAGGAACCTGTTCTCGTTTGCTGCTGGGAGCGTATCCTGGGGCCGAACTTCGTAGCAAGCGCTTGATTAGATACTTCGGAGGCATCCGTGGAGCTCCTGCCGATCAGCACCCCCCACTGCCGGGTCGAACGCGACGGCCACGTCCTCATCGTCACCATGAACCGCCCGGAGGCCCGCAACGCGCTCTCCTCGGACATGCTGATCGGCCTGGCCTCGGCGTGGGCGTACGCGTCGGCGGAGGCCGGGATCCGGGTGGCGATCCTGACGGGCGCGGAGGGCACGTTCTGCTCGGGCGCCGACCTCAAGGCCATGGGACAGCCCTCCACGGACCCGGAGGTCCAGGCCAGGGCCGCCCAGATCCCCAACTTCCACTGGAAGGGCCTGCTCCGCGAGGACCTGCCGACCAAGCCGATCATCTGCGCGGTGGAGGGCTACGCGGTCGCCGGCGGGACGGAGCTGCTGGTGGGCACGGACCTGCGGGTGGTGGCGGAGTCGGCCACGCTCGGCCTGTTCGAGGCCAAGCGCGCACTGTTCCCCATGGGCGGCAGCGCCGTCCGCCTCCCCCGGCAGATCCCGTACTGCCATGCCATGGACCTCCTGCTGACCGGCCGCGCGATCACGGCGGCGGAGGCCCTGTCGATGGGCTTGGTCAACCGCGTGGTGCCGGACGGCCAGGCGCTGGCGGCCGCCCGCGAGCTGGCCGGCGACGTGGCCGCCTCGGGACCGCTGGCGGTCCAGGCGATCCTGCGCACGTACCGGGACACCCTGGGCCTCTCGGAGCCGGAGGCCCTGAAGGTGTCGGACGACCTCGGCTGGCCGGTCATCGGCTCCGAGGACGCCAAGGAAGGCACCCGCGCCTTCCGCGAGAAGCGTCCTCCGGCCTACCACGCCCACTGAACCGGGACGCCGGGCCGTTCGGCGATCGGCGCCCGGCCCGGCGTCAGTCCTCGGTGATGCGCGAGAGGCGGTCCAGCGCCTCCGCGTACTCCTCCACCAGACCGAACACCACGTCCTTCGTGGACCGGACCTGGTTCGTGATCCCGATGATCTGCCCGGCCGGGAACGTGGCCAGCTCCGACGCGTCCGAGCGGCCGATTCGCCGCAGCGCGTCCGACACCAGCATGAACTGCAGCGGCATCGGCAGCGTTCCCGGCGACTCCTCCGACTCCCACGCGTCCGTCCACTCGTTCTTGAGCAGTCGCGCCGGCTTGCCGGTCCAGCTGCGCGAGCGGACGGTGTCCCGGGAGGTGGCCTCCAGGATGCGGCGCTTGGCCATCTCCGGGGTGTCGGCCTCCTCGACGGTGAGCCAGAGGGAGCCGGTCCACACGCCCTCCGCGCCCAGCGCCATCCCCGCCGCCATCTGGCGGCCGTTGCCGATGCCGCCGGCCGCGAGGACGGGGACGTCCACGGCGTCGACCACCTGCGGGATCAGCACCATCGTGGAGATCTCGCCGGTGTGGCCGCCGGCCTCCGTGCCCTGGGCGACCACCACGTCCACCCCCACCTCGACCTGCTTGAGCGCGTGTCGGGGCGTGGAGGCGAGGGCGGCGACCTTCACCCCGTGGGAGTGCGCCAGGTCCACGACGTCGGCGGGGGGCGGGCCGAGGGCGTTGGCCAGGAGGGCTATGGGGTGGCGCAGGGCGACCTCGACCTGTGGGCGGGCCGTGGCGTCGGTCCAGCCGAGCAGGACCTTGCCGGCGTCCGCGTCCGAGGAGAGCGGCGGCACCCCGTGCTTGGCGAGGAGGCCCTCGACGAAGGCGCGGTGCCCGGCGGGGATCATCGTCTGCAGGCGGCCCACCAGCTCCTCGGCGGCGAAGTCGGCGCCCTCGTAGGAGGCGGGCATGACGACGTCCACGCCGTACGGCCTGCCGTCCACGTGGTCGTCGATCCACTTGAGCTCCATCTCGAGCTCTTCGGGCGTGAAGTAGAGCGCGCCGAGCACCCCCATGCCGCCCGCGCGGCTGACGGCCGCTACCACGTCCCTGCAGTGGCTGAAGGCGAAGATCGGGAGCTCGATTCCGAACATGTCCGTCACACGTGTCCGCATGAGCCGACGATATGCCGCGGATCCGGCTAACTGCAACGTGTTCTACTCTAGAACCTTTGCTCGGTGCCGGCTCAATCATCCCGGGGGAACGGGTTCTAGCGTGGCATCCTGCGCCAGAGCGCGCGGGGCAGCAGCCGCAGCACGCCGAAGACGGGCCCGAGCGCGCGCGGCACCCAGACGGAGGACGCGCCGTCACGCAGCGCGCCCACCGTGGCCAGGGCCACCTGCCGGGGTGTCGAGGACATCGGCGCGGGAGTGAGCCCCTCCGTCATCCGCCCGATCACGAAGCCCGGCCGCACGATCAGCACCCTGGCGCCCGACCCGTGCAGGGCGTCGCCGAGCCCCTGGGCGAACCCGTCGAGCCCGGCCTTGGCCGAGCCGTACACGAAGTTGGCCCTGCGCACCCGCGCGCCCGCCACCGACGAGAGCATCACGAGCGTGCCGTGTCCCTGCTCGCGCAGCACCCTGGCCGCGTGGAGCCCTGCCGACACGTGACCGCTGTAGTTGACCGCGACCGCCTCCGCGGCGGCCGCGGGATCGGCGTCGTAGTGCGCCTGGCTCCCCAGCACGCCGAAGGCCGAGATCACCACGTCGAGGTCGCCGACCAGCTCCACCGCCTTGGAAAAGACGGCGCCGTGCGCGTGGACGTCCAGCGCGTCGAACGGCACGACATGGACCTCCGCGTCGAGCTCTGGCGGGACGAACTCGCCCCGCACGGCCAGCACCACCCGGCTCGCGCCCAGCCCCACCAGCAGCCTGACGATCTCCAAGCCGATCTCGCTGCGCCCGCCGAGCAGCAGCACGGTGTCGACCGCGCCGAGAGCGTTCTTCACAACCGCAGCCTCCTGGCCAGGTCTGAGCGGAACAGCCCGGCGGGATCGGCCTGCTCCCTGATTTGCCGCCACCGCTCCAGCTCGGGATACATGGCCGCCATCATGTCAGCGTGCAGCCGCGAGTCCTTGGCGAGGTAGACGCGCCCGCCGGCCTCGGCCACGCGCCGGTCGAAGCCGCGCAACAGGCCGGCCAGCCCGCGCTGCCCGACGGGGATGTCCAGGGCCAGGGTCCAGCCGGGCATGGGGAACGACAGCAGCCCGCCCGATCCCGGTCCGAACCTCTTGAGCACGGTCAGGAACGACACGGTGCCGTGCGCCGACAGCGCCCCGACGATGCCGCGCAGCGTCTCCTCCGCGCCGAAGGGCACCACGAACTGGTACTGGACGAACCCTCGGGAGCCGTACATGCGGTTCCAGCCGTCGACGAAGTCGAGCGGATGGAAGAACGGCGCGATGCCCTGCACGATCGTCCGGCGTCGCGGCGCCTTGCGGTACCAGACCTCGTTGAAGGCGCGCACGCTCAGCCCGTTGAGCAGCCCGCCGGGCGCCCACGCGGGCGCCCGCACGAGCGCGCCGGGCGCGAAGGCGGGCGGCTCCTTCTCGTCGGTACGCGCCGCATGATCGCCCCTGGTGAGCACGCTGCGCCCCATCCGGCGGCCCTGGGCGAGCAGGTCGATCCAGGCCACCGTGTAGCGGTAGCGGTCGTCGGTGGCCGCCATGGTCGCCAGCGTCTCGTCCAGGTCGGCGGTGCGCTCCACGTCCACCCGCATCAGGGAGGTCTCGATGGGCACGCAGCCGAACGTGGCCTCGGCGATCACCCCGGTCAGCCCCATGCCGCCGACGGTGGCCTGGAAGAGCGGATCGCCGGGGCGGAGGGTCCGGGCCGTCCCGTCGGCGGTCACCAAGGTCAGAGAGCGGACGTGCGCCCCGAAGGAGGAGTCGCGGTGGTGGTTCTTGCCGTGGACGTCGGCCGCGACGGCGCCGCCGACGGTGACGTGCCTGGTGCCCGGGCTGACGGGGACGAACCAGCCGCGCGGGACGAGGGCCGTCATCAGCTCGTGCAGGCTGACCCCGCCCGAGGCGGTCACCAGCCCGCTGCCCTCGTCGAAGGTCCACCCGTCGAGGCCGGTGCAGTCGAGGACGAGGCCGCCGGCGTTCTGCGCGGCGTCGCCGTAAGACCTGCCCAGGCCCCGCGCCACCACGCCGCGCCCCGGCGCGGCCCCGATCAGCTCGCACAGCTCCTCGACGGAGCGGGGCCGCGTGAGCACGGCCGGCGTGGGCGCCGTGCGCCCCCAGCCGGTCAGGAACGTCGTCATGTGTAGATCCCCAAGCCGACCATGAGGACCAGCCAGGCGGCGAAGATCAGGGTCGGCCGGTCGCGTACGGCGAGCTCCTCCGGCTCCTCGCCGCTCCCCCGGTCCACCAGCAGGTTGTGCCTGAGCACGAGCAGCATGAACGGGATGATACTGAGCCCGTAGAAGAGGTCGTCGTGCGCGTTGAGCGCCCACAGGCAGTACGTCACGATCATCGCGCCCGAGCACATGATCCGGACCTGGGACAGGTAGGCGGGCGAGTAGGCGGCCAGCGTCGCGCGCGTCCCGGTCACGCCCCTGGCCCGCAGCTCCGCCTCGCGCTTGCCCGCCACGAGCTGCAGCGCGGCCAGCGAGACGACCACCAGGAACCACCCGGTCACCGGCACGTCCACCGCCACGGCCCCGGCGTAGGCCCTGATCACGTGGCACCCGGCGACCGCGATCAGGTCCACGACCTCCTGGTGCTTGAGCCACAGCGTGTACGACAGCGTCAGGGCGATGTACCCGGCGACCACCGCGGGCGACTGCCAGCCCCCGGTGAGCGCGGCGACCGCGGGCGCCAGGAGCAGCAGGACGACGCCCGTCACCCGGGCCGCCCGCACGGACACCATCCCAGCCGCGATCGCCCGCTGCCGCTTGCGCGGGTGCAGCCGGTCGGCCTCCGCGTCGGCGGCATCGTTGATCAGGTAGGAGCCGCTCGCGGCCAGGCAGAACGCGACGAAGATCAGCAGCACCGCGAGCAGGCTGCGCGGCTCGCCCAGCACCCCGGCCGCCAAGGGAGCGGCCAGGACCAGCACGTTCTTCAGCCACTGGCGCGGCCTGGCCGCCCTGACCAGCGCCAGCGCCGGCGTGGCCGTCCAGGGCCGGGCGGCCACGTCCTGGCTCATACGGCCCGGCGGCCGCGCAGGGCCAGCAGGAGGCCCCCCACGAACAGCGCGACGCCCACCACGCCGAGCACGATCGGCAGCGTGGTCCTGATCAGGGTGATCTGGCTCTTGCCGTCGCCGGCGCTCTTCACCAGCTCGTCGATGGTCTCGTCGGTCATCTTGGCCGTGGCCACGAAGGCCTTGGCGCGCTCGATGCCGTCCTGGCTCTTGAGCACCTCGTTGCGCTGCTGCTCCTGGCGGACGGGGGCGCCGGTGGTGGGCTCGATCCAGTAGGTGACCGTGCCGGAGTAGACGCGGTTGAGCTGCACGTCGCCCGACGTTCCCATGCCGAACAAGGCGGCGGGCGCGTTCAGGGTCTGCGTCTGGGTCTCGGGGACGACCTGCTCGAACTTGTAGGTGTTCAGGCCGTTGACCTGCTCCTCGCCGACGAACTTGGCCTCGAACGCCTTGCCCGCGCTGGAGTTGAAGGCCAGGTAGGTCTTCTTCTCCACGTCGAACGGGAACTTGTAGATCTGGCCCTGCAACTGCACCGGAGCCTTGTCGATGCTGACGCCGCAGCAGTTGAGCCCGACGCCCGAGCGCTTGTCGAAGGCGCTGCGCCGCTCGGTGAAGCTGATGCCGGGCTTGCCGTTGGTGACGTCGTTCACGGCGGTGAACTCGTCCCACACGACCCGGTCGCCGACCGCCTCTTTCACGTCGCCACGGGTGGTGACGATGATGTCGAGGTCGGCGGTCAGCACCTTGCCGTCGGGAATGCTGAAGTACTGCGCACCGGTCGCCCGGAGCTTGGTGATCCCGTACTGGTCGCCCTTCGCGGCGATGAGTGCGGGTGCTACCTGGAAGCGCACCAAGGGAGCCAGAACGATGAGGAATGCCCCGACGGCGATGAGAACGCTGCCAACGACGACCCGGTTCATGGACCCTCCATGTGTGCAGGTGCACGGACGCCTGTATGGGTGATTAAGTACTGAAACTAGTTCTACTCGCCGGTATGTTATTGCGGGGAGTGACCAACGTCACCAGGGATGCGGAAACGTGACCGAAACAGGTTCTACATCGGCGGAGGTGCCGGCGGTCTCCGGACACCAGGCCGCCCTCGACGGCGTGCGGGCCGTGGCCGCGTTCGCCGTCCTGCTCTTCCACGTCGCGATGGAGGCGGGAACGGCGCTGGAACCTGGTTTCCTGGGTGGCGTGCTCTCCAGGGGTGAGATCGGCGTGCCCATCTTCTTCACGCTGTCCGGCCTGCTGCTCTACCGCCCATGGGCGGCGGAGGTCCTGACCGGCGACCGGGCTCCGGACACGCGCCGCTACCTGTGGAAGCGCTTCTTCCGGATCATCCCCGCCTACTGGCTGGTGGTGGCCGTGGCCCTGCTGCTGTGGGGCGAGGCCCACCAGTCCGATCCGTGGACGTGGGCGCAGATGCTGTTCCTGGTGCACACCTACGACCCGAGCCCGTGGTGGTTCGGCCTCGGGCCCAAGGGGCTCGGCCAGATGTGGAGCCTGGCGGTCGAGCTGTCCTTCTACCTCACCCTCCCGCTGATGGCGGCCGCGCTGCGGTGGTTCGCGCTGCGCGGCGGACCGGACCTGCGGGCCAGGGCCAGGCGCCTGCTGATCGGGCTGGCGGCCTTCGGCGCCCTGTCGTACGCGTACACGGTCTTCGAGTACTTCCCCGAGTACCGGCCGTGGCTGAACGTGTGGCTGCCGCGCTCGTGGACGTTCTTCGTGCCGGGCATGGCGCTGGCGGTCCTGACCGTCTGGGCCAGGGCGGAGGACGGCCGTACGCGCCGGCTGTGCGCGGCCCTGGCGTCCTCGTGGGGCACGCTGTGGCTGATCGCCGGGCTGGCCTACCTGATCGCCGCCACCCCGGTCACCGGGCCGCGCTTCGTCGGCCTGGGCGGCATCTGGACCGCGTTCTACGAGCAGGGCCTCTACACGCTCATCGCCTTCTGCCTGGTCGCGCCTGCGGCCCTGGAGCCCGGGCGGCCCACGCCCGTGCGCGCGCTGCTCGGCGGCCGGGTCATGAGCTATCTGGGCCAGATCTCCTACGGCGTCTTCCTGTGGCAGTTCGTGGTCCTCTACCTCTGGTACGACTTCACCGGGCAGCAGCCGTGGACCGGCAACCTGATCCTCAATCTGGTCGCGGTCACCGCACTCACGATCGCGCTGGCCGGGCTCACCCACCGTTACGTGGAGGAGCCCGCCAGGCGGCTGGTCCGCTTCATCCCTCAGAGCGCCGGAGGCGCGGGCCCCGGCTCGCCGAAGGCCACCGCCCTGAGGCAGAACGCCTGACCCTGGCCACCGGCCGCGCTGATCCGCATCCCCTTGCCCGCCCCGTCGTGCGGGACGTAGTACAGCGCTCCCATGACGCCGGTCGCGGGCAGGGTGGCCGCCCGCTGGGTGCCGCCGAGCTCCACCACGACCTGCACCGGCTGGGGGCTGACGTAGGCCACGGCCACCACCATGCCGGGCCCTCCCAAGGACTCGACGGGGAAGACCCGCTCCGCGCGGTAGCACTTCCTGCCCTCGACCGCGTCGAAGAAGGGTGCCACCCGGCCCACGAGGACGAGCTTGCCCGTGGCGTCGAAGACGTACGGCGCGGCCGAGGGGCGCGGGGTGCGCATGCGCTCTCTCGTCTCGGGGTCGGCCAGCGGCGCGAGCACGTACGAGGTCAGCCGGCGGGGGCCGTTCCAGGGCAGGACGATCTCCTGCGGCACGGGGCGCGAGTAGATGTCGGCGTCCGGCGCCGCGGTGGCCAGCGAGGCCCGCGCGTTGTCCAGGTAGCTCCTGGCCTTGTCCCCGCTGAGCGTGTCGCCGTAGGCGTTGATCGAGACCAGCGACACGGCCAGGAAGGCGACCGTCAGCGCGCCCGCGGCCAGCGACAGCCCGCCCGGCAGCGGCCTGCGCCGGGTGTCGTCCTCGCCCTCGACCGGCAGCCACGCCAGCGCCAGGCAGAGGGCGAACAGCACCGCGGCGTCGGCCACGTACCTGGTCTCCGCGCCCACCAGGTCCCACGCGGTCGCCCGCGCGATCACGGTGGGGACCGCGTCGGCCACGACGACGTAGGCCGCCAGGATCGCCCACGCCCGCCAGGCCCGCCTGCGGTACACGCACGTGACCACGACCAGCAGCGCGATCACGGCCCATGACGCGATCACGGTGGCTGGGGCCGGGTCGGCCAGCCCTCCGGTGGCGGTGAGCCCGCCCCAGCGCAGCGGGCCGCCGACGGCGCCGGTGGGAAAGGTCTCCCCCAGTAACCTGCGCACGAGCCCGGGGACCACCTCGGACTTCGGGCCGGTCAGCGCGTCGGAGCCGGCGCTGTCGCGGCGCAGCAAGTAGAGCACGGCGTACCCGGCCAGCAGCAGGCCGTGCGCCCACCAGACCGGCCTGCGCAGCTCGGTGAGCAACGCGCGCGCCCACAGGCCCTTGCCCAGATAGGCGCTGGTGACCCCGAGCACGACGAAGGGGATGAACACTCCCTTCGTGGAGAAGGCCATCCCGACGGCGGTCCAGATCAGGGCGCGCCACCGGCCTTTGCCCTCGCGTACGTACCTGATGTGCGAGGCCAGCGCGGCGACCAGCGCGAGCTGCAGCGGCACCGCGTTGAGCGCGGCCGACCACCAGCTCATCGCGGGCACGGTGAGCGGCGCGAAGACGAAGACGGTCAGCGCGGCGAGCACGCCGGCGCGGTCGCCGAACAGCCGCCGCAGCAGCACGAGGAACATGACCGAGGCCGCGGCCTGGACGGCGATGGTCACGAACGAGACCAGCGCCCAGTTGTACGGCGCCACCGACGTGAGCAGCCACACCACGGCCAGCGCGCCGGGCATGAGGTGACCCTTGTGCACCCGGGTCAGGTACTCCCAGGTGAGCCCGCTGTCGCCGGCGCCGGCGACGAAGAGGAAGTCATCTTCGACGAAGTACGCCTTGCTGAGAACGCCGGCCCTGAAGACCAGCGAGACCAGGATGAGCAGCAGGCCGACACCCATGACCGGCCCCGTGCGGACCGCGGGCAGCGTGATCCGGAAGGGCTCGGAACGTTTGACGTCTTCAACCATCGTCGTTTCCTTCCGCTGGAGTAAGCTCCGCGCCGTGGACACCCCCGAACCGTTCCGAGCGGATCTCGGTAGATCCGTCCGGTTGCTGCGCGCCTTCCGCCTTGAGCAGAGCGATCCTGATTTCTTCTACGGCACCCTGGCCAGGGACACAGTCGCCCAGCTCGCGACCTACACGGATCTCGCGGGCGCCACGGTGGCCGACATCGGAGGCGGCCCCGGCTATTTCGCCGACGCGCTGCGTGCCGTCGGCGCGCAGCCGCTGTGCGTGGACTGCGACGCCGGGGAGATGCGCCTGCGCGACGGTGTGCCGCCGCGTGACGCGGTGCTGGGCAGCGCGCTCGACCTCCCGCTGGCCTCGGGCTCGGTGGACGTGTGCTTCTCGTCGAACGTGCTGGAGCACGTCCCCGACCCGCTCCGGATGGCGGACGAGATGGTCCGGGTCACCCGTCCCGGCGGGATCGTCTACCTGTCGTACACGATCTGGCTGTCCCCGTGGGGCGGCCACGAGACCTCTCCCTGGCACTACCTGGGCGGCCACTACGCCGCCCGGCGGTACGCGCGCAGGAACGGCAGGCGGCCCAAGAACGTCTACGGCGAGAGCATGTACGCGATCGGGGTGGCCAAGCCGCTGGCCTGGGCGCGGCGGCGGCGTGACGTGGAGATCCTGGACGCGGTCCCTCGCTACCATCCCCGCTGGGCCCGGCATGTCATCCACCTACCTGGCATCCGCGAGCTGGTCACCTGGAACCTGCTCCTCGTCCTGCGCCGCAGGTGAGCGCCGCCGCGTGAGCCATACGGCGGCCACCAGGCAGCCCGCGCCGAGCACCCCGCCGCCCACCGGCGCCACGGTTCCCAGCAGCAGGATCCAGCGGCGGTAGGCCGCCGCCGTGTTCAGCGCCGCCGCGACATCGGACTCGGTGGTGCGGAAAGACGCGTCCAACGCGGTCAGCAGGCCCCGGCCGTCGGCCGTGACCAGCGTCTCCCGGACCTCGTCCAGCGTCTTGACCGGCTGGCCGCTGACCGGCTCGACCCAGTACGTACGCCGGATCTCGGCGTATCGGCCCACTCCGGCATCGCCCTTCCCCGGCAGCCCGAGGAGATTGCGCGGCAGCGGCGCCGCCTCTCCCGGCAGGAGCCGGCGCGGCGTGCGCTGGACGTAGCGGTAGGTCTCGACCCCGCGCACCCGCTCGACACCGTCGAACTCGGCCGTGACCGGCCGGCGCAGCCGCAGGTCGAACAGCGAGTAGTCGCGGCGCTCGGCGTTGAAGGGCCAGCGGAAGGCCTGCCCCGACTGCCTGATCGCGGTGTCCTCGTCGAGGTACTCGCCGCAGCAGTTGACGATGGCCCCCGTGCGGCGGTCGAAGGCCAGGCGCCGCTCGTGGTAGTCCAGCCGCTCGTCGTCCCGGGTCGCTATGGAGACCGACTCGCCCCACACCGCGCGGTCGTCGCCGCCGGCCAGCACGTCGCCGATCAGCCACCGGGTCTGCACCAGGTCCCCCACCGCCGGCCGCATCGTGGCCGGGTCCAGGTAGGTGGCCGACTCCGCCACCGACCTGGTCATGCTCTGCTGTTCCAGCGGCGCCTTGAGCACCTGGCCGGACACGTACAGGCGGGTCAGCGGGATGAGCGTCAGCAGGAAGGCGCCCACGCCGGCCAGCACCAGGGCGAGGCTCCCGCGGCTCATGACGTTCACGGTCGTGGCACCGCCTCGCCCGGCGTCACGTCACCGAGGCACACACCCCGCGGAACGTCCTGCACGACGATGCGGTCGACGCCCGGCGCCGCGAGCATGAACACCCTGCCCAGGCCCGCCCGCAGCTCCACGTCGGTGGCGCGGTCGCCCATCCACAGCGTGATCTTCGTGTTTCCGCGGGCGGCGTATCCCAGCCGGACCAGGGTGCCCGCCTCGCGGCTGACGCGGTTGTCCAGCGGCACCAGCACGGTCCCGCCGGTGATCGGCCAGCACCGGTCCGGCGTGTTCGGCACGAGCGGGATCCCCTGCACGTCCACGGGACGCAGGTGGCCCTGGTCGTCGAAGACCATGCCGTCGAGCGCCGCGGGCGGCGCCTGCATCCCGGCCCTGAGCCGCGGCGAGGCCATCGCGCCCAGGACCCTGGAGGTCAGGCTGTAGGTCTTGTAGCTGCTTGGCAGCACGTCGGCCGGCACGAGCCGGTCGTAGATCACGGTGTCGGGCGCCGCCTTGGCCAGCTCCGCGCGGGCCGTCTCGATGTAGCGGTAGCGCCGGTCCGCGCCCAGGTGGTCGGCGAAGAGCGTCACCGACACCAGCGACGCGCCTACGAACACCCCGAGCACGGCTCCGCAGATCCCGGACACCCGCTCCCTGCCGGGCAGCGCCCTCCGGTACGGCTCCACCTCCCTCGGCAGCGGGAGCAGCGCGAGCCCGACGACCAGCGCGACCAGCGGGACGGCGTCGGCGACGTACCGCGTGTCCGAGCCGGCGAACGAGCCGAGCAGGTGGACCCGGCCCCACAGCACCGGCAGGGCGTCGGCGACGAGCAGGTATCCGAGCAGCAGCGCCCAGGCCAGGCCGGCTCGCCTGCGGTAGTACGCGGTGAGCGTCACCAGGACCGCGATCGTCACGAGGGAGGCGATCACGACCGGCAGCGGCGGTGAGGCCACCCCCCAGTCGCCGCCCGCGAACCACCGCCAGGGGCCGCCGAGCACGGTGGTGGCGAACGTCTTGCCGAGCAGCTCCCACAGGAAGCCCGCCGCCTGGTCGAAGATCGGCAGTGCCCCGGTGTTGGTCGCCGACAGCGACCGCTGGACGTAGAGCGCGCCGAAGGCCACCAGCACGGTCAGGTACAGCGACCAGGCCGCCACGTACCGGCGCAGCACCGTCCGCACACCGCCGTGGTAGATCGCCGTGAGAGCGAACAGCACCAGCGGAAGGGCGAAGCCCTTGATGAACCCGAGCAGCCCGAACAGCACCCACAGCGCCGCCGCCACGGCGTGCCGCAGCCGTCCTGAACGCAGGTGGTGCCAGTGCGAGGCGACCGCCATGGGCAGGGCGATCTGCAGGAGGACGGTGTTGAGCGCCGCCGCCCACCACACCAGCGCGGGCACGGTGATCGGCGCGACGAGGAAGACCAGGAGCGGCGCGAGGATCGCGGGCCGGTCGCCGAACACGACGCGCAGCATGCGCAGGACGGCGAGGGCGGCGCAGGCGTGCAGCACCAGGATCCCGCCGGCCGCGAATCCCCAGCCGAAGGGCTCCAGCCTGGCCGAGAGCCACGCGAGCAGGAAGCCGCCCGGCATGAACTGGCCGAAGTGGATCCGGGTCAGGTAGTCGAAGGAGAGATCGCTCTCCATCGCCCTGGCCACGAACTCGAAATCGTCCTCCTTGAAGTAGGCGTTCTGGACGATGGCCGTCTTCCACGCCATGGCCGCGGCGATGAGCGCGAGCCCGGCCAGCAGGACGCCGTGTCGCCGGGCCCACCGGGACGCCGCCCCGGCGGTGCGGGCCATCGGGGCCGGCACGGTGATGACGATCCCGGTGCGCGGCTTGGTCGTCTCGGTCACGAAACACTCGTCATGGTCGGGTCGCCTGCGGCGACGGGAACGGGAACCGCGGCCGGCCGCGCCGGCGCCCGTCTGGCGGGGATCTCGGCGAGCAGTTGCGCCAGGAGGGGCAGGCAGAGCAGCTGCGACCAGAGGCCGCCCGCCCCCACGGCCACCCCGGCCGCGGCGGCCAGGTAGAGGGCGACACCGGTCCATGGCCCGAGCGGCAGCCGCCTCCCGGGACCCGCGCGCACGTGCTCGGCCTCACGCAGCGGGCGCAGCCACGCTCCCAGCACGAAGACCGCGCCGGCGACCGCCGCACCCGTCGCTCCGCCGACCCAGAATCCCAGGGCGACGGCGAAGGGCACGACGTGAGCCGCGCGCAGGCGGGCGGGCCGGACCGGCGCCAGGTGCTGCCCGGGCGGGCCCGTTCTGACCAGGGCGAGCCCCGCGACCAGCAGCGCCAGGGCACCGCCCGCGACCAGTCCCGCGCGGTAGGGCCCGTCGGGCTCGTAGGCGAGGGTGACGGTGCCCGCCGTGTACGCCGGGAGGAACCACGCCTGCCGCCAGCCGTCGAGCCGGACCGGCTTGAGCTCGACGGCTCCCAGCCTGGCCCGCCACCCGGCGTTGAAGTTCTCGTTGACGACCAGGTAGGAGTCTTCGTTGACGCTGACCTTGACCACGCGCTCGCCGGCGTCCCAGGACTCCACGGACACCTCGCGCATCTCCACGGGCGCGGCCTCGCGAGCGCCGGGCTCGGGACGGATGACCGCGGACTCGATGCGGTAGGACTCTCCCGGCCGCACGGTCAACCGGGACGGACCGGTCACGAGCCGCAGCGGCTCGCAGCTTCTGAACATGACGGGTTTGCCAGTGACCACGTCGTTGAGCGTGCCATCGATGATTTCGGTGTGCACACTGGCGCCGTCGACGGTGAGCGTCGGGCCGAACCCGCAGGGCAGCCTGACCGGGAAGCCGGTCAACGCACCGAGCGGGCGCACCCCTGGGAAGGCGATGTCGCTGATCTCGATGGGGCGGCCGCCCGACGCCCCGAACTCCAGCCGGATCTTCTTGGCCGCCATGGCGGGGAAGCGGATGAGTCCGTCCTTGCCCACCCAGCTCTGCCTGACCCCGCCTTCGGCGCGGATCGTCACCCGGACGGGAGGGGCGCCGAGGTAGGAGTCGGGCGTGACGACGCGGAGCTGCGACAGCCGCGTCCCGCGGGCGAGCTCGACGCTCAGCGTGGGCAGGGGGTCGAGCGGATCGGCGAACCAGGCGGTCTTCGGGTTGCCGTCGAACGCCCACCGGCCGGCCGCCGCTCCGTGCTCGACCGCCGTCGAGGACGCCTGCACGATCATGGAGTCGCCGGGCAGCGTGCTGAGCCGCTCGATGGCGGTGCGCTCGGTGAGCACGGCACGGCCGGAGACGCCGTAGGAGCCGTCCTTCCTGACGGTGAAGGAGCGGTCGAAGCCGTTGCCGTCGTCGCCGAGCACCTCGTGGCCCTTGGCACAGCTCCAGGCGACCGAGCCCTTGACGCATCCGGGGACGTCACCGGTCCTGCTGAGCGCGATCGAGACGGGCTCGGCCGAGCCGACGCCGGGGTCGGGCACGGTGATCGAGCGGCCGGCCTGAACGTCGGGGATGGTCAGCTCGGCGATCCCGACGCGGCTGCCGAGCTTGCTCGCCGGCTCGTAGGAGGTGGCGGTGACCGTCAGGCGCAGCCGGCTGATCGGGCCCTTCGGCACCAGCAGCTCCTGGGCGTCCCCGGTGGCCCGTACCCTCTGGCGCAGCGCGCCGGTGTCGGTCTCCACCACTACCTCGCTGGGCGGAGGGCCGATGGGCGAGTTCTCGAAGGCCACCTGGACCGTGGCGACCGTCCGGGGCTCGGTGAAGGCGACCTCCAGCCATTCCCCGACCGTGCCGTTCCAGCCCGTGGAGCGCCAGCTGGTGCGCCGGTCGCCGTCGAGCGCGGCGAAGGGCTGGCGGCCGGGCTCCCTGGACTGGGCGGCCGCCGTCACGTCCGCTTCGGAGCTGGACGCCGTGACCTTCGCGATCCCGGTGAAGGCCGCCGTGGAGACGTACCTCTCCCACCCCTGGTCGAGGATGTCGTTCGACGGTGAGTTGCCGCGGAAGGGCTCGCCGACGGTGAGCGTGGCGCTGGAGCCGCGGCGCAGGTCGGAGAAGGCGACCTCGCGGCGGCGCAGGGTGTCGGTCAGCACCGTGTCGTGCGCGGGCACCTTGACCTGGCCCGCGTCGTCGTTGAGCAGAACCGGGCGGTCGTCGGCCAGCAGTCCCTGCTCGGCCAGGTCGAGCACGGCCTCGGGGGCGCCTCCCACGCGCAGCGGGCGGGTGGCCTCGACGGTGCCGACGAGCGGCGCGGCTCCGGACACCTGGTAGATCTCGACCGCCGGGTAGGGCTGGTCCAGCCAGGCGGCGGCCTTGCCGTACTGGCCGATGCCGACGCCGGGCCCCATCTGGGTCACGAGCGAGATGCCGGGCGAGTCCTCAAGCGCCTGGTGCACGCGGACCGGCCAGGCCGTGCCGATGGTGCCGCGGTCCAGGTCGTTCCTGACCACCAGGTACGTCACCCCGATGCGGCGCAGCGTGGCCGTGAGCCCCGCGGACCCCTTGCCGGCGGACAGGCGCTCGTCGACGGCCGCCATGAGCCGCGAGATGCCGGCCGATCCCCAGGGCACGATGGTGTGCGTGGCCCAGCGGTGCTGCGAGAGCGCCTGCAGCGGCTCGTCCAGCGGGCGCCCCCAGAGATACTCGCCGCGCTTGGCCCCCGGCACGGCCAGCACCATCCCGTCTCCGGCGTTCTGCCCCAGCCAGGAGATGGCCTGCTTCCAGTAGTCGGGGATCGCGGTGAAACCACCGGCCGGTGCGAGCCCCGCGTAGAGGATGGGCAGGCTCGACAGCCCCACGAGCCCGGCCGCGGCGGCGGTCAGGGGCTTGCGCCAGCGCAGGCGTACCAGGGACAGCAGCCCGGCGACGCCGAGCGCCACGGGCAGCCTGATCAGGGCGTCGAACTTGTGCAGGTTGCGGAAGACGGCGAGCGGGCCGTCCAGCAGGTCGACCATGAGCTCGTGGTGGGGAGTGCCCGGATGGCCCGTCGTGATGATGGCGACGCCGCACAGCAGGCTGATCAGCAGGAATGACCGCTCCGGCAGCCTGCGCAGGGCGAGGCCCGCGAGACCGAGCGCCGACACGGCCGCGGTGACCACGATCAGCCACGGAACCGTGGACTGCTGGTTGGCGTCGGGCAGCCAGGTCTGCCCGTCCACCGTCAGGAAGCTGAGCCAGCTCGACGTTCCGCGCAGCGCGTTGACCAGCGAGGTGACGCTGGTCGTCGCGTTGGCCGTCTCGATGTAGGGCAGGAAGGAGAAGATGTAGCGGCCCAGCGTCAGCAGCGGGGAGATCCACCACATCGACGCGAGGGCGATGAGCGGCAGCCACCAGACGATCAGCCGGCGTTTGCCTGGCCCGCCGCGCCTGGTCAGCAGGTACAGCATCGGGACGACGAGGACGGCGAGCTCGGCCACGGCGTTGACGCCGCCGCAGAAGAGGAAGGCGAGCGCGGACAGCGCGGCCGCGCGGCGCGGTGGCAGGTCGTGCCGGGCCCCTTTGACCAGGGGTAACAGGATCCACGGCAGCACGGCGCTGGGCAGGAACTCCGAGGAGTTGATGCCGATCAGCGCCTGCGCGTGCGGTGCGAGCGCGTACACGAAGCCGGCGATCACGCGGGTGTGCGGGCCGCCGATGCCGAAGGCGCGGGCGAGTTGGACCACGCCGAGGAAGGCGGTGCACAGCACCAGCGACATCCACAGGCGCTGGACCGTCCACGACTCCATGCCGAGCTTGAGACCGAGCGCGTAGAACGGGCCCATCGGGAAGAGGTAGCCGTAGGCCTGATTCTGCAGGTGGCCGAAGTAGGCGCCGTCCCACAGGTGCAGGGCCCGTCCGAGGAAGCCCAGCGGGTTGACCGCCATGTCGAGCTTGGTCTCGGGGATGATCTTCTCGGTCGAGGTGTTGAACGCGATGGCGCCGAGCAGGAGGCAGGAGGCGAGCAGTCGCAGCCTGTGTCTGATCCGTGTCTCGTAGCTCTCGGCGGTGGACTCCGCGAGCTCCCCCCGGAGTCCAGGCGAGGCTTGGGTCACTGATAGGCTCCGCCGCGATCTTCGAGTTTCGCCAGGATAAGTCCGGTTATGCTAGCTCCAGTTCGTGCCCACGTAAATTCCCGCGCCCAGGTCCGGCAGGCGTCGGCCACCTCCGTCCGGCGGCTCGGGTCCTTCAGCTCCTCGAGCGCGCGCTCGACGACGTCCGCCAGGCTCTCCCCGTCGCGCACGAGCCATCCGGTGACGCCGTGGCGCACGGAGTCGCGTAACCCCGCCACGTCGTAGGCCACCGTCGGCACCCCGAGCGCGGCGGCCTCGATCACGGTCAGCCCCCACCCCTCGAACTCCGAGGCCGTCACGTTGAGCCACGCGGCGCCGAGCAGCGCGTTCTTGCGCGCCTCGGGCAGGAACCCGTGCAGCACGACCCGCCCGCACAGCTCTTTGTCCACAACCCGACGGGCCAGCGGGCCCTGCTCGGGACCGCGCCCGATGACGTGCACGGTCAGCCGCGGCCACGCCGTGCCCAGCTCGGCGGCCAGGTCCACGACCCGGTCGATGCGCTTGTGCCCGACCAGGCGCCCGGCGTACACGATCATGGGGTCGTCCTGGCCGGGCTCCCGCACGGCCTCCTCGGGCTCGGCGCAGCCGTTCGGCACGACGGTGATCGGCGCGAGCCAGCGCAGCCTGCGGACCAGCTCCAGCTTGGACGACTCCGAGACCGTGATCGTCAGGCAGCGGCGATAGAGCAGCCGGGCGACGGGCCCCTCGACGAAGCAGCCGATCCTGGCCAGCCAGCGGGGGAGGAAGGCGTGGAACTGCCGGTCGTGGACGTGATGCACGAGGCAGAGCACAGGGGTGCGGCGGCGCACCACGAGCGGGGAGAAGAACGGGACGCCGTTCATCGTGTCGATCACCGCGTCGATGCGGCGCCGGTGGAACAGCAGCCACAGCGGCACCAGCAGGTAGACCAGATAGGGATTGCCCATCCTGCGCAGCTGGATGCTCTCCAGGACCTCGGCGCGGCGCTGCCCCCGCTGGCGGCCGGTCACGAACACCACCGAAGCCCCCTGGGCCAGCAGGCACCGGCTGACCTGCCAGGCGTACTCCTCGGCGCCGCCGGCGGTCGACTGCCGCGGCTCGCGGAAGTTGAGCATGGCGATACGGATCCCCGCGAGCGGCTGCTCGTTCCCCCCTTGGCCGCGGGTCCGCGGCTCGGTCAGGCGTGCCGCCTCCGCCTGGTGCCCACCGGTCAAGAACACCGTCACTCCTCATCAGCGAGCATGCGGGCATGGCGGAGCCACCCACCGTGCTGCTGTGCTGGGATGGCCCCGTCAAGCGGGAAGGATCACCTGGTGCCGTAGTTGTAGAGCGGCTGGTTCGGCGGAGTCAGCGAGGGCGATGCCACATTGACCACGGCGACGGAGGCTCCAACCGCCAGCAGAGCTCCGATGGCCAGGGCCACGAGAAGTCGCAACAACAGAGCACTCCCTTCCGATCAGTGGCGCAGTGTGCCGAGACTAGAACGTGTTTCCCTTTGAATCCATAACATTGGTCAAACCGTGATAAAGCAAGTTACTCTCCGGTATATCACGAAACAGCCGGTCAACGCCGCAGCAAGTGGAGCTCTTTCCCGCGGAAAATGGTCTTCCAGCCGGTCTGCTCGAGTAGGAACCCGTTCTGACTTGCCGCCACCAGGACGTATCTGACCGGGAGCCGCGCATAGTCTCGGGCGGCCAGGAGTTCGCCGGCGCGCCGGTTGAGCGGGTCCTCGCCGCGCACCCGCAGCCGGCCGCCGTCCGGCAGCCCGACGAGGAGGGTGTCGTCCCAGACCACCCGGCGCTCGAAGAGCTTGGTGGCCGGGTCGAGCACGATCCGGCCGCCGTTCCAGGCGAAGGCCCGGTGCGCGCCCCACGGCAGCGACAGCAGCGCTCCGGGGACGGGATCGGCGTTGACGATCCGCTGCACGGCCCGCCAGTCCGGCGGGTACGTGACCGCCGCCAGCCGGCCGAACGCCCCGAACGCGAGCGTGGGCAGCACCAGCACCGGCGCCAGGACCCCGATCAGCGCGGGTGCGCCCGACCGCAGAGCCGCGGCCAGGCCGACCGCGACCAGCAGGACCAGCGGCGCCAGATAGACCTGGCCGTCACGCAGCGGCCCGAATCCTGGCCACCACGCGATGAGCCATTTGAGCGCCGCGCGCCCCGGCTGGAACGCCCCCAGCGCGGCGAGGCAAAACCCGGCCGCGGCCGACACGGCCAGCCCGCCCCACCACGCCGGCCGGTCGGGGGCGGAGCGGAGGCGTACATAGCCGAAGACGCCCACCGCGACCATGAGCAGGCGCGCGGTGGCGAGCCACCACGACTCCTGGCCGGGCAGCCCGGCCTCCGCGCTCCAGATGCCGCCGAGGGAGAGCAGGCTGCCCACCACGCCGAAGGGCCCGTCGGCGCGCGCGGCGAACGCGTCCACCCCCGCCGGATCCGTCACCGCGCCCGAGCCGAGCGCGGGAACCGCCCAGGGCAGGCTGAACACGATCAGGATCACGGCGACCACCGGCGCCCGGCGGCGGGCGACGGCGATCGGCATCAGGGTGAGCGCCGAGACCAGCATCGCCTGGAACCCGCCGATCGCCGCCGGGAGCAGCGCCGGCACGAGCCGGGTCCAGCGCATGGTCGTGGCCCGCACCGCCCACGGCAGCCCGGCCACGCCGAGCAGCAGCGCCCACTGGCCGAGCATGAGCCGCTGCGCGAGGTACAGGTTCCAGGCGTAGCAGGAGGCGGCGACCAGCCGCGCGAGCCTGCGCTCCGGCGGCACCAGCGCCGCCGCGCCGGTCGCGGCCAGCACGAAGACGCCGGCCAGCAGCCCCTTCTGCACGATCTCCACGGGCAGCACCCGCGACAGCAGCGCCACGACCAGGTCGCTGGGCACGGCGCGGGGGAAGCCGCCGCCGTCCGGCAGCAGCGGCGGGTCGGGCACGAAGAGCAGGTCGTAGCGGAGCACCAGCCCCCACCCCAGGGCAGGCCCCAGCGCCAGCACCGCCAGGACCGCGCCCAGGAGCGCGGGCGCCGCCTGGGCGAGCCTCAGGCGCACGGATTTCAGGCGCACAGGTTTCAGGCGCTCGGACGGTGACCGTTCGACGTCCACCGAAGCACCGCCTCTCCCCTGCTCCCGGACATTCCAGGCACAGGGGAGAGTAGCCGCCGGAGGGTCACCTGCGTTACTTGCCGGGCTCGGGATCCCTGGGCAGGCCGAGCATGCGCTCGCCGATGATGTTGAGCTGCACCTCCGTGGTGCCGCCGTAGATCGTCATCGCCCTGGTGGCCAGCACCGCCCGGTTCCAGTAGCCCGCGTCACCGAGCTTGATGTCGGCCGCCACCGTGGCTGCGGGGCCGAGGAGCTCGACCGCCGTCTCGGAGACGTGCTGGGCGTGGGAGGTGGTCAGCAGCTTGCGTACGGAGGCGTCCGCGCCCGGCTCGTTCCCGGCGAGCTGCTTGAGCGTGACCCGCAGCGACAACGCGTTGATCGAGTGGCCCTCGCAGACGACCGCGGCCACCTTCTGCGCCTCCGCCGGGGTCAGCTCGCGGCCGAGCCGGCCGATCAGGCCGAGCAGGTCGCGCACGGAGGCCCCGGTGTTGCCCGAGCCGGACGACAGCGAGACGCGCTCGTTGGACAGCGTGTTGCGGGCGACCTTCCAGCCCTCGCCGACCTCGCCCACGACCAGGTCGTCGGGGACGAACACGTCGTCGAAGAAGACCTCGTTGAACAGGTTCTCGCCGGTCATCTCGGTCAGCGGCCTGACGGTGACGCCGGGGGCCTTCATGTCGACCAGGAAGTACGTGATGCCCTGGTGCTTGGAGCCCTCGCCGGAGGTGCGGGCGATGCAGATGCCCCATTCGGCCACGTGGGCGACCGAGGTCCAGATCTTCTGGCCGGTGAGCTTCCAGCCGCCCTCGACCCTCTCCGCCTTCATCTGCAACGAGGCCAGGTCGGACCCGGCGCCGGGCTCGGAGAACAGCTGGCACCAGATCATCTCGCCGCTGAGCGTTTTGGGCAGGAAGCGCTCCTGCTGCTCCGGGGTGCCGTACACGGCGATGGACGGCACCACCCACGCGCCGATGATCAGAGCGGGCGGGCGTACCTTGGCGGCCTTGAGCTCCTGGGCGATCAGCACCTGCTCCAGGGGCTTGGCGCCGCGGCCCCACGGCCTGGGCAGGTGGGGCATGACGAAGCCGCGCGCGGCCAGCGCCCGCTTCTGCTCCTTGCCCTCCAGCCGGGCGATCTCCGCGATCTCGGCGCGGATCGACTCGCGCAGCTCCTCGGCGTCCTCGGGCAGGTCGATCTCCATCTCGCGGGAGACGCCCCGCAGCGCCAGCGACGCCACCGTGCCCGCCCACTCTGCCGACGAGCCGAGCAGGGCGCGCAGGGTGAGCGCGCGGCGGTAGTAGAGGTGCGCGTCGTGCTCGTAGGTGTAGCCGATGCCGCCGAACGTCTGGATGGCGTCCTTGGCGCACTGGACGGCGGCGTCGGGGCCCATCACGCCGGCGACGGCGGCGGCGTACGACAGCTCCTTACCGCTCGCGCGGGTGGCGTCCCAGACGGTGGCGCGGGCCTGCTCCAGCGCGACCAGCATGCGGGAGAGCTTGTGCTTGATGCCCTGGAACTGGCCGATCGGGCGGCCGAACTGGACGCGTACCTTGGCATAGTCGGCGGCGGTCGTGACGCACCACGAGGCCAGGCCCGTCGCCTCGGCGCCGAGCAGGATCGCCGCCAGGTCCAGCACGTCCGGGCCCTCGACGCCGTCCAGGACCCGCTCGGCGGGCACGGAGACGTCCGACAGCTCCACCCTGGCCACCGGCCTGGTCAGGTCGAGGGACTTGAGCGCGGTGACCGTGGCGGCGGAGGCGTCCAGCGCGACCCACTCCTCGCCCTCGGTCGTGGTCACCGGCAGGACCAGGACGTCCGCCAGCGAGCCGCCCAGCACGGGCTCGGCCGTACCGGAGACGACCAGGGAGCCGTCGTCGGCGCGGGCGCCCGTCAGCGCGCCGGTCAGGGCGACGGCGCCGGTGAGCGTGCCGTCGGCGAGCGGTGCCAGGAGCTCGTGGCGCTTCGACGCGTGGATGACCGCGCTGGCGAGCACGGTCGGCACGTACGGCCCCGGCGCCATCCGCTCGGCCAGCGCCTCGACGGCGACGGCCGTCTCCAGCAGGCCGTAGCCGGACCCGCCGGACTCCTCGGGCAGGTGCAGGCCGAGCAGCCCCTGCTCGGCGAGGCCCGGCCAGAACGGCGGACGCCCGCCCACGTCGGCGCGCAGCAGCTCAGAGGGGATGTTCCGCTCGGCCCAGCCGCTCACCGACTCCCGGAGCGCCTCATGCTCCTCGCTCAACCCGATCGCCATTGCTCATCCTCCAGCAGGTCCAAGTCCATGCCCAGAACCATATTCTAGAGGATGCTTCTGGCCTAGCGACCTACAGCGGCCGAACCTGCTGAACCAGGGTGTTCAGATCGCGCCAGCGGGCCTTGTTGGACTCCGGGATCGAGGCCATGAGCATCGTCGGCTTGGTCCTGCCCACCTCGATGACCGTCATCATGGCCTGGGCGACCTCCTGCTTGCCACCGTTGGTGTAGGTCACCTTGTAGCCGAGGGTCCAGCCCTTGCCGACCGGGATCTTCTGCGAGGCGGTCCACTCCAGGGTGGCGCCCTTGGGGTACTGGGTGCGCATCGACCAGCGGACGCCGTCGATGGCGATCTCGCGGTAGTCGGCGTTGGAGTCGGGCCTCTGCGCCGGCACCTCGGCGGGGAACTTGGCCGAGGCGATCACCGTGAAGGGCATCTTCACCGTGCCGATCCGCTGCGCGATCGAGTACGGCGGGAACGACCTGGCCTTCCACGGCGAGGCCAGCCGCGGGTAGGTGATCCCGGTGTCGTTGTCGGTGATGGTGCTGATGACCAAGGAGGCCTTGCCGGGCAGGTTCGCGTACTTCTTGCTCGCCGGCACCGGCGGCAGCACGATCGGGCTCTCCGTGACGGTCGGCGTGGGCGACGGCGCCGCGGGGGTGGCCGTGGTCGGCACGGGGGCGACGCGGACGACATCATCGCCCGGCTCGGTGGTCGTGGGCACGTCGCCGGAGAAGACCACGAAGATCAGCACGACCGCCAGGACGGTGGCGATGATGGCGCCGAGCAGGTAGACGACCTTGATCGGGATGTCGCCGATGCCGCGCGCCGGGGGTCTGGGCGGCAGCGGGGGCAGCGGCGGTGATACGGGCGGTGGCTGCCGCAGGGGCGGCGGCGGCACGGACGACTGCTGCACGCGCGGCTGCTTCGCCGGTGGTTTCTGCACGGGCGGCGGCTGCACGGGCGGCGGCTGCACGGGCGGCGGCTGCTTCGCCGGAGGCTGCTTCTGCTCCGATGGCTGCTTTATCGGGACGGATGGGCCAGGCGCGGGCGGCCGGGGGATCTTGACCGTCTCCTCGGCGGGCAGGACGATCTTGCGGAACGGGGTGGTGGGTGCATCAAATGAAGGTTTCTGGTCGCCGACGTCCGCCATGGCCTTGAGATTACGTCACCACAGAGCGGGTTATTTCCTCTATGGCCTCTGCAGAATCTAATTCTGTATGGTCTGCGGACATGAGGGGATTCTACGAAATCGCCGCCGACGACCCCGAACGCCCCGCCCTTCTCGGCGAGGAGGGCATCGGCCACATCGACTACGGAGGACTGCTGGTCCGCGTCAACCAGGCCTCCAACGGCCTGACCGCGCGAGGAGTAAGGCCCGGCGACTGCGTGGCGACCGTGCTGAAGAACGGGCTCGACGCACTCACCATGATGCTCGCGACCTACCAGATCGGCGCGTACCTGGTCCCCGTCAGCTGGCACTTCACGACCGACGAGATCGACTACATCGTCGCCGACTGCCGGGCCGAGGTCGTGGTCTCGCCGGCGGCCCTCACGGTGGCCGAGCTCGTGGCCGGGCAGCCGTCCACCGCGCCCGAGCACCGGCGGGCAGGGTCGATGATGCTCTACACCTCCGGGACCACCGGGCGGCCCAAGGGGGTGCGGCGGCGGCTGCTGGACCTCACGCCCGAGGAACTGCACCCGATCATGATGCGTAAGAGCTGGCGGCACTTCGGGCTGCCACCCGGCGGAGTGCATCTGGTGTGCTCGCAGCTCTACCACTCGGCGCCGTACGGGCAGGCCATGATGGCGCTGCACCTCGGGCACGCGATCGTGGCGCCCGAGCGGTTCGACACGGCCGGGACGCTGCGGCTCATCGAGCGGCACCGGGTGACGAACGCGTTCATGGTGCCCACGATGTTCCACCGGCTGCTGGCGGTGCCGGACAAGGAGTCGTACGACCTCTCGTCCCTCACCCACCTCTACCACGGCGCGGCCCCCTGCCCGCCGGCCACCAAGCAGGCGATGATCGACTGGCTGGGGCCCGTGCTGTGGGAGTACTACGGCTCCACCGAGGCGGCCGTGGTCACCATGGTGTCGTCGCAGGAGTGGCTGGCCAGGCCGGGCACGGTCGGCAGGGCGCTGGAGGGGATGACGTTCACGATCGTCGATGACGACGGCCGGGAGGTGCCCCCTGGGCATCCCGGGCTGGTCTACATCGGCGGGATCAACCGGTTCGAGTACCACGGGGACCCGGACAAGACGGCGGCGTCCATGCGCGGGCGCGACTACACGCCGGGCGACATCGGCTACCTCGACGCGGACGGCTACCTGTTCCTGCTGGACCGGCGGACCGATCTGATCATCTCGGGCGGGGTGAACATCTATCCGGCCGAGGTCGAGGCGGTGCTGCTCGGACACCCGTCGGTCGCGGACGTGGCGGTGATCGGCGTGCCGGACCTCGAGTGGGGGCACAAGGTCGTGGCGCTCGTCCAGCCGGTGGCCGGGGTGCCGGGCGGGGACGAGCTGACCGCCGAGTTGCTGCGGCACTGCGGGCCCCGGCTGGCCAAGCTGAAGCAGCCGCGCGTGATCGAGTACCGCGAGGCGTTGCCTCGTACCCCGACGGGAAAGCTCAGCAGGCGGAACGTCCGGGAAGCGTATCTTTCAGGCTGAGGTGGGCAGTGGGCTCCGCATGAGAAAGCCCACCAGGGAGATCGTCGCGGGAGTGGCCGCCGCCGTGCTGATCGCCGGCTGCGGGCCTCTCACCTCGACCGGCATCGCCTCCCCCACCGCCACACCGACCGGCTCCCCAACGTCACCGTCCCCCTCGCCGCCGGGATCGGCCGCGCCGGTGCAGTCGCTCGAGGCCGCGTACGAGAAGGTCATTGCGGACGTCCTGCCGTCGATCGTGCAGATCACCACCAAGGTCGGGCTCGGCTCCGGCATCGTCCTCGACTCCGAGGGCCACATCGTCACCAACGCCCACGTGGTCGGCGAGGCCACCGAGATGGAGGTCACGATCGCCACCGGCGGCACCGCCCGTCCGGCCAGGCTCGTGAAGTCCTTCAGCCCCGGCGACCTCGCGGTGATCAAGGTGGACGATCCGAACGGGCTGCGGCCTGCCAGGTTCGGGGACTCGTCGAAGCTGCGGGTCGGGCAGATCGTGCTCGCCATGGGCAACCCGCTCGGGCTGTCGGGCAGCGTGACCAACGGGATCATCTCCGCCCTCGGCCGTACCGTCACCGAGCCGCAGAACCCCGGCTCCCCCGGCGCCACGATCGCCGGCGCCATCCAGACGTCCGCCGCGATCAACCCGGGCAACAGCGGCGGCGCGCTCGTGGACCTGTCGGGCCAGGTGATCGGCATCCCGACGCTCGCCGCCCTGGACCCCGACCTGGGCGGAGGCGCCGCCCCCGGCATCGGCTTCGCGATCCCCAGCAACACGGCCATCGACATCGCCACCCAGATCGCCAGGGACGGCAAGGTCACCAACAGCCATCGGGCCGCGCTCGGCATCAGGGGCAGCACGGTCGTCGGCTCCGACGGTGAGCCCAACGGCGTGGGGGTGGTCCGGGCCGAGGCGGGCGGAGGCGCGCGGAAGGCGGGGATCCGGGCCGGAGATGTGATCGTCTCGATCAACGGCAAGAAGACGCCGACGATGGCCGACCTGGCCGAGGTCATCGCCACCCTCAAGCCCGGCGACCAGGCCAAGGTCGGCGTGATCCGCGAGGACGGCACCAAGGAGACGATCAACGTGACGCTGGGGCAGTTGCCGGGCGACTGACGCGGGCGTCACTGCTTGGCCGTGAAGACGATCTCGACGCGGCGGTTCTTGGCCCGGTTGTTCTCCACGGGCTTGCCGTCGACGACGTTGGGCAGCTTGGGCCGGCTCTCGCCGTACCCACTCGCCTGGAGGGTCACGCCCGCGCCGGTCAGCAGCCCGCGCATGGCCTCCTGTACGGCCTGCGCCCGCCGCCGCGACAGCGTGACGTTGTAGCCGTCGCTCCCCTGATCGTCGGTATGCCCCTCGATCTTGACCACGCCGCCGGCGCCCTCGGCGTTGACCTTTTCGGCCACCTGCTCGAGCCGCTTCCTGGCCTTGGCGGTCAGCCGCCACTTGTCCAGCGGGAACAGCACGTCGCTGGTCAGCGCGACCGTCACCTGGCGCCCCTGCTTGGTCTCGCTCTCGGTGCCGTCCATCGACTCGATCTCGCCGATGATGTCCTCGACGGGCAGAACCAGGTCCTCGACGGTGCCGGTGGCGTCGGGCGGCACGCTGGGCGCCGGGGTCGGGGACAGGACGAGGGCCACGGCGACGCTAAGAGATCGGAACATCGGTGAACACGCCGATCATGGGCATCTCAACGTTGACCTTCGTGACATCCGCGGGCGGGGCGGCGAAGACCGCGTACAGCGTGGAGGCCTCCCCCGACTCCAGGAACTGGCCCTGGGTGCCGGAGCAGACGCACTCCGCGTCCTGGCCCGTGCCGTTGCGGGCCACCCGGTAGCGCTTAGCGTTGACGGGGTCGATCAGGGAGACGGCCGAGACCGTGAAGTCCAGCGGGCCGCTGCCCATGCCGTTGTGCAGGTTGACCTTGCCATCGGTCGCGGTGACCGTCCAGTTGAGGCTCACGGTCTTGCCCTGGCGCTTGAGCGCAGTGATCTCGACGCGGGCCTTGCCGAACATGTCGCCTGCTCCGACCTTGGTCTCGCGGCCGACGATCACCTGGCCCTGCTGCGGGGCTGCGGTCTGCTGCTCCTGGTCGGGCTCGCGGGTGGGCGTGGCCTGCTTCTCGGTGACGGCCTGCGACTGCTTCTCCTCGCCGCCGCCGCCCTGCCGGCCCGGCAGCATGCCGCAGCCGGCCAGCGCGGCGGCCGCGGCAGCCAGCGCGATCGTCTTTCGCATGATGTGATCACCTTCGTCGTCGGGGATGTGGCCCTCACCCTAGGTAGGCGACCTTCAGGGTCCGCATAGTCCGCTATATGCGTTGACCACGCCGCCCGCGGGCCTCCCGCACGAGCCGTTCGGCCGCGGCCCTGCCCTGATCGTCGCCGAGGGCGTCAAACTCTCCCATAGCGCGTATAAGCACATCAACCGCGCCATCGGGGTCGTCGAGGTCGAGTGCGGCCCGGGCGAGCGACAACAGGGCGTGCCCGGCGTTCCTGCGGTCGCCGTATTGGGTGAACGTCTCCAGGGCCTCCCGTGCGGCAGACGCGGCGGCGTCAGGGGCTCCCTCCGCCCCGGCGACCTCGGCCAGTACGAGCAGCGCCGCCGCCTCGGGCAGGCGGTCGCCGAGGCGGCGGTTGATCCGCAGCCGGCGCTCCACGCAGTCGCGGGCCTGGGGGTGACGGCGGGCGCCGAGATGCAGCCTGGCCAGGTCGAGCAGTGCTTCCGCCTCGCCCCGAGGGTCGCTCAGGTCCTGGTAGGCGGCCAGGCTCTCCCGCAGCCGCTCCTCGTCCTGGCGCAGCGCGCCGAGCGCCCGCAGCGCATCCGCCCGGCCGCGCCGATCACCGGCCTCCTCGAAGACCCCGAGCGCCCGTACGAAGGCCTGCTCGGCCTGCGCCACCCGCGGAGACCACCGCTCCCCCTCTCCAGCGGCAGGCCCGTCACCCGGCATCACCTCCGTGGGACGGGAGCGGGCTTGGACCAGGCCGAGCCTGAGCGTGATCCTGGCCAGCTCCAGCCCTTCCACCAAGGGCTGGGCCGCTCGCAGCGCCGCTTCGGCCGCCTCCATGCGGCCCTCCGCCCTGTGCAGGTCGGCCAGGCCACGTAGCAGGAGGGCCTCGCCGCGCCGGTGGCCCGCCACCCTGGCCGCGTCCAGGCCGATCGCCGTGGTGGCGTGCCAGTCGTCGTGGTGGGCGCCCAGCTCGAACAGCGGCGTCAGGTAGAACGCCAGCCGCCAGGCGGCCTCGTGCAGATCCGCCCGGTAGAGGTCCCCGACGGCCGCCACCAGGAACCGGCGCTCGGCGCTCAGCCACCGCGCCTCCTGCCGCAGCCACCCGGTCTCGAGAGCCGGGTCGTTCTCGGGCAGGTGGACCTGGGTGCGGCCGGTGCCTGGCTCGGCGGGGAGGAGGGCGGCTCTGGCCTGCCGGGCACGCTCCAGGATCGCCTCCGCCCTGGCCGCCAGCACGGCCGCGGGACCGCCGTCCTCGCCGGCCAGCCGTTCGATGGCGTAGAGCCTGGTCAGGTCGTGCCACCCGTACCGCTCCTGGCCGGCCTCGTCCAGCCCGCGCGACTGCAGCAGGCCGGCCTCCGCCAGCGGCTCCAGGTCCGCGTCGAGCACCCAGGAGGCGAAGTCGGGGGCGGACAGGGCGCCCAGCTCGCGCAGCAGGCGGCGTTCCGGGTCGGGCAGGCCTCGGTAGCCGAGCGCCAGGCTGCCGCGTACCGCCAGGTCGCCCGCGCTGAGCTCGTCGAGCCTGCGCCGCTCGTCGCCGAGGCGGCCCGCCAGGTGGTCGAGCGTCCAGCCCGGCTTCCTGGCCAGCCGGGATCCGGCGATGCGCAGGGCCAGGGGCAGGTGGCCGCAGAGCCGGACGATGCGGCGGGCGGGCTCGGGCTCGGCGCGTACCCGATCGTGCCCGGCCACGCCCGCGAGCATGGCCACGGCCTCGTCCTCGTCGAGCACTCCCAGCTCGTACGCCCGCGCCGCCTCCAGCCCAGGCAGCGACGACCTGCTGGTCACCACGGTGAGGCTGCCGGGCCCGGTCGGCAGCAGGGGGCGTACCTGGGCCTCGTCGGCGGCGTCGTCCAGCACGACGAGCAGCCGCCTGCGGGCCGTCATGCTGCGGTAGAGCCGCACGCGGTCGTCCAGCGCAGGCGGCACCGCGCCGTCCGGGCATCCCAGCGAGCGCAGCAGGTCTTCGAGCACGGCACTGGGCGGCCTGGCGCCGAGCGAGGCGTAGAGGCGGCCGTCGGGCAGTTCCAGCCCGGTGGCGGCGTGCACGGCCACGGCCGACTTCCCGCAGCCGGGCGGGCCGTGCAGGATCAGGTGTACGGGGGCCGCCGACGCCTGCTCGCGCGCGGTCCTGTGGATCCAGTCGAGCACCTGCCGCCGCCCGGCAAAGTCTGAAATATCCGGCGGCAGCTCATCGCCGCCCGCCACAATCCGCCGATGGTCGCCGTCCACCCGCAGCGGATCGGCACCGGCCGGTGGCCATGGAGATGCGCCCTCCAGCGGCGGCCGATCGGCATCGTTCAGCACCCGCTGCTGGGCGGCGTTCAGTTCGGCGCCCGGCTCCAGGCCGAGCTCCTCGACCAGCGTCCGGCGCGCGTCCTGGTAGGCGCCGAGCGCCTCCGACCGGCGTCCCGCCTGGTGGAGGGCCTCGATGAGGCGTACCCAGGCCCGCTCCCGCAGCGGGTGCGCGCCGACCAGCGCCCGCAGCTCGCCGACCACCTCCGTGCCCCTGCCCAGCCGAAGGTCCAGCTCGACGCGCTCCTCCAGCGCGGTCAGGCGCAGCTCCTCCAGCGGTACGGCGTGCGCCCTGCGCAGCACCGACGACTCGACGTCGGCCAGCGCCTGCCCCCGCCACAGCCCCAGCGCCGCCCTGAACCCGTCGGCCGCGTCCGCCACCTGCCCCGCGGCCCTCGCCTGCCGCGCCCCGGCGACCAGCCGCTCGAACCGGTGGCAGTCGACGTCGTCAGGATCCACCTCGATCAGGTAGCCGCCGGGCACCGTACGGATGCCGCCGACCAGCTTGCGCAGCGCGCTGACGTACACCCTGAGCACCGACTCGGCGGACGCCGGCGGCCGGTCGTCCCAGACCACGGACATCAGCCGCTCGACCGGCACCCGCTCGGGGGCCGACAGCAGGAGGGCGGCCAGCAGCGTACGGTGCTTGGCCGGTCCCGGCGCCTGCCCTCCGTCGATCCGCAGCGGCCCGAGCACGCCGAACCGCACGGTCACCCACCTTTCAGCATCGCGCGACGGCCGTCCCCATCACTGGCCCACCGGTCTGAGGGCGAACGAGTCGAAGCGGACGCGCGCGGGGTCGGTGGGGCCGGAGGCCGCGTATACGCCCGCCTCGTCCGGGCCGTACGGGGAGTCGGAGTCGGACGCCTCGGCGACCAGGCGTTCGTTGAGCCACATGCGTAACGTCACCTTGTTCCCGCTCCGGCCGCACTCCGCCACGATGCGGTTGACGGCCGCGCCCTGTGCGTTCGCCGGGCCGTACAGGGGCCTGCCCCTTGTGCCCGTGCGGCGCTTGACGATCGTGACCTTGCCCGAGCCGCTCACCCCGAACTCGTAACGATCTCCGGAGCTTGCCGAGCCGTGGCACCAGACACCGTACTCCCCGGTGCCCTCCGCCAGGGTGGCCTTCGCGCTGACGATCACGCCGGTGTCCGGTTCCCGCCTGGGCGCCGACTTCCACAGGCGCCAGCCGGGATTGACGGTCAGCTCGTAACCGGTGCCCGCCTGCCGCGCGTTCCCGCCCTCCGACGCGCCGACCGCCCAGGCGTCGCCGAAGCCGGCCTCGTACGGCCAGAGTGTCTCCTGCCAGAGCCCGGGCACGGCCAGGGCCGCACCGACGGCGAGAACCGTCGCAGCCGCCCCGGCAACCCACGGCCACCACCGCCCACGTCCTGGCCCCGCCGCGCCACCCACCGACCCCGGCACCGGTGCCGGTGCACCCATCGGCCCCCTCAACGGACTGTCCACCGGCCCACCCGTCGGCGCCACAAGGCCGGTCGGCCTCATCGCCCGTTCTCGTCCCTGCCCGCCCCCGCTCCGCGCCTCGGAAGGCCGGGCACTCGACTGCGCCTCAGCAGACATGCCGCCCGGCCGCCCGGCGGACGACCGCACGCCGGACGTGACCGTGCCCGTCCACGTGCGTTCCACCACCTCGGTGGCCGTGGTCAGGCGGGTGCCGCCGACCAGCTCCGCCAGCAGCCCCTGGGCGGTGGGCCGCAGGCGGGCGTCTTTGGCGAGCGCCCGCGCGACCACATCCCTGATCCCCTCGTCGAGCCCGTCCAGCCTGGGCCCCTCCTGCATGATCCGGTACAGCACCTCACCAGGCGCCCCGCCTCCGAACGGCAGCCGCCCCGTCCCCGCGTACGCGATCACCCCGCCCCACGCGAAGACGTCGGCGGCGGGCGTGAGGGGCTCACCGCGTACCTGCTCGGGCGCCATGAACGCGGGCGTGCCGAGGATCGCCTGACTGGCCAGGCTGTCGTTGTCCACGAGCTGGGCGATGCCGAAGTCGATCACGCGGGGGCCGAGCGGCGAGAGCAGCACGTTGGAGGGCTTGAGATCGCGGTGGATCACCCCGGCCCCGTGGATGGCGCTGAGCGCGGTCGCGATGCCCACCGCCAGCGCCTCCAGGTTCGAGCCGGATAAAGGCCCCTGATCCCGTACGGCCTCCGCCAGGTCGGGTCCCTTCACGTATTCCGTGACGAGGTAGGCGACGTCGCCGTCGATCCCGGCGTCGAGCACGGGCGCGGTGCAGAACCTGGCCACCCGCCGGGCCGCCGCCACCTCGCGTTCGAAGCGCCGCCGGAACGCCGGATCCCGGGCCAGCGCGGGCTTGATGACCTTGACCGCGGCCAGGCCGCCGGTGGGCGTGGCCGCGAGGTGCACCTCGCCCATGCCGCCCCGGCCGAGCAGGCGCCGCAGCGCGTACCCGCCTATGACCCGATCACCGTTCATCGCAGACACATTAGCCAGGCGCACCCGTCACCCGGCGGCCGACGACTGCGTCAGGCGGTAGCGGGAGGGCGAGATCCCGTACCGATCGATAAACGCCTGCCGCAACGTCTCCGCCGTCCCGAACCCGCACCGCACCGCGATGGACGCCATCGGCAGCGACGTGGAGGTCAGCAGATGGGCGGCCGCCTCGGTGCGGGCCTGCCGGACGTACCGCCCGGGCGTCTGCTCCAGGTGCTTGAGGAACAGCCGGGTCAGGTGCCGCTCGCTCACACCCGCCGCATCCGCCAGCGCGGGCGTGGTGAGGTTCTCGGCGAGATGCCCGTTGATGTAGTCGACGGTCCGCTTGACCAGGCTGTTGGCGGGCGAGGGGGCCTGGATGAACATGCTCATCTGCGCCTGGTTCCCGGGCCGCTGCAGGTAGGTGACCAAGTTCCTGGCCACGGTCCTGGCCAGTTCGGGGCCGTTGTCCTCCTCGACGAAGGCCAGCATGAGGTCGAGGGCGGCGGTGATGCCCGCGGACGTGGCGACATTGCCGTCGCGGATGAAGATCGGGTCCGGGTCGACGACGACCTCGGGGTAGCGGCTGGCCATCAGCTGCGCCTGGTCCCAGTGCGTGGTGGCGCGCCGCCCATCGAGCAGGCCGGCGGCGGCGAGGACGAACGATCCCGTGCACACGGACGCCACGCGCCGGCTTTCGCGGGCCAGCCGGCGAACGTGGCCGACGATCAGCGGATTGGCTGCGGCGTTCTCGTGGCCGATCCCGCCCGCCACCACGAGGGTGTCGAGCGGCCCGGCGACCCGCTCCAGGGCCAGCTGAGGCTGCAGCATCAATGCGGTGGCGGTGGTGAAGGTGTGGCCGCCGGGCGTGGCCAGGCGATACTCGTAGTACGGTAACGCGCCGTGCCAGTTGGCGCTCTCCAGCGCGGTGGTGATGCAGGCGATCTCCAGCAGCTCCGCCGCCTCGTACGCCACCACCACGACCCGTCTTCGGTCCATGGCACCGACTGTAGGTCCGAAGGACGAAGGACCCAAGTTTCCGGACCTCCCCGGCTCCCTGCCTTGGCGCGTGAACCCGTCTCCTGGACAGTCGGACACATGACGACGACAACAGCGATGAAGCCCCGCCGCCGCTGGGGCAGGTTCGCCCTCCACTACGTCGAGATGATCATCGCGATGTTCGTCGGGATGTTCGCGCTCGGCGCCCTCTTCGACGTCCTCGGCCTCAGCGTCTCGCACAGCCAGTACCCCGAGCTGGGCTACCTGGTGATGGCGTTCAACATGTCCGTCGGCATGGCCGTGTGGATGCGGATCCGCGGCCACGGCTGGGCCTCGACCCTGGAGATGTGCGCGGCGATGTTCGTTCCGGTCGTGCCGCTCTTCCCCCTGCTGTGGCTCGGCATCATTGACGGCGGCATGCTGATGCTGGCCGCGCACGTGGCGATGTTCCCGCTCATGCTGGCGGCGATGCTGCGCCGCCTCGACGAGTACGCGGGCTGCGCCCACTGACCGCCTTGCGGTGTCCAGCCGCCCTTGGCCGCCGACGCGGCCAGGGGCGGCCGGCCGTTCGAATCACCTCACCGTTGACAGCCATGTGATTTTTCGATCACACTTGGTTTCGGACCTCTATTAAAACGTTTAAATCCCAGCCTTAACTTCTCTTCGGCACTCCTCGAGCATCACCCCGAATGGACGCCCCATGCGCAAAATCGCGGCCATAACCCTCCTCGTCGGCATGTTAGCGCTAACACCAACAACCGCCGAGGCCGCGGAGGCCGACCGCGCCTTCGACTTCGGCACCTCCGGCAGCGCTCTTCAGGAGGGCTACACGCGCGTCACCGAGACCACCGGCTACAGCTCGGCCCAGGGATACGGCTTCGCCGACACCGCGACGCTGTCCTCGGCCGACAGAGCCACGGGCGACGCCCTCCGATCCGACTTCGTCGCCACCGGCGCCGCCACCTTCAGCGTGGACCTGCCCAACGGCGACTACACCGTCGCACTCGTCGCCGGCGACGCCACCGAGCCGACCGACATCGCGATCACGGTCGAGTCGATCGCGAAGGTGCAGCAGACGGCCAAGGCCGCGGGCTCGTACCTGGAGATGTCCTTCGGCATCGCCCTGGTGGACGGGAAGATGGACTTCGTCTTCTCCGGCAACGCCCCCAAGATCAACTCGCTGGTCATCACCCGGCAGGCCGGCCGCACCGCCGGCACGATCCCGACCGCCTATATCGCGGGCGACTCGACCGTCCAGACCTATGACCCGTTCTGGGCGCCCGAGGCCGGGTGGGGCCAGATGATCGAGCAGTCCTTCACCACCGGCGTCGCCTTCGACAACCACGCCATCGGCGGGCGCAGTTCCAAGAACTTCATCACCCAGGGCCGCCTCGACACGATCCTGCGGGCGATCAGGCCCGGCGACTACTTCTTCGTCCAGTTCGGGCACAACGACGCGACCGTCAGCGTGCCCGACAGGTACGCCTCCCCCGAGGACTTCAAGGAGTACCTGCGGGTCTACGTCAACGGCGCCAGGCAGCGCGGGGCGACCCCGATCCTGGTCACCCCCGTCTCCCGTCTCGACTACAACGCCACGACCGGCACGTTCAACGTCTCCTTCCCCGACTACGTGGTGAAGATGAAGGAGCTGGCCCAGGAGGAGAACGTCGCGCTGGTCGACCTGTCCACCCTGAGCAGGCAATACCTGGACACGATCGGGCCCGAGGCGGCCAAGTCGGTGTTCCTGCACGTCCCCGCGGGCGTCTACGGCGCCTGGCCGAACGGCGCCACGGACAACACCCACTTCCAGGAGTACGGAGCCATCCAGATGGCGCGCCTGGTCGCGGGCGGCGTGAAGGCGCTGGGACTGCCGCTGTCGGGGCTGGTGCGGGAGAGCGAGCCGCCCGCCGCCGTCCCCGCCAAGCCCACCGGACTGGTGGCGGGCGGCATTTCCAACGCGGGCGCCGTGCTGAAGTGGGACGCCGCCGAGACCGCCGACGTCTACAAGGTGCTCCGCGACGGCGCCCTGGCCACCACCTCCGCGATCCCGCAGGCCTCGGTCTCCGGACTGGCGGAGGGCAAGAGCTACGAATTCCGCGTGGTGGCGGTGAACGGGCGCGGCGACTCCGAGCCGTCCGACCCCGTGACGATCACCACCAAGCGGGCCCTGTACAAGTACGACTTCGGGCCCGCCACCGGGCCGGTCGCCGCCGGGTACACCCAGGTCACGCGGGCGACGATCTACAAGCCCGACACGGGCTTCGGACTCACCAGCGCCGCGAACATGATCGACCGAGACCGCGGCAGCGCGCTGGACGATCTCGGCAGGGACTTCCTGGCCTACTTCGGCGGCTCCTACGAGTTCAAGGTGGACGTGCCGAACGGGCTCTACGGCCTGAAGGCGTACGTGGGAGACCTGCTGGGCACCGCGAGGACGACCATCTCCGCGGAGGGCGGCGCCGCCGTCGCCGTCTCCAGCAGCAGAAGCGTGGCCACGAGCGCCATCTCCGGGATCAAGGTCACCGACGGGCAGCTGAACGTCGTGGTGTCGGGCACCACCGCCCACCTCAACGGCCTGGAGATCACCCCGATCCTGACGGCTCCCGAGGGGCTGCGGGCCGGATCGGTCTCCTTCGAGGGGATCGCCGCCAGCGTCCCGTTGAGCTGGACGGCGACGGACGGGGCGGCAGGCTACCGGATCTTCCGGGCCGAGGAGGGCGACGCGAAGCCCGCCCTGCTCGGCAAGGTCTCCGGCACCTCCTACACCGACACGACCGCCCAGATCGGCTCCCGCTACGACTACACGGTGACCGCTCTCGACCCCGCCGGAGACGAGTCGGTGCCCTCGGCCGCGGTCCGGGTCGCCACCGTGGACGACTCGGTGACGCCGCCGGCCGTGCCGCAGGCGCCCCGCCTCGGCCAGGTCGAGAAGAACAGCGTGGAACTGCGCTGGAGCGGGGTCGAGGGCGCGCTGCTGTACCGGGTCCACCGGGCGGAGAAGGAGGAGGGGCCCTACGCGCGGATCGGGACCACGCAGCAACCGTCGTTCGACGACGGCGAGGTCCTCACGACGGTGCCCTTCCGCTACCGGATCGTGGCGGTCAACAGGGGCGGCGCCTCCGAGCCCTCGCCGGCGACCGCCTCGCGGGCGGTCACCAAGCTGAAGCGGCAGATGGAGCGCCTGGACAGGGCACCGGTCGCCGTCGCGACCAGCGCGGGGGTCTACCTCGGCTGGCGGCTGCTCGGGCTGGACGACCCCGGCCAGGCGTTCGAGATCTGGCGTGACGGAAAGAAGCTCAAGGAGGTCACGGGCGCCACGAACCACCTCGACGCCGATGGAACGGCCAAGTCCGTCTACCGGGTGATCCCCGTGGGCGGCGACCCCACCGCCGAGTTCGGCGTGTGGAGCAGGCCGTACATGGAGATCCCGCTGGACAAGCCGGCCGACGACTACACCAAGGACGGCCAGCCGTACACCTACAGCGCGGGCGACTCCTCGGTCGGGGACCTGGACGGTGACGGCGAGCTCGACCTGATCCTCGTCTGGAACCCGAGCAACGCCAAGGACAACTCCCAGGCCGGCTACACCGGGCTGGTCTACGTGGACGCGTACACGATGGCCGGCAAGCGGAAGTGGCGGATCTCGCTCGGCCGGAACATCCGGGCTGGAGCGCATTACACCCAGCTGATGGTCTACGACCTCGACGGCGACGGCAGGTCGGAGGTGGTCATGAAGACCGCCGACGGGACCGTCGACGGCGTGGGAACCGTCCTGGGCAATCCCAGCAAGGACTACCGCAACTCCAGCGGCTACGTGCTGTCGGGCCCGGAATACCTGACGGTGTTCGAAGGGAACACGGGCAAGGCGATCGACACCGTCGACTACGTTCCTCCCCGCGGCGACGTGGCGGCGTGGGGCGACGGGTACGGCAACCGCGTGGACCGGTTCCTCGCGGCCGTCGCCTACTTCGACGGCGAGCACCCGTCGGTCGTCTTCAGCCGGGGTTACTACACGCGCACCGTCCTGGCCGCTTACGACTTCGACGGCAAGAACCTCGAGCAGCGGTGGGTGTTCGACTCCAACACCCCCGGGAACAGCGCCTTCGCGGGGCAGGGCAACCACAACTTGTCCGTCGTGGACCTCGACGGCGACCAGAAGGACGAGATCGTGTTCGGCTCGATGACGGTCGACGACGACGGCGAGGGCCTGTACAGCACCCGCCTGGGTCACGGCGACGCGCTCCACGTCACCGATCTGGACCCGAGCCGGCCCGGCTACGAGGTGTTCGCGGCCCATGAGGACATGGGCGCCAGCGGCAACCGGGGCGCCACCTTCAGGGACGCCGCCACGGGCCAGGTGCTGTGGTCGATGCCCGCCACGAAGGACACGGGCCGCGCCGCCTCCGCCGACATCGATCCCAAGCACCCGGGCGCGGAGTCGTGGGCGGTGACCGCGACGGGCGAGTGGAACTCCCCGCAGGGTGAGCTGCGCACGGCCGCCGGCCAGCTGCTCGGGCAGTCGATCCCCCCGGCGAACTTCCTCGCCTGGTGGGACGGCGACCCGCTCCGCGAGATCGTCGACCACGCCTACGACCAGGCGAAGGGCGTCGGCGTCGGCACGATCGCCAAGTGGGACGGCACGAGCAGGGAGATCTTCCGCGCCGAGGGCACCTACTCGAACAACTCCACCAAGGGGACGCCGACCCTCCAGGCCGACCTGATCGGAGACTGGCGCGAGGAGATCGTCTGGCGGTCCCAGGACAGCACCAAGCTGCGCCTCTACACGACCGTCGACGTGACCGACCTCAGGATCCGCACGCTGATGCACGACCCCGTCTACCGGCTCTCGGTGGCCTGGCAGAACGTCGGCTACAACCAGCCGCCGCAGGCGGGCTTCTTCATCGGAAACGGCATGACCGCCCCAGAGGCCCCGCACATCACCTACACGCGGGCCCGCTAGCTCCGGAGGACCTCCGATGTGGTGCCGGACCCGGTTCCGCACCACACGGAGGTCCTCCGTGCGTCCTCCTACTGGTGGGGGGACGGCCGCGCCCTGATCTCGCTCAGCGCGGTGTGGTTGGCCCGGATGACGGAGATCAGCACGTACGCGACCAGCAGGAGCCCGAGACAGAGGGCGTCGGCGGCCCACCACGGGATCTCGGCGAGCAGCAGATAGCCGTCGCGGTCGCTCAGCTCCCTGATCACCACCGTGACCACCGCCACCACCACGGTGACCAACGCCCAGCTTCGCAGGCGCGGGAGATTTTCCTTGTTCCACAGGCGGACACGCCAGCCCATGAACACGGCGAGCACGCCGAGCACGGCGCAGAACCCGATCAGCCACCAGGGCAGGGCGAACGCGGTCTGATCGGCGATCTGCTGCCGCGTGGTACGCAGCTCGACCTCGGCCTTCCGCTTGGCCAGCACGGCCGCGTCGAGCTGCCTCTTCAGCTGGGCCACGCTCTTCTCCTGGCGCGCGGGCGGCGAGGAGTTCTCCGTCGGCAGCATCCGCGCCACGACGGTCAGCATGATCGCGACGAAGGAAAGCGCCAGCACGATGGCCATGAACAGGTCGATGAAGCGCAGGTCGAGCGGCGGTGCGAACGACCGGACGGGTCGCTTCCTCACGGCTCCCTCACCAGCGTGTATCTGTGCGGCCGGCTCTCGACGGCGCTCAGCCGCTCCACCGCGGTGCGCAGCGCGTCCAGGCCCTTGACGAGCTCCTCGGTCCTGCCTCTGGACTGGGCCAGCTCCTGGGTGAGCCCCTGCATGGCGGGAGCCGCCTGCTTGGCGGGCAGGCGCGCGATATAGATCAGGAACACCTCGTCGGCGGCCACCACACTGGCCCGCTCCGCCCGCTCCACCAGGGCCATCGCCCCGAATGCCACCACACTGAGGAACAGCGCGATCATGGTGACGCCGAACGCGGACGCCAGCTCCGGCAGCACGTGCTGCTTGAGCGCGGCGATCAGCACGCCCGGGTCCCCCCGGCTGTCCAGGGCGTTCGAGAACGAGGTGACCATCGCGGCCATCGTCAGCGCGGTGCCGATGAACCCGAAGACCGGCAGCGCCCAGATGAGCGCGTGGTCGAGGTGGTGCTTGTTGGCCATCTCACTGTCGTCCAGCGCGGACCGGGCGCTCAGCACCGCCTCGCAGTCGTTCCCTGCCTCGGCCGCCTCCCTGAACAGCTTGAGCCGCCGCGACACCAGCGTGTCCTCGTTCGGCTTCACCGCCTGGACGTTCGCCACGGCCCGCGCCGTCGCGGCGCTCTCCCGCCGGATGTCCGGTACGGCCCTGACGATCCTGAGAACGGTGATCAGGAACACCGCGATGATGAGCGTGACCACGAGCTCCGCGGCCACCGGCGCCGTGGTCGCGCCCACGGACTCCAGCAGCGTTTCCACCGCTCCGGCTCCCAGCAGCAGCAGGGAGACCACCAGACCCAACACGGGCGCGAACACCGAGTGACGCCAGCCGTATCTTGACACTCGTAAACCCCATCCAGCACACAAACTGTCAAAGCACCACCTAAGCACATGTAAGCCAGTGGTCGCTGACAGTGAGGGCTGTGGATTTGCTGTGCTCTCCGAGGGGCGCAGACCCTTACGCCGACACTGTCCGGCCGCGCCGGATGACGGCCTCCAGCACCAGCGGATTGGGCACCCGGCACAGGAACGGCATGGCGAGCACCTTGGGCGCCCGTACCCGCAGCCGCCGCACGAACTGCACCGGCGACAGCAACAGCGCCGTGCTCGCCGACCGGCTCCTGACAGCTCGGGCCAATGGGGGTGTCTTCCGCGAGGACGTTCCCGCTGTGGGACTTAGCCCTCTGGAGCCGCCGCGCGATAGGCGGCCGCGGCGATGTGGGTGAACGAGCAGATGAGCGGGTTGGCGTTGGCGCTGTTCCAGGCGACGACGAGGTGGCTGGGTGGCATGTCGGCCAGCGGAACGCAACTACGCGCTCCGGAGTGGACCGGGCGGGAATGGATTGAGAAGGGCGCCGGCTGTCTGTGCGCCGAGCACGCACGTGACGCGCCCGTCTCGGGTTGCTGATTGCTCCATGCCACAGTAGTCCCATGCCACAGCCCAGCTACCTGGAGAACATATGAGCAGCGCCGATGCGGTCATCGCCACCTTGCGCACCGGGCATGACAGCCTCGCCGAACTGGTGTCCAAGCTCAGCGAGGACGACCTGGCCCGGCCGTCGGGCGCGGCCGAATGGGACATCTCGCAAGTGCTCAGCCATCTGGGCAGCGGCGCCGAGATCGCGCAAACCACCGTCCAAGCCGCCCTCGACGGCAAGCCGAATCCCGGCGGCGACTTCAACGTGACCGTCTGGGACAGGTGGAACGCCATGACCCGCAGGCAACGCGCCGACGGGTTCCTCCAAGCGAGCCACACCCAGACCGGACTGTATGAGTCGTTGGACGCAGGCACCCGCGAGAGCCTGCGCATCGATGTGGGCTTCATGCCCGCACCGGTCGACGTGGCGACAGCGGCGCGGCTCCGGCTCAGCGAGCTGACCTTGCACTCGTGGGACGTACGCGTCGGCTTCGACGAACACGCTACGCTGCCTCCGGACGCCACGAACGAGCTCCTGCACCAATCTCCTGATCTACTCGAATGGATCGGCAAAGCAGAGCTGCTCGACGGCAAGCACGCGGTCATCCAGGTCACGACAAGCGGGCCCGCATCGGTCTTCGCTCTGCGTCTGAACGCGCGGATCAGTGCGGACTTCGATGTTCCTGAGAAGCCGGATGGCACGCTCACTCTGCCCGCCGAAGCCTGGCTACGGCTGGTAGCCGGCCGGCTCGCGCCCCAGCACACCCCCAGCGGCGTCGTCACAACGGGCGCGGCCGATATCGAGCTGCTACGCCGGGTCTTCCCCGGTTACTAGTGATGACGGCCGACGGAATCTAAGGACGCGCCCCGTGAATCGCCGCCAGCAGCCGGGCTCGCGTGGGACCCTGTGCCACGGAGCGCGGAGCGTCCCCGGCGAGCGCGAGCGCCTTTCCGTCCAGATCTGTCGCCTCGATCGCCTCCTGCGGCGTGGCGATCAGGTGGGCGACGTCGGCCACGCCACGAAGCACATCGCCGTCCAGGAGCGTGGCCGCATCCAGCGCCTTGCCCAGCACCCACTCGGCATCGCCGCTCTCGTACGGCCGGCCACGACGCTCCCCGTCGAGCTCGGCGAGCCGATGCCGATCCCAGCGGCCGAGCCGTTCGCACACCGGCGCGAGCACACTTCGGCTCACCTCGTCGAACCGCAACGCCAGCTTGTCAAGATCGTCCAGACCCTCGGCGCGTACCGCGTCGCGCAGCAGGCTCGCCTGCGCGAACGCCATGGACATGCCCAGCCCGAACATCGGATTGGTGACCGCCCAGGCGTCGCCTATGGTGAGGAGCCCGTGGGCCACCGGTCGCCCGCCGGCCACGAGCCTGCGCGGGCCGCTCGCCTCTCCGGAGGCTCGCAGGACGTCGCTGATCGGGATGCCCGCGGCCCACGGCTCCACGTTCGGGAACATGGACGCGGCCTGCTGCCAGACACCGGCATGCCGCAGCCCGCGCAGCTCCACGTCATCGTCCGACACGGCCAACGTCACCGACCAGGTCCCCACGTCGCCGGGCAGTACCAGGGTGGACAGGCTGTCGTGATGCGCCAACGGCCAGATCGGCTGCGCGGGCATGGGACCGGCGAAGTGCCTGGAGTAGTAGGCGAATCCCGGCCTCCCGTGTTCCTCGGCGGTGCCTGGGCTGCCGAGCATCCCGGAGAGTTCCCCCCTTCGCCCGGTCGCGTCCAGCACCAGGTCGGCGTGGATGACCTCGCCCTCGCCGGTACGCACCCCGCGCACGCGCGGCCGCCCGCCTTTCAAGGGAGCGTCGATCAGCAGCCCGGCCACGGTGACCCCCCGGTGGACGGTGACCCCGGGAGCCCGCCCGGCCACCAGGGCCAGCGCCGCCTCCAGGACGGGACGGCGGGCGGCGATCGTCTCGAACCGCTCGTCGCCCTCCCGCGCCCCGCCCAGCGCCCGCACCCGCCAGGAACCGGCGAGAGCGTTGAACACAATGGCGCCCGCGCGCTCGAGTTCGGCGGCCATGTCCGGCAGCTCGTCCCGCAGCAGCCGCCAGCCCGCCGCCACCAGCCGGTGCGGCAGGCGGAACTGGCTCACGCCCGGCCGCTGCCACAGCTCCCACGCGCGATGGATGTCTCCCGGGCCGTCTCGGTCCCGGTCGAGCACGGTCACCTGGTGCCCGTCGGCGGCGAGTAGCAGGGCGGCGACCAGGCCGGCGGGACCGGCCCCCGCCACCACGATGTCCGACATCTTCGACCTCCTAGCAAAGGGTCCTGGAAGGGTCAGCGTGCTCCGGACGACTGCTCACTCACCAGGCCAGTCAGCCGCCGAATTCGCACCATTTCTTGGCACATGGCCCTGCACAGCTGGGCCCACCCGCAGACCTGAGCGACCGGCTTCAGCGGGTGAGCAGGTCGCGGATGGCCTTGGCGATGTCAGCCGGGGTCTCTTCGGCCATGAAGTGGCCGCTGGTGACGGTGCTGTGGTGCAGGTCGGGGGCCCAGGCGCGCCACAGGGCGGCGGCGTCGAAGCCGAGGGCGGCGCCCCAGTCCTGCTGGAGCACGGTGACCGGCATCCGCAGCAGGTTCCCGGCGTCGCGGTCGGCCTGGTCGTGGGTCACGTCGATCCCGGCCGAGGCGCGGTAGTCGGCCACGATCGAGGGCACCGCGTTCCGGCAGGCGTCCAGGTAGGCGGCGCGCACGTCGGCGGGGATCGCCTGGGGGTCGTTGGTCCAGATGTCGAGGAAGTAGCCGAAGAAGGCGTCCGAGCTGGCGGCGATCATCTGCTCGGGCAGGCCGGGCGGCTGGGCCATCAGGTAGAGGTGGAAGCCGACGGCGGCGCTGGTGCCGTGCAGCACGTCCCACATCTCCAGGGTGGGCAGCACGTCGAGGCTGGCCAGGTGGGTGATCGTCTCGGGGTGGTCGAGTGCGGCGCGGAAGGCGACCAGGGCGCCCCGGTCGTGTCCGGCCAGGGCGAAGCGCTCGTGGCCGAGCGCGCGGGCCAGGGCGACAATGTCGGCGGCCATGGTGCGCTTGGAGTAGACATCGGGTCCGGTCTCGGCGGGCTTGTCGCTGGCGCCGTAACCCCGCAGGTCGGGAACGATCACGGTGTGGCCGGTCGCGAGGTCGGCGGCGACGTGCCGCCACATCAGGTGCGTCTCGGGGAAGCCGTGCAGCAGCACGATGGGGCTGCCCGAGCCGCCGATGGCCACGTTCAGGGACACGCCGTCGGCGACGTGGACGCGCTGGTAGTCGAAACCGGGAATGACAGGCGTCATGATTGCGCCCTCTCAGGGAAGCGAACGGAGACCCATAACATGCCGCACGCGGATGAGCATTTGATCAGCGCGCCAACGTGGCCGGGCTTTGACTACGACCGGTCGGCCGAGGCCGGATCCAGAAGAAGACCAGTCACCTGATCTGGGCGTTCCTCGCAAAAACAAAGCAGGCCGTATGCAGTCCAAACGATATCGTCCGCGATTTATGACTGGGCGAAAGATATCTTCCAGTTTGACCAATATGGGGACGCGCACCTGGGACGGGCATGCGTTTGGATTCCGCGTCCCCGTGACGACCGCCGCTCGGCAGGACGCCGGAACTCGGGCGCGAAAGAGGGCCGGCGTCCCATGGGCGGGACGTCGGCCCGGAGGTCGGAGAGCGCGCTCACCTGGCCGCGGCCACGGGCACCTTCTCCAGCCACGCCTCTTCCCAGGTCCGGCGGTCGATCTCGCCGGTCTTCGGCAGACCCTTGAACTCCTGCATTTCCTTGCAGATGCGCAGGGTCTCGTCGCCGAAGATGCCGTCGACATCGAGCTCGCGCCAGCCGCGGTTGTTGACCTGCCGCTGCCACTTGCGGACCTCCTCGCCCTGGTCGCCCTTCTTCAAGGTGCGGCTGGGCGCCTGCAGAGGCTTCGTGCTGGCGGCCTCCCAGGTGGCCTTCCAGGTCTTCGGGCCGACGACGCCGTCCTGGTCCAGACCGTGCTCCATCTGGAAGTTGGCGCACAGGCGCTTGCTTTCCTCGCGGTAGTCGCCGTCGACGGTGATGTGCCAGCCGCGATCCCTCAACTGCTGCTGCCATCGCCGGACGCTCTGGGTCTGGGTGGGTGGCGGGAAGCGCAGCGGCGGCGGCTGGAATTCCGGTGCCGTCATGGGTACCTCCTCAGTGCGGAGTGATGGCGGCCCACGGGCGGGCTGCCTCGCCACGGCCCGGGCCACCCGTTTCTACGGGGTCTCGAAATGAGCCCTCACTTCCAGCACAACACAGAACAGCCTGGAAAGTCCGCTTTCCCGAGGCATTTTGACCGATTTCTTAACGTGCCCGGACAATGTTCGAACATTCGTCATATTGAGGGTGCGGTGGGCGAGTTGTTATGCCCACCGGGAACCTGGCGAATCACAGGGAGAAGTAAACGTCCACCAAGCCGTCGCAGCGAATGGAGAAGGCGGCCTCGCCCGCGCCCTGCGCCGGCTACAGGTTGACGAAGCCGACGGCCTCGTCCTTCGAGGAAACGTTGATAACGTTCCATATTTCGGTAGGTTCGTCAATGTTTTGTGCCCTTTTTGCGTTCGACGCGTAGGATTGCTTGTCGATCAGCCGCTGTAGGCCATGACTATGACACCCCCAGACGGCCCTTTCCTGGGCCCTTGCTGGATAGGTCGGTCTATTTCCTGCATGGAGATTGTCCGCAAAATATCGACGCGAGGACGCGGGCGGGGCCGCTTCGTAGGGTTTGCAGGGCGAACGTTGCCCGCGGCATGAAGCCGTGGCTTAGCTCGGCCGTGGTCAGTGCGACCGTGCGCACCACTTAGCCCGCCGCCACCACCTCGATCTCCACCAACCAGTTACTGACGAGCGTCTGTGCCACGATCGCCGTCGTGGGCACCCGCCGTCCGCCCAAGGCAGCCACCCTGGCTTTCGCATTCGCCTCAGCGTAGGAGGGATCGCGCAGGTAACTCGTAAGCCTCACGATGTTGTCCACGCTCATCCTCGCCTCGGCGAGAATCACCCGAAGATTCGCCCAGATGAGGTCGAGCTGTTCTTCAAGCGTGGTGCCAGGGATGCCATCGGAATCCAGCCCCATCGTTCCCGCCATGAACAGGAACCGAGACGGATTCCGCACCTCAATCGCGTGTACGAAGTCATCGGTGGCGGCGTAGATACCCTCAGCCGGGCTGTGAACGATCATCTCCATGACGGCCATCCTGTCCCCCCCGCAGAGCTCCCCCCAGAGCCAATCTGACGCAATTGGTTCTCATTACAAGACGAGATCTTGCCCATATGCCTCTGACCTGCAGCGACTCGCTTCTTGAGCAGGTCAGGCGGGCTCGGGGAGCATCGTAGGTCTCGCATCCGACGCGGCATTCGCGCGTCCGTTGCCGAACTCAGGGTCGCTCGCGGTGAGGGCTTCAGCGAGGGTGAACCCGAGGGCGGTGGACGAAGCTGGGGTGCCGGACTGGTAGTGCCGCCCGACCGGCGACGTCGCCGGTCACGGTGCGGCCGTGCCCCCGTCCACGCCGATCGCCGGGAGCGGCCACGCCGCCCTGGTCGCCGCCCCCGCGTCAGGCCCGCACGCCGCCTCCAGCAGGTGGTTCCCGATCGCGAAGTCGATGGCGTGCGCGACAGGACTACCGTTCTCGTCGAGCTGCTGGTAGTTCCTCAGGTTGGCGCCGAAGGCGAACTGGTGGCCGCCGTCGGCGTAGGAGAACGCGAAGGTCTGCATGCCGGGGACGGCCCCGTCGTGCCCCCAGAACCTGCCGCACGGCCCAGGACATGTTGTAGACGCTGTAGTCCTTGGGCGGGTCGAAGAGCCCGAACAACGCCTCGTACTCCTTAGAGCTGTGCCCAGGGAGGTACGGCGTACGCGGTAACGACGTGTGCCGCAGCCCGGCCTTCCGGAAGACATGGTCGGTGATGTACCGCTCGGCGCTCGTGCCCGTCACCTTCTCCAGCAGCAGGCCGGCGATGAGACGGCCTGCTGGGTGATCGACAGGTCTGCGGCGGCGTCCTGGAACTGGCCGGTGTCCACGACGGCGACGAACGTGCGCACAGCATCGAGATCCACACCGACCGACCTTAGTGCACAACTAACGG
>NZ_VCJS01000624.1 GCF_005893125.1 Nonomuraea basaltis | reverse complement strand
CGGTGTCGCAGGACCCGTCGGCTGGCCAGCCGGGCTGCCCGGCGCAAGGCGGGCTCAGCGGGGGCATGGTCTCGGGCCAGGCTTGGTCGCGCGGGCCGGTCTCGGCAGTAGGTGCACCCGAGGTCACCGCAGACACCCTCACGCCACTCGTCGCACAGGACGCAAAGTGCTGCGTCATGACGTTCGCAGTAGTCCTGCCGGGTGCCGCACCGCAGGCAGGAGTTGGGCGTCGGCCGGAGGGCGGAGGGGCGTTTACGGGGCATCCCCCCGTCCGAGGTTCAGCATCTCCTCAACCACCATGGTTGGGACGGATCGGCATCGGAGTCCGCGATCGTGCGGGAACAGTAGAGCTCATCAAGCGGCTGAACCCGCTGCCGGAGCTCCCGCGACGCGCCGGCCGGAAGCCCACACAGGGCCTGCTCCAGCATCCCTCGCGGATGAGCGTCGGAGGGGCAGCATGCCTCAACTCCGCAACCACGAACCACCGGATCTGTCAGCCGGCGAGCTGGCCCGTGAACGGTCCCAGCCCAGCGCGCCACCGCATCGGCGATGGCGCCCGGCCACAGACGCGAGCTCTCGAACCTGGCGATCTCGCTCTGCGCACGCGCCGAGACCCCAGAAACAATCTTCATGCCCTGTCCCGGGCGGAGTCTGCGCGGCAGGTTCGCGCGCACCTGGCCTGGCCGTCTACGCGCCATAGGCCTTTCGTCGGTTCGAAGTCATAGCAGCCATCCTCCCAAAGAA